>JAYVUA010000146.1:0-54123 GCA_043788255.1 Anaerolineales bacterium | reverse complement strand
CTTGAATATCGCCGCAAATTAGCTTTTGTTTTTCAAGACCCGCTGCTCATGGATATGTCTGTCGAAGATAATATTGCGCTGGGATTAAAGTTTCGGGGCGTGAAAAACTTTCATGAGCAGGTTCTTCAGTGGAGCAAAGCCATGGGCGTAGAGTCACTGCTCGGGCGGCGGGCAGGTCAACTTTCAGGAGGGGAAGCGCAGCGAGTCAGTTTGGCGCGGGCCTTTGTCCTCGATCCCGAATTGCTTTTAATGGATGAGCCGTTCTCGGCGGTCGATCCGCAAACACGGGCGCAATTGATAAAGGATTTATCCAGGGTGCTGTCGAAAGATCACCGCACAACAATCCTTGTGACCCATAATCTAAAAGAAGCCGCGCGAGTCGGAGACCGTGTGGCTGTGATCATTAATGGTGAGTTGAAACAAGTGGGAGAACCGAAGGAAATTAAAGCAAAGCCAGCAGATAAAAGTGTGAAGGATTTTTTGAAGGGGTTATAGATGTCGTTGCGAGGGTGCTTTCCCCGAAGCAAACTCCCTCATAATGTTGGAGATGGCTTCGGCGGAGGAGCACCGCCTCGCAATGACATGTGCCATTTAACGGCATACACCGCGTACATACGCGGTGCAGCCAAAAGACCAACTCAGAGGGAGGAGAGAGTTTGGAAGAGCAATTTGTGATTGCTCAATTACACAGGGTCAAGGTCAGGGTTTGTGCCGCATAATACGCAGGCTGTTTTTTCAAGCATGTTGCATTCCAATGCATTGGAACAGCGATGTGCAAGTATTCTTGGCGGCTGGTCAGGCAGGTTTTCAGCAGGGTACACGACTTCATCTTGGATTTCAATTTCGTGACCGACATGCTCGCAGTATTTGATTTTTTCAACTTGCCAAATCTTTTCTGCCATTTCTGCCTCCATAACTCTGATGTTCGTAGTTTAAAACAGAAACGCCTATCATGCCAGTGACAGGCGTCATTATTCAGGCTGACAAACCGCCTATTGAAGATATGATTAATCCTTATTTTTTGGCAAGGATGTAAATATTGCCATTATCGCTTGCGAGATAAATTTCGCCTGACTCATCCTGGCCGAAAGATGTGATATTAAAGCCCGTATCAAACAAACGTTGGTTTTGCCAGCTGCCATCTGAGGAGATCAACCCCCAAACATAGCCGTAGCAATAATCGCCATACAAATAGACGCCATTCCATTCGGGCATGGCTGTGCCGCGATAGACATATCCGCCAGTGACAGAACAGCCGCCGTAGGTATCTGCATGGCTATATTCAGCCACAGGGAGAATCAAACCAGGCTGCGCGTCACCATCATATCCATGATTGCCTTCCATGATAGACCAGCCAAAGTTGGCGCCGCCTTGTGAGCCAGCGGGAAGGTAATCAATTTCCTCCCAGTCACCCTGCCCCACATCACCAATCCACAGATCACCGGTAGCGCGGTCAAATGAAATGCGCCACGGATTGCGCAAGCCATATGCCCATACTTCATTTCCAAATGGGTTGTCAGATGGGATGGCATATGGGTCTCCATTGTTCACATCAATCCGCAGAATCTTGCCGAGCATCACTGTTGTGTTTTGACCATTCTTAAATGGGTCCCCTGCAAGGCCGCCATCACCAAGGCCCGCATAAAGATAACCATCGGGTCCAAAAGCCAGGGAGCCGCCATTATGATTCGGAAAGGGTTGGTTAACCAAAAGTAAAACCGTTTCGCTGTTTGGGTCGGCCAGGCTTCCGTTGGCTTGAAAACGGGAGATTCGAGTATTGCCTCCGTCACCCGTGTAGTTGACGTAGAAATATCCGTTTTGTTCGTAATCAGGAGAAAATGTCAAACCGAGCAGACCCATTTCGTTGCTGCTATCGTTTACCCGATCTGTAATATCAAGGAAGGGTGTGTCAAGCAATTGTCCATTTTGATAAATGCGGATACGGCCCGATTTTTCGATGATAAACAATCTGCTTGAGCCGTCGTTCGCAAATTTAACATCCACGGGGCGTTCGAGTCCACTGACGATTTCCTTCCATTCATAATCACTCGCACTTGGAAATGCACTTGCGTTAACAGGAAGATTCTGGATGGGTGTCTCTGTAACAGGAATAGGCGTGGGCGGAGAGTCTGTTGGGGTGGCAGGAACAATTGTCGGCGGCGTGAGAGACGTAGTTGTCGGTGAAACAGATTCTGCCAATCCTCCACATGCGAGAATTGGCAGAATCAATAAAATTAAAAGTCGTTTCATTCTGAAGGCTTATCGCTCACATCGGTGGCTTCAGCGTCAACAACTTCATCCTGTGAATCGACACTCATATTGCCTGCGAGTTCCTTCATATGTTCCGCTACCACGCCGGGAGGACAAAGTTCTGTAAATAAATAAGAGCCCAGCCATAGCACCGCAGCATCATCCAACGCACCAATGACAGGAATGGAAATTGCGTCTATCGGTGAAATAAGATAAATAAGCGCGCCTACAGGGATAAGCTTTGCAAATATGCTCACACGGCTATCACCCAGAAGGCGGACAATGAGTTTGAGTTGATTGATCACATTGCGGACAACTCCGCTTTGCTGGGCTACCATAAGGTTGGAAGGTTTCTTTTCGGTCATTAGAATCTCCTTTTGAATAAACACATTATACTGCTTTCGAAAAAAGCAGATAATTTATATACGTAAACACGGTTTATTCGGTGCAGTTTTCTTGAGCAGGTAATATTTAGCAATCCAGGGTTGTCACATATTTATGACAAACTATACTATTTTTGGAGAACCCCATGGAAATGATCATTGACTTCCCCGGCGGGTAAAAGGTGGATGCACACTTTGGACAATTCACAATTGAAACCGACCAACCCCCATCAAGTTCTGCGCCGACCCCGTTTGAAGTGTT
The DNA here is from genome assembly GCA_043788255.1 of Anaerolineales bacterium. Taxonomy (GTDB): domain Bacteria; phylum Chloroflexota; class Anaerolineae; order Anaerolineales; family Villigracilaceae; genus Villigracilis. The sequence continues at coordinate 51,228 of JAYVUA010000146.1, read as the reverse complement.
CCTCTCTTCAATAGGTACATGTGCGGGAATTTATGTGCTCGGCTTTTGCCGCCAACGCAATTTACCCACCGAGGGTATACGCATTGTTCAACACAACCATTCAAATAAAACGACAGGCATGATGGATAAGATCGATCTTGAGATTCAAGTACCACCCACTTTCCCCGCACAATATTATGAAGCTCTGGTTCGCTCGGCAGAGTTATGCAAGGTAAAGAAAACTTTGGAAAATCCGCCTAAATTTGAAGTAAAAACAACAGTACTTGAAATTGCATAACTTAGGCCTGCTTGTGCGGGTAAAATCAATGCATGCCTTATTTGATTGATGGACATAACTTAATCCCCAAGGTGGGATTACGGCTCGATTCACCTGATGATGAATTGGAATTGGTCGCCATCCTGCAGGAGTTTGCGCGCATCAAACGACAGCAAGTGGAAGTGTATTTCGATGGAGCGCCAATCGGTCACGCCGGCGCCCGCAGCCTGGGCACTGTCCGAGCACATTTTGTTCGGCTCGGGCAAACTGCAGATAATGCCATCCGCGCACGCCTGATTAAGATGGGCAAATCGGCAAAGAACTGGACCGTGGTTTCATCAGATCGAGAAGTTCAAAGTGCCGCACGTGTCAATCAGGCGTTATATATTTCTTCAGAGGAGTTCGTCAAACTTATACGAGAAGCACATAGTGCCACTCCAAAAGGAAATACAGTCGAGAAAAAAATATCTGCGAAGGAAGTGGAAGACTGGCTAAAGCTTTTTAATGATAAAAGGCACTAATTCAGACAAAGTCAGTCCGTATTCTTATTTAATTTTAATGCAATTACGACCAATAAGGTGTATATTGTAGTTATTGACACCTGCCCTCCCCTTTATTGGTATTTAGGTGTCTATCCGCCGCCGTGATCAACATGTCCCCCCCATGCTGGCCGGCGGCGGAACCTTTTAATAAAATAGCTGAAAATTTGAGCGGGAAAATTTCATATAAGAATAAACCCGCAATCCACATTAAAAAACCACTTAACTTTTCCACCCATAAGTTGTACAATCTAAAAGCAAAGAAATAAAAATCTTTTAGAAGGTGGAAAAAATGAAAAGGGGTTTTTTGGTTACGTCTTGCAGACCTTTTGCATTCACATTATTCGGCTCTCTAATTTTAGGCATCATAGTGGGGCTTTCCGGGTGTACAACACCGCCACAAACGTATGAAATGAACATACCAATAGTAATATGCACACCTGCGTCACCTTTGGTAAATGTATATAAGGCAACACCGCAGCCATGGTCAAATAAGATTTTCGAATATGCCTTCCCACTGTTCCCTACTCCCATACCACCCAACCCTCCCATCCAATTTAATGAACAACCAATTCTGGATGCGCGCTATAACGCTTTTCTACAATTAATTAAAGAGACAACTCGCTGGTCCAACACTCAGGTCATCAAACTGAATGATTCAAGCCAGGCGATGATCACTGTTACTTATATCAGCCCCGAATTGCTTCAAGCTGTATTTCTTAACCAGGTTTTAAAAGATCGCTCCATCGCTTATGGCTTTCAAGGCCAGCTTCAAAATGCGCTTAATACAATTGCCGAGCGCAATGAGTTACTGTTCCTGCTGACCGTGGCGATGAAAAACAACAACGCAAACACTGCCCGTCACACCATAAAAATCCCGATCCAAAGCATGACCATGTACAATGCCGAAAATTTAACGATTATGCACAGCCATGACGATCATAATCTTGAACAGGTTATTGACATTTCATCGAATCCCGTTTTTGGATATCTTGCCTACCCGCTTGCCCAGGTTGCAGCAAATGAATGCAAATGGATATTAGACCCAAAATACAATACGAATATTGTCATCACTGTGCCTTACATTGAAGTGAACGACATCAACAACAAAAGCCCATTATTCTGGACAATTCCATACATATCGCTGATGAATCCAATCGTGCCTTCAGATACGTATGTCTTGCCTATACCACCTGGGTATGATCAAACCCTAATGACACCTTTAACATTACCGCCAAGCGATATCAATCAAACCACTTATTGGCAGGATTTCGCCAGGTTTATCTGGAATCAAATCACATTGGGAAATTATTAGCTTACTGAATTCGGGTAAACTATTCTCAACATGAAAACAGTTTATACATTTGTCCCTTCGCGAACCCATGAGTTTCCCGATCACCCTGAAAGACCTGGCAGGTTGGAAGTATTACAACCGCTGCTTGATGCTGGTATTGTGGGCGTTGAGAAAATTCAAGCTATTCCTGCAACAACAGATCAAATTGCGCATGTGCATAAACCGCAGTTGATCAAAGCCATTCAAAAAGTCTGCAAGCAGGGACCGGGGGTCATCGATTCAGCGCCAACTTATATTACCCAAACATCTTATGAAGATGCATTGCTTGCAGCCGGTGGTGTGATTGCATGCACACATTCGGTATTAAGCGGGGATGCAAAAAATGCCTTCGCCATTGTCCGCCCGCCTGGGCATCACGCCGAGCCAGATCGCGCAATGGGATTTTGCATTTTCAACAACGTGGCCGTCGCCGCGCGTGAAGCCTTAGCCAGCGGCATGGAACGGGTGATGGTGATTGACTATGACGCGCATCACGGCAATGGCACGCAAGCCGCATGTCTGGATGATGAACGATTTGGATTTATCTCAACTCATCAATGGGGCATTTACCCCGGCACAGGCTGGATTAATGACACGCCTCACGCCAAGGGACGGCTGGTCAATGTGCCCTTGAATGCTTATGCAGGCGACAAAGTTTTCGCGCGCGTGGCAGATGATATCTTCAAACCAATCGTGGAATCATTCCGCCCGCAGATTTTATTTGTCTCAGCTGGCTTCGATGCGCATTGGAATGACCCAATCACTTCGCTGGGACTATCCACACGGGGGTTTTACAATATTTCAAAAAAACTTGTTGACCTTGCTGAAGAATACTGCGCTGGCAAAGTCGTCTTTGTTTTGGAGGGCGGCTATGACCCGCACAATGTGGCTAACGGGGCGATGGCTGTCTTCGACGCATTGACCAATTCTCCGTTGAGAAAAGATGCGCATGACCCATCTCCACAGCGGGAGCCTGATCACGAGTCACGTATTGCTGAGATACGCAAATGGCATGGGATGAAATCATAGGATAATCGGGTGACGGGGGAAAATCCATTTTGATGTACACTTCGATTTGAAAATAAGCCTTACAAGGAGAAGTGTATGAGAAAAAAGTTTTTATTTATAGCGGCGATTGGTGTGTTAATTATGGCGTGCAATGCTTTGGCGCAAAAAACACCAACAGCGGTTGCCACGATTGTGCCGGTCACCGAAGCGGCTACTGAAGCACCTGCCACCAGTGAGATTTCTACCAAACTTAAAGAGTTGGGCGGAGTGGCGTGTGATGAAAACCCCGACTTTACCTGCGTTACCATTCAAGTTCCATTGAATCATTTTGACGCTGCAAACACAGAGACATTAAATGTTGTCTTTGCTGTTTCGCCTGCCACTGGTGAAAGGAAAGGCATGTTCATTCAAGCCTTCCCCGGCGGGCCAGGCGGTGAAGGTATTAGCACCGGCGGTTTGAACTGGTTCTCAGATGCGATCCTTGAACATTATGATATTGTTTATTTCGATCAGCGCGGTATTGGTTTATCGAACCCATTATCATGCCCAATTGCATACGAAGCTAATTTTATGGATTATTTAAATTCATCAGATAAGGCGGGCGTGGAAGGTTTGGATACACCCGAAGAACAACAGCAAGCCATTGACGATGCCCGCACATACGCGCAAAACTGCGTGGCCGAAATGGGCATTGACGCTGCCAAGCTCGCATTCTTCGGCACAGATCAGGTCGCAGAAGATATCGACTCATTTCGTGCGGCAATCGGTGATGATAAGTTTATGATGTACGGCGTAAGTTACGGCACGGCTGTGGCACAAACATACGCCGCCGCACACCCTGACCACCTTTCAGGTTTGGTGCTGGATGGCACAATTGACCTGACGCTTAACGGTGAAGACGGGTCCCTTTCACAGGAAAAGGCCTTCGACAAAGTTCTCGTTGCCACACTAAAATCCTGCAACACAGATGAAGCGTGCGCAGCCGATATGGGTGGAGACGCTGTAGCAGTTTACGATAAACTCGCAAAACAAATTTCACAGAAACCGCTTGCCTACGATTTTCCATTACCCACAGGTGAGAAGGTGGCACGCACATTTACATTCAATCAATGGGAATATACAACTGCCTATCAACTATATTCTCTCAGCGGAAGAATGTTATACCTGCGCGCGCTAGCCGCTGCCAATCGTGGAGATTTTATCCCGATGGTGCGCCTCGCTTATCAAAATCTGACGCTTGATCCTGCCACCTTTGAATATCTCGGTGATGATACATTCTCTGACACCATGTTCCTGAGCGTGTTATGCACAGACGACTCATTCTTCTCCGGTACTCAGGAAGAAAAGATCGCGCAGACCATCGCAACCGGACAAGCTTCCAACGGCACTGTGCCTCGTTTGGATGGCAGTGTTTATACTGGCTTAAGTTGCGCGTTCTGGCCCAGCTCACCCACTGACGTGATTACAACTGCGCCGCTAGTCGCTGAAGGCGTCACTACCTTTGTATTAAATTCGACTCTTGACCCTGCCACTCCGTTTGAAGAAGGCAAGGCCGTCTATGAAAATCTGGCGGATGGCTATCATCTCTATGTTGACGGCGGACGTCACTCCATTTATGGTTTTGGGTATGACTGCCCGGACAAATATATCTCTGACTTCATGGTGGATGGCACACTTCCTGAAAAACGTGAAATTCTCTGCGAAGAGTGGGGCACAAATGTAACCCGTGCCTACGCGCCTCTCATCGCTGAAAAAGCGAGTGCTTATGCAGATGTACTCGAAACTTTTCATGCAATTGATGACGAGATTCAACTTCAACCAGAATATTTTTACGGTTCATTTACCGAGGATGTATCCATTGCCTGTCCTTACGGCGGAACATTCACCTTTGGTCCCAGCGATGCGGGTGAAGCCTACACATTTGAAAATTGCACCTACACTCAGGGATTCGCGCTCACCGGCAGCGGCAGTAATAACTATGATTCTGGTATCATAACTTTTGAAACAAAAGTTGCCGGCACGAAAGATGGCAGCCTTGTGTACACCAACAATCTCGCAGATGGCACAAGCTCAGTCAGCGGTGAATATGGCGGCGAGACCATAGACCTTTCACAATAAATTAGATTCAATTACCATCAAGCCTTCGAGGAAACTCGAGGGCTTTTTGATTACAAAAGTCATATCTGTCATTTCGTTGTAAAATTGTGAATGCACGAGAATAACCAAGGAGTTAAAGATGGAGAAAAAGGAAGATAAAAAATTTGTAGAACTCGAGTGGGTTTGCCCCAATTGCGATGGCAGAAATAAAGGTTCAATAAAGACCTGCCAAAATTGCGGTGCGCCCCAGCCTGATAACGTAAAATTCCAACGCGCAGCGGATGAGAAAATCATAACGGATGAAAAATCGGTGGCGGCTGCCAAGGCTGGCGCGGATATCCACTGCGGATTTTGCGGCACGCGCAATCCTGCCACCGCAGTGAATTGTTCACAATGCGGCGGTGATTTGAAGGAAGGCAAAGCTCGCCAGGCAGGACAAATTTTACAAGCCGTTCCTCCTGCGCCTAAAGTTGTCGCTTGTACGAACTGCGGGACCGAAAACCCAGGCAGTGAACGCACTTGCAAACAGTGCGGTTCCCCATTACCGCAAGCAACAGCCCAAAGACCTGTAGCTGTTCGGGCGAGCGTTTCTCCAACAACGAAAACTCCACCAAAAAAAATAAACTGGTTATTGTTTGGCGGTATCGGCGCTTTCCTCGTGGTGTGCTGTATTGCGATATTCGCACTGTTCCTGATCCCATCAAAATCAGTCGAGGGGACAGTGACCAATGTGCAATGGCAAACTTCGATCCCAGTGCAGGAGGTACAGGCTGTAAATTATTCCAATGAGCGCGGCAGTCCTCCATCAGATGCTTACAACACATCTTGTCACACAGAAAGCCAGGAAGTCTGTGAAGACAAGACAATTGACAAAGGCAATGGATACGCGGAAGTGGTGCAGGAATGTCACACAGAAAGCCAGCAGTACTGTGACTACACAGTCGATGAATGGAAAACCATTCAAACCTATACTCTGGATGGGAATGACCTTTCTCCTGTTTATGACAGCCCAACTCTATCGAGTGGTCAACGCAAAGGGACGGAGACAGAACAATTAACCGTCAACTTCAGTACTGCGGATGGACAGGAAACCTACTCACCGAGTTCCGTCAGCGAATTTCAGCAGTTTGGTATTGGAAGCACGTGGACGTTGAAGTTGAATGCGCTCGGCGGCATTGTGAGTGTGGGAAGATAGAATGAGCGCGGACTTCAGTCCGCTTGTTGTTGAAAAGCGGACTGAAGTCCGCGCTCCAAAAAAACTCCTGACTCATTCAGGAGTTTTCTCTTTATAATGAACTTATGGATAAAACAGTTGTAATTATCGGCGGCGGACCTGCGGGATTGATAGCGGCGGAAGTATTAAGTCAACATAACGTAAAGGTGGATATCTATGATTCGATGTCATCTCTGGGACGCAAATTTTTGTTGGCAGGCAAAAGCGGATTAAACCTAACCCACTCGGAACCATTCGAGCAGTTTGCATCCCGTTATGAAAAACGACGCGAACAAATAGAGCCAATGATTAAGTCATTTGGTGCGGATGAATTACGCGAGTGGGCGCGCGGGCTTGGGGTGGAAACCTTTGTAGGCACATCAGGACGTGTGTTTCCTAAAGAGATGAAAGCAAGTCCATTGTTGCGGGCGTGGTTGAAGCGGCTGGATAAAGCAGGAGTCGATTTTCATTTGCGGCATAAATGGGTTGGATGGAATGCAGATAAGTCACTTAAGTTTGAAACACCTGAAGGCGAAAAAACTGTCAACGCAGATGCGGTAGTATTGGCTCTCGGCGGCGGCAGTTGGGCAAGACTCGGCTCGGACGGCGCATGGGTAAATTGGCTGAATCAGGCTGGGGTTAAGGTGGAAGCGTTGAAACCGTCCAACTGCGGATTCGATGTGGCGTGGAGTCAACATTTTAAAGAAAAATTTGACGGTCATCCGCTTAAGTCCGTGGTGTTATCGTTTGAGTCTTTTCATCAACAAGGCGAATTCATTGTGACGAAGGGCGGTGTACAGGGCAGTTTGGTGTACGCGGCTTCGGCGTTGATGCGCGATGCAATTGAAGCGAAAGGTAAAGCGATAATGATGTTGGATATGTCGCCTGACAGATCACTTGAATGGCTAGTTGAGAAGTTATCGAAGCCGCGCGGCTCGCGTTCGATGTCGAGTCATCTTGAAAGGACAGTGGGATTGAAAGGCGTGAAGGTGGGGTTGCTGCATGAATTTGTATCGAAGGAGGATTTTTTGAACATGGAAAAAATCGCTTCGTTTATAAAGCAATTGCCCATTCCATTAATCGCACCTCGTCCGTTGGATGAAGCCATTAGCAGCGCGGGTGGTGTAATGTTTGAAGCGCTGGATGAAAATTTGATGATTCGCAATTTACCCGGAGTTTTTTGCGTAGGTGAAATGCTGGATTGGGAAGCACCAACAGGCGGATATTTGTTAACCGCATGCTTTGCGAGTGGGCGTGTTGCAGGATTAGGTGCATTGAAATGGTTGAGCGCAGCATCCCAATTAAGGAATTAAAGCCTTCAGCAAATCATCCCGCCAGATATTTACATTCGGATCATACGCCCCAAAGCCTGATCCAAATTCCCAATACGCCCACGCGAACCCATGACGTTCCGCTTCGCGCGCAACGAAGCTTGTCCAGCGGACCCGCGAATCTTGTGGCGCTTTGGAATATGCCCCGAACTCGCCCATCAAAAGGCGGACATTATTTCTTTTCGCCCATTCAGCGACAGAATCAAAGTTACTGGTGATCTCGGCCTTTTGTTCATCGGTTGCGTCCCAGGTTGTGCCAAGCCAGGCCTTGCTTTCATCTCCGATCCACTCTGCGCCCTGGTGTGTGAACTCAAATGGCAAATAATAATGAAACGTTACGATCAGATGCTCATCGGCAGGTACATCCAAAGTTGAAACCCAATCATACGAATTCCAGTTGACAGGTCCGATCACTACATCACGTGTCGGGTTACTCTCACGCACGGTCTTCAACCCCGCCTCTAAATATTCATTCCACAAGGCGGCATTAAGCTGATCGTAGGGCTCGTTGAGTAATTCGAACAAGACAGTTGACGGGTAATCCTTGTAATGCTCGGCAATTTGCTTCCAAATGGCAATGTAACGTTCCTTATTCCCCCACGGGTTGGACATCAATTCATCATAATTATGAAAGTCAAGGAGGATAGTTAGGTTGCGTTTTAAAGCCCAGCCGAGGACTTCATCGATACGGGCGAAGAAGGCGGGGTCAACGGTGTAAGGCGCATTCCCATCCGCGTGTGAATTCCACTGCACAGGCAAGCGGACAAAGTCAAAGCCTGCCTGTGAGATCGCATCGAAATATTCTTCCTTAACATGAAGTCCCCATTCGCCTTCATTGGGCGCCTCAAGCATGTTGCCCATATTGACACCGCGATGCAGGGCAATAGAAACTGGAGGCGTCTCAGTTGGGGCAGGCTTTTCTGTAGGAGGACTCATCGGAGTTTTCTCGACAGGTGAAACGGGTGTGGGTATGATCGGCGTGGTTATTGTCGGCGTGCAAGCCGAAAGGAAAAGAAGGAGGATAAGGATGAAAAAAGAGAATCGTTTCACTATTCTTATCCCAATTCCCCGATTGCCTTTTCCACTTCCACCAAAATCTCAGCGGACTTTACCAAAGCTTTCATCTTATTATGATCGTTATACAACGGACGATCCACTTCGAGATGATCTACATGTCTGCGAATCACCTCGCGTGCCTTGAGTGAGCCTTTGCCCGGGGTGAACTCACGGAAATCCAAAGCTTGCGCGGCGGCCATGAATTCAATTCCTAAAACACCAAAGGCATTATCCAAAATCTGTCCGTTCTTGAGGGCGGTATTCATTCCCATCGAAACGAAATCCTCCTGGTCCGCCGCAGCAGGTATGGATTGTATCGAAGCAGGCGTGGATAATATTTTTTGTTCCACAATTAAATGATCGGCTGTATATTGCGAGAGCATCATGCCCGAATAAAAACCTGGCTGATGAGCAAGAAAATCTGGCAAGCCTTGAGAGAGAGCAGGGTTCGTCAAACGATTTAACCGACGTTCAGATAACACACACACCATCGTGATGGCAATTCCTGCCAAATCCATCGGTAATGAAACGGGCGAGCCTTGAAAGTTCGCACCTGTCAAAGTGAGATTCATTTCAGGCACAAAGATCGGGTTATCGCCCACGCCGTTCAATTCAATCTCCACCTGTGATCTCGCGTACGCAATCGCATCGCGCGCCGCGCCGATCACCTGCGGCGATGAACGCATCGAGTACGCATCCTGCACCTTGGTTTTCATTTTGCCCGTTGTCAGGTCCGAGCCTTCCACGATCTTCGCGATATTCTTTGCGGATGTGATCGCGCCTTTAAATCCGCGCAGTTCATGCAGCTTCGCACTATATGGTTTCATGTTTCCAAGCAGCGCTTCAATTGACATCGCCGCTGCGATCTCGGCCTGCTTGATAAATCTTTCCATGTCGTAAATATGCAGCGCGGACATGGCGGTCAATAAGTTTGATCCATTGATCGCGGCCAGACCATCTCTCGCCTGCAAGCCTGGGACTTCTATACCAGCCAGCCGCATCGCCTCCACACCTGACAACTGCTCGCCGTTATAAAAGGCTTCCCCTTCCCCCATCAGTAGTAGAGCGGCTTGCGCCATCGGAGCCAGGTCACCACTAGCGCCCACAGACCCCTTCTGACAAACCACTGGCGTGACGCCTTTGTTCAACATCTCAATATAGGTCAATGTGATCTCAGGCCTGCAACCGGAATTCCCATGTGCATGGACATTAATCCGCCCCGCCAGCGCCGCGCGTACATGTTCGATTGGCGCAGGGTCGCCAATCCCTGCTGCATGGTTGTAAACCAGATAGCGTTGAAATTCCTTTACCTGTTCATCATTGAGCATCGTCTCTGAGAACTCGCCAATCCCCGTGTTCGTACCATACATAACTTCTTTCTTGGCCAGCTTATCTTCAAGCATGGCGCGGCAGACTTTTATCCGCTCCAATGCTTCGGGAGCTAATTCAATTTTTTCATTGAAACGTGCAATCGCAACCAGTTTTTCAACTGTGAGTGACGAACCATCCAGGATGATAGTCATGGGAAAACTCCTTAAAAAAGAATAGGAATATTGTAATCCTGTTTCAATAAAGCAATTGTGTTATGCTATTTTAAGTAGTATAAACGCAACAAATAACATTTCTTCTGCCTTTTTACGAGGCGTTGTGATCCTTAAATCAAAAATCTAAAAACCTATGTCGCCAAAAGCAAAACCTTCTTTACAGCCAAAGAAAAACAAACCCTCTCGAAAGGGAGATTCCCGTAAGATTGGCAACTTTGCTCGCAATATAACGGCAACAACCTCAATTGCAAAAGAAAATAAGCTGGCATCAAGCAAGACAAGAGTTAAGGCAAATAAGAACAACGTCTTGTTGCGCTCAATAATGGAAAACCCGCAAGGCGTGGTCATATTTTCTCTTGATAGAGATTTTTGTTACACAGCTTTTACTATAACGCATAAAGAAACCATGAAAACCTTGTGGGGGGTGGATATTGAAATTGGGATGAATATACTAAACGCGATAAACGACCCGCTTGACCGTGAAAAAGCAAAAAATAATTTTGAACGGGCATTCCACGGCGAACAATTTATTCTTATTGAGGAATATGGGAATCCCGAAAATTACCATACTTACTATGAAGATCGATATAGTCCAATCATAGAGAAAAACGGACATGTATCGGGCATAACCGTGTTTGTAACTGACATTACAGATCACAAACACACAGAAAATGCCCTGATCGCAGCAGAAACCAAATACCGAATGCTGGTCGAGCGTTTACCCGTGGCAGTTTACACCTCTGAACTGGGAGTAAATGGAGTCTGGCATTACATAAGCCCACAAATTGAAGAACTGCTTGGATTCACAGTTGCAGAATGGCTATCTCAACCCAATTTGTGGTATCAACAAATGCATCCGGAAGATCGTGAACGACAAAAGGAATTGGAAGAGCAGGCTTGGACTCAGCAGAGAACATTTGAGGGTGAGTATCGAATGTTCACTCGTGAAGGGCGGCTTATCTGGATTCGGGATTCGGCTCAAATTCTTTCACCTCAAAATAATAGTGTCCCGATTGTTCAAGGTATCTTAATGGATATTACTGCACGCAAGTTTGCAGAAAATGCCCTGGCTGTCTCTGAAACCGAGTTACGTGCCTTGTTCACAGCCATGCAGGATGTGGTTTTGGTAATCGACAGGGATGGCGTGTATCGCGAAATCGCTCCCACAAGTCCAGACCTATTATACAAACCCTCCCAGGAAATGCTTGGAAAAAATTTATGGGATATTTTTCCCACTGAACAAGCGGAAGCCTTTAATGCCGCAATTCAACAGGTTTTAAAAACGGGGCAAACAGCCCGCATTGAATATTCATTATCCATTGGCGACCACCTGAAATGGTTCGCCACCTCCATTTCGCCCATGGATGCAGATAACACAATTTGGGTGGCGCGTGATATCACAGATCGTAAACATGCAGAACAAATGCAATTGGCCTTATATGAGATCGCAAATGTAGCTCAAACAACAACTTCGCTAAATGACCTTTTTGCTTCCATTCATATAACGCTTGGCACTTTTATGCCTGCTGAAAATTTTTACATTGCCATATATGATGAGAAAAATGATTTACTCAGTTTCCCCTATTTTGTAGATCAATATGACAAGGCTCCCGCCCCCCACGAACCTAGCAGTGGTTTAACAGAGTATGTACTGCACACACGCCAGCCGCTTATGGTGACCTCACAGATACTTGACGATCTAATAAGTAAAAAATTGGTTACTTCTGTAGGTACAGCGTCATCAAATTGGATTGGTGTGCCGCTTACTGTTGGAGAAGAAACATTTGGCGTAATGGTTGTCCAAACTTATAGCGAAAAACTAAACTTGGCTCAAAAAGAGCTGGATATATTAATCTTTGTCTCCACGCAAACTGCCATGGTTATTAAAAGAAAGCAGGCCGAAGAAACCCTTTTGCAATTCAGAGGGGTGATGGACGAATCCAATGATGCCATCTTTTTCATTGATCCTGAAACCAGCCGCTATATTGACTTCAACAAAAATGCCATGGAATTTCTCGGGTATGCCAAGGAAGAGTTAAGCCTGTTGGGAGTAATCCATATTGCCGAGCATGTAAACACCATGAAAGACTGGCGTGGGCGGGTTGATCTTATCGGGAAGAGCAATGGTCTGGTTTTTCAAACCAGCTATCGGCGAAAAGATGAAACGTTATTTCCAGTTGAGGTAAGTGCGCGGATATTGGAGTATGACAATAAGCCAATCATGGTGGCAGTTGTACGAGATATTACAGATCGTACACAAGCCGAGGCTGCACGTGAACGTCAACTAGCTGAGCTAACTGGCTTGCACGCAATTGCATCCTCTTGCGCATTTGCAAGCGATGAGGACTCACTCATCTCAGTGGTTACAATAATTATTGAGGAAGTACTCTTCCCTGAAGACTTTGGTTTCTTTATGATGGATAAAGATGGCTTGTTGCGCCCGCATCCTTCCTACCACCCAAATAATGGAAAATCAAATGAATACATCCGTTTGGGTGAAGGCCTGATCGGCCAGGCCGCAGCAGATGGAAAAGCTCGCCGCAGCGGGGATGTTCGTCTTGAAAAAAACTATATTGCCGTCTCACCCACCAGCCTCTCTGAATTAGCTATCCCTGTGAAAATCAACGAGCGTGTGCTTGGAGTCATTAATGCGGAAAGCAACAAACTAAATGCATTCAGTGAAGCAGACGAACGCCTGCTTGGCACTGCCGCAGATCAAATCGCAACTGCTCTTGAGCGGATATATCTTCAAAATGAAACGAACCAACGCGCGAAGGAATTTGCTTCACTTTATGAAACAAGTAACGCCCTTTCTGCCGAGAATGATCTCACTGCATTATTACAAGTCATCGTTGACCATGCTGCGACATTATTAAATGCATCCAATGGAGCCATATATCTTTTCAACAAGCCAACTCAAGACCTTGAAACGGTGGTAGCTACCTCATCAGACATTCCCATTGGAACTCATTTACACCTGGGTGAAGGAGTAGCCGGACGCGTTGCAGAAAACCAAATGCCGTTAAGGGTTAATGATTACTCAACCTGGGAAGGCCGTTCGTCAAAATTTGATGCTCATATATTCCGCGCCATTCTTGAAGTGCCGATGCTTTTCGGGGGAGAATTAATCGGTGTACTAACCGCAGCCGAAATGGGTGAATCGAATCGCAAATTTTCAGAAGCAGATGAACGCTTATTGTCTCTTTTTGCTGCACAGGCAGCAGGTGCAATCCACTCCGCGCGCTTGCGCAACAAAACAGCCAAACGAGCCCAGGAATTCGCCTCACTTTACGAAACAAGCAAAACATTATCCACTGAACATAATTTAAACACTTTGCTACGGTCCATTGTAGAAAATGCCAAAAACCTGCTACATACCGCCACCAGCGGTATGTACTTAACTGTTCCCAACAGAGACGAACTTGAATTATCAATGGATTCTGCCCCCTATATTCCTCTTGGATCCAGAATGAGACTTGGCGAGGGTGTAGCCGGCCGTGTCGCACAAACCCGCCAGCCTTTACGCATAGATGATTATTCAACCTGGGAGGGCCAATCTGAATTATATAAAGCCGACCCTATCCGAGCAATTCTTGAAGTTCCCATGCTTTATAGAGGAGAATTGATCGGCGTTCTTACAGCAAATGAAGCCGGAGATTCAGACCGTAAGTTTACAGAAGAAGATGAGCACCTGCTCTCGCTCTTCGCATCTCAAGCGGCAGGCGCCATCCACGCGGCACGCCTGTTCGAAGAGACTCGCCATCGCGCAGAAGAATTCACTTCATTATATGAAACCACCCACGATCTGGCTATGCAGCAAGATCTTTCTGTGGTCATGGATATCATTACAAAACGTACCACAGCTTTACTGGGTGTACCCAACGCCGCAATTATTCTATTTGACCCGGTACAGGGAGACCTGCACATAGCAGCCACCATTGGCCCAGACCTTTTAGTTGGCACACGCCGAAAACTTGGTGAAGGGTTAGCCGGGCGTGTGGCTCAATCGCGTTTGCCAATGATCATTGATGATTATCAACATTGGGAGCATCGCTCGCACCAATATGATTCAATTCCCTATACAGCCATGATGGGCATCCCTCTTTTATATGGAGGTAACCTACTCGGCGTGTTAGATGTTTCTGATGTTGCACCATCCAAACGAACCTTCAACGAAACGGATGTTCGTTTGTTAAGTTTATTTGCCGGTCAGGCTGCAAGTGCCATTGCAAATGCCCAGCTATTTGAAGATCTGAAAAAATCGAATTTCAACCTCATGTCTGCTTATGACACGACCATTGAAGGCTGGTCTCGTGCCATGGACTTGCGCGATCATGAAACTGAGGGGCACACATTACGCGTCACAGATCTAACCTTGAAACTGGCGCGCCGCATGAACCTAAGCGAATCTCAGCTGATGCATATCCGGCGCGGATCGCTTCTACACGATATTGGCAAGATGGGTATACCGGATGCGATTCTCCTCAAAGATGGAAATTTAACTGATGAAGAATGGATAATCATGCGTAAACATCCACAGTTTGCATTCGACATGCTTTCATCCATTGATTATTTACACGATGCCCTCGACATCCCAGCCAACCATCACGAAAAATGGGATGGCACCGGCTATCCGCGTGGATTAAAATGCGATGAGATACCACTATCCGCACGTATTTTCGCGGTAGTAGATGTTTGGGATGCAATTCGTTCGGATAGGCCCTACCGAAAAGGTTGGAATACAGAAAAAGCGATTGAATACATCAATTCTCAATCCGGGACACACTTTGATCCTGTCATTGTAGTATCTTTCCTGGATGTATTGCGTGAAGAATAATCCAAATTATTGAATATTCAGTTCAATATACTCACAACAACTATTTCGTTGTGTAATCGGCGGATAAGCGTAGAGTGGGCGTCAAGTAGTATTTGCAGCCGGGTGATAAAGTTACAGACGTAAGACGCATTCTCTTCTCCTCCTTTGTGAAAGAGAGCCAGATTGGGCAGGTCTGGCTCTCTCGATTTAAGAAGTCTGGTGTAAAATCACGCGATGACAAACGAAAAAGAATACCTCCCAAAAATTGCGATGACCATTCAAGCCCACCCTGACGATCAGGAATTTTCAATTGCAGGCACACTTGTAAAGTGGGCAAAAGCAGGATGCGAGATCATCTCTGTCGTTATCACCAGCGGCGACTCGGGCTCGAATGATGTGACCAAGGGTACCGATTATAAAGCCGAGCTTGCGCGTCTTCGCGAGACCGAGCAACTGGCAGCCAACGAAACGCTTGGTGTCAAGCAGACAGTTTTTCTGCGCTACCCAGACGGCGAACTCGAACCATCTATTGCTTTGCGTAAAGATTTGACCCGCATCATTCGTCAATACAAACCTGACGTGGTTTTAGCAGGCAATCCTGAAGCCTGGTTTTATAGCAACGAGTATGTCAATCATCCCGATCATCGCGCAGCGGCCCAGGCAGCATGCGAAGCGGTCTTCCCGTCAGCCGGGACCAGGCTCATTTTCACCGACCTGCTCGAAGCGGGGTATGAACCGCACAATGTTAAACGGTTATATGTCCACGGGTCAGAAAAAAACGATACGTGGATCGACATCAGCGAAACCATCGAAACAAAAATCGAAGCTCTGCAGAAACACGCCAGCCAAATAGACCCGAACGAGGTGGGTAAATGGATGCGCGATTGGGCGAAGGATGAAGGCAAGGAAAAAGGCCTCGATTTTGCCGAAGCCTATAGAGTGATGATATTGCAAAAAGAGGAAGACACTCCCAAGGAATAATAACTGATGCCGCCAGGTTTGGCGGCATCAGTTATTAAATTAGAAAAATAAACTACCGATCAACACTGAGGCCAAAGTCATTGTTACATTATCAATATCCTTATAAGGTAACGACTCAACCAGCGCACCACCAAGAGCGATGAGGGTGATCGGAAAAAGATAGCCTGGGAATGGGCCTACAAAAACACCAGCCATTACATAAATAAAAATAAGTGTGCTCGCAAAAATCCAGCCACCCACAAAGACACTAATTGTCCCGGCAACAGACTTCTCTTTGCTCCATGGAAGTTTTGGCGAAGGAATTCGGCGTCCCACAATATCAGCGATACCGTCTCCGCCGCACATCATCATTAATGCAATAATGCCAATCGGGGAATTTCTCCAGTACACCAAAGTCAATACGACAAACATAATGCCATAATAAAGCGGGCCGCGCAGAATTTCTCTTGGATCACCATTGCGTGACATGGCTTTCACAGAAGCATCGTCTTTTATCACACCCAGACCGATCAACGCAAATTGAACCGTGATCGCAAATGGCACAAGCGCTGCCAGCCAGCGTGCATCTGGCGTGTCGCGGAAGAGGAACCAGCACAAGACGAAGATCGGCCCCGTGCCAATATGAATTACCTTGCGGCTGAGCTTACTGTCCATCCAGCCGCGGTGGGCGATAAAATCCATGGAACGTAAAAAGACAAGGGAGATGACAAAGGTGATAATGAGGGCGATATAGTTATTCAACTGAAACTCCTGAAATGATTGATTTACAGGATAAAACCCGTACGTCTGTGAAAAGATATTCCAAAAAATATCGTCATGCTATAATCTGCCATTGTTTTTAAATAAGAGCCAGCCCGACAAACTCTCGGAACGCGGACTTCAGTCCGCAATACAAGGCAGACTGAAGAACGGGCTCCATAATAGACGGAGGTTTTCTGTGCGAAACATAATTATTGCAATCATGCTCGGCTTGAGCATACTTTTATCTGCCTGTAGCTCATCTCCCAATTCAACTGGCGCAGTGGATGCGGTTGAAGGTTATGTCAACGCGCTTGCTAGCAATGATAAAGCCAGTCTGTCTGCACTCTCCTGCGCAGACTGGGAAACTTCCGCGCTGACCGAGCTTGATTCATTACAAGCTGTGACAGCAAAACTCGACGGCTTTTCCTGTCAGCAAACTAGTACGGATGGAGAAACTGTTCTGGTCGATTGTAAAGGAAAGATGATCCTTAGCTATAATGGCGAAGATCAGGAGCTTGACCTGTCCACTCGTACCTACAAAGTTGTGGAACAGGATGGCAATTGGTTGGTTTGTGGTGTGCAGTAAGTTCTTTGTTAACTTGTGGTTTCGATACGCCCTTCGCTACACTCAGAGCTACTCAACCACCAAACAACTATGAAACGAATCTTCTCACATGAAAATCTTTGGGCATTGCTGCTCTGCTTGATTGTGATCGCCTTGATAATCTTCACCGCAGATAGCAGTCCGACCTGGATCTATCAAGGATTCTAAAATGACGATCAATCAAATTTTGATCGTTGCGGCGGCTGCTTTGTTTTGGGGGTTGGTCATGCGGGAACACGGCCGCTTGTATTTCCTTCTGATTGCAAGTGTCATTGTCATATTCTGGCTGCAACCTGCTCTGCCTTTGCGCGGATTTGATTTCTGGCTGCCTATCGCTACTCTTGTAATCACAGTTTTTAGTTGGTATATCACTACGACAGAAGAATCGCGGCATGCAAAAAAGAACTGGGTTGTTATTGCTATTGTAGTTGGCATAGTTCTGCTACTGAACTTAACTCGCTTTCTTCCTTTTGACTCCACCCTTACTGCTTCACGTCCGCCTCAAACTGAAATCTTGTTACTTGTTCTTGCAGTATCGAGTTTACTTTTCTTTTTTACAACTCGTTTTACGCCTCGTTTCAATGCAGCCTTATTATCAATCAGCATTATCGGCCTTATCCTTGTATTCCTTGCCATCAAAGTCCCTGCGCTGGCTTATTGGGTTAGCTATGGAATTCGGTCACTCACCCATCAATCATTGGCTCAAGCAAAAGCAATTGATCTGCATTGGCTCGGATTTTCCTACGTTGCCTTCCGCATCATCCACACACTTCGTGACCGCCAAATGGGACGTTTACCCGCTGTTGACCTCGCCGAGTACATCACCTATGTTATTTTCTTTCCCGCTTTTACAGCAGGTCCGATTGACCGCATTGAACGCTTTGTAAAAGACCTGCGCCAACCCGCTACTGCACTTGGTAACGACGAATTACTAATCGCTGGTCAACGCTTTATGATTGGGTTATTCAAAAAATTTGTTATAGCGGATGCACTTGCACTGATCGCATTAAATGACCTCAACGCATTACAAGTCCGCACGGCTGGATGGACCTGGATATTGTTATATGCTTATGCATTCCAAATCTATTTTGATTTCAGCGGCTATACGGACATTGCGATCGGGACTTCCCGATTGCTGGGCATCAAAATACCTGAGAATTTTTCGGCACCTTATTTAAAACCAAACCTGACCCAGTTCTGGAATAACTGGCATATGTCGTTAACCCAATGGTTCCGCGCCTATTTTTTTAATCCCACCGCACGCTGGCTGCGCTCATGGAAGAAACCACTACCCATGCCGATCATGATCCTGTTGACTCAAGTTGCCACGATGGTTTTGATCGGTTTCTGGCACGGTGTGACATGGAACTTCACACTTTGGGGCCTCTGGCATGGACTTGGCTTATTCATCCACAACCGTTGGAATGATCTTACACGTGCACGTGCAACGGCGTGGGCGACAACACCCTTTCGCCAGAATGTATTAAACATCAGCGGCGCAGTACTTACTTTCCATTTTGTGGCCTTGGGATGGATATTCTTCGCTTTATCGTCAACATCTTCTTCGTGGCATGTGTTTTTGAGGTTGTTTGGTCTAAAATGAATGTCATTGCGAGGCGGGCGTTCTTCCCGACGACACTTGCGCCGTACGTGATTTGCTTAGCAAATCATGCGGTGAGCAATCCCCACACGCCGAGGAGATTGCTTCGGGCAAAGTAGAAGTATGCCCTCGCAATGACATGATATGAGAGTTTATGAAAAACGAAATCAAACTATCTAACATTCTAGTAAAAGGTTTAACACTTTTCATTATCATCAACCTCATCTTCATGGTTTGGCAGCCGAAGATGGGACAGCTTTCCTTATACAACGCCATCTTCCCCGGGCGCGAACGGTTGCCTTTCGGTGAGAATTCAGCAGAAGCATATAATCTCAGTCTCTTTGACCTGGACGCGATGTTCGCATCACATGTTATTAACGGCGACAAAAAACAAGATAATGAATTTCGCGTGCTATTGATTGGTGACTCGTCTGTTTGGGGGACATTGCTCAAACCAGAGGAGGCACTCGCTGGTCAACTTAATTCGGAAAATATTTCCGCATGTGGCAGAAATGTCCGTGCATATAACTTTGGATATCCAACCATTTCGTTGACGAAGGATGTGCTTCTGCTTTCACATGCAATAAAGTATCAACCAGACCTTATTATCTGGTTAACAACATTAGAAGCATTTCCAGCGGAGAAACAGATCGCATCGCCAATAGTCGCCAACAACCAGGAAACTCTTAATAGCTTGCAGAACAGGTATGGGCTTGAGTTTGATCCGCATGACTCTGCTTTTGTTCAAAAAAATTCATGGGACAAAACCATTATTGGGGAACAGCGCGCGCTGGCAGATGTTATCCGCTTGCAGATATACGGTGTGATGTGGGCCGCCACTGGCGTTGACCAGATCTACCCGACTGATTACACACCTGCGCAAACTAATCTGGAAGCAGATCAAAAATTTCATAACGCAGAGCCGCCAACGCTTGAAATAAATTCACTGGCTATCAATGCTCTTGAGACTGGCGCTCGTATTGCGGGTAATACGCCAATATTAATCGTCAATGAGCCGATGCTGATCAGTTCAGGGAAGAATAGCGATATCCGCTATAATTTCTTTTACCCGCGTTGGGCCTATGACCAGTACCGTGATATGATGGCCGAGCTTAGCCAGAAAAATAGCTGGAATTATGTTGACTTGTGGAATCTTGTGCCCGCAAATGAATTTACCAATAGCGCCATTCATCTCACTCCAACGGGAGAGAGTCAATTGGCTGAAAAACTTGCGCCTGTTATTAAGAAAGTGTGTAAATAAACATAAATAATGTCATTGCGAGCCGTTCTTTGGCGAAGCAATCTCTTTCACAAAACATTGGGATTGCTTCGCCGCCAAAGTACAAGGGCGGCGGCTCGCAATGACATATGAAATATAGGAGTATGAATGTCCAAAGTTCAAAATGTATTATTACTTGCAATGATTGCATTACTAGTTGCTTGCAATAGCACGCCTCAAATAATTAAAGTTGAGAAGACCGCCACGTCAACCCCAGATGAAGCTGCGGATGTCCCAACAGAAACACTAACCGAAGTCCCAATATCCACACCGCGCCCAACCCTTACAGCGGATGAATGGAAGACTCTGCCAATTGTCCCAGCAATCAGTGATACGGCGCACGCCATTTACCAGCATGGACTTGAAATGGGAAATAATCCGCAGGCTTTTTCAAAAGTCGGTGATTGCCAGACCAGCACCGATTTCTTTCTGGTCGATTTTGATCGCCCAGGTCAATATAGCTTGGGAGATAAATACGCTGGGTTGCAAACAACAATTGATTATTATCAAGGCTCATTCTCACGTCAAAGCCTGGCAGTCAAAGATGGATTTAATGTAGCGGCCGTTGTATCTCCACTGCGAGCTGACCCGAAACAATGCAATGCTGGCGAAACACCACTTGCATGTGAGTATCGATTAAATCGGCCTACTGTGGCACTGATCAGCATGGAAACGAATTTCAAACAACGAACCGCGGAAGAGTATGGCAAATATATGCGTCAGATCGTTGAATATACGATCTCGCAGGGAATCGTGCCCATTCTTGGCACAAAAGCGGATGACAAGGAAGGCAACAACAGTATCAATGCTGAGATCGCGATGATTGCCAATGAATATGATATTCCCGTTTGGAATTTTTGGGCTGCTGCTCACACTTTGCCCAATCAAGGATTCGATACAGGATTAAATGATGGGTTTCATTTATCCTTCAGCAGGAATTTTTTTGACAAGCCCAAGAACATGCTAAGTGCATGGCCATGGCGAAATTTGACCGCATTGCAAGTGCTTGATGCCATGCGGAATGAGTTGAGCAATTAACTTAACGATGTCGTTGCGAGGGTGCTCTTGATTTTCGCCCGAAGCAATCCCCAATTTAAGCGGAGATTGCTCACCGCATGATTTGCTAAGCAAATCACGTACGGCGCAAGTGTCGTCGGAAAGAACACCCTCCTCGCAACGACATATTATGAAACAGGAGAATAACCAATGACTGAAAACATCACACCTACCCTTGCAAAATTTATTTCGGATAAAATATTGAAGCAGGCAAACAAAGTGATCAAATCCGATGAAGCTTTGATTTCCAGCGGATTAATCGATTCGTTTAGCTTAATGGATCTAGCGCTCTTTGTTGAAGACACATTCGGCGTCCGCATTGAAGATACAGAACTGAACGCGCAGACCTTTGATAACCTAAATCAACTTGCCGATTTGATCTCTTCCCGCCAGAGTTAATGAGTGATCGTGTCATGTTGAGCGAAGCGAAACATCTCTATGATAATCTCAGAGACCCTCACCTGCACTGGCGTGCGGCGCAAGTGTCGCTAGCGCTCAGGGAATCACGGTTAGGTCGTAAGGTGAATTAATGACCACACTATCAAATCTTTTACACCGCTCCTATTTGGACGTTCCTGAAAAAGTCAGCATTGTTCTGCAACATGCGGGTCAAGTGGATCAGGAGATCACCTATCGACAGTTGATCCTCGGCGCAAATCAATATGCGTTGACTTACTCGCGCGAGGAAATACAACCTGGTGAAGTCATCCTTCTCATTCTTCCGCATGGAGAGGATTTGGTATTTTCCTATTGGGGAGCGGTGCTAGACGGTGCTATCCCAGCGATCATGCCGTTTCTTAGCGAGAAGCTTTCTCCAGAAAGATACCGCGCTGATTTGGCTTCGCTTATTTCAATTACAAAGCCATCGGCAATCATTACATCTGCAGAGTTTGAATCCGAGGCTCGTTCGGCGCTTGTCCCTGGGGATTCAATTCGTAAAGTAATCGTAACAAATACCATCGAGTCACAATCTGAACCTGATTTTGATTCACTGGCTGGCATGAAAGCATCTCCAGATGATATTGTCCTTTTACAGCATTCATCAGGCACAACAGGTCTGCAAAAAGGTGTGGCACTTTCGCACAAAGCAGTTCTCAATCAACTCGACGCATACAGTAAAGCCATCAAACTTGACCCTGAAAAAGATGTCATCGTTTCGTGGCTGCCTCTTTATCATGACATGGGATTGATCTCCTGTTTCCTCATGCCAGTCCTTTTGCGCGTACCTGTGATTGAAATGTCCCCTTTCGATTGGGTGCGCGCGCCGTACAAGTTGATGCAGTCTGTGTCGCAATACAAAGGGACATTAAGCTGGCTTCCAAATTTTGCGTACAACTTTTGCGCGAACAAAATCCGCGAACGAAATCTTGAAGGCGTTAATCTCTCCACATGGCGGGCGATCATCAATTGCTCCGAACCTGTCCATGCTGAGAGTCATAACCTCTTTGCGGAAAAATTTGAAAAGTTTGGACTCAACCCACAGGCCTTACAGACCTCCTATGCCATGGCGGAAAATGTCTTCGGGGTGACTCAAAGCTCATTGGAACACAGGCCAACTGTCGATGAGATTGACCGCGAATCTTTTATGACAAACCGCGTCGCGACTCCGCCGATAGCTGGTCACCCGTCGATGAAGATGCTGTCGTCGGGACATCCCCTCGACAACACAAAAATCCGCATCATAAATGAAAATGGCGAAGACATCCCTGACCGTCTGGTTGGCGAGATCATGCTGCAAAGCAACTGCATGTTGACAGGCTATTACAACCGCCCCGACGCAACCGAATTGGCGTTGCGCAATGGCTGGTATTTGACAGGTGATTTTGGTTATCTTGCAGATGGAGAGCTTTACGTCTCGGGCCGCAAAAAAGATATGATCATTGTGGGCGGAAAAAATATTTATCCGCAAGACCTTGAGACATTGACGAGTGAAGTGCCTGGCGTGCATCCTGGCCGCACCGTGGCATTTGGCATGTATGATGAAGAAGCGGGGACTGAGGCAGTCGTCATCATCGCCGAAGTGGACAGCGAAGAACCATCCGAGCAGGAAATCATCGCGGATGCGATCCGCAAGCATGTGACCAAAAGCTCGGCGATTGCATTGCGGCATGTCAAGGTCGTTGATGAAAAATGGATCATCAAAACATCCAGTGGAAAGACAGCGCGTTTGGCGAATAAGGAAAAATTTTTGAGGGAACTTGGGAGTGAGAAGTAAAAAGTAAGAGGTTGTGTCAAACGATTGAGTTGGTTGTATAGTTGGACGCTAAACAAAAAAATATTTACTTGCACTCAGGAGACTAATTTTGGACACATCACCACACAAAAGTGACTTTGCAAACGTAAACGGCATCCGTCTGCACTATTTAGATTGGGGCGGCAACGGACCTGTTCTTTTATTTTTGACAGGTCTGGGAAACAATGCACACATTTATGACAAATTCGCTCCGCGATTTACAGAAAATTTTCATGTCATTGCATTAACTCGCCGTGGGCATGGGGATTCGGATTACCCCGAAACGAGTTATGACGCAGACACACTGACGGAAGATGTGCGGCAATTTATGGATTCGCTCAAGATTGACAAAGCAATTTTGGCGGGGCATTCCAT
Source organism: Anaerolineales bacterium (assembly GCA_043788255.1). Classification (GTDB taxonomy): domain Bacteria; phylum Chloroflexota; class Anaerolineae; order Anaerolineales; family Villigracilaceae; genus Villigracilis. Next base: position 27,166 of record JAYVUA010000146.1, on the reverse strand, counting down.
GGCCAATGTCGAACTGTGTCACTTTGCTGCATTACATCCAGAACGAATAATCAAGTTGGTATTTCTTGACGCTGCGTACGACCGTACATCACCGAAATTTAAAGCCATGCTAGAAAAAAGTCCCCTGAGAAATATTCAGATCCCAGGTGAAAATGATGACCATTACTCCATCGAGGACTTGATCGCTTTTATCAAAAAGGCTTACCCTTCTCTGGCATCCATTTGGGGGGATGTGCTGGATGAAGAGGTTCTCCACAATATCAAGAAAAGTCCTGAAGGTAAAATAGTTGACAGGATGTCAGACAGCATTGGTAAAGCACTCAACGATACTTTGAGGAACAGTTATAAGCCAGAAGATTCAAAAATACAGGCTCCTGTGTTAAGTATCTTTGCAATCTGGGGCAGTGAGTACTATCTATCCGCTGATTACATGACTGAAGAGCAAAAGGAACAGGTCGTCGAGTTTTTCGACAAAGTACAGCCACCCCTTCAACAAGAATTGATTGCGCAATTTCAGCGCGACGTACCACACGCCAGAATTGTGGAAATTCCCAATGGGCATCACTATTGTTTCATAAAACAGGAGAGCCTTGTTTTTGATGAAATGACGAAGTTCTTGTTACCATAAGTACATTTGAAATTTGCGCCGCACCTACCGGTGAGCAGCAGTTGTCGTGGGACAAAAAATGCAAAAAAAAACGATTCTGAAAAATCATGTTACAGAATCGTTTTTTTGTTTTCCATATAAAATCCATTTTTCGTAGTATATTTCCCGCTTCAAAGGAAACGAATTATTCATGGCATTACTTAGTTTACAAGATGTGAGTCTCGGCTTCGGCGGGCCGCGCTTATTTGACGAGATCAATTTGCAGATCGAGCAGGGCGAATGGGTGGGGTTATTGGGCCGCAACGGCATGGGCAAATCTACTTTGCTCAAACTGGTTAATGGAGATATTTTTCCGCAGAGCGGAGCCGTATCTCGTCAGCAAAATTTACGTGTGGCGTATTTGCCGCAGGAAGTTCCTGCAGATGTCGTTGGCAAAGTTTTTGACATTGTAGCCAGCGGAATGGATACGCCACCTATCCATGACGAACATCACTGGCAGGGACAGCTTCAAGTGGAACAGGTCATCTCGCGCATGCAGTTAGACGGCGATGCTAAATTTGAAACACTCTCTGCGGGGATGAAACGCCGCGTGATGCTGGCGCGTGGTCTAGTGAAAAACCCTGATTTACTTTTATTGGACGAACCCACCAATCACCTCGATATTGCATCCATAGATTGGCTTGAAGGATTTCTTAAACGCTGGGGCGGCACATTGTTATTCGTTACGCATGACCGTGTATTTCTACAAAAGTTAACCACCCGCATCGTTGAATTGGATCGCGGCCGTCTATTCGATTGGAATTGCAGTTACACCACTTTCCTCGAGCGCAAGGAAGCCATGCTCTCTGCCGAAGCAGAGCAAAATGTCCTCTTCGATAAAAAGTTGGCTCAAGAGGAAGTTTGGATTCGCAAGGGAATCGAAGCGCGACGCACACGCAACGAGGGACGAGTGCGTGCGCTCAAGCGATTACGTGAACAACGGCTTGAAAGGCGCGAACGCCCGGGCAAAGTCCGCATGCAGATTCAAGGGGAAAAGCGTTCAGGCAAGATAGTGATCGAAGTTGAAAATGTGAATTATTCGATTGGGGACAATCCCATTGTCAGTGATTTTACAACCACTATTCAACGCGGTGATAAGATTGGGATCATTGGTCCGAATGGTTCTGGCAAAACAACTTTACTGCGTTTGTTATTGGGCGAGTTGACTCCCCAAAGCGGCAGCGTGGAATACGGAACAAATTTGGAAATTGCGTACTTTGATCAATTGCGTGCGCAACTGGATGAAAGCAAATCAATACTGGATAATGTGGGACAGGGCAGTGACAACGTCACCATCAACGGCAGGACACGCAACCTGAATGTGTATCTCGAAGATTTTCTCTTCTCCAAAGACCGAGTCAATGCGCCGATCAGTGCGCTTTCTGGCGGCGAGCGGAATCGTCTGTTGTTGGCACGTTTGTTTGCCCAACCTGCAAATCTGCTCGTGATGGATGAACCCACCAATGATCTGGATGTGGAGACTTTGGAAATTCTCGAGGACTTATTACTCGATTACGAAGGCACATTGTTATTGGTCAGCCATGACCGCGCTTTTCTGAATAACATTGTCACCAGCACATTTGCAATGGATGGCAGTGGACAAGTCACCGAGACTGTTGGCGGATACGATGATTGGGCACGTCAAAATGAATCAGCGAAGGTTGAGTCAAAGCCGCGCAAACCAGTTGTCGGCTTGGGTAATGATCCGCTGTCTTCGCCAGAAGTATCTAAAAAACTAAGTTATAAAGAACAGCGCGCACTTGAATCCAAGAAACGCGAACTCGCTGAATTGCCGCAACGAATCGAAAAACTCGAAACTGATATCCACGCGCTGACCGTGGAAATGGCCACTCCAACTTTCTATCAACAAGACAGCGCCGAAATCACACGCGTGGTTAATCAACTAAAAGAAATGCAGGACGAATTGGCGCAGGCATATCACAGGTGGGAAGAGTTGGAAAAGTTATAGCACGCAGTTTTTATGATCTGTTCTTATATAAAGCAGCCAATGCCGCGCCGATGGCTTGTGAAAGGTCACCAAGAGCAGCAGGGACGATGCTTAGGCTGTCGCGCTGGTATGGCCACAAATATTCGCGTGCCGTTGAACGCATGATGCCCAGATAGCGCTCACGAAAGGCTGTGGTGGTCGCTTCGGGATCCATCAACCCGCCGCCGATGACAACAAATTTGGGGTCAAGCGCCATTGCTAAAGTGGCGATATGCAAACCCATCGCTTTGGCTTGAAAGTCGAATAATTCTGTGGCGAGTTGATCGCCTTTTTGAGCAAGTCCGCGCAAGGCAAAAGCTTTCTCTTTTGGAGCAAGATCCGATTTGGCGAGCTGATGATCGGGATATTGATCCAGTTTTTCGGCAAGCAGATAGGGCAATCCCGAAAGGCTGGTGTAGACTTCGACACAGCCCCATGTGCGTCCGCATCCGCAGGGATAGGCTTTGACGCCCAGCAAATGCAAAGGCGCAGGCATGTGACTGGCTTCCATTCCAGCCAGCGTGTCACCATCAAGCGCCAGTCCACTTTGATCTATATAAGCGCATCCCAACCCAGAACCAGGTGCCAGTAAAACCACTGTCCCATTACTATTGCCGCGCACGTGCTGCGCTTCGGCTACGCCGCCCATGTTGCCGTCGTTACCAACCGTCAGCGGGATGGCTCGCTCGGCGCGTTCAGCCAAGGCATTGCAGTAGGCTGTATGCAGGTCAAACCCGGTAAAGTTTTCAGGCAGATTGGCCGAACGATCTAAAACGCCATAGCGTTGAAAGGGACCGGGAATGGCAAGTCCAACCCCGCCGACTTGTTCCCAAGTCAGATCATTTTGAGTTAAATACGTATTAATGTCTGCGACCCAGCCGCTTACAACGGCTTCGGGTCCATTCTCTGACCTGGTGGGAGATTGCAACAACTTTGTTGAAATGGTTGAGCCGTCACTCCATACACCGCCCACTTTGGATGTGGTAGCACCGCAATCGGTGCCGATATAAATAATTTTGTTCATGTTATCTTTTTTACCTTCCCATTGATTTTTATCTGCCGTGTAAAAGCGGGCAGTATTTTATATTTTGATGAATTATAACAATAATGAACTTACAGCACAGTCTTAACTCGATATGTGCTCCGTGGTGAAATCTTTTGGCAAGCCTACGAGATTAGCCACTCCCCTTTATTATCAAGATATAATATTTTCACTGCCCACAATAATCATTATCGCAATACTGAAAGGCAATAGGATGCAATTTACAAAAGATGAACTCGAAGCGCTACTGAAGGAAGCTAAACCTTTGCAACTGGCAAACTGTGACTTGAGCAAAGCCGATCTCAGCGAGACTGAACTGAGCAAGGCGAATCTAAGCGGAGCCGACCTGAGCGGAGCTTTCCTTGATAAAGCTAAACTGCGCTATGCTGATTTGAGCAAGGCCAGCCTAGACGGAGCTAACCTGAGCAAGGCCAATCTGCACGGAGCCATTTTATTGGAAGCTGATTTGAGAGACACAGATTTCCGTGGGGCTGATTTGAGCGGAGCCAGGTTGAACAATGCAGACCTGAGTTTTTCCAATTTGACTGAGGCTAACCTGAATGGGGCTGATTTGAACGGGACTCAATATAATACATTCACGCAATGGCCTAATGGATTTGATCCCATAGCGGCTGGGGCAATACTCACTCAATAAAAAGTATTTTTTAAAGCTCCACAATTAATTCCTACAAATCAGTTTTATCGATTAATGATTCCCAATCCTCAAAGTGAGGCACGTCAAACTCCTCAAATGCAGCCGCTTTTGCAGCGCTGCCAGAAGTGATTCCATACGATTGAATATTTACATCAAAACCTGCTTGTTGCAATATTTCGCCAGCCTTTCGCGTTGAGCGGATTCCACCCATCGTATCTTCGACAACGATCAACTCAAAAGAATTTGGCAATCGTTTGAATGCATCATTCAACTTGCCCGTTTCGCGCCAATGATTGGCAGCTTGCAGCGATGACCATTCTTCTCCAGTCCACGCGGCGAGGGTGGCGGCCAACGCATGGACAGGAGACGGCTTCACCAAAGTTGCAGGGTCTAGTCCATGTTTGGATGCGAGATATTCCAACTTCCCAAATGCGATCAACGGGATATCCTTTAACCCTGTCAACTCCAAGGCAAGCTCCGCCTCTGGTGCATACCCCACATGCGAATCATCAACATCACGCGGCGGTGCAGAAGGACGCGCCGTTAATGCAGCCAGGTGATTGTTAGGCTGACACAATCTTGCACGAATCGTATCGGTCATATTTGAACGATCATGAGTGAGCAGGAGGGATTCCGTTTCAACTTCCGCAGGCAGTTCATACGTCTGGCTGAAAACTTTGCTGCTTAATGAGTAGTGTTGAAACAATCGCATCGTTTGAGAAAAATTTACATTGCGCGATTGGCTCAAGAGATTCACCTGCACGTTGGATGGAATGAAAGGATAGCATCCACTTTGCAAGGCAGCATCAGCGGGATATAAACCATCGATCAACTTAAACTCAGGAATGACCAACTCCCCAGGCAAATATCCATTCATATTGCGGCCAATTTCCTTTGCAGCAGAAACCAGGTCCGCTGGCAGGGATAGGTTTGGATGATGAGAAAGAATATCATTCCATAAGGTACCCAGTAATAAAGGAACCATGTCCCATTCGCTGAAAATTCCGCGTTTATCCAACTCAGCCAGTTTTTCATCTGGAAAATCAAAATGGGATAAGCCCATCAGGCTGGCAAAATAATTTAGTGTGGAATGTAACGCAGCGCGATAACCGCCGTGATGTACAAGCACTCCGTCAATATCCAACAGAATGATCTTTGTCATTTATGACGTTTCTCTAGTTCAACGATGATATGCGCGGGTGTAAGTCCGCGCGCAGAAAGAAGTACGAGAGTATGAAAAGTAAGGTCGGCCACCTCTTCGATGAGGCGTTGATCTTCTTGAGCGAGTGCAGCCACAACGACTTCAGTCCCTTCTTCGCCAACTTTCTGCGCGATCTTCGGCAGTCCTTCAGCAAAGAGACTGGATGTGTACGATTTTTCGGTTGGGTTATTTTTGCGGTCTTCGATTACGTCAAACAGCCATTGAATGCTCATAATATTTTATTCTCCAATTATTATTTCACCGTAGGGGCGACCCGCCTGGTGAATTCATGATACTTTTGATGGTATTGAAGGGTCGCCCCTACTCTATTGAACGATAAAAACAAGTTTGATTTCCTGTGTGACAAGCTGGCCCTGCAGGGTGGACAAGAATCAAAAGCGTATCCGCATCACAATCCACGCGGACTTCTACAACTTTTTGAATATTTCCCGATGTGCCGCCTTTATGCCAAAGTTCATTGCGGCTGCGTGACCAGAAGTAAGTTTCATTTGTTTGCAAGGTGAGTTGAAGGGATTCTTGATTCATATACGCCATCATCAAAACTTCACTCGTCTCAGCATCCTGCACAATCGCAGGGACAAGACCATGAATATCGAATTTTATTTCAGGTGAAGATACTTGCATTGGTTCCTCCAACGTTTACATTCTTATAGGGATATTTAGTGCTTTCAACTCGCTTTTCAACTCGGCGATCTTCAACCTGCCATCATGAAACAATGAAGCAGCCAGCGCAGCATCGGCTTTGCCTTCGGTGAGTACCTGAGCAAAGTGAGATGGAGTCCCTGCGCCGCCCGAAGCGATAACTGGAACTGACACGGCCTCAGAAATCCTGCGAGTCAATTCGATGTTGTAACCCGCGAGCGTACCGTCCGCGTCCATACTGGTTAATAGGATTTCGCCAGCACCCAACTCCACACCGCGCACGGCCCACTTGACTGCATCCATTCCTGTTGGGACTCTTCCCCCGTTGACATAGACTTCCCAACTCGCATTATTTCGACGCGCGTCAATTGCCAGCACGATACATTGTGCGCCAAATCGCGCCGCACCTTCTGACAATAACTCAGGTTTCTTCACCGCCGCAGAATTGACGCTGATCTTATCCGCACCAGCAAGCAATAAGTTCCGCATATCATCTACTTCACGGATTCCGCCGCCTACGGTCAACGGCATGAAAACAGTCTCTGCTACACGGCTGACCAATTCCAGGGTTGTCTTGCGAGCTTCATTTGTTGCGGAAATATCAAGAAAGACCAACTCATCTGCACCTTGTTCATCGTAGAGTCGCGCCTGTTCCACAGGGTCGCCTGCATCGCGCAAGTTGACAAAGTTCACGCCTTTCACCACGCGCCCGTCTTTGATGTCAAGACATGCAATGATTCTTTTTGCCAACATAAACTTCTCCTATAAAATCTCATCCGTTTATTCGTTTTGCCGAAGGCAATCCGTTAACCGCTTCTTTCAAATCAATCGTCCCTTCATACAATGCACGTCCAATGACCGCACCAGATAAATTTGCATCACGTGCCGCGGTAACATCATCCAATGTGTGCACGCCGCCTGATGCGATCACATCGAGTCCACTGACTTCGGCCAACTCGCGGGTGGAAGGAATGTTCAACCCGCTGCCCAAACCGTCTCTGCGGATATCTGTAAAGATAACAGTTCGCAGGCCAAGGGTCCGCATTTGAAGCGCAAGATCCGTTGCAGAGATTCCGCTGTTATCCTTCCATCCACGCACGCGCACGAGTCCATCACGCGCATCAATTCCAACAGCTATTTTTTCTGCGCCAAATTTATTCAAAGCATTCGCAACAACTTCAGGTTGTTCAATCGCGATCGTGCCAAGCACAACACGGCTCACACCCAGCGCAATTACATTTTCAATTGCATCAAGCGAACGCATCCCGCCGCCAAATTGCACCTGCGCACCCAGTTTCAAAATCAATTCAAGCGCAGAACGATTCACATTATCACTCTCTCCAAATGCGCCATCGAGATTAACCACATGCAGCCAACTCGCGCCCATGTCCAGCCACCTTCGCGCCGTTTCTGTTGGGTCGTCGCTATATGCCGTCATGCGTGCGGGGTCGCCTTCTTTCAAACGCACAACCTTTCCGCCGCGCAAATCAATCGCAGAATAAATCGTAAAACTCATGACATCTCCAAAAAGTTTTTTAAAATTTGCAAACCCACCGCCTGACTTTTCTCAGGATGAAACTGCACGCCAAAAATATTTTCGCGTTGAACCGCGCACATAAAATTTATATCGTAATCGGTTGCAGCAAGGATATCGGATGAATTCCACGCCTGACAATAATACGAATGGTTGAAATAAACATACGCCCCAGCATCCACCTGCTTGAAGAGCGGCGCATCTTTCTTAACTTCAACCTGATTCCAGCCCGTGTGCGGAATCTTCACTGACAGCGACTCTGCAAACTTCACGACCCTGCCTTGCAATAAACCCAGACCTTTGTGCTCGCCCATCTCTTCGCCAAATTCAAACAGCGCCTGCATTCCAACACATATTCCAAGCAAAGGAACTCCACGCGCTGCTACATCTTTTATTGCGTCTTCCAATCCATGCGCCCGCAGCCCAGACATGAAGTCACCAAATGCGCCTACACCAGGCAACACAACACGTCCGCCTGACAAAACCTTTTGCGGATCATCCGTGCGCAACACATTCGCGCCAACAGCTTCCAATGCCTTTTGCACGGAGCGGAGATTACCTGTACCTGCATCAATCAAAATCACATCTTTCATTTCATCTTCTTTCTCTGGAGTCGGACAGCTTGCTGTCCGATATTCAGCATCAAGCTGCTGGACTCCAAATTAGTTACAGCGTCCCTTTTGTGGATGGAATAATTCCCACACGGCGCGGGTCAAGTTGAGTAGCGGCATCCAACGCGCGCGCCCATGCTTTGAACAAGGCTTCGGCCTGATGATGGTCATCACGTCCATACAAAACACGCGCATGTAAATTGCAGCGTGAAGTCACTGCGAATGATTCAAAGAAGTGCGGAAATAAAGTAGTTGGGATATTTCCAACATACGGCGTGTGCCATTCTGCCTGAATAATTGCATACGGACGACCTGATAGATCAATCGCAACATGCGCCAGCGTTTCGTCCATGGGAGCAAAGCAATCTCCCATGCGGACAATTCCCTTACGGTCACCTAAAGCCTTATCAAAGGCTTGTCCCAATGCAAGGGCAACATCTTCCACAGTGTGATGTGAATCAATATGCAAATCACCAGTTGCTTTTACAGTGATGTCAAATAATCCATGCACAGCAAGGTGAGTCAGCATATGGTCGAGGAATCCAACCCCTGTGGAAATTTCGTATTGACCAGTTCCATCCAAATCTAATTTAATTTGAATTTGTGTTTCGTTTGTTTGTCGCGATATTTCTGCGGTTCGCATGATTACTCCTTTAGTGCTTTGATTAAAGTGTCCGTATCCTGCGGCCTGCCCACGCTGATACGGATATGGTCGCGCAGACCTGGTTTGTTGAAATAGCGGATAAAGACTCCGTGTTCCTCTGCCAGCCTCGCTTTGAGTTCTGCGGCGTCCCGCCCAAGCACCTGGCACAAAATGAAATTGGATTCTGTGGGATATGGTTTCAAATATGGAATTTCCTGTAGCATCTTGAACAATCGTTTGCGTTCCTGCTTCAAAAGTTCAACGATTTTTTTCAAATCATTCGTATGCTCCAAAGAAACTTGAGCTGCGACACTTGCTGCAACATTCACGTTATAAGGCTGCTTGGATTTCCATAGCGTTGGCATCAGCCAAAGTGGAAATGCGCCGTAGCCGATCCGCAAACCAGCCAGCCCCGCCCATTTGCTAAAGGTACGTAACACGATCAGGTTTTCACGCGCAGGGACTTCACGAATGCGACTCAGGTTTGCGCCAAGGTTTTCACCTGCAAATTCTATGTACGCTTCATCCAACACAACCAAGGTCGGCAGGGACAGCAGCTCGTCCATGATCTCTGATGAAATTAATGAGCCGTCTGGGTTGTTAGGTGATGTAATAAAGAATAGTTTTGGGTGATAAGTTTCCACCGCTTTGCGAATGGATTCCATATCCAGCGAAAAATCTGTATTGCGTGGGACTTCAACACAGCGTGCGGCGTTGAGTTCCGCATCGAAGGAATACATGCCAAATGTTGGCGGACAGGAAAGGATGCAATCGTTCGGTTCGAGGAAGACACGCATGAGCAGGTCAATCAATTCATCCGCGCCCTGACCTGCAAGCAAATATTCTTCACCGATTCCTGTAAATGTGGAAAGCGACTTCCGCAAAGCACGACTTTCGGGGTCAGGATAAATATGCGGGAAATCCAGCTTTCCAAGGGCTTCACGCACAACAGGTAATGGGCCATAGGGATTTTCATTTGCATCCAGTTTTACGATCTGGTCTGGGTTTCGCCCAATCCGTGCGGATAAAATCTCAAATGGTTCAATCGGCGCGTAAGGCGGCAGGGATTCAAGATGCTTTCGAGTCTTCATACAGGCCCTCCACTTCGTAAACTGGCCGCGTTGGCATGTGCGTCCAAGCCTTCTGCTTTAGCAATTGTTGCAGCGATTGGGCCAATGGCTTGTGCGGTTTTTTCATCGAGTGCGATCAGGCTGACAATTTTTACAAAATCCCATACATTAAGTGGGGATGCAAAACGAGCAGAGCCGCCAGTTGGCATTACATGGCTTGGCCCTGCGAGATAATCTCCCAGTACTTCAAAGGAGTGTTCTCCCAGGAAAACGCCGCCTGCATTATTTACTTTTTCCACCCACTGCCACGGATCGCGAACAGATAAAGCCAGATGTTCAGGAGCATATTCATTTGCCAATTGAATAGCGTCTTCCAAATCGCGAGTCAATACTGCGCCGCCACGATTTTCCAGCGAAGCGACGATGATCTCCGCACGTCCACGCTGTTCAAGTTGATTCGCAACTTCGATCTGCACTTTCTCGATCAACGATTGTGAGGGGGTTAAAAGAATAGCCGAAGCCAGGAAATCATGTTCGGCCTGTGCAAGCAAGTCAGCAGCCACCCATTTTGGGTTTGCATCTTCATCAGCAATGACAACAGTTTCGGTTGGGCCAGCCAACCCGTCAATGCCGACTACTCCATAAACCTGTCGCTTTGCCAGCGTGACAAATAAATTCCCTGGGCCAAAAATCTTATCCACTGAGCGGATCGTTTCTGTTCCATAAGCAAGTGCAGCGATGGCTTGTGCCCCACCGAGCAAATAGATTTCGTCCACACCTGCAATGGCGCAGGCTGCAAGGATGATTGGATTAACAGGCAGATTAATATTTTCGAATAAACGATTCGGCGGCGTGACGACAACAAGTTCTTTTACACCTGCAACTCGCGCAGGAATGGCGCTCATCAATACTGTTGACGGCAACGGGGCCGTTCCGCCTGGGACATACAATCCCACGCGTTGAATAGGACGGATGATCTGCCCGAGCGTGCCGCCGAGTTCATTCGTGAACCACGAAGTCAATGGCTGGCGGCGATGAAATGCTTCGATACGCTCAGCAGCTTTTTCAAGCGCATCCCGCTGAACGGGCGAGATCGAGTCCAATGCAGATTGGATGGATGCTTTCGAAACGGGAGCAGGTTGAAGGTCGATTGAATCGAGGCGCTGAGTCCAACTTTGAAGTGCTGAGTCGCCATTCATCCGCACATCTTTTAAAATTCGTGTGACCGCTTGTTCCGCTGTTAAAGATTCTCCGAAGAGTTTTTCAATATTATCCAACACACGTTGACTGATTGGAAATTCATCGGGCGGCGTTCGTTTGAGAATGGTTTGCCTTGCAGTTTGCGGGTCGTATTGTTTGAGCATGAATTCTCCTATTTCAACGCCGCGAGCATGGCCGTGTAACGCGGCGGCTCTTCTTCAAAAATATAAGTGACGGGCGAAACAATGATGCCGCTGCCGCCAATGCTTCTTAACTCGCTGATGGCTTGCGGAAGGTGATCGCGGCGCACAACGATCGTAATCGAATGCCAGCCTTGATTTGCTTCACGCGTGACGATGGGGCTGATGGTTGGACCTTGCAGGCCGCCAACGGAAGTTTGTGTAAAAAGTTTTTGAGCAATCGCTTCGGGACTTTCCCCGCGCATGTTTGCAATAACGAGCAGATTTTCCTTTGCCCGAAGATGTGCTTCGATGTATTCAAGCAAACGACGAGCCATCTCCAATGCTTCAGGATTTGTTTGCAAAGTTTTACGGTTTGCGATCAGCGCGGATTGCGATGGCTGAATAAGTCCATCGGGCAATGCGCGCAGACGGTTATCCTGCAAAGTTTGTCCCGATGAAACCAGATCAGAGATGATGTCGGCATAACCAATGGTCGGCGCAGTTTCGAGCGTGCCTTCGGCGGAGATCAAAGTGTGCGGAATATCATGTCGACTCAGAAAACGTTCTGTAAGAACAGGAAATTTTGTGGCCACACGTAATGGACGATTGAATGTGCCAGCAAATTTTTTAAGCGACGGAATATCCGTCACAGCGGACCATGATTCGGGCACGGCCAGTTTGAGCGAGCAATGACCAAAACCAAGCGCATCGTGCAGAATGATAATGTCACCGTTGTCACCGCGTTTTTCTTCGATGACGTCCAGGCCTGTGATGCCAAAATCCACACTGCCCTGGCGGACACTGACGACAATGTCACCGGGGCGTTGAAAGATGACACCGAGTTCAGGAAGCGCAGGCAGTTCGGCTTGATATTGGCGTGGATTAGGCTTGAAAACAGAAAGCCCGGCAGCAGCGAGGAAGCTCAAGGCGTTATCCTGCAAGCGGCCTTTGGAGGGAAGAGAGAGTCGAATGGTTGGTTGTGAGTTCATGATTGTTCCTTATTTAGTGGTGATTTCGATATGACGGTGAAAGAGCATCGCCGTCTACTCAACCACCGAATTTCTCTAAACTATTAGAGTGATGGATAACAAAAATCCCCGACCATGAGTCGGGGATTAATGAGGCAGAATATGGGTTCCAGTTGGATTAATTGTTTCCAACGAGTACGCGCACATAAACCTCCCGACCATGCGGGGGTTGGATGTGATGATGGTGATGCTTGCGCGTGTAAATGTTGTTCATGTTGGGTGGCAGTATACCAATGCCAATGGGATTTGGCAATGGATTGATCAAAATTAGGGCATTTCCAGCAAACGGGGTTGCGACATATCCAAGTCTGCCAGGTTTGGCACCAATCAAATGTTCGCCAATTTGTCGAGTGAGTTGAGCGCTTCATCCTGTTGCCATGAAAATATTTACCTATTGAAAAGTGAAAACCCGAAAGGAAAAAACAACACAAGATTTTGCCCAACGGTTTGCGTTACCCGCGCTGGGGCGGGCGGCGGGACGCCGTCCGAGCGGAAAAATGATAAGGCGTAGAAAACTGCTTGACGCGAAGCGAGCGCCAGACTCCCCAGCGTCGGGTACATTATTATCCTGGTGTTCGTGCAGGATGCTTTGTTAGCCGCCGTTTTTGTAAACTTGACTCTATTCAATTGAGAATCTTGCTCTGTTTTTTACATACGTGGTCGAAAAGTAAGTGACAGAAGTGTATGTTACATGAAGAAATACTATTGCGCTACTTACTTTTATAACCACCACTCTTTTTGCTTACTTGTAGGTACTACGGATATTTTTACCAGATAACGGGCCACCCAGTGCGGCACTGACATAGCAAATGTCAAACGCTCCGGCGGTTAATGGAAGAATACCCCATGCTATGGAGAGTAGACCGAGTAGATGGTCGCGATACAAATAACCTACCACGAGAAACGCTGTTCCGGCGACCAAACGAAAGATGCGACCCTCCAGGCGGTTGAGAAATTTTGAGAAGTTCGATTGATTAAAAGATTCGTGCCGACTCATAAAAAAACTCCTTTGGTGAATAGTTTGTGTCTTGGCGATTCAATTACAAATTGATAGTAAATCTTTGCGGAGGATAATATACTAATTGGATAGATCATCTCCTTTCTTGGTTGATTTCATTCAACTAAAATCTTTTGCAATAAACTGTGAACGCCAGCCGCGGCTAACGGTTTGCGTCATTGTCCCCGAGGGTGTTCTCCCCGAGCGGGAAAGTCCCGCATGCTCTTAGCGGGATATCCACAAGTGGGCGGGCGTGGATTCTATTTAAGAGCAGGAAAAACTTGAAGCCAGAAAAATGCTGTAAACCGCGCAGATTCCCACTTGTTGGGTGCACGCGGCACGCTTTGTTAGGCGGGTTTCTCTTGGGCTTGCATGGTTGATTATAACTAAACCAGCAGCCCGACAAGCATGGATTAGGTTTGCTACGCTGCTATACACGGTCATTCATCCAAAGGATTTTTAACGGATTCTTTGTGATGTAAGAGTTCCGCCATGCCATGGAACCCAATTTATTGGCGATTTCCTTAGGCGAAAGGATATGATCTATATGATCAATTTCGATTGCGTTTATTGGCATGGATTTTGAAGCAGCGGTTTCAGGTGTTTGGGCAATGGTCACACCTCCTTTTTCTTTCAGAATTTTAAGGCCTTCCGCACCATCTGAACCTTCTCCGGAAAGGATGATCCCTATAGACCCGCGGGCTTGATCCTTTGCTAAGGAAAAAAGAAAATGATCAATGGCGCTGTTCACCGGTTTGTTTGGACGAGGAATGAGGACAAGAGACTCTCCTTCGATTTCCATGAATTTATCCGGAGGCAAAATGTAAATGTGATCAGGGAGTATTTTTTGATAATCCTTCTCTACTTGAATAACGGGCATTTCTGTTGAATGGGATAGAATCTCGGGAAGTAGACTTTTTGATCCGCGTAGAATATGTGAGAGCAATACAAATGCCATTCCTGTGTCCACGGGCAAGTTTTCAATCAGTTGCTGGAAAGCAGCTAAGCCTCCAGCTGAGGCACCGATTGCCACCACGTTAGGAAAGATTAATTCGTTCATGATGTTGCCTACCTTGAATTGGATATATGCGACTTACGCACTAGCCTAACGGTTTGCATAAATCCCGCGTGCTCTTAGCGGGATACCCACGCTGGGTCGGGCGGCGGGACGCCGTCCGACTGGAAAAATGATAAGGCGTAGAAAACTGCTTGACGCGAAGCGTGCGCCAGACTCCCCAGCGTGGGTCCACGCTTTGTTGGCATGCTTTTGACTTTAAGACTCGCCTGCTTTTTAAGCAAATGCTGAATAAGGTTGTATCTTCTGCAACACTTTGTTCTCATCTTGTTGAGCAAAGTACAAATCCCAACGCAGTTGCAAATTCATCCAGAAATCAGCAGACATGTCGAAGAACTTTGCCAAACGCAAAGCCGTGCTTGGAGTTATACCCCTGCGACCATTCACGATTTCATTGATACGCTGATATGGAACTTGAATATTATCAGCCAAATCTCTTTGACTGATTCCCATTGGGGTAAGAAACTCTTCCAAAAGCATTTCGCCTGGATGAGTGGGTATGCGGTTGGTAGGAACGCGAACCATAATTTATCTCCTGCTTGTATTTCTAGTGATAATCAACAATTTCAACTTGGTCGGGACCTGATTCTGTCCACACGAAAAAAATACGATACTGGTCATTGATGCGAATACTATGTTGCCCTTTTCTATCACCCGACAAGGCTTCAAGTTTATTTTTTGGAGGAATTCTTAATTCAGAGAGAACAGTGACAGAATCAACTTGGTCGAGTTTTCGAGCGACAACTTTCCATATAGAAGTTGGACAAATCTTTCGAGCTGCTTTGGTATTTTCACCGTTGAAAACATCTTCGGTTGCCGTGTTTTTGAAAGACTGGATCATGCCGATATGATAGCACGATACTCATGCTATATCAAGACCTAAATTATTTTGCAAGGAACTGCCCAACGGTTTACGTAAGTCCCGTGTGCTCTTAGCGGGATACGTGTGTGTGGGCGAGCATGGACTCTGCCTGGGAGCAGAAAATGCTTATAAATTGCACAGACATTCAAGACAGTTGCTGCACATTTTGTTAGTCAGTTTTGACTTGATAAACCTAGAAACTGTTAGAAAATACTTAGTGACAACAACCTTGATTGAGAAAAGAAAAAAAATTCTATGTTTTTTGCTCTTTGAATTCAGGGCGCAAGCGGTATTGAACCCGCATTATGAAATAACTTAATTACGATTTCCGAAGTGGCTACATTATTAGCGCTGATTTGTTGGGTATTCAAGTCAATAAAATAACTGTATTCAGAATCCGTAATATTATTGACTGTGCCTACAAGAGTTACTACACATCCATCTGAACCTTGGGACCCAATTACCCAATGTGTATCCTTTGCTTCTGCAAGGCCTTTGAACATTAAACTAATAGACCAGAAGTTTTCGGTTTCTTCACTTACATTAAGGATACCTTCTGCTTGAGGATTCCTAACCGTGCTCCCTTTGAAGCGTTTTAGGACAGTATCGTTACATGGCGATGCTAAAATGGCGACTTGATTTCCGAAAAAAATATAAATAACACTTACTATCACTATAAGCGCTACTGTTGTAACTATCCCTATAAGTAGTGACTTGTTTCTCGATTTTTTGGAAATTGGCTTGATTTGTAAGTCTCGTCCGCAAAAGCGGCATATTTTTGCATCAAGCAGAATGTCCTCGGCGCAATAAGGACATTTTTTCCGTAATGTCACTTGAGGCTGGACATTATTTGTTGGCTCAACATGTTTTAATTGATTAAGTAAAACTTTTGCTTTTTCGTTTTGCGGATTAATCCGCAAAATCTGTTGTAAACATGATAAACGCTCTTTGTCGCCATTGGCTACGTTGTACATGTATTGCCAGGCGTATTCATTGTCCCGATTTTCCTTAATCGCGGCAATGAAATATTTACGCGCTTCATCTTTTTTTCCTGCTTTATTCGCTGTGATGCCTTGTTGAATTAAATCATCCATAAATTTTCCTTCCTTTTACTATGTTTTGCAAGGAGCTGCCCAACGGTTTGCGTAAGTCCCGCGTATTCTTAGCGGGATACGTGTGTGGGAGAGCATGGACTCTGACTGGGAGCAGAAAAAAACTTGAAGCCAAATAATACCTGTTTTAAAGACAGTTGCTACACGCTGTGTTGGGCGCACCAATTGGTTCATACTCTCTTTTAATCAATATTCAACATGCCACAACCTCAACACTTGCTGTAAGTCTGGAAATGCCTGATAGAGTAGTATAGAAACAGCTATCCAACGAGTCCCTTTTATGATTTGGGCTTCCGAATATACACTCGTTTGAACAGCTACTATTTTTGGACGATAGCGTTTCCATTCATGCAGAGGTTTATTATATTCACCTATTTTCCATATGCTACAACCACTTATACCACCAAGATCCTTTGGAAATTTTAGAGAAACACCATTACGGTCGGCAAAATTAATCGGTTTACCATCATTATCTGTCCCACCACCTTGGGCAGAAAGTAGTAAGTGGTACTTCTGTTGATATTTCGCTAGATTTTCGGTCTCGCCTTCATAAGCATATGTTAGGAACTGAAATGGTGTTACATTCAGAGTAGTATGATTTAGCGTACTCGGAATTGAGAGAGGATATGGATAACCTAAGAGACAGAACACACCTTTTGAAAGATCTGTAGCGAAATCAACATCTTGTAAACAGACATGAGCTGCATCTTCAAGTTTATTCGCTATATCCTCTGGTAAACGAAGCGCAGCAATGTCAAACGGTGTGTTTTCGGATGAAAGACACCAGTCTCCATGTAACTGTATAAAAGCACTGCCAACTCCAATACAGAGAGACTTCCTCAATTCCTTTGCCCGAATCGCAACATGAGCTGCGGTTATTAAAAACAAATCATCCGCAATCTTTAATAAAGTTCCTGTACCAAATTGGCGCAGTACTTTTTCATCTGAATCGAAAGCGACTATGCTAATTGATGTGCCTGATGTTTTTGGTGAAATAAGCGAGTCTAAAATCTCGTGTATCGACATCGTTTTTATCTTCCAATTTTCAATTCAATATAAGCGCCCAACGGTTTGTGTTGATGTTAGCTTATGCGGGAGTGGACTCTGCCTGAGAACAGAAAAAAAACTCGAAGCCAAATAATACCTGCTTTAATGGCAGTTGCTGCATGCTTTTTGTTGGGTGGCGGTTGCTTTTATTGTTACTCATCATCTTCAAATTCCTCTATTAGCGAGTCAATTTCAAGCGATTCATTTGGTAAGCCAAATTGTTTTCTAGCACTTTCTTCCATAGCTTTAATTGTCTTTATATCAGCTTGAACTCTCTTCTTCAAGAGTTGTGCCGAATTTGAGAGAAACCATCTACCAACATACCTTATAAGCTGGATTTCTTCATCCGATATGACCAAATCTTCTGATTTTTTAGGATGAACAATTCTGTTGCGAACACTTGCCGCCTTTGCGAGTAATTCCCAAGATTTATCGCTATCTGAAATAATTGGTTCTATATGCAATGCAGTTGTAAAGGCTTTGAAAAGGAGCTTTATATTTTGAACAAGAGGCAAATAAGTATCTACGATTTTTACAGACCCGTCTTTATTTTGAATATGTCTCTGATTCCTAATTTTATACTCAGTATCAAGATCAACTGTCCACCAATCATAGAACAAAAAAAGCTGTTTTAGTGCATGAGTTTGCCCTTCTAGGTATGCAAAAAATGATCGATAGAATGTCCTTCGCCAAACTTGGCTGTCATTATTTTTTAAATGTTGTTCAGTCTCATCTAGATCAGATTCAAGAACGCTAACAATCTTTCGGAATTCGTTCCAAAAGATTTCATGATCTACAGATTCTGAGTTATACGGTTGTGAGTGTATACCATTCATATTGTTAATGACGGTTTAGAAAGCTAGCTATATAAGAAGCTATATATAGCATTATAAAGGATTGTCACCTGAAAGTCCTAAAACTCTCCAACCTTCTCAAGCACTTTATAAGAGTCGAAGGCATCGCGTAAACCGTTTTGAACAGCGTGTAATTGCAGGCACTGCTCCATAAACCAAAAGTGGTATCATCGCCATATGACAATCGCTCAAGCATCACCCAACATCGCATTCATTAAATACTGGGGCAATCGCGATAATCATTTGCGTCTCCCCGTCAACGGCTCCATCTCGATGAACCTCGATGGATTGTTCACGCGCACATCGGTCACCTTCAATTCGTCCGCGCAGGATTCTCTGACGATCAACGAGCATGCCATCATGGGCAAGGGGCTTGAACGCGTCTCATCCATGCTTGAGATCGTGCGCGGGATGGCAAATATCAAGGAACGCGCTGACGTGGTCAGCACGAATAATTTTCCCGCAGGTGCGGGGATCGCTTCCTCTGCGGCGGCATTTGCGGCACTCGCGCTCGCATCTTCCAACGCCGCAGGCCTGACTCTGTCCGAAGCGCAGTTATCGCAGCTGGCACGGCGCGGCTCGGGTTCGGCATCACGCTCGATCCCCAGCGGATTCGTCGAATGGAAGATGGGCACAGGTAATGATGACTCTGTTGCAGAATCAATTGCTCCGCCCGAAAATTGGGCACTTGCAGATTGCATTGCCATTGTCAACGCATCACATAAAAAGACTGGCTCCACCGAAGGTCACGCCATCGCTGGGACAAGTCCGCTGCAAAACGCGCGCGTGGCAGATACTCCGCGCAGGTTGGATATTTGCCGCAATGCGATCCTCAACAAAGACTTTGAAGCCTTCGCAAATATCATCGAACATGATTCAGATGTCATGCATTCTGTAATGATGACATCCAATCCGCCATTGATGTATTGGCAGGCTGCAACGGTTGGTATCTTTCACGAAGTACGAGCATGGCGCGCCAGTGGATTACCCGCAGCCTACACAGTGGATGCCGGGGCAAATGTCCATGTCATTTGTCTTTCCGAGCAGGCTGAGGCGGTGCGGAAGCGCTTGAGTGAAATCCCCGGTGTTAGTGAAGTCCTCGTTGCAAAGGTCGGCGGGCCCGCGCGAATCATCTAAAATCCAAAATAAGCTATATCCTATCATGAAGCCGCCAGGGAAAGACTTGGCGGCTTCATGTCTTCAGGATTCTATATATGCATTTCAATACAAGCGCCTTGATTTACTCATCCAATCCTAAATTTTGAGAAATAAAACAAGGATATAATGCACACATCGCACATGGAGTGCTTGAAAGGATAAAAAATGATATCTGGTTTTGTTTCGTTAATCATCTTTTTGCTGGCTTTGGGCGGGATGATCTTTGTACATGAGTTGGGTCACTTCATTGCCGCACGCTGGGCAGGGATCGAAGTGGAAGAGTTTGGTTTGGGTTTACCTTCTTATAAACTGGCAACTCTCTTTAAATGGCAGGGGACTGAATTCACAATTCATGCGTTATTGCTCGGTGGTTTCATTCGGCCCAAAGGCGAGAATGATCCCAACGTCCCTGGCGGCCTTGCTGCTGCAAATCCATGGAAACGACTCGTGGTTTTATTCGCTGGCCCAATGATGAATTTACTCACCGCGATCATCGTGTTCTCATTCCTCATTTCGTTTGAAGGCGTGGCAGTTCCTGGCACGATCAAGATCGATTCAATCGCTGAGAATTCACCCGCCCAACAAGCAGGCATTCAAACTGGCGATATTATCCGCACTGTCAACGGTCAAAGCGTAACCGAAATTGGCGCAACCATCGCGATCATTAAAGATAATCTCGATAAGCCCGTGGAATTCATCATCGACCGCAACGGCGAGCAGGTCAACATCACGGCTACGCCGCTCTCCACAAGAAAGAAAACCGAGGGCGCACTTGGCGTTGGCCTCACATATCCAACCCGGCCTGCTACATTTATAGAAAGTGTGAAAGGCGGCTTCACAGTCACAGGTATACAAGCCGCAACCATTGTCTATCTACCCATCGCGCTCATTCAAGGCGCAATCGCACCTGAAGATGCCCGCTTTGTGGGATTCAAAGGCATCTACAATATGTTCGATGTCGCTGTGCAGGAAGATGTCACCACCCGTCAGGAAGCTGTCACTGCTCCCGCAAGTGGAAGTGGAAGCGCGCCCAAACCCACCAATTGGACTCTCAACTTGATCGGTGTGCTCAGCATTTCACTTGGCGTGATGAACCTCTTCCCCATCCCCGCCCTCGATGGCGGCCGTATTCTTTTCACTCTCCCAGAAATCCTCTTCCGCAAACGCATCCCCGCTGAATGGGAGAACATGGTCAACGGCGTTGCCATGCTCCTGCTCATCGGGCTGATGCTCTTTGTCAACGTGATGGATTTCGTCAACCCCATTCAAATACCTCATCCTTAATATGGCAGAAACACTTTCATTTCAAAATATTTTAGATCACCTGCTGGATTCCAAAAAAGATATCCCGCACAGTCATCTGCAATTTTATTCAGACCTCGACCCCAAATCTTTACGGCTATTTATGGATATATGGTCGAGCGTCAAACCTGACCGAAAACTGCTCCTGCTCAGCGAGCTTTTAGCCAACATTGACACAGACAACATCGTCTCTTACATTGACATTGGCCGCTCGTTATTGGATGACGCCGATGCAGAAGTGCGGGCATACGCCATCCGCCTGCTTGCCGAATCAGACGACCCGAAACTTGCCAGCAAATTAACTGAAATTCTTCTCAACGACTCAGATCTCGCTCCGCGCATGGAAGCCGCGCATCTGCTCGGTGAATTCATCTTACTGGGCGAGTTGGAAAAACTTCCAGGAAGCATACAAAGTAAAGCCGAAGATGCTTTGATCTCCATCGTGAGAAGTGAAGATACACCTGTTTTACGCAAACGCTGCATCGAATCACTTGGGTATTCATCCCGCCCTGAACTGGAAGGTCTGATCGAATCAGCTTTTCAAAGATCTGACCCAACCTGGATCGCCAGCACCCTGCGTGCCATGGGCCGCTCGCATGATGAGCGCTGGAACGAAGATATCATCAGCATGCTGCTCCACGACGATCCACGCATTCGATTCTCAGCAGTTGAAGCCGCAGGCGAACTCAACATCCAAGCCGCAGGCCCTATTCTTTTGCAGCTACTTGAAGAAGAGGAAGAAGATGATGATGTGGTTGCTGCAGCACTATGGTCACTTTCGCAAATTGGCGGTGATGATGCCCGCATTTACCTGCTCAACCTGATTGAGCAAACCGAAGACGAAGACCTGACCGAATTCCTGGAAGATGCCCTCGAAAATTTGGATTTTACAGAGGAGCTCAATAAATTTGATCTATTATCCCTCGACGACGATGAGATAGATATTGACGAACTGGATGAATTGGAAGAAACGGACCAAGACGAATAAAACAAAAAGTCCTCCACGTGGAGGACTTTTTGTGAGCGCGGGGGGATTCGAACCCTCAACAAATGGCTTAAAAGGCCACTGCTCTGCCATTGAGCTACGCGCCCATCATTCTAAAGCGGACTGCATTTTATCACGTGAAAATAGAGACGTCAACGTAATAATGGAAAATGACATAACGTCCATATCCCTGGAGGCAAAAATGACAGATCTAAATTATGTAACCGAATCAGATTTTCAAGAAGAAGTGATCGGCTCCACCCTGCCGGTTCTTGTGGATTTCACAGCAACCTGGTGCCAGCCATGCAAGATGATCGAACCCATTGTCAAACAGCTTGCAGGTGAATGGGAAGGCAAGGTCAAGGTCGTCAAGCTTGATGCAGATCAGAACCCAAACATCATGATGCAGTACGGCGTCATGGGCATTCCTACCCTTATGCTTTTCAAAGGCGGCGAGGTTAAAGAACGCATGACTGGTTTTCAACCGAAAGAAAAGCTGGCGGCAAAAGTCACACCGCATGTGTAACAAAAAATAGAACCGATTTAAATCGGTTCTATTTTTTTCAAGCCGCTCGAGCTTCAATGAAGCGTCTTTTCGTTGACGATTCACCTGCCTTCATGGTATTATTCGCCCCGCTAAAAAACCAGCTGAATTCAGGCTGGATTTGTTTCATTCATAAAGAGGAGTAGCATATCAGCGCCAACGAATTTCGAGTAAATGAAGGCATCCGCGTTGCGGAAGTTCGCCTGATCGGCCCAGATGGCGGCAATGTCGGTGTTGTACCGATTCGCCAGGCTTTACAAATTGCCCGCGATGCCGATATGGATCTGGTAGAGGTCTCACCTGGAGCCACGCCTCCCGTCTGCCGTGTGATGGATTTTGGAAAATTCATCTACGAAAAGACAAAGAAGGAACGTGAAGCCAAGAAGACTCAAACCAAGGTTGAGATCAAGGAAATCCGCCTGCGCCCCAAAACGAACGGAGCTCACCGCGGTTTCAAAGTGGATGATGCCCGCCGCTGGCTGGGTCAGGGACATAAGGTACGCGTTACCATTAAGTTCCGTGGGCGTGAAATGGATTATCCCGAAATCGCGCTTGAAGATTTACGTGAGATCGTTCAGGACCTGATCGATGTAGCTGTTGTTGAAGTACCGCCTCAAATGGAAGGCCGCACCATGCTCGTAGTGTTGGTACCTGCCAAAGGCGCAGTGAAAAAGAAGGAAAAGGGCGAACAGGCTGAGGTTAAGTCTGAAGCGGAAGCCTAACGAGCAGCACGACACCAAACATGTTGATAGTCCACGGGCACAAGAATCAACTCCGTGGTTAATTTTCTGAAAGGAGCGAATAGCAATGCCTCGCAAAGCAAAAAAGTCTGGAAAAATAAAGCTGAAGACCCACAAAGCGACATCCAAAAGATTTCGCTTGACCGGCTCCGGCACACTTGTGCGAACCAAAGGCGGCAAGAGCCATTTACGCCGTCGTACTTCGGACCGCACCAAAGCGTTATTGAGTGAAATGATCGTAGTAAAGGGTCGTAAGTTCATCAAACGCATCAAACGTCTCGCCCCAAACATGGAATAATCGATATTCCGGTAATCGTCAATTTTTATTTGCGGCTTTCGGGTGTACGCAACTGGTGACGCGACTAGCGCACCGACGCCCGCGGGTTTGCAGGAGGTAATAAGATATGCGCGTAAAAGGTGGTCCGCAAGGACATCTACGTCACAAAAAAGTTTTAAAGATCACAAAAGGCCAGCGCGGTTCGAAGCACTTGTTATTCAGACGTGCAAACGAAGCCATGCTCAAAAGCCTGTGGTACGCCACACGTGATCGCCGTGTTCGCAAACGTGATCTGCGCAAGTTATGGATCGCGCGCATTAATGCGGCGGCCCGCTTGAACGGCACCACCTATAGCAAGTTGGTGGCTGCGCTCAAGAAGGCAAACATTGAGCTCAATCGCAAGATGTTATCTGATATCGCAATACGCAATCCGCAGGCATTTGCTGCGGTTGTAGCAAAAACGAAATAAATGAAATTGGTCGGGATTTTCATCCCGACCAATTTTTTTAACGGGGTAAAATAAATATATGAATACCATTTTAATTGAACGTATTCTTTCAACAGGTCAAACCCTGCAAATTGTTCAAGGCGATATCACAGTGGAAGAAGTTGATGCCATTGTCAACGCGGCCAACGAGCATTTACAGCATGGCGGCGGTGTGGCCTGGGCCATTGTGCGGCGCGGAGGGGATGGTATTCAACAGGAAAGCGATGAATGGATTCAACAACACGGTCCCGTCTCCCACTCGCATCCAGCGTGGACCTCAGGCGGGGCACTGCCTGCGAAATATATCATCCATGCTGTGGGCCCTGTTTGGGGAGACGGTGATGAGGACAACAAATTAGCGAACGCTATCTCTGGCTCGCTGCGCGTGGCTGACGAATTGAAATTATCGTCCATTGCCATGCCAGCCATTTCAACAGGGATATTCGGCTTTCCAAAGGATCGCGCAGCGGGAATCATCTTTAAAACAATTGAAGAATATTTCGATAAAAATAATTCTGATTTAAAGGTTGTTCGCATTACTCTTTTCGATCAATCAACAATTGATATATTTACTAAAATATGGAAAATGGCAGACAAGCAATAGCCTAACAACCAACTTCCATTGTTACTTTTATTCAAATCCCATGATCACATCCACTCAAAACTCAAAGATAAAGCTTGTCCGTGCGTTACAAGGCCGCACAAAGGAACGCCGCGATGCAGGTGCGTTTCTCGTGGAAGGTGTGCGTCTTGTTGGGGAGGCAGTAAACAGTAATTGGGGATTTCGATTTGTTTTATATGATGAGTCGTTGAGCGAAAGAGGGAGGTTGTATGTTGAAAGTCTCAGGTTACGCGGGGTGGATGTAGAGGAAGTCTCGACAAACATAATGAAATCACTGAGTGAAACGGAAACTCCCCAGGGAATTCTCGCTATTCTTGAGTTCACCCAATTACCAATTCCTAATTCCCCGAATTTCATTCTCATCCCTGACCAAATCCGTGACCCTGGAAACCTCGGCACTTTGTTGCGGACTGCTGCAGCGGCAGGTGTGCAAGCTGTGCTCATTCCACCTGAAACAACAGATGCATTTGCGCCAAAAGTAGTCCGCTCTGGGATGGGAGCGCATTTCCATGTATCGATCCACTCAATGACATGGGATGAAATTACTCAACATACAAATGGTTTACAAGTTTACCTTGCAGATATGGATGGAAAATCATGTTGGGAAACAGACCTACGCCAACCGTTAACATTGGTCATTTGCAGTGAAGCGAATGGTGCAAGTGAGTCTGCAAGGAAGTCGGCGAATCAAAAAATCAGTATCCCAATGAATGGAAATATCGAATCTTTGAATGCGGGCGTGGCAGGTAGTATATTAATGTTTGAAGTAGTAAGGCAAAGGATTTAAAAACAACTGGAACGACATTACACGGAGAAGGAGACTTAGAAATGCCCACAACACTTGAAACTATCCGCCCGATAGAACTAGCCGAGATTAAGAAAGCGCGTGAGCGTATTGCAGGGACAATTGTACGAACGCCGTTAATCCGCTTGGAATTAGGCCTAGGCTATCCAGATATTCGACTCAAACTTGAGAACTTGCAGCCAATCAACGCCTACAAACTGCGAGGTGCTGCCAATGCTGTGGCGATGCTGTCTGAGGAAGAACGCAAGCGCGGTGTGTGGACAATCAGCGCGGGAAATGCTGGGCAAGGCGTTGCCTATGCGGCGAGGAAAGCTGGTGTACCGTGCTCGGTTGTCGCAATCGAAACAGCGCCAACCTCAAAACTTGAACGAATGAAGGCACTCGGCGCGAAACTTATTTTGGTGCCATACGAAGTTGCATGGAAAGCTCTCGAAGAGCGATCATTTCCCGGCGCGGAAGGAACGTTTGTACATCCGTTTGATGATCATAACTTCATAGCTGGTCACGCGACCATGGGTTTGGAGATTCTTGAAGATGCTCCTGATACGGTTGCGGTCATTGCCGGTATCGGCGGCGGCGGACTCATTACCGGCCTTGGCAGCGCCATCAAAGCACTCAAGCCAGAGGTCCGGGTTTGGGGCGCTGAACCGGAAACAGCCGCTCCTGCAGCACTCTCGTTTACGATGGGGTCTCCTCAAGTGTTCAAGGAATGGAAACCTTCGTTTGTAGATGGAGCAGGCGGCCAGAGTGTTTTCCCGCGGATGTGGGAGCGAATGAAACCAGTAGTTGATGGCTATATCGTGGTCAGCTTGGATGAGACGAAGAGAGCAATGCGCCTCATGGCAGATAAAGCACGCGTTATCTCGGAAGGTGCAGGAGCTCTGTCACTTGCAGCCGCGTTGACTGGAAAAGCGGGGCAAGGCCCGATTGTTGCTATTGTCTCCGGCGGCAACATCGATTTGAAAAAATTCTCTGAGCTTATCGAATCGGCAGCAGATTGAAATACAAATTCCCCCTCATAGAAAAACGTTCCAACGTTTAAGTGTTGGAACGTTTTGTCATTCACGCCAGTACTCGCCGCCTCCGCCTTCACGTTTCATTAATCCATAACCAACAAGTTCGCGCCTTAAACTGGCGGTATCTTCATGATAGCGGCTTAATATTTCGTTGACTTTTTTCTCACTGTATCGCTTGTCTACTTCAAAAGCTTTGACAACATAGCGTAAAACGGCCTCAAGTTTTTTCCTCTGCGCAGGGATAGTCTTCAGGCTACCATCCTTGCGGACATAATCCTTGATGACCTTATTGTCATAAGCATCTGCGTCTACATCCACAATGGAGGCGGCCAGGTTTTCCTGCGAGAATAAATTGCGGGATTTGCTTTGCAAGGCTTTCTCATCAAGTTGATAGACATTGTAATAGCTTACGGTTTTGGCACTGACCAGCCCTACCTGAGCAAGTTTCGCCA
Organism: Anaerolineales bacterium; assembly: GCA_043788255.1. Taxonomy (GTDB): domain Bacteria; phylum Chloroflexota; class Anaerolineae; order Anaerolineales; family Villigracilaceae; genus Villigracilis. Next base: position 369 of record JAYVUA010000146.1, on the reverse strand, counting down.
GATGGTGCGAAACTGTGGATGCCTTTAGGTTGAGCAATGCAGCAAGCTCCTCCACGCTATAAGGCTGCTGCGCCAGAAGGCCGACAATTTTCAGGCGATTCGCATCTGCCAGGGCTTTGAAGAAGGTGACAATTTCATCGCTCATATTGATTCGCCTTAGGCTTCACGAATCTTTTCATTGATGTTGTAACCACGCTCGCCAAAAGGTTGAAGCTCCTCGAGCCAGATTTGCTCCAACAATGTCAATTCATCTTTTAGGTTAAAGTTCGGGTCATCTTTGACCTTGACCTCTTCCAGTATTTCAAAGACAAATTTATCTGCGCCTAATTCGTCCCAATCCTTCTGGAGTTCTTTATTGGGATGCGATTT
>JAYVUA010000145.1:0-8553 GCA_043788255.1 Anaerolineales bacterium | reverse complement strand
CAAGTCGCTCCCTTCATTGGGAGCGTGGATTGAAACTTTGCCGTTGAGAGTTACTACTGTACCGCGTTTAAGTCGCTCCCTTCATTGGGAGCGTGGATTGAAACACGCTTGCAATGACCTGTGCATTCGTGGGCGCAAGTCGCTCCCTTCATTGGGAGCGTGGATTGAAACAAGCTTATATCCGCGTTCGGTATCTGTCACAATTGTCGCTCCCTTCATTGGGAGCGTGGATTGAAACTCCTATCTTGACAGGCTCTTTAGCGGGCTTGTCAGGTCGCTCCCTTCATTGGGAGCGTGGATTGAAACTTAGTCAATCTCACTTGGCCGATGTGGTCAATGCAAGTCGCTCCCTTCATTGGGAGCGTGGATTGAAACACAACCGCCGCAATAAACACCGCATTATCGGATGTCGCTCCCTTCATTGGGAGCGTGGATTGAAACACGGACAACGCAGTAATCGTGAATAGGTCGTAACGTCGCTCCCTTCATTGGGAGCGTGGATTGAAACAATATTTGTATGGTGTTTTGTGTCATAACCTAACGTCGCTCCCTTCATTGGGAGCGTGGTGAGCTTGCCCCGGTTTATGAGCTTGCCCCGGTTTAATAGACACAATTAATGTCCAGGTTGTTGCTCGAACTCAACAGGGCTGAGATAGCCAAGTGTGGAGTGCAAGCGACGGCGATTGTACCAAACCTCAATATATTCAAAGATCGTTGTTCGTGCAATTGCATGTGTTGCAAATTGACTGGTCACACATTCAGCTTTGAGTGTGCCAAAGAAACTTTCGGCAACAGCATTGTCATAACAATTACCAACTCGGCTCATACTCATCTGAATATTAGCACCTGCTAAAATATTTTTGTAAACAGCGCTGGTGTATTGACTACCCTGATCAGAATGGTGCAACAAGGTATTTATTGGTTTTCTTCCTTGCAAAGCCATATGCAATGCTGTTTCCACAAGAGCTGTATCCATTTGCTTGGCCATTGCCCAGCCCACCACTTTGCGCGAAAACAAATCGAGAACAACTGCCAAATACAACCAACCTTCAGCGGTGTCAATGTAAGTGAAATCACTAACCCATTTCCTGTTTGCTCCACTTGCAGAAAAATCCTGATTCAAACGATTGGGTGCTGGGATCCTATCGGGATTACGTTGCGTGGTCACAGGATGCCAATGTTGCCACTTTTGAGGACGAATTCCCTCACGACGCATCAAGCGTGCCACTCGATGTCGTCCACAAGCAATTCCTTGACGCAGTAGGCTAGCTTGGATGCGTGGGCTGCCATAGGTCTTGCGACTCAGTTTATATTCCGCATGGATTTGTTCCACCAATATTCGGTTCTCTAATTCGCGCGGACCTGCTTTTTCTGGCTGCCATGCATAGTAGCCGCTGCGGGTCACTTCCAATATCAGACACATTCGCCGGATGCTAAATTCCTTTTGATGCTCTCGAATGAACTGGTATCTCATTCGTTTTTCCGGGAGAAAATATTGATTGTTTTTTTTAGAATTTCACGTTCTTCTTCCGCATTGGCTAGCAATCGCCGCAGACGTTTGATCTCTCGCTTGGCCGCTTCCATATCGCTGGCCTCCAAGTGGGTTTGATCTTCTCCTTGAGATATGATCTGATATCGATCTCTCCATTTCACCAGAAGCCCAGGAGTAATCCCCAAATCACGTTCAATTTGTCCGGCACTCTTCCCGCTTGTCTTCAGAAGTTCTAACGCCTCTAATTTGAACTCCTCTGTATACTTCCGATAGTTGATCTTCTTTTCGTCCATCATCCGTTTCCTCTGCTTTCTAGTCTACTGGATTTGGACATTTTTCGTGTCTACTTTTTTAGGGCAAGCTCACCCTTCATTGGGAGCGTGGATTGAAAATTATACCCAGCATGTATTCTATACAACTTGTCGTCTTCCCGAAGGAATCAGGACGATGCGAGCAACAGCAAATGCCTCGGTTTTCAGCCGCAGAAATGCTTAGCTTCGCCCAGCATGGCACGATCAATAATGTAAACCATTTATTGTTAACTTGAATGTTTCGATCCTATTCATTAAATGTTCCCATGAAGAATATTTATCTAACCACATTGGAAACCTCCTTTATTTTTTGCGTTTCTTCAAATAACATGTCGTGAAAATGCTACACCACATTGCGCCACTTTCATTGTGTATCAGATTCACACATTCTTCATAATACACACTTAAAACAAAAAAGCTCCTGATTTTCAACCAATCAGGAGCTTTCTGTTTATATGAACCTATATCGTGTCAGGTACTCTTGTAATCGTTCATGCGAGACCACTCTTCCGGTCGGATTTTCCTTCCAATTTCCATCATCCAACGGCGTGTAAATCAGCGGCTTCCTTTTAGGCAACAACATGCCGCACTGAAATGGCTCACGCGTTTCAAACGACTGCTTGCGTTCCTCTCGTCGGCGGCGATATAGCTCTCTCTTACTCAAACGCTTCGTTGGCAAGTCACCAGGAAAAAGTGGCATCTGTAATTGATCTGAGCCGGTACTTTGATACGCAATCCCAAAACTCCGTGTAATTCTTGCGCGAACACTTTTTCCTCGTGCAGCAGAAACTCCCGCACATTTTGGACCCATACCTCGTGCGATGCTTATTGGGGATTTCAAAACCCTTTTACACTTTTTACATCGTGGATTTTCTTCCATAGTGATCCTCCAATTAAGAATACAGCAGTACAGGTGTCACACCTGTACTGCTGTCGTTTTAGAATAGTGACACTTGGTTCTGCGTCACTTGTTTTGATCGTGAGCGATTGACAGACCTCCCCGCTACCCCCTTCTGCGCCATCCAGTCAGACCAGGAAACTGCCTTGGGTATATCAGGAACTGGAAGTGGAGCACTCGGAGCCGTTGGGCAACCTAATGGTGAATTAGACACTACTACATCATTGGCAAACAGAGATTGCAGATCAGGCAAGTCGGCTGACTCTAGCGCCTCGCGCGCCAGCTTCATCAGGATGTCACCATCCTCATCCGGGACGAGTGCGCCTCCTACTTCGTCCCCGTAAAGGAGTTGGGCGGCTTTCATCTTCCGTCCCATCAGTGCCAATGCACGGGCTTCCATCGCCTCGCTATAGACCGAGAATATCGCTTTCACTGGCTTAGTTTGACCCAACCTCCAAACTCTACGTACAGCCTGCCACAGGGTATACAAGCTGTATTCAATCTCCGCAAAAACCACCGATGAGAAAGCAATCAGGTCAAGTCCCGTCTCCACTAATTTAGGGTTGACTACCAACGCGTCCAGTCCAACGACACGCTTGGCAATCCATTCTTCACGCTTGCGTGGGTTGACTCCGCTGGTCAGTACCTCCGCACGCACACCTCCATCTCGGAGAACTTTCAGGATGCGATCTTGGATATCGCGTGTCCCGGTCTGGCGCAGGTAGATCAACACTTTGCGTCCCTGCTGACGTTCAGACCGACAGAAATCCACCAGCCAAGATTCCTTAGGCATGGTCTCGTCATCAACCACAGCCGGCAGTTCCATCAGTACCTTTCTGCGGACAAATTCGCCCTTGCGATCCACTTCGTCAATCTCAACCACTTCATCGCGGAAGGCAGAGTTCGGGCGAGCCAGAGTCCACTGCAACCAGGTCGAGAGATAGCGCCTGTTCTTGATGGCAAGGTCATACAATTTCTTTGCCATCACACGGTACTGGTCGTTCTGTTCGTCGGTCATTGCAAGTGTCACCACTTCCTCTGCATAATGCGGCAACGACAGTCCCAGGTCTTTCAAGGATAGGAATACCGTGGTATCCAGCAGTCGGTTCACAATGGCGGGTGATATGCCGGGTTGTTCTTTTGCTTGATTCTGATAACGGCGATTGCCGGTGAAGCCATCCTCGTCACCATTTTCTGTGGCACGCTTGCTCTTACGGGTCATTTCCAATACACCATACAATCGCGCCCAACGCTTCTCATCATCGAAGGCAAAGTCTTTTCGGACGCTGGCATTCAAGCGATGAAGCAGCCAGAAGATTGACGTACTTTTCCCTCCGAAAAACGTGCCGGTCAAAGTAAGGGTGTATTTGGTGGCACCGACAAGCTGGTGAAATGCGATACCTCGGTCAGACGATTTTGATTTGAACTGATGGCAGTTGTGTACTAGGACACCGTTGGCGAAGTAGTTGTTGTTTCCCTCAACTTCGAAATTGTAGACATAACCGTCTGGACACACCTGGTCAAATCCTGATCCACATCCTTGTTCCAAAATCTCAACACGGTCCACCCTAGAAAATTCAAGACCGCCGCAAAACGGCGGTCTTGAATTTTCCATTTCTTTTCTTTGTGTGTCTTTCCGTCTACCTCTATTGCCAACCTCACCTCTGGAATTCCCACATCCACTTTGTAGGATGGTGGCAGGGACTGGAAATGGCGTTTGGCCATTGCGGTAGGGATAACGTACTCCATCGCAGTCTCTGGCAAACCAAGTTCCTGACAGAGAGTTATTTGTTGCGTGGTGAAAGTTCCATTTCCACCACGCGAGAGAAACGTTCTTCCTTTCGATTTCTGTTTCACTTTCTCTCTGATCTCGGGGTTGCTCATTGGGTTGTTGTTCCGCATCCGTTCTGCGGCTACTGGATTCTTTTTTCCACTCCATGCCCATTTCCCAGTTTCCTTCATTCGGGCTTGAATCTTGGCCCCATGCATTGCGCGTACCTCCGGGTCCCGAAAGTAATATCGAACTTTGCATACCTGGGAACAAAATTTTTGTTTTGCGGAAGATTGCCCCATAGGTTTTAGGAAGTATATCTTTCCACATTGAGGGCAAATCTTTTCCACCATTGGTTTGCGTCGCTTGTCGCCTGCCCGCTGGTTTATTTCCGGAGGACGATCGAAAGACGCGCAGGATTTGGAGCAATATTTTGCTGTAGTTTTTCCGTTCGCGTAAGCCATAAACATTTTTCCGCAGTATAAACACTTTCTTTCCGCCAACCTTTTGCGCTTCGGCATAGTTTTCCTCTGCTGTAAATATGGGGTGATTTGGGGTACATACAATACCTGCCACCTTGATCAATTGATTCGGGGCGAAGTTTTTCATCGTGTGGAGCACTTTTTTGTATTCAGTTTGATGGGTTGTATGATTGAACGACAGCACATCATCCCCGACCTGGATATCCTGAATAAACTTGGGACCATCCATTGTTTCAATCATCGTGTTCCGCACAAGACATTCATCCGCAACCAGCATCTTGAACCGATCCTTTGCTTGCTTCGCAATGTAGTCGGCAATTGCCCAGCGCCGCCCGGTGAATTGGAATAGTGGCGTTCCACAAATCCGTTTTCCCCACACCGGATTACGATGTTCGTCTCGTACCAATCGTTTGTGATCATCCAGTTCATACCCGGAAACCTCAGCATCGCAGAAGCGCCGCTTATCCCCCAGATCATCAAAGGTGGAGGCAACCTTGACGAATCCACCGGGTAAATTGATTTGGATGGGAGAACCGCATGTTGGGCAGGTAAGGGCTTCAAATACTCTTCCATCTTCATCGTCAACGAACTTCCTGCGAACGACCGCGTGTTCCCAACCAGCGCCATATTTCGCAGAGGTATGAGCGATGATCGCTACTGGTTTTTGACCCAACTCTCCATCTTTATAGCGTCGAAGAAAATTTCGCACATCGTTCACATCACCAGGATCATTTGCATTGCGACCAATACGAGTTAACTCCATCGCTTTTGCACCTGGAACTGTTTCTTCGATCTCACGAATCCATTTTGGGACGAGATGAGGTGGACAAAGCACAATGGCTGGGTAGGCATCAAGTAAATCTAAAACGCCTGTACTAATGGCAGACTTGCCAACGCCCATCTCGCCTTGCACATTACCCACACCAAATTTCTTAATCGCCCTCGCAATCCCAGCTGCAATATGTCGTTGCGCCGGCAACAATCCCGCTTTTTCCTGCCCTGGCAATGGCTTACGCTTCGTCCCCAATGTGTCCAACACGGCGATCTCTTGCGGTGTTGGATCGAAGTTATATAAGGGACGATATGTGGACAGGATGTGTGCGCCGAGCTGATCACCGTATTTATGCATAAATTTCGAGAGCGGTTCAACCGTATCAATGATCTCGATCCCACTTTGACGCAGGATTGCAACGGTGGACACAAAGCGGTCTCGAAAGACCTCCGATGTTGTATTGCCCTTCTTGTCCGTGGTCTCCTCGACCTTCTCAGTCACTTTCACTACTCGCCCTTTCACCAACATCGGCTTACCGTCATCATCATTCAAGCGCAGAGTCCCCATCATGCCAGAGGCCATCAACATGGCGATATGTCCCTTCTTCAAGGGCATGACAGGTTGTTTGAATTCACCCAATCCACGTGAGGGATTGAGCAGGTCAAGCCATTCCTTTGTGGAATGCACGCCGCGTCTCTGTGTGGCATCCACGATTTCCTCCGGTTGCCAGTCCAAACGGGAGAAGCGGATCGGCTGCCCGCCAGCGCCTTTATCGGAGGCGGGCAATAATTGGTACATCGGCTCATTCACTTCGCTTAACATGGGAGGTTCGATGTCGGCTAAACCCTGTACCTGCATAACTTCATCGTTGGAAGGCATCTTGAACTTTGTTCGCTTCACTGCCAGCACGATGACCTGATTGAATCCCGTCTCAGGATAACGATAGACCGTGATGTTCTCGTAATAGCCAGTCAGATGGGAAGCCACATCCAGATCGCGTAGAAGCTGGTGGGGCACGATATACACCAATACGCCATTACGCATTAATTTGGGCGTGGTGGACTTCAGGAACTCCAGTTCCAGTCGTTTCTGATCGCCCAAACGATCATGGCTGTAGGGCGGGTTGAGGAACAACAGAGTGATGGACTCGTTGGTAAGATGACACGATTGCCAGGGAGTATTGAACAGGCGATCCATTTTTTCAACAGCCAACGCAGCGTGTGCCGGGGACAATTCTGCCCCCCAACTTTGACAATTCAAGGCTTTTGCCAGGATGGAAGCCGCAATACCTTCACCTGCACAAGGGTCAAGCAATCGACCAGTCTCGGCTGGCTTGAAATATGTTTTGAGTAATTCAGTGACGTGATTTGCTGTAGGGTAATAACCCATACGTTCAATTGCTGGAGGGCGCATGATATTTTTCCTTTCGGTAATCGATATGTTTATCTTTTTTTCGGGAATTACAGGGACCGCATAGCGGTTGTACGTTATCAGCAGAGTGTTTACCACCGTAAAATATGGGAATGACATGATCGATGGTCAGTTTCACATCATCCCTTCCACAGCACAGACATTTGTGTCCGTAGAAATCTAGGATGGCATACCATTCTTCAACGGTCAATTCGCCGCCATTCCCAGTGACACGGGCGCGACGGCTTTGCGCGTAAATCCTGATTTTGTCGAGATTATTCTTTCGCCAATTTCTTCCATACTCTGGATGGTTAGCACGCCATTTACGATTAAATTCTCTTCTTTGTTCACGATGAGATCTTGCCCGCCTTTTACTATCTTCAGCACGCTCTTTTTTGTGGGAATTTTTCCATTGTTTATTAATCTCCTTGAATTTTTCGGGGTTATTCGTTTGCCATTTCTTAACTGCCTTAGAATGACATTTTTTGCATGTGGGACGCAATCCATCCTTGCGAGATAAATCTTTGTAGAATTCCGTTATTGGTTTTATCTCCAGGCACGAGGCGCATATTTTTTTCATTTTGCCGTTTGAATTGAACGGTAGCATATGTAATAATCCTTGAAAATCAAAATCCCCCACGCCGAATGGCATGGGGGATCAGGTTGAATTTGGTTTGTTACTTCACACGACAGAACAACCGTCCGGCAATATTCACAAAGCCGAGCGGATCATTCTTTTCCAGATGGACGAACTCTGGAATTCCACGAGACCAATCCGATTCCGAATGACGGAACTGGATAATCAGGATACGATGCTTGTTCCGCATCACATTCCACATCTGCCAGACATCCCCACGTCCATCACAGACTACAAACTCAAAATGCCGCAGGGCAGCTTCCGCCAGTGTTTGTCTCTTTGTTTTCGCCGGAAACTTCACATCCACGAATTTCAGCAGGTACTGCCAGTCGGCCTTGCGCAACTGCGCCAGCCAGTATGCAGGATGATCTTGATCCGTATTGAGATCGAATATCTCATTAACTTGAATGGATTGAAACATGTTGGTCTCCTAAATCGTCAGGGCTTCCTGCTCAAGCAGGTTCTGCACCAATTCCTGCCAGGGCTTTGCCAAATCCAGCCTGACTCCACCTCGACAATCCCCACCTGTTTCGAGCCGTTGGATGAAGCCGGCATCCAGTCCATGTTCCCATAAGGTCTTTGCCCAGTTATCAGGGATTGGAAAGGCCAGCGCTTCCTGCAAACGTTTCGCCGCCAGCATCTGCAATTCTGTTTCCACATCCCTGCCTTGTTCAAAGACCAGGGCATAGGCAGAGTCGTCTTTGGCTTCCCATTTCCCGGGCAAAGCCTTGCGGCAAATGATGCCCGCGTGCATGACATTGAACTCGGTCAATGGCTGGG
>JAYVUA010000144.1:0-7567 GCA_043788255.1 Anaerolineales bacterium | reverse complement strand
GCAAGTGGGCGGGCTTGGATTCTGCTTGGGAGCAGAAAAAACTCAGAGCCAGAAAAATGCTCCTAAATCGCGCAGACTCCCACTTGTCGGGTGCACGCTTTGTTGGGCGGCTATGGGATGCAACACCTATTTTTTCATATTCGTATTGCCCCATTTTTCCATTGCTTGCAGAATGGGAGCAAGTGTATAACCTTTTTGAGTTAGAGAATACTCTACTTGCGGAGGAACGACAGGATAGACTTCACGATGGACTATTCCATCATGCTCTAATTCTCGGAGTTGCTGAGTAAGCATTTTTTGAGTAATTACTGGAATAGTTTTTTTTAGTTGGCTAAAACGTCTTTTTTCTTGAAATAATACCCATAAAATAATGGGCTTCCACTTTCCACCAACGACTGAGACAGTTGCGGTTACTGGACAAAAGTAAGTTTCGTTCATGTTGGTATCCTTTAGGGTACTATGGCACTAAAAAGTGCGTACTTGCTTGTTGATGGTATACCATTATATAATGCGGCACACTAAAAAGCAAGTAATAAATTTACTTCTCAAGGAGAGAACATGTCAACACCTGAACAAAATAAAGAAATAGCCTTAAGTGTGTCTCGTGCCATTATGAATGGCAAATGGAATGAACTGGATTCACTTTTGGATGACCAGTTTACTTATACGGGAGATGGGCTTCACTTCACAAAAGATGAGTACATTGGTTTTATGCAGGATATGAAAGCCGCCTTTTCTGGCTTGAATATGGTGTTTCCTAATATTGTCGCTGAAGGGCAATATGTTTCAATTCGATTTGTTTCTACGGCAGTAAATACGGGTAGTTTCATGGGCGCTCCTGCAAACAAAAAGAATTTGGAAATTCACGGCATATTTATCAGAAAGATAGAAAACGGCAAAGTAGTGCAGGAATGGCAAACTACTGATTTACTGGGCGTGATGCGGCAAATAGGCTTCGGGGCTTTATTCGGATATGCTGTTTTTGTTGGATTGTTCAAGGTAAAACAAAAAATGCCAGTTCGCAAGGCATAGTTAGATTAGTTCTTGCGCTATATTCGCTTCCGAAATATCTGCTGATGAGCCGCTTGCGCTAGGGTTCACAGCAGAGTGTTTCGGAAGTTTTGCTTTTTGTCTTACACTTCTTTTTCGTTCAACCATGCAAGGATGTAATCTGCTACTTCTTCCCAGTTCTTTTGCCCAATGATGAAATGAGTTCGTCCTGCAAACTCCTTGAAGTCGGTTACTGAAGGTGACGGCTTGTATTTGGCATAATTGGATTCGTTGAGTGAAGCGGGGATGAGGTTGTCAGCCGAACCGCCAATCAGCAACAATGGCGGATGCGGTTTCTTGAAATCAATTCTAGCCGTCAGCGATTCGCGGGGAACACGGCGCGATTCAGGCACGACGTATTTCTCGTAAGCCGCTCGTTGTTCCGCCAAAGGCAACGTGTTGACGAATGTGTACTGAAAGCGCTCAAAAGACATTTCGATTGGACTGCTTTGGGAAACGAATGGAGTAATATGCGACCAATTGGATTTGAGAAATGACCACTTGGTGGTGAATACACCCATCGGCGGTGCGGAATCAATAGCAACGCCTGCGACAGCCAAATCTTTTTGAAGCAATAATTGAACGGCTAATCCTCCCATCGAGTGACCGATGAGGATGGGCTTTTCATCCAACGCCTTGATGGTGTCTGTCAGGTGTTCAAGAACTCTGCTCAACGTGAGTTTGCCCAGTTGCGGGTCTGGATGACGCTTGCGAAGGGTATCAATCGGCTGATCTCTGCCAGACCAGGCTGGGGCAAGACATTTGTAGCCTTTGGCATGATAGTAATCAACCCACTGCTCCCAGCACAATGGGGTCATGTACATTCCGTGGACAAGTACGATAGTCTTAGATTTCATTTTTGCACTCCTTAGATTGGATGAATTGAGATAGGCGGAAGCCGCCCAACGGTTTGCGTTACCTGCGTGTGGGTGGGCGTGGACAATGCTTGGGAGCAGGAAAAACCCGAAGCCAGAAAAATGCTTGAAAATGCCGCAGAATCCCACACGTCAGGTGCACGCTTTGTTGGGCGCGTTTATGCCTGAAGACTCGCTGGCAGGAAAAAAGATACATTGCCAAACAAACCTGACCAGATTTTACACGGAAACAAATTTTTGGCAATTACGCTGACGAACACACGCCACTAAAACGAAAACGCTGGAAAGCAAAAACTTGAATAGGTTTTGAAAACAACGCTGCCAAGAAAAAGAACTTTAGCAAACCAACTTGAAAAACTTACGCCAAGACTTTTGCCAAGAAAATTATACCGACTTTGAAAAACGCCATAAACTTTTTGACTTATTCCTGATTATCGAGCCATAAAACATTTGGCGGAGAAATTGACTTGTCTTTTAACTTTTCTGTCATCTCGACAATTTTGAATCGGCGTGGATGCTCACAAGAATAACCATTTCCGTCTTTTACGGAAAAGCCACAAAAAGAAGCCTGTTGCAAAGAAAGACAATCAACCCAACTTTTGACAACATTTTCAGCACGGCAATTTTCTATGTTGAAATCGCTACTTGCGTTTATCTCGTTTTCCATGACCGTTATCTTTCTGACGCTTTCGCAAAACACAGAACTTGAATTAGTCTTTGCTCTTGGTTTTCCGCGAAGCGCCCAACGGTTTGCGTTACCTGCGTGTGGGCGGGCGTGGATTCTGTTTGGGAGCAGGAAAAACTCGAAGCCAGAAAAATGCTCGAAAATGCGGCAGACTCCCACACGTCAGGTGCACGCTTTGTTGGGCAGTTTTGTTTTATACAGATAGCCAAAGTTATGCGAGCATATAAACAAAACAGACACGCCCTTCATTTTGATATTTGTTTCAACAAAGTATAATTCACTCTTGGCGGATTTACTTGAGGGTTTACGCAAATCCTAAAACTGAGGATGCTTATTTTGAATCCATCAAATTCTGTTCCTCCAACCGCTTCCAAAACACCGACATCTGTTTCAACTCTTCATCATTGTACAAGCTGAGAAAATGCTCGCGCACAAAAGCGATGTGTGCTTGTGCCGCTTTTTGAAATCGGGTTATCCCTTCCTCTGTCAAGATGGCATACGCCCCGCGCCGATCTTCGCTGGCTTCCTCGCGCATGACCAGCCCCGCATTTTCGAGCCGCTCCACCACGCGGCTGATGCCGCTTCGCGTGAGCAAACTCTGAGCCGCCAAATCTTGAATCCGCAAGCGATGCGTCGCATTCCAAGAGAGCCTCAGCAACACCTCAAACTCTACATGAGTAATGCGGGAGTGTGACTGCAAATCCTCCTCGATCAGGCGGTTGATGCGGGCATACGCGCTGAGAAAGCCTCCCCAAGCATCCTGCTCAATCTGTGAAAAGCCCATAAGTTCTCCTTATTTTCCTCTTGACAAATGCGTGAACACGCACATATAATCATATTTGCGTGATTACTCACGTAAATTCTACCACAAACACAAGGAGAGACAAAATGGAAAACTTCAAAGAAATCGTACGAACGTTCTACACCAAATGCCTGACCGTTAACCCTGAAACCAACGTCGCTGAGGCAATGGGCAAAATCCTAGCGGACAACTTCCAGTCGAAGGGTTCGGCGGATGTCAAAACCAAGGAGCAACTCATCGGACAGATTCAATTCTTCTGGAAACTAGTCCCCGATCTGAAGTGGGAAATCCAGGAAATGATTCAGGAAGGCAATCAAGTGGTTGTCCGCAGTCTGGCTTCGGGAACGCCAAAAGGAAATTTCATGGGCGTGGAAGCCGACGGAAGCAAATCCTTCCAGACCATGACGATTGACATTCATACCGTCCAGAACGGGCAGGTTGTGGAAGTTCATCACCTCGAAGACTGGGCAACTGCAATCAAGCAGTTACAGGGATAAATTTTATAAACTCACCTTACGCAAAACGTCCCGAAGGCTCTCGCAATTCGGGCTAACTTTTCGAGTAAACCTTCGGGACGGTGCGTAACATCAGTTATAAACACATAATTCAATTTTGCCAAAGGAAAAAAACATGAAAACCGAAACAAAAAAATCCCCGCGCGTTGCGATTATTTTAGTGGCGTTGCTTGCTTTGTTCCAAATTATCCGTGTGATGGCATACGCGATTATCAAGGATTCGCTGGCTGGCGTAAATGCCGAAGCCTGGCTCTTCCCTGCCATAATGGATGTGTTCATTGGTGTATGCGCCTTGTTTATCGCGCTCGGCATTTGGCGCGGAAAAGGACTCCTGGCTTGGACTTCTGCCATTGCCTTCTTCACGCTTTCCATTAGCGACCATCTCGACGCCATCTCGGTTGTCCTCACCAGCAAAGGTCCCGCCCCCGCCATGATGAGCGGCGCGCCTTCTGGAATTGTTACGCAACTGGTAGTGATGAGCCTGATCGAAGCGGCGGCAATTTGGGCGTTGACGAGCAAATCCATGCGCGAGCATTATCTTTCAAACTAATTGGCAGGATACCATGTCGAACCTAACTGAACACAAATCCCGTTTTGAAACCGTTGTCCCAACCGTCAAAAAATTCCCGCTGTGGCTTCTCATTGTTGGAAGCCTGATGATTTTGATGAACCTATCATTTTTCATCCTTTCCTTATTCAGCCCGCAAATGATTTCCCCTATCCTGGGCGGTGGCGGCGAAGGAAGCAGACTCCAGTATATGTTTGCCGTTCGCCAACTTGGAATCATAGTTGTTTTTGCTCTTGCCATGTATGGGAAGAACACGCGCTTCATGCAGCTCGCCTGGTTCATTGCCTTTCTGCGCGAACTTGGCGATCTTGTGGGGGCGCTGGCGGCGGGCATAAATACTGTCGGGGTGGTGTTTTTCATCATCCTGCTTGCCGTTGAACTCGCCGCGTTCATTTACGCGGGAGCGATTGCATCGGGACACGTTGCCAAATACAAATCACAAGAGTGACCATGAAACTCGCTCTTCTCGGCTCGACTGGATTTGTTGGCACGGTCTTGATTCAAAAAACCCTCGCGCAGGGACATCAACTCAAAGTCCTCGTCCGCTCGCCTGAAAAACTGGGCGAACTCAAAGACAAAGTGGAAATCGTCAAAGGCGATATGTTCGACCCCGCCGCGCTGAACTCGCTCGTGCAAGGCGTGGACGCGGTCATCTCGGTGGCGGGTCCGCCGATGAACGGAAAATTCGATGTGGAGAGTCATGCCCGCGCAACCGTGAATCTCGTCTCTGCCATGAAGAACGCCAACGTGAAGCGCGTCATCACCATTGCGGGCGCGGCGGCAGAAGTCCCTGGGCAAAGCCTCGGCTTCAAGCAATCGCTCCTGCGCTTTGTCTTGGGGAACTTCGTCCGCCCCGACGTGATCAAAGTCAAAGATATGGAATTGAAAACCATCACCGAATCAGGCTTAAACTGGACGGTTCTCCGCCCGCCGTTGATCGGCACAGGGAAGCCGACGGGCAAGGTGGCGGCAAGCGAAGCCGACATGACAGGCACGAAGATAGATGTCGAAGACATCACCGATTTTATTTTGTCGCTGCTGAAAACGAACGATTGGGATCGCAAAGCGCCGATTGTTTCATCACGATAATACAAGGAGAAAATCATGGAATTCGTTCGAGTAGCAAGCGCCACAGAAATTTCGCAAGGCACGATGAAGAAAGTCAACGTGAATGGCAAGGATGTATTGGTTGTCAACGCGAACGGAAAATTTTTTGCGCTCAACAATATCTGTCCACATCAGGGCGGCTCATTGGCAGATGGAACGCTGACTGACGGTGTTGTTTCCTGTCCAAAGCACGGCGCACAGTTCGATGTCAAGACGGGCGAAGTGGTTGGCGATGCAAAGATCGCCTTTTTCAAAATCAAGCCAAAGAACGCTGGATGCTATGAAGTCAAGATCAACGGAACCGATGTCATGGTCGGTGTTGAATAAATGAGCAATATCGCAGATCCCAACGAATGCCACCAAGACCCTGGCGTCTTCACTCCCATCATTGACCGCAACAAATGCGAAGGCAAAGCCGATTGCGTCCCCGCCTGCCCGTACTCCATTTTCAAAGTGGATACGCTTCCCAAAGACCAGCGGGTTGGTTTGAGTTTCATCGGCAAACTCAAAGGGACAGCGCACAACTGGCAGCAAGCGTTACTCATCCACCCCGAGCAATGTCGCGCCTGCGGGCTTTGCGTCCAAGCCTGCCCCGAACACGCCATCACATTGGCAAGAACTTAATCAACCACGAAGTGTCACGAAGGGAAAAACTTAGTGATACTTCGTGACGTTTTGTGTTTAAAAAAACCAAGGGAATTACCATGCAACAAGCAGATAAAAAATTCAGCCTCACCCAATTCAAACTCTTTCTCGACCTGATTGTGCTCACCTTCTTCATTATCATCAACATCCCAGGCGTAACAGGAATCACGGGGCATGAATGGGTCAGTTTTATTTTTGTGATCCCCTTCCTTGTTCATCTCACACTTAACTGGAAGTGGATCGTCAGTGTCTTTTCGCGGCTCTTCCAAAAACTTCCAGGCGAAACGCGCTTCAACCAAATTTGGGACTCGCTTCTTTTCCTGATGATTATTTTCGTTTCATTTTCGGGCGGAGTTCTTTCCGAGTTCGTTTTGCCCGCGCTCGGCATTCACCTTGCCATTGACCCGTTCTGGCGTTCACTTCACACAGGCATGGCAAACCTGCTCATGCTCATGTTCGGCGTTCACCTCGCCATGCACTGGAAATGGATCACTGCAAACTTCCGCCGTTACGTTTTGAAGGCGAGCTAAACATGAACACTATCAAAGAATATATTTTTCCCGCCCTCGTGATTCTGCTCGTTGCATCCGCGCTTGCCTTCGGCTATCAATTCCTCGCGCAGACTTCATGGGCAGAAGGAATCCGCGCCACCGCCGCAAACACCCCACTCGAAGTGGGTTCCGCGCCTGCCACCTTTGTCGAATTCCTCATAGCGCTCGCCGCCTCCACCGTGCGGATGACGCTCTTAATCGGACTTCCCTTGGCGATAACAACCATCATCCTCAAACGGAATCAACGCCTATAACTTGCCGCGCCTCTTTCTTAACCGAAACTGTTTCTGTTTTCTCGAACATTTTAGTGCCGCGACATTTATATCGCCCTTCGCAAGATAAATCTCCCTGTATTACTGCGGGGCATGTTGCGAAATATGGGTAACAGACACAAAGATGAAGATAGCAAACATTGGCTCGACAGGATTTGTTGGAATGACTCTGATAAAGAAAGCCATTACTCAGGGACATCAAATCAAAACGCTGGCGCACAAGACACCAAGATAGACGCGACAAATAAAACCGCAACAATGGTTTTGATTTTCATTGATTACTTTGTTATGCGAGGAACTGCCCAACGGCTTGCGTTACCCGCAAGTGGGCGGGCGTGGACTCTGCTTGGGAGCAGGAAAAACTCGAAGCGAGGAAAATGCTTGAAAATGCCGCAGAATCCCACACGTCAGGTAGTATCATGAAAGTGGACACGGCAGATCGATGTCGGGTAGGTCCTAGCAGACCGTCGTGCAGCAAGATCGCCGTGTCCTTTTTT
>JAYVUA010000143.1:0-9379 GCA_043788255.1 Anaerolineales bacterium | reverse complement strand
ATTTTTATATACCCGTTTACGTGTCGAAGAAAAATATTTACTGGATGAGTTTGAGAAACATAGCGGAGTGGAAATTGTCCGCATTAATGACGGCGACACATTCTTTGATATTCATCAATTGCCTGCGTCGGTGGACGTGTTGTTTGAGCGTTCCATATCCTATTCACGCGGACTGTATATCTCGCGCATCTTTGAGGCGCATGGCATTCCAGTTGTGAATTCGTCTGCTGTTGCAGAGAGATGTGGCGATAAATATATTACGAGTCAACTTCTGGCGAAGAACGGAATCCCCACTCCACGGGTGATGATGGCCTTCGATGAAGAATCAGCTCTCAGGGCGGTTGAAGCGATGGGTTATCCGTGTGTGATGAAGCCCGTCGTCGGCTCATGGGGACGATTGCTGGCAAAAGTGGATAATCGTCACATGGCAGAATCACTAATCGAGCATAAAGCCACGTTGGGAGTTAATCATCAGGTCTTTTATATTCAGGAATACATCAATAAACCTGGGCGCGACATTCGCGCTTTTGTAATTGGTGATGAGTTGATCTGTGCCATTTATCGTTCGTCTGAAAATTGGATCACGAACACAGCGCGCGGCGGCGTCGCGACGAATTGCCCCATCAATGATGAAATGACGGAAATATGCAAACGCGCGGCGCAATCTGTCGGCGGTGGATTGCTCGCGCTCGATCTTTTCGAAACTGATAATGGATACAGCGTAAACGAGATCAATCACACGATGGAGTTCCGCAATAGCATTGCAACCACGGGCGTCAATATCCCTGCGAAAATGGTTGAATATATTTTAGCGAGTGTAAGAGTTTCGGCTGTGTAAAAATCTTTTACCAAATATCTCCAACTGTAAATCCATTTGGAAATGGATCGCCTGGATCAAGCACGAATTGATTAATACCAGTGATCCAGGCTGTGCCGCCAATGGTTGGGACAACTGCTTTATATGGGCCGACCTGAGTCTCTTCGATCAGGCGGCCTGTAAATAGCGTGCCAAGAATTCCTTCATGATAAAAATCCTGATTCAGTTTGAGTTGGTCTTTTGCATGTAACACAGCCATCTTCGCGCATGTGCCTGTGCCGCATGGGGAGCGGTCAATCACACCTGTCCATGTGGATGGTTTATCCCAATCGAGTTTTCCTGTCGCAACTGTGACGGCGTTCTTGCGATGTGCTTTTGAATTTGTAGGCGGCGCGGAAAGCTGCGAAATAGTTGGCCCAGTGATCTCAGGATTTTCAGGATGTACAACGGGATATTGTTCCTGCGTTGCGGCTTTGACCATTTCGCTGATGCGTGTAATATCTTTGCCTTCGTCGGGAGTCAACTGTAAGTTAAATTGCGAAGCGTCTGCAATAACATAAAACATGCCGCCCCAAGCCACATCCACTGTGACAGTTCCTAAATGAGGCACTTCCACTTTGACATCCAAATGAACTGCAAAAGCGGGGACATTTTTGAATGTGACCTGTGTGACCTTGCCATCTTTACATTCCGCGCGAATGCCGACCAACCCTGCGGGCGCTTCAAGCGTAAACTCTGTAACTGGTTCGGTCATCTTGAGCATTCCTGTTTCTAATAGAGTTGTCGCCACGCAAATGGTATTTGTCCCAGACATGGGCGGATATTCGACCTGCTCCATAATAATAAAGCCCGCATCTGCTTCTGGATGGGTGGGCGGCAAAATAAGATTACAACATAAGGCGGGATATCCACGCGGTTCACGTAACATTCTTAAACGAATGTCATCGTGATTCTTTTCAAAGTATTTCATCTTCTCAAACATCGTTTTGCCTGGCACATCTAGAACTCCGCCCGTGATAACACGGCCAGGTTCGCCGCAGGCGTGTAAATCTACTGCTGTGATCATGTTGGTGAGTCGCATGAGAACTCCTGAATGATGAAGGATGAATTAGGAATGATGAATGAAAAGCAAAAGCTGGTGGTTGAGTAGCCCTGAGCGTTCTTTGCGAAGGGCGTATCGAAACCACTGATGTCTATTTTACCCTTTCATAAACCTAACATTTTACAAAGTACCCAATTTGCCATTTTACATTGACAGACATAGTACTTTGCTGTATATTACACCTTATGGAGACAACTTATGACCGATAACAAAATTTCTGCAGATTTACTCAGAGGCCACACAGATACGATCGTCTTGAAATTGCTGATAGGTGGCGATAAGTATGGATATGAAATTACAAAGTTGATCCACACAAATTCCTCGGGCGAATACGAACTAAAGGAAGCAACCATGTATTCCAGCTTGAAACGTCTCGAAGGGGATAGCTGTATCACTTCCTATTGGGGAGATGAAACCCAGGGAGGTAGAAGGAAGTATTACCAGATCACCAAAAAGGGAAAACAGCTATATTCTGAAAACAAGAGCAATTGGGAGTATGCAAAGCGCGTACTCGATAATTTATTATAAGGAGATGTAATCTTATGAACGAGAAAATTAACCAATATTTGAATGGCGTTTTTGCGCCTTACGATGGAGTGAAAAGCGTCACCGAATTAAAGGCAGACCTGCTCTCTGATTTACAGGAACGCTTCCGTGAACTCAAAGCCGAGGGCAAGGACGATGAAACTGCCTTTGAGATGACTATTGACAGCATCGGCGACATCGAAGAAACGGTGCAGGAAGTTGCGAATCTCTCACGCTCGTTGGAACGACAGGTATTGACCAACTTCAGCGGAAGCGACTTGGCAAAAAGCGACCTCGCGGGCGTTACCGTACACAAAGGAAAGTTTGAAGGTAGTGCGTTGGGCGGCTCTGATTTTTCGAACGCAGATTTAAGTGGTACTACATTTTATGCCAGTGATGTAAAGGAAGCCAATTTCGACGGAACGAATCTGACAGATTGCACTCTGTACGCCAGTGATCTTACGGGTTCGAGCTTTAATAAAACGGTTTTAATACGCACCAAGTTCGATGTATCAGACCTGACACGCGCAAAATTCACGGATGTAAAACTGGTCGATGTAAATCTGAAAATGAGCGATCTAAAAGAAGCAACCTTCGAGAACTGTGTCTTTAGCGGCGTGGACTTTAGCTCTGATCTGCGCGATGTTATCTTCGACGGGCAGACCTTTATCGGTGTCAAGTTTGATAAGGCCGGGCTGAACGATGTGTCGTTTAAAGGTGCAACTCTTAAGAATGTGTCTTTTACACCACCGTTTTCCCTAACCAAGAAATACTACAACGCTATCAAGACGATTAAGTTTGACGGTGCATCCATGGATAAGCTAACCTATGCCGCGCTCAAAGGGTTGGGCGCAGATGTATCAAACGTTACTGTTATATAAGGAGTGATGAATATGCAAAACGAAGCAATCCAGGTGACAGGACTGCAAAAGTCCTACAAGAATCTTCATGTTCTAAAAGGCGTGGATTTCGAAGTAAAAAAAGGCAGTATTTTCGCCCTGCTGGGTTCTAATGGCGCAGGCAAGACAACGATTGTCAAAATCCTCGCCACATTACTCAAACAAGATAGTGGAACAGTCGCTGTAAACGGATTCGATATTGCGTCAAAGCCAGACGATGTGAGGCAGTCGATCAGCTTGACCGGTCAATTTGCCGCTGTAGACGAGATTTTAACCGGGCGCGAAAATCTGGTCATGATCGCCAAACTGCGACATCTCAAAAATCCGAATCAGGTCGCGGATGATCTACTGAATCGCTTTGGTCTAGTTGATGCTGCCGACCGTAGCGTATCCACCTATTCAGGCGGTATGCGCCGCAGACTCGATATCTCCATGAGCCTTGTGGGAAAACCGCAGGTGATTTTCCTGGACGAGCCAACGACTGGGCTGGACCCCGAAGGACGTATTGAAGTCTGGAAGATCGTCAAAGAACTTGCGGATAATGGTACGACGGTATTTCTGACGACACAGTATTTGGAGGAAGCCGAACAACTTGCCGGCCAGATTGCCATTCTGCATGAAGGGAAAATAATCGCGAACGGCACACTTGCAGATCTGAAAAAGCTGTTCCCGCCCGCAAAGGTGGAGTATGTCGAAAAACAGCCGACCTTGGAGGAGATATTCCTCACGATCATCGGCAAAAAGGAGCAAAAGAAACAATGAATACACACTTTTTCAGCGACATGAGCGTTATGCTTGGACGTTCCATGCGCCATATCTTGCGAAGCATGGACACCATCATGACAGTCACCATCACGCCGATCGCCATGATGCTGTTGTTCGTTTATGTGCTTGGCGGCGCGATTCAAACCGGCACGGATAACTATGTAAATTACCTGCTGCCCGGCATCCTTCTGATGGCGATTTCAAGCGGTATCGCCTATACGTCCTACCGTCTGTTTATGGATATGCAAAGAGGCATCTTCGAACGCTTCCACTCCATGCCAATTGCGCGTTCAGCTCCGCTATGGGGACATGTGTTGACATCACTCGTATCCAATGCAATTTCAGTCGTCGTGATTATTCTTGTCGCACTCCTGATGGGCTTTCGTTCGTTGGCAGGCGTATCCTCATGGCTTGCTGTGGCTGGCATCCTCGCGCTGTTTACACTGGCATTGACGTGGATCGCGGTGATTGCCGGGCTGTCTGCAACCTCAGTGGACGGCGCAGGTGCCTTTGCCTATCCACTGATCTTCCTTCCATTTATCAGCTCGGCGTTTGTGCCCACTGAATCGATGCCGTCAGTTGTGCGTGTTTTTGCCGAAAACCAGCCGGTGACCGCTATAGTGGATGCCATACGCGCATTACTTTCAGAGCAGCCGGTGGGTAATGATATATGGGTTGCTCTTGCATGGTGTGTTGGGATTATGTCTGTGGCTTATTTCTTTGCGATGCGAGTGTATAAAAAGCGCGCGTAAAGAGCATTAATCAGACTTCGGAAGTCTTGAAGACTTCCGAAGTCTATTATTTTAACTATTCAACTTTTTATAAACACCCTTCATCTGTTTGTAAATTGACTTGAACACATCAAACCGTTCATCATATAAAGAGCGGTTACTTTGATTTGGTGAATAAACTTTCCTAAATTGCACCAACTTCGAAACATCCTCAAATTTGATTTCGCCGATTCCAACTGCGCCAATCCATGCCGCGCCGCGCGCGTTGGCGTAGACAGGTTCTGCAACCTGTTTGATTTCCACATTCATCACATCCGCAAAAATCTGACACCACACATCCGATTGTGCGCCGCCGCCGACGATATTAATGGAATCAACTTTTCTTCCTAAAAACTTTTCAACAGGCGTCATCAGCCATTTTGTATTAAAGGCAATTCCCTCTAAAAATGCGCGGATAATATCCTCGCGTGTATTGTTTAGCGATAAATTATACAAACCTGCGCGGACAGTCTTATCATCCACGGGCGCGCGCTCGCCCCAAATCCACGGTGTGTAAATCACTCCATTTGCGCCGGCAGGAATACGCGCCGTAATTTTATCGAGCACTTTGAAAATATCAGGCACATCTGCTTCCTGCAGCAATTCGTCTTTATGATAAATAATATTGTCACGCAGGAAAGTTAAGTTGCCGCCAGCCGTTGCCTGTAAAGCGGTCAATAAATATTTATCAGGCACAGCGCATGGAATGGATGCAAGACTCGAACCAATATCCGTTTTCTTGAACGGCACATGCGCCGCGATCCATGAAGATGTGCCAATATACAAATGCGGTTGAAAATCTTCAATTGCGCCAGAACCAATTGCAGCGGCGGTATTGTCAATGGAGCCGGCTACAACTTTTATTTCTTGAGAAAGTCCAAGCGCATTTGCAACCTCTGCTTTTAAATTTCCAATCACAGATGAACAAGAAACCACATCGGGAAGTTTTGCGCGGTCAATGCCCAGCATTGAAATCAAACCATCGTTATAGCGAAGCTCATTTGGGTTGCGATTATCCGTTACCCATGAAGTCACGATCGAATCAAACGAAGCTGTAAATTCACCCGTCAGCCGCAGGTTCATATAATCAAGCACATTCAAAAATTTATAAGTTTTCGAATAAATTTCAGGCTTTGTGTCGCGAATAAAAAGCATGTGTCCCGCAGGGTCTTTGCCTGCAAGGTTGGGAATCCCGCCTGTCAAATTTACAAATCGCAGCACCTTGAAAACATCTGCGCCGTCAATATTAATTAATCCACCCAACTGTTTCTTCAAATGACTCGCGCCGCGCATGTCCATCCATAGGATGCAGTTGCTGAGAGCGTTTCCATCTTTATCGACAGGGATTGTCCCTTCGCCTTGCGTGGAACAACAGACTGCACGAATCAGACTTGCCGAAGCTTGATTCTTCCCGATCAGCCTTTTCGTTGCCGACAGAAATGCATTCCACCATTCATCGGGCGATTGTTCTACGCCGCCATCGGGCGTGAGCATTAATTGAATAGGCTCGGTCTCCCAGCCCAAAACCTTTCCGCTGATCGTGATCAGCGCAACTTTCATTCCCGATGTACCAAGGTCAACTGCGAGGATGATGGGTTCGGTCATTTAGTAATTCCTTTATTGCCAGGGCAATTTTGCCAAATCCACATTGCCGCCGCTGATGATGACTCCAACTTTGAGTCCGCGTAAGTCAATTTTCTTTTCCCACAATACACCAATCGCCACAGCGGACGATGGCTCGATGATGATCTTCGCACGTTCCCAAACATACTTCATTGATTCGATAATTGCCATCTCGCTCACTGTAACGATCTGCTCAACATTTTTTTGAATGATTGGAAATGTTAAACTTCCAAGTGAAGTGAGTAAACCATCTGCGATTGTTTTTGGGTTTTGTGAAGGAATAATCTCTCCAGCTTTCATAGACAGAAACGCATCATCTGCCATTTCAGGTTCGCCTGCAATAACACGGATGCCCTTTTTGGTTTCTGCCGCCGCGATGGCTGTTCCGCTCAACAATCCGCCGCCGCCAACGGGAGCAATGATTACATCAAGATCGGGGTAGTCTTCCAGTAATTCCAATGTGGCTGTGCCTTGACCTGCAATGACGCGCTCATCATTGAATGGGTGAACAATTTCTGCATCAGTTTCCTGTTGAATCCTCGCCAGTGTGGACTCGCGAGCCTCAAGAGTTGGTTCACAGAAAGTGATGATCCCGCCATATCCTGCAACTGCGGCTTTTTTTACATCAGGAGCATTGTTCGGCATCACAATATAAGCAGGGATTCCCCGCATCCTTGCAGCCAGTGCCAACGCCGCCGCGTGATTCCCCGATGAATGCGTGCAGACTCCGTGTGCGGCTTCCTCGTCACTTAATGAATAAACAGCATTGCACGCCCCGCGAAACTTGAACGCGCCAACTTTTTGTAAATTCTCACACTTGAGAAATACTTGCGCGCCAACTTGCTGATTTAAGCTTTCGTTGGTTAATACAGGTGTGCGGTATGCGTAGGGTTTGATTCTCTGCGCAGCTGCGCGGATGTCATTAAGTGTTGGGGTCATGTACTCACCATTATTTGTTTTGAGTAAGTTGCTGCGGATCTTTCATCTGCGAGACAAAAACTGTACTGATAACCAGCAATCCAATGGCTAATAATAACGCAGGAGTGAAGGAACCGTCGGCGCTTTTCATAGCTTCCATGATATAGACGAAGACCACAGCACCCTGACCAAAGAGTTGAATCAACCCATTGGATGTGCCTTCAGGCGTGGGCTGTGTCACTTCAGAAGCGTATTGCATGGCGATCGGCATGGCGCTAACGAGGAAAAATCCCATCACGAAGGCAGAGGCAAATAACAGCGTGGAGGTGGTTGCGTAGGTTAATCCAATTAAACCAGGGATTGCGCCAATGAATGCAATATAAAGGAATAGCTGTCGTTTGCGTTGTTTATCTGACATGGCAGGGATGACGACCGCGCCAATCACACCGCCAACAATCATCAACGCGCCGAGTGTGCCTGCGTCTGTGGGTGTAAATCCGCGCGGACGAATAATATTTTCGATCCAGGTGGTGATGCCATTGAAGATGCCCAGCCCGATAAACGAAACCAGCAAGCCAAACCAAAATGGCCTGACCGTGAATGCGTGTTTGAGTCCATCTAACATCAAAGCGCGGACTTCCATTCCAGGCGGGCAGGGCGGGGTAGGTGGAGTCTCGCGTGCGAAGATGATGAAAAGAACTGCCGAAAAAGCCGCAATGCCGCCATAAATTAATTGAATGTTTGCAATAGACATGCTTTCCATCAACACAGGAGTTAGTACCATGCCAAGCGCGGTGCCAACCAGATTTCCGAGTGTGATGATTCCAACGGCGGTGGCGCGTTCTTCGATGGCAAACCAATTGGCAGGGACTTTCGTCCATGCGTTCAGTAAAAATGGCTGCGCGGCGGCAATGCCGATGGTGCTCCATAATACAAGGGTGTAATTCGCACCTGCGAATCCGCGCAGGATGCCGAAGATGGCCATCAAGACTGCGCCAATGCTGACTGCAATTCGAAAACCGTAAGTATCAATTACCCATGAGACAGGAATGGATAAAGGAATAAAGGCGATCATAAAAGACATGGCTAGAAAACCAATCTGCAGGTCGGTTACGCCATAATATTCTGCGGCTGGACCTGTAATCGGCGCGTACGAAATCCACAAGGTCTGAATGGTGAGATTGATAAACATAAAAGCGGCCAATACCACCCAGCGATATGGATAAACTTTGAACTGTGTTGTCATGAATGCTCCTTGTGGAAATGCAGAATTGAGAATGCAGAATGCAGAATAAAAATTATTCACTCTTCATTCTGCATTCTTCATTCTCTAATATCCTTTTTCAAAATCAACTTGATAAATCAACGGCTGGTCTTCATTAAACAATTCGTAATTCTCAATAAATAAATTGGAGATGTCTTCTGGCAGGCTTGGCGCGGCTGTATGGAAGGTCATTAATAGATTGGGTGTTGTCCAAAATGGATGTTCCTTGGGAAGCGGTTCCTGTTCAAATACATCTAACACTGCGCCTGCGATTTTATTTTGGTTGAGCGCTTCAAGCAAGGCAGATTCGTCTATTGCGGGGCCGCGGCCGACGTTGATGACGAGGGCGTGAGACGGGAGAGCATTGAGCAGATCGGCGTTGATGATCTTGCGTGTGTTATTAGTGTTGGGCAGGATGTTGACGAGATAGTCGAGTCCGTTGGCGAATTCTAATAAGTTATCGCCATGAAAATACTCATCCACGTGTTTACTGGTTTCGCTCTCTAGCGTGTAGCCACGAACTTGCATACCGAAGAATTTTGCGGTGAGCGCAACTTCTGCGCCAATGGAGCCGACGCCGAGCAAGCCGATTGTTTTTCCGCGTAAGGTGCCTGTATCAGAACCTTCCCAGTTTTTATTTTTTTGATTTTCAAATTTTTGGAAAATTCTGCGTTCATGCGCGAGCAGATAGCCGAT
>JAYVUA010000142.1:0-7794 GCA_043788255.1 Anaerolineales bacterium | reverse complement strand
ACGTAAAGGACCCACGAAACAAAAGCATGCACGGAAGCCTGGACTTCCAGCAGTTCGCGTTGGACTTTGGGGTGTACGTCATTTTGTCCAAGCAGGGTTTCGAGTTCCCAAAAATCTGGCGCCGCCTCCGCCGCTCTCGCGCAGCGGCCGTGTTGGGTGGTGGAAGTGTTATTTTTATTTGTGTTTAATGGGTGTTTTAAAGAGTTTAAAGCAGTGCCATTTGCGTCCACCATATTGCTGCCATTTGCGTCCACTAATGCTTCCATTTGCGTCTGGCTATTACTGCCATCTGCGTCCACCCTATTCCTGCCATTCGCGTCCACCTTATTACTTCCATTTGCGTCCAGCGGTTCATCTAAAAGCACCCGAAAGATACGTGACATACTCTCAACACGCAGGTCAAGATAGGTTTTGGAATCAGAAGGCTCCACTTCAACCAGGAAACGAGTGAGATCACCGCCGCGCTGTTGTGATGTCCATTGTTGGTTGAACCAGGCTTGCACGGTCTTGTAACGAGAGGAACTGATCAAGGAGGCCATCTCCTGATAGCCCCCTTTGAAGATCACCACTTCACGCCTTTCACCGGTGCGGGAATTCAGGTACGCCATATCGCGCGCGACCGTCACCAGCCAGGCTTGCGCGGGAGTCAGGTTGAAGCGTTTGATCGTTTCCGTGATGAAGAAATGTGTGATGTGAATATCACCCAGCGAATTGATGATCCTGCGATGCAGCTCCTGTGCCAGGTGGTCTACCTGAAGATCCAAAGCTCCACCAGTTTCCAGACGCGCCATATCCATCACGGTATCAAAGGGAATATTTGGATTTGCCGACTTGCTGGGAATGAGTAACTCCATAACATCCTCAGTGTCCAGCAATGCTTGCAAGGCATTCAGGATGGGTGTGCCTTGATCCAACAAAGCTCTTATTCGTGAATAAATCGTAGTGGCATCGGCGCGAGTCAAACGCGGAGTCATGCAGACCTGATAGCGGATCGGTATACGATGAGGGCGTCCATCCCGTCCGCGCCGGTATTTGCGTTCATGGGCTGGGTCCATGCGCTGCACCAATCCATTGAGTTCGGATTGGATGCCCTTATGCCGCAGTGATCTCCAGAAGGCGCCAAAACTCAACCCGCTGAATCGCATGACATCGCTGCTGTGCAGAGACAAGCCAGATTCTTTTCCGCTCGCGTGAACCCTCCAGGCAGCCTGGTGAAAACCGATGTACAGCCAGATCGCTTTTGGACCGATCTCCATTCCCAGTCGGCGCAGATAGCCCTTCACCACCACCTGTTTATGCGGCTGGACGATCTTGTCGTAGTCCAGCCACTGCACGGGTTCAATGGCAACTTCCTGTTCGGTTTCCTCCTCATCGCTGTCAGATTCCAACTCTTCATTTGGGGAATCACGGACTATAAACTGAACGGATACAGATTGATTCAAAATACCGATCAACAATCTTTCCACTGTGCTTCTAAGACGCGACTCGAACCAGTCACGCGCATACGCATTGCGCGTCGCGATGGTCATGTGTCCATTTTCAAGCGATATAGCTTCCGTATCGCGCACCCAGGTCTCGAAGGAGGCGCGTGGCATTTCCATCTGGAGTAGTCCCAACACAGATTGCCAGGCTTGCTCATGATTCATGAGATCAACCCCAAAAACAAAATCAAGCCATTTACCGTCGCGGGTCTCACACTCCCCACTCCATCCAATTTATTCGTTACAGCCACGCCTGTGGGTTCAACGTAGGCGGGAAGGTGGGCGGAAGCGCAGGCGGGAAGTAGACATAACGCAGGCGGCACGTAGACAGTGCCGACTACGTTGACCATATTCTTTTGGATGACATTCGTGTTTTGTGCAAAATTCATTTTGTGCCATCCAAAGCCAATGTAAACGTCCCGGCCTTTTGGACGGGTTCGAGATTTAAAAGCCCTGAGTCATACGCCTTCAAACCAAATCGCAGCAAGGCGGTGATCAATTCCCCGATGGGTACATTCAAGCCGTCATCGGAAGCCAACGCTGACAGTTCTTTTTTTAGTTCGGGAGGAAATCCGCGCCAGGTGGTGATGACCCGCCATAAGGACTCAGGTTGTTTTCGTTTCGATAATCTTTTGGGTCTGTCATAGGAACGTGCTGAATCAGATGTCGGGAACAACGTCATGCGCATTCGATCAGGATTGGGGCGTGGATAAAGATCAAGGTCACCCTGTTCATAACCTCGCAGGGCATATTCGATCACTGCACGTGCAACCTCTCCCGAAAGGACATGCAGATCGTCAGCTATGGTCTTAACCTTCAGGGATAATTTTGGATCAACACCGCGATACACCACTTTGTGACTTTGGTGTTCCTTTTCCCATTGACGATTGCGCTTGCGAGGCTCGGCCACGCGCAGGGAATCATAGATGCTTGGTGGATGGACTGCGACTGGAGTTGATTCAGAAATTTCAAAGGGATTGCGTCTCTTGGTCATGGCGATCTCCTAGAACTTCATCACCTGTTGGGTGAGTGCCAAATATTCTTTTGCGGCACGGCATAACGGATCGACTTCAAAAATCGTCTGTCCTTCTGCGGCGCATTCCCGCAACAGGGTGGCGCGATGGATCGGAGGCAGAAGGCTGGCATCGAATTTTTCACGAAGCGTATCCATTGTGGCTTTGCTTTCACGGGTTTGTTCATCGAAGAAGGTCGGCAGAATTCCCAACAGATTTCCACGCCAGTTCTTCTTTTCCTGCAGGATGCTCATCATGAGCAAAACTTTGGATACACCATCGGCGGACAGGAACTCAGTTGCGGTGGGGACGATCACAAAGTCAGAAGCCCAGACCGCACGTTCCTGAATACCACCTACACTGGGCGCGGTATCAAAGATGATGTAATGCAGACCTTCTTTGAAAAAGCGATTGATCGAATGTCGAATGGCGGAGATGGGCTTATCTTGTGCGTTGAGCACGGTTTGCGCAGCCATTGTCTGTTGGTCACCAGGCAGGAGATACAAACCTTCTCTTCCGGAAAAGCGTACCCATGACTGGACGAAAGTGGTCTCCTGTGGCGTCATTCCCATTGTGAGCAGGTAGAACGCGCCTGGCTCGGGGCTGCGGCCCAGTGCAGTAGCGGACTGACCTTGGGGATCGAGATCGATTAGCAACACCCGTCTGCCTTTTTGTGAAAGTCCGTGGGCAAGAGAAACAGCGGTGGTGGTCTTACCAACCCCGCCTTTCTGGTTGGCAATGCAGATTACTTTTGTTGGCATATGAAAAGTTCCTTGAACTATGAATGGGGATGGGTCCGCTTGGGCAGGAGGCTGATGACCAAAAGAAAAAGCAGCAGCCCGATTGCAATTGGACCGAAGCAGGTTGTCAGGCCGGCAAGAATTCCAACGAACATGTCAGTCCTCCACCATGACCGTCTTATTCTCTGTATCGGACGGGGATTCGATTGGAGTGGTATTGACTTGCTGTTCGCCTGGGATCATGCCCAGTTTTTCAAGTTCCCTGCGTATCATCAGGGCCGCTTGTGCTTTGGGAGCCCGATACTCACGCTGCGCCAGATCGGTCAGTGCTGTGAATTCGTGATCCCTTAGATAGATAATGACTTTTGCCATATTCACCTCGTTTGAGTTTGAAAAATAAAAGAGCCGTAACGACGGCTCTTTTATCAGGCGGGAGTCAAGTAATTGTCTGGTTTGATTTATGGGAATTCTATGGAAATTCACTTATCAAAAAATATCTTCTCTATCGTATAAATACGGGTAAAACTCGGACACAAAATGTAGGCTAGATGTACGGTAGAGAAAAAATACCAAATTATTGTCTGGAATGTTTGGGGAAGAACGCAGAATGATTATTTATTAATTGGGAACCTTTAAATCCATAAGTGTCCACCCTTTATGCTGTAAAAATTCCTGTTTTTTTATCGCTTATATTTTTTATTCGCCCTGAAGTACGTTGGAGCTATGCTGGTTCTTTTTCCGATTCGCGCACACTGGATGATTTCCTGGATTTTGCGCGCTTTCGTATTTCATCGATCGCGCGTTTTCGCCAGACACTGTAATAGGTTTGTTCGGAGACGATGGGCGAACCATCAGAGTTTGTACCTAAATGTTCCGAGATCAATTCCCCCAATGTAAACGCATCCCGTATCGGATCGCGATTTTCCCATTTCAACGCAATGGGTAACCAGCGCTCAAGAGTAAAAGTGGGCTTTCTGCCTCGTCGGGTCGGCAGATCCAGAAGCACAAAGGGTTCGATCATGCTAGGTTCGGGTTTCTGTATGGAGTTGACGTCTGGTGCTGTCTCTTCTTTGCTTTTTAATTCATGCCCCCACAAATTCATAAGTGCTTCCGTCCAGCTTCCTTTTTGCGGGGAGCGGAAAATGGATTTCCTCTGGCAAATCATGCGATCCATCCAATATCCCAGTCCGATTCCAACTGTACCCATCCCGAGCAGAAGAACAACGTGATAAGCGACGGCAACCTGGGCTAATCTGGTTCCCAATTCCGATTCAAAGATATGGTATGACCAAGTGACATTCAGGAATACCGCCACGATTGCGATCTTGAGCAAAACCAGTAAAAATATTTTATTGAGTGAGCCATATTTTTTGGCTCGAAACAAAGTCGAGATTTTCATGGCCGCATATTTTACCTGAGGAAAATTTCACTAAGCGCACATAGTCAGTTTACAATTTTGAAAATAATCAATAAAGACCAAATTTATATTAATTAGCCAGCAGAACAATAAACCTGATTGCATTATTCATTGATCCGAGGGAGGTGAGATTCATTTCTACATCGCGTAAATTTAAAAGTTGACGCATATATAATTTTGTTGAAGCAGCTGTTCATAAGAATAGCTGCTTGTTTTTTTTCTTTGACCCCTACTGTTCTAAATCTTTTCGACCCCAAAATCCCATCGGGAATTTTCATAATCAAATTACAAATCATACTGAACTCATACTTGACTCCCGTCATGTAAAACAGGGAAAGCAGTTCAATTCAAATGTTGACGAGTGAATAATGAACACGACCTCTGGTATTACAACCGAACATCAAAAATCAAAAGGCCGCAGACGAATTGCCGGCAGACAAAACATTCAATCCAAATGTGGAATTGATCAGGCTTCTGAATATTTGGAGGATAGGTAATGTTGCCAACCCCGTCTCCGACCGAAGCAGACCGAGTTGCGTTGAACAAGATGTTCAAGGCAATTGCCGAATATGGAAGAAGAGTTCGTTTACGAAAGCAGGCTGAATGCGAAATACCTGAACAGGAAAAGCCTATGGAACCGGAACCGGATATCAAAAGACGTCCAGCACGCCGCAAACAAAAGCGTAAAAGGAAAGATGGTGCAAAGTAAATTGAAAATCAAATAATTTGGGCGAAATCCTGTACTGCATGAAAGGTATAATCCCCCTCGGAGCGCAAATTATGGCAGATGATGAATGGTTGACAATCCAGCAGGCAGCTAAAATAAGTGGTTATCACGCTGAGTATTTGCGCATCATTGTTCGAGCGGGAAAGTTGGTTGCTCACAAGTTTGGTCCTGTGTGGGCGATCAGCAAAAAGTCTCTGTTGTCCTATCTCCAGACTGCCGAAAAGTCTGACGATGGACGGCAAGGTCCAAAAGTAATCAAAAAATAATTCCTTTTACACTATCCGTTAATTTGCTTGTTCAAAATACATTTTACTGATAAAATGTATTTTGACTGAATAACGGGCGTGTAAAGTGCTGTAACACGATACACGCCCTGACCCAACCCACCGATACTAGCGGTAGGCGGGCTATTCGTAATTATAGCCTCTGCAAACGCCCTGGTGGGATTCCATCGGGGCGTTTTGCTTTCTGGCTGGGGGAAGCTGAATGCCCAAATAAGGAGACAACATATGAATGTTCAATTTGTAACCCATGAAACGCCAGTCATCGCCATTCCTGAGCGTGTGGTGGTACTGGAAAATCTTTCTGTTTTACGCTTGGAGTGGGAAGCGGCGGCAGATGGCGGCAGCCTGATTAATGTTTCTGCTTCTGTCGGCTTGTTGCTGTTTGATTTCACCACCAAGTTGGGGCTGAGCCCGGAAGAGCAATCTATTGTGCTGGGTGGCCGACTCTACAACGAAGCCACTCTTAAATCCCAGCGCGAGTCTGTACGGTAGCAAGTTAAAGGGCCGATCCAGCCTCGGCCCCGAAAAAAATATTGAGCATGGGTTTTGAAAAACCCTTTTTGATTTGGCAAGCAAGTTTGAAACGACAAGGAGTCATACGATGGGCAAGAGAGCAGTGATTTATGTACGAACCTCATCTGAACAGCAGGCGGAAAAATGTAGTCCTGTGGAACAGGAGGCTGATTGTCGCTTGTTTGCGGAAAGACAGGGTTTGATCGTAGTCAACGTGTACCGAGATATCGAACGGTATCGTGTCAAAAATAAGTGGGTGGAGCCTTCCGGAACAAGATATGACCGTCCCGCAATGCTGGCAATGCTTCGCGATGCCGCCGACGACCAGTTTGATGTCATCATTGCTTGGAGGGAGGACAGGTTGTACCGTGGCATGCGGGCAATGCTATTGATTCTTGAAACAATACAACAGTATAACCTGACCATCATGCTGGCGCTTGAGACCTTTGATCCGGCAACGGCTCCTTTGAAAGCCTGGCTTGCCCAAGTCGAATTGGAGAACATCAAGGAACGCATGACGATGGGGGTGAAGGCTCGCCTAAAGGCGGGCAAGGCGAATTCGGGGCAAGACCGTTATGGATATCGTCGTGTGGGGGAAAGGATAGAAATTGTTCCAGAGGAGGCGAAGTGGGTTCAACAAATATTCGCTTGGTATATCGCCAGCATTCCCATGCGCGAGATGAGAAAGCGTTTGATCGCGGAAAATGCCCCCCAAAAGGATACGCCTGCCCTTCGCCGCATACGTTGGTCATTCAGCAGTATCAATGGCATCCTGCACAGCGCCGGCGATTATGCCAAGGGAGTCAAGACCCAAAGGCGGGAGGGGGATAGTTTTCATATGAAGCTTACTCCAATTCTGGATATGGATACATATCGGAAGTATGTGGAGTTGAGGGATAGCCATATTTTCCCATCATCACAAATTCCCAAAATCGATTTTCTGATCCGGGGTCTGCTTTACTGTCCATGTGGTTACAGGATGGGAATACGCGTATCGAAGACATCCCGCGACCATTGGGAAGGTGAATGGAAATTCGGCATGATTCGGGGTCACTATACCTGTGTCTGCAAGCATGAGGAACTTGTATCCCCCGATTGTCCGCGTAACGTAAAAAACTCTGAGGCGGATCGTAATGTCTGGCAGCAGGTCTGCAATGCCATCAATCACCCTGATCTCCTCCTGGAACAGGCGGGGCTTCTTGTTGAAGAATTGAGAACGGATGCATTGATATATGGCAATGACAAGGAACTCATTGAGAAGGAATTGGATACCCTTATCCAGAACCGGCAGTGGGTGATTACACAGGCAAGGAAGGGGACGCTTTCAGAGGCTGATATGGATCGGCAGTTGATGGATATGTCTGTAAAAGAGGTGGAATTAAAAAAACAATTGATTGCCATCCAGGAAACAGTTGATACCCAGTTGCTGGTCGATTGGGAGGCGAAGGTTGAGCAATATCTAGCGGACCTGCAGGAGGGAATTCGAGTATTACATCATATGCCTAATGATCCCGATGAGCAGCAGAAAGTTGTTGAGTTGAAGCGCCAGATTGTTGAAACTCTTGTGGAAAAGGTTTCCGTTGACCGCAACCACCAATTTACCGTGACGATTCGCTTGC
>JAYVUA010000141.1:0-5132 GCA_043788255.1 Anaerolineales bacterium | reverse complement strand
TTTTCCGAAATGTTCCTCGATTGCTTCTAATGGTTTCTTGGGCATGCCTTCCTCCGTCTGTTTCCCATTTTTACCCCACTTTAGATGCAATCGCCCTGTATTGTCTATAGACTCGTATGGATCGTTCGGGTTATAAGTTTTGTCAGCCTTCCAGTCTGCAATGGAGCGAGCGGCAAGCGCCAGTGCTTTCAATGCCGCAAGCGGTGGGTCATAAGTTGCGACATCCATCTCATGGGGAAGAACATTTTGAAGATAGTAATGTTCAATACTCACTCTGAGAGGGTTTCCCATACCAGGTGTTGCAAACGTAATATATGGATCTGATGATGGGTTTGGTGATGGATCTGGTGGGGGATATGCAAAACCACTCCCTGCCTCTACACAACCACTGCTCGAAGTGTCACCTGAGCTACAATAGGAGCTTGGTCCTGTGCCGACTATAGCGCCAGTGCTATCAATGTGCCTCATGTAAACAACCACAGTTGAAGCCAGCCCGCTTGCCTGAGGGAGTGGTTTGGAAGATAAATTATCCACACTCGGTAAATTTTGGGCATTCACCTCTTGTCGCTGTTGAAAAAAGGACAAGACAAAAATAAAGAGAAGGAAAACTGTCTTTGTGCGTTTCATTGTTTTATTCCTTACTTTCCGCTTGTTTGAACATGAATTAACCATATCTGGGTGCTTGTTTCTGTCGATGGACCATTCATCAACAATTTTGAGCCATCGGGAGACCACGCCAAATTGGGTCTCGCATCTCCAACAATATTGAATTGGGAAGCAGACAGAACCTGTTCAACCTGCCCAGAGATAAAATCTCCCAGATACAGCAATCCGCTATAAATATGTGTGGTTTGGGAATAATCGGTTTTAATGGTGAATAATAGATGGCGGTTGTCTGGCGCCCAGGCAATATCCTGTGCGAAGCCTTCTTTTATCCCAAGGTCAGCGGTTTTGAATACATGGTACTGCCCTGTTGCCGTGTCTAACACAGCCACATCCGATGCTTGAATTGGAATACGCCCCTGCGCCCTGACAATTGCCAGATAACGCCCATTGGAACTCCAATGGGCTTCGCTAGCCCATCCGTCAAAGTTTAAGCTGCAAAGCCGCCCACTGTCTGTATCCAGAATATAGGTATATACCAAGCCATCGCCAGCATAGTTGTCCAAAAATATTTGAGCCGAATTAGGACGCCACGCTATGTTGTACGCATCAATATAATTGTTGTTGTCATGTAGATAATCCCAGCGTTTCCTATCAAATGGAACAGGGGCAAGCGGTTTTAATGCGGCATCCAGTCTGAATAGTTGATTATCCAGCAAATAAGCTATTTGGCTTCCATCAGGCTTAACTGCCATTGGATATTGCGGCAGGTTATCGGCAAGCAATTGGGTTTCATCTGGATTTCCATAAGTAATCCTAATCTGGCGGGTAAACCTAAAATCCGTAAGGGTGCTGCCTTCGAGGACATTCATGTCTGGGTACACAATTGCGTTTAATGTTGAGCTCCATGCGGGTGGGGCGCTTAAAATGTCCCTTCGTATTGCATATATGTGGGTTTCCTGGGTTTCAGGGTTGAACAGTTCGATGGTTTGTTGGGATCCATTTATTCCAAAGTCAATAAATTTATATAGCATGATAAGCACGTTTTGATTGTCTGGCAGCCATTCCTCGACGCTGGGTGCAAATTCGGGGGTCAACACCACCTGCGGCTCGGAAAAGGTGTATTCCTCTGGCTTTGACTCTTCCGCCGTTGTCCCCGCCAGCGGGAAGGTACAGGCAGGCGGCGCGAGGGTTGAGGTTGCAGTAGGGAGGGATGGTGTGGCGGAAGGTGATATTACTTCGGGTGTAGACGGCGTTAGCCAAAAAGAAGTAGGCGTCACTATAAGAGTAGATGTTGACAGTGACACATCGGGCGATAGCGATGTAATAGGGTTGACTGTATCCCCTCCCATCTGCGGGTTCGGTCTGGTTATATTCTTATTGGCAAAAAACAATAAAATAACCAAAATCAGCCCGCCAGCCAGTAATGCAATTATTCTGCGTGATTGTTTCATGGTTTGCTCCCTTATTTCTTTCTTTGGGTGTTCTGTTGATGTTTTTATATTTCCTCCTCAACTTGATAGTTTCAATATAAGCATACGAAATTGTTCGCCACATTAACTTTTCTGAATGGATTATATTGGAAATTACTTTATATCGAAGTGGCAAATGTCATAACTTGTTTGGTTTATCTGCTTTAAATTTTCAAAGCCCAACTTAATCAGTTGGGCTTTGAAAATTTATTTTTTCTTTTTATTTTTCGCGGACAATGTCCCTACTTTACGTTTCGTAGATTTAGCTTTTACCGTTTTCTTAGCCACAACCTTTTTCCCCTTCACATCCATAGGCAGCTTCTCCAATTCACTCACTAATTTCTCCAGCACATCGAATCCGCCCTGCCAGAATTTCGGGTCACGGATGTTAATGCCTGCATCCGCGAGAACCTTGGCAGGTGCTTCTGATCCGCCCGCAGAGAGGATCTTGAGATAGCGCGGCTTGAAGGAGTCACCTTCTATTTTATATTGCTGATAAAGCGAGAAGACCAGTAACTGTCCAAAGGCATAGGCATACACATAGAATGGTGTGTGATAAATATGCGGAATGGAAACCCATTCCCATTTGAATTCATCACTCAGTTCAAGCGAATCACCGAATTGTTCTTTTAGATTCTCCATATACGCGGCACAGAGTTCATCCACAGAAGCATTCTTCTGGATCATTTCATGCGCCTGCTTTTCGAACATCGCAAAATAAGATTGACGCATAATGGTCGCATACGCATCGTCCACCTGCTTGAAAAGAATGTCACGGCGCACCGCTTCATCTTTTTCTTCAGAGAGTAGTTTGTCTGTGAACATCATCTCGCCAAATGTGGAGGCTGTCTCCGCGAGCGGCAGAGACGAATGAAAGGTGAATGCACTGTGATGAGAAGCCAGCATGGAGTGAATAGCATGTCCCAGCTCATGAGCCATGGTAGCCACGTCACGTGCATTGCCCTGATAGTTCAATAGAACATAAGGCGTCATCTCAGGCAGGACAGACCAGCAGAACGCACCGTCACGTTTGCCTTTTCTCACTTCGCTGTCCACTCGGCTTTCATCAAATACGCGCCGCGCAAGCTCGCCCAATTTGGGGTCGAACGCGCTGAACGAATCCAACACCATGTCAGCGGCTTTGCTGTAATCATATTTTTTGTCTGAGCCAGCCACGGGCGCATAAATGTCATAACGGCGCAGTTTCTTTACGCCGAGTGCTTTTGCTTTTAGTTTGAAGTAACGCTGGAAGATATTTGAATTTTTGCGCGCAGTTGCGAGCAGCGCGTCCACGGCCTCATTGGGAATATCATTCGCCAGATTACGCACAGAGAGCGGGTCACTGAATTTGCGCAGGGAGATATTCTCGTTATGCCAGTCACGCGTAATGGTTTGATAGACCTGCCCGAGGATCGGCCCCGCTTCACCATATACACGATACAACTCCTGATAAGCCGCCGCGCGCATCTTTGGGTCACTGCCCTGGGCGAAGCGCATCAACTGTCCGCGCGTGAGTTCCTGTGTTTTTCCTTTTACTTTTAATTTATAAACATACAGGCTTGTGATCGAATCATAGAGTGTGGTCAACGCGTTTACGCCTGTCACGTTTTTCAGGTTGACCACTTTTTCTTCGGGTTCACTCAGAGTGTGCGGCTTGAAGAGTCGCATGGCTTCGAGATAATAACGATAATCACCCGAAGCATCCATCAAACGTTTGGCGTTGGTTTCATCTAATTCCTTCCACCATAAATTAAAGAACAAGGTGCGGTTTTCGATCTCCGCCAAAAATTGCTGTGCGCGTGATTGCAGTGAATGCGCGGCCTGGTCCTGTGTATTTGCCGTGAAGGATAAGCCTGCAAAAGAATACAACTTGTTTGCAATGCGGTTCGTATCTTCGCTGGCGCGCATCACCTGCATAAATTGTTCGGTTGAAATATCGGGAATGAGTTTTCCGCGCACACCTTCAAACGATGTGACCTGTTCTTCGATCATGTCGAACGCGTTTTGTAATTCAGCGCTTTCATAACCAGGATATAACGCAGCCAAACTCCATTTTGAAATTTTGTATGCCATGATGTTCTCCTCTTATTTATGTCATTGCGAGGAGGGGCACTTCCCGACGAAGCAATCTCCACTGCAATTAGGAGATTGCTTCGGGCAAAGAACAAGAACGCCCTCGCAATGACAGGTTATAAACTGGATCGCACGTGCATGATATCGCCGTCTTTAACGGGATATTCCTTGCCTTCGAGTCTGAACTTGCCTTTGGCCTTCGCTTCATTCATCGACCCTAGGCTGATCAAGTCTTCGTAGGCAACTACTTCCGCCCGAACAAATCCACGCTGCAAGTCGGTGTGGATTTCAGCAGCAGACTCAGCAGCTGTAGCGCCGCGCTTGGTTGTCCATGCACGCACTTCGTCTTCGCCAACAGTGAAGAAGGTTTGCACTTGAAGCAGGTCATAAGAGAGATTAATCATTCTGCTTAAGCTTAATTCCTTGATGCCATATTCTTCCATGAAGACGGCGGCATCTTCGGCACTGAGTTGAGCAATTTCCATTTCAAGTTTGCCCATCAGCGCAACGGATGGATGATCGAGTTTGTTCATTGCATCGGGTGCGGGTTGTCCTTCGCCCATATTGAATACAGTTAAGATGGGTTTGCGAGTCAACAGGCCAAAGCTGGCGAGTTCTCTTTTTTCATCGTTCGTAAATTCCAAACTGCGTAATGGCTTATTGTCTGAAAGCGCTGCATTAAGTTTTTGAAATAATTCAGTTTGCCGCGCATTCAGAGCTTTGTCTGTGCCGCCTTTTTTGAGTTCTTCGGCTAGTTTTTCCAGTTTTCTTTCGACAGCAATTAAGTCGTTAAGCAGGAGTTCGGTTAACATGCTGTCGGCATCACGCATCGCGTCAACACTGCCGCTTGGATGCATAACGTTCTCATCTGTGAAACCGCGCACGACGAGGATCAAGCCTTCCATTTGGTTGAGTTGATTCAACAGCTGCCCGGAAATGCCGCTCTTGGCCGAACCAGCTTCCAGTCCGGCAATATCCGCGTAT
>JAYVUA010000140.1:0-16002 GCA_043788255.1 Anaerolineales bacterium | reverse complement strand
AATGAACATTTTTCTGAAATGTGGAATATCCCAAAGGAGGTCATTTCGAATAAAGATGACGAGCTCCTTCTTCAGCATGTCTTGGATCAATTAACTCGTCCCCAGGATTTCCTCAACCAGGTCCAGGAATTGTATAAATCCAACCAGGCGAGTTTTGATATCCTTCATTTCAAGGACGGCAGGATCTTTGAGCGCTCATCTAAACCCATCATGGATGGGGAAAGTTCTGTAGGCAGAGTATGGTCATTTCGCGATATTACAGAACGCAAACGCTCGGAAGAAGCCTTGCGCGAATCGGAAGAACGCTTCCAATCCTTGTTCAATCGCATGATGGATGGTGTCTATCGCAGCAAACACGAAGGCAAGTTTGTAGACGTTAACCCGGCCATGGTTAAAATGTTTGGATATGCAAGCAGGGAAGAAATGCTCGAAGTGGATATCAAAAACGAGCTTTACTTTGAGCCCGAAGAAAGAGGCAGCCATATTTTAGACACCGGCCAGGAGGAGATGGATGTTTATCGGATGCGCCGCAAGGATGGTTCCGAAATATGGGTGGAAGATCACGGATCCTATGTACATGACGAGCAGGGAAACATAATATTTCACGAGGGAATCTTACGTGATATTACCGACCGCAAGCGCGCTGACCAGGTTCTTACCGAAAGTGAGGCGCGTTTCCGTCAGGCAATTGCAGCCGCGGATGCGATCCCTTACAGCCTGAACTATGCGGCGGATCATTACACTTTCATCGGCGAGGGGATCACAAAACTCGCTGGTTATTCCCTCGAAGAAATGACCCCGGCCTTGCTTCATTCTCTCATCGTTGAGTCGATCATGCATGGCAGGTTTGAGGGAATATCATTGGATGAAGCTGTAAGACTCGTCCGCGAAGGAAAGAGCGGAATTTTATGGCAATGTGACCATCGTATTCGCACCCGCTCAGGAGACGAACACTGGATTTCCGATTCATCCATTCAGATACTTGATGAGAACGGCATTCCCAAAGGTTCCATTGGCATCATCCAGGATATTACCGAACGCAAACAAATAGAAACAGCCGCGCGTGAGGGCGAAGCGCGTTATCGCAGTTTATTTGATGATTCCCCCATGGCCCTTTGGGAGGAGGATTTCTCGGCTGTGAAACTCAAGTTGGATGCCCTGCGGGATGAAGGCATTAAAGATTTCCGCGCTTATTTTGCGTTGCATCCACAGGGGGTCATGGAGTGTGCCTCCCTCGTAAAAATTGTGGATGTGAATAAGGCCGCGCTAAAATTATTTGGGATAAAAGTAAAGGCCGATTTGCTCCAAAACCTGGGGCGATTCATTGATGACGATTCGGCCCAGTCATTCCAAAATGAGTTGATTAGCATCGCGCAGGGAAAAACTCATTTTGAATGGGAGGGAGTCAATCAAACTGTGGATGGCAGGCAGATCATCCTCAGATTAACTCGGTCGGTCGTGGCAGGCTGTGAAGATACATTCTCCAAAGTGATCATTTCAATGATGGATGTCACCGCAAGCATAAAGGCGGAACAAGCCATTCGCGAAAGTGAAAAATCCCTGCGGGAATCACAAAAGATCGCAGGGCTGGGAAGTTATGCGCTGGACATCCTCTCAGGAAAATGGACAAGCTCCGACATCCTCAACCAAATATTTGGGATCGATGATTCGCTCACTCGCTCAGTGGAAAACTGGACTACGCTCATTCACCCTGACTGGCAGCAGGAAATGGCTGATTATTTTGCGAACGAAGTATTGGGGAATCAGGTCCGTTTTGACAAGGAATACAAGATCGCCAGAAAGAATGACGGCGCAGAGAGATGGGTACATGGCCTGGGTGAGCTCGAATTCAATGATCAAAACCAACCCATCAAAATGCGCGGAGTCATTCAGGATATCACCGAGCGCAAACAGGCCGAAGAGAAGTTGCTGCATGCGCATCAGTTTTTGCAAAGTGTTCAAGATGCTCTATCCGCTCACATTGCCATTCTTGATGATGAAGGCAGGATCGTTCAGGTCAATTTGGCCTGGCGAAATTTTGGCACACACAATAGCCTGGTCTCTCCGAATACATGTATTGGGATGAATTACCTGGAGATATGCGATTCGGCATTGGGTTTGGATGCAAAAGAAGCGCCATTAATAGCAAATGCTATTCGAAAAATATTGATCAGTGATGAAGAGCAGGAAAAGTCGATTGAGTATCCCTGCCACTCTCCGACCGAGCAGCGCTGGTTTATTGCGCGCATCACCAGTTTCATAAATAATAAGCGCAAGTGGGTCATTGTGTCACATGAGAATATCACTGCGCGTAAACAGGCGGAGGAGGCCCTGTCCAAATCAGAGGCGCTTTATCGGCAGGCCATTGAAGTTGCAGGAGCCGTGCCTTATTATGTATCTTATTATGGCGGCGATCGGCAGAAGATTCAATATGACTTTATTGGCGAAGGCATTCGCCAGATCACCGGATACGGACCAGAGGAATTCAGCGCAGCGGTATGGGAATCGCTTGTCGAGGAAACCATTCTCGTCGAAGAGCTGTCAGGCTTTTCGCTGGAAGATGGCATTCAACGGGTACGCACAGGTGAAACCCCCATTTGGAAATGCGAGTTTCGCATTCGAGATCGGTTTGGAAACCCCCACTGGGTCTTCGAAGCGGCAGTGGAAATACGGGATGAAAATGGGGTCTCGCACGGCTCCATTGGCACATATCAGGATATTACTGTGCGCAAACAGGCGGAAAATGACAGAAATGAAAGACTTAAGGAAATGACCTGCCTTTATGACGTCCGAAGTGAAATGGGCCATGATTTATCCTCTGAAGAACTCTGTGACCGAATCATTCAACACCTTACCATAGCAATGAAGTTCCCTGAGATCGCTGCTCCAGTAATTGAATTCGAAGGCAGGAAGTTCGCATCGAAGAAGTATGCGGAGCATCTTAACCAGCAATTAAGTGCCGAAATTCTGATTCACGGAGTTCCTGTTGGACAATTACAAGTATTTTATGTCGAGGAGAAACCCTTCATCATCCCGGAAGAGCAAAACCTGATCAATTCGGTTGCAGGTGATCTAGGGTTTTGGCTCGAGAGAAAACAGGCGGAACAAGCCCTCCGTGAGGGCGAGCAGCGTTACCGCGCACTGTTTGAAGATATGCCGGTCGCAATTTGGGAGGAGGATTTCTCCGAGGTTAAAAAATATCTGGATTCATTGAGGGAACAAGGTGTAACAGATGTGCGTACATATTTCGAACACAATCCTGAGGCGTTCCTTGAATGTGCCACTCTGATCAGAATTCTAGACGTGAACCGGGCCACACTGAAAATGTACCACGCAGACAGCAAAGAGGATCTATATAAGAGCATGGAAGCAGGTCTGAGCGAAAGTGAGGTGGAACATATTCTTAATGCATTAATAGCCATCTCAGCAGCAAAGACCAGCCACAATTGGGAAGGGGTTGACGAAACAGTAACGGGTGAACTCATTGAAGTAAGTTTGAGTTGGAGTGTCGCCCCGGAACATGAGGCTGATTTCTCAAAGGTCATCGTCACCACCATAGATATCACCGAGCGCAAACAATCTGAGAGAGCATTAGCGGAAAACGAAAAGCGATTCCGCGCTTTGATCGCAAACACCGGGGATTTGATCGTGGTGATCAACAAGGATGGAATTATTCAATTTGCCAGCCCGTCCTCCGAACGTATTCTCGGATATAGCCCCGAGGAAGCCATTGGCAGAAATTTTACTGAATGGGTACACCCGCAGGATCTTTCGCAAGTTCTCAACTCACTTGCCAGCCGGCTTAAGGAGACCGGAACTTCGGCTGAGGGTCTAAAAGCACGCGGCAGGCACAAAGACGGCTCGTGGCGCATTCTTGATACGATTGGAACAAATCTAATCCATGAACCTGCCATTCAGGGCATCGTTATAAATATTCGTGAT
The DNA here is from genome assembly GCA_043788255.1 of Anaerolineales bacterium. Lineage (GTDB taxonomy): Bacteria > Chloroflexota > Anaerolineae > Anaerolineales > Villigracilaceae > Villigracilis. Next base: position 12,060 of record JAYVUA010000140.1, on the reverse strand, counting down.
ATCACCGAACGCGAAACCGCAGAAGAAGCCTTGAGAGCCAGCGAGGCTCAGTTCCGCGCCATCTTTGAAGGGGCAGCCATGGGCATCTCGCTTGTGGACGCTTCAGGGCATCCGCTGAAAGTTAACTCTGCTTTACAGGAATTGCTCGGTTACGATGCGCAGGAACTTCGTAATATGATCTTCACAGAGTTTACCCATCCTGAGGATGTCAAGATGGACTGGGATCTATGGCAGGAGCTGATTGCAGGCAAGCGCGAAGACTACCAAATTGAGAAGCGCTTTATTCATAAAGACGGTCACATCATCTGGGTTAAGTTAACTACAAGCGCTGTTATGTCCGGGGTCGATGGCAAAATATCATTCGGCGTTGGCATGATCGAAGATATCAGCGAGCGCAAAAAAGCCGAAGCGGAAATTAATTATCAACTGGCTGAGCTTGAAGCGCTTTACGAAAATGGTCTGGCCATCAGCCGTCTGTTGGAGCCGAAGCGGATCGCCCAGCGCATGATTGAGGTGCTTGACCAAAAACTGGACTGGCATCATGTTGCCATCCGTACTTACGATTCATCCACTGACCATCTCGAGCTGCTGGCCCTCAACTCTTCTGGATTCAATGAGTCCCAATTCACCGAGCAGATCGAACGAATCAATCAGGCTATTAATACTCCCGACAAGGGATTAAGCGGCTGGGTCATCCGCCATGGAGAAGTGGTTCGTGTTGGAAAATTGCAGGATGACCGACGCTATATCGAAACTTATGCCGGCATAAAATCGGGTCTTTATGTCCCCATTAAAAGCGGAGATGAAGTCATGGGTTCCATTGCAGTGGAGAGCGAGCAGGAAAATGCTTTCACCGAACGGGATGCAAATACCCTCACCACGTTGGCGAATCAAGCGGCCATTGCATTCGTTAATGCGCGCTTATATACATGGCTGCAAAAGGAATTGGATGAACGTCTTCGAGTTGAGGAACAGGTTCGCAAATTAAACGTTGAACTGGAACAGCGTGTGGCAGAACGTACCGCCCAGATCGAAGCCACAAAACGCCGCCTTGAGCTGGCCACTCATGCCGGACAAATCGGCGTCTGGGAATATAACCCCAGGGAAAATAAAGTGATCTGGGATGAGCGTATGCATATGATTCACCAGATACCGACGGGTGAATTCGACGGCACTTCAGAGACCTGGGCAAAGCTCATCCACCCGGATGATATTGAACAATCCCAGATCAACAGACAACTGGCAGTCACAAAAAATCTATTGATGAGCAACGAACACCGCATCTTCTGGCCCGACGGCTCGATCCGCTATATTATGACAAGCGCGGTAATGGCCTACTCACTTGATGGCACACCGGATCGCATCATCGGCATCAACATGGATATCACGGAACGTAAACAGATCGAACGATCCCTGCGCGAGAGCGAAAACTATGCACGTCTGCTGTTTGATTCTGTACCAGACCCTGTATCTGTTACAGAAACTGATGGATTAATCGTGGATGTCAATAAAGTATTTGAGCAACAGTACAAACTCGTACGCGATGAGATCCGCGGCAAACGCATATCTGACCTTGGCATCTACCCGGAGGCTGAACTGGATAAAAGGGATAAATATGTAGCAGAGATTCTGCAGGAACAAAATGTAGAACCGATACAACTTGAATTCTACGTGTCCGGAAACCGCATTCATACGCTTGAACTACATTCCTACCTGCTCATGGTAAATGGCAGACAGTTGATGCTCAATACCTCTCACGATATTACCCTATACAAAAAAGCGGAAGAAACTCAGCGGATTGCCAAATCAGAAATAGAACGCGCCCTGCGCATCAAAAACGAATTCCTTGCAAATATGAGTCATGAACTGCGCACGCCGCTCAACTCCATTCTGGGTATTTCCGAAAGCCTCGAAGAACAGATCGCCGGTACCCTCAACCAAAAACAACTTAGATATGTGGGTATTGTCAAAGAGAGCGGCCACCATCTGTTGGATCTCATCAACGATATTCTGGACCTTTCAAAGATCGAAGCAGGCCGAATGGAACTGGATGTTCGCAGTATTACCGTGGATAAACTCTGCCAGTCCAGCTTGAGAATGGTCAAGGAACTTGCGCAGAAAAAATCACTCAACATTTCCTATCGATTACATGAAGAGGTAAGGATTGTTTTGGGAGATGAACGCCGATTGAAGCAATCGCTGGTCAACCTGTTGAGCAATGCTGTGAAATTCACACCCGCTGGAAACAGGATCGGTCTGGAGGTTTTAGGGAATGTAGAAAAAAATGAAGTTAAATTCACGGTTTGGGATCAAGGCATTGGCATCGCGCAAAAGGATATTCAACACCTCTTTAAACCCTTTGTGCAGTTGGATGGCGGTTTGACACGTGAGTATCAAGGCACAGGCCTGGGGCTTGCGCTTGTTTCGCAAATGGCGCAATTACATGGCGGGCGCGTAAGCGTGGAAAGTGAAGCAGGCAGCGGCAGCCGCTTCACCATCACTTTGCCCTGGCTCTCAAATGAACAAACATCAATAGCAAAGGTTACAGGTCAGCTTCCTTCCCCAAGTCAAAAGTCAAACATAAAACGCAATGGCAGGATCCTGCTTGTGGAAGATACAGATCTGGTGGTTCAGCTCATCAGCGATTATTTGCGATATAGAGGCTATGAAGTACTGCTCGCACATAATGGTGCAGAGGGAGTTAAGCTCGCAAAGGAGGAGCGCCCCGATCTCATTCTGATGGATGTCATGATGCCTGTGATGAATGGGTTGGAAGCCGCCCAAAAGATGCGTGCAGACGAAACCTTACAAAAAACCCCGATCATTGCAATGACGGCGTTGGCCATGGCTGGGGATAGTGAAAAATGCCTGGCTGCCGGCATGAATGATTATCTAAGCAAGCCGATTCAAATGCAAAACCTTGCCGACATGATCGAAAAATATATGGGGCTTGCGAGGGAAAAAACAAATGATAAGTAAAATACTGATGGTGGATGATGATCCGCTTGGTATCGATACGCTCGAATCCATTCTTGAGGATCAAGGCCATACCCTTGTCTCAGCAAACAATGGCCCCGACGCGCTTCAAAAGGCAGATGAATTATTGCCAGATTTGATTCTGCTGGATGTCATGATGCCTGGCATGGATGGCTTTGAGGTCTGCCGCCGCATCCGTGCCACGCCGAAACTTGCTGAGGTGCCGATTATCATTCTCACCGCCCTGGATGACCGTTCCTCACGTCTGCTGGGCATTGAGGCTGGCGCTGACGATTTTCTCACCAAACCAGTCGACAGACAGGAACTGCGCTTGCGGGTAAAAACGATTTTACGTCTCAACCGCTACCGTACCCTGCTTGTACAGCGTGAAGATCTGCGCCAGATGGCTGAGCGGGTAGTCACTGCCCAGGAAGAGGAACGTAAAAGGCTTTCACGCGAGCTGCACGATGATCTGGGTCAGGCATTGATCGCACACGCAATAAACCTGAAAAATATGCAATCCGAACTGCCTTTGCCAGAGGTTTCATTGTGCGCCAGGTTGGATACCCTCATTGCAGACACCAATCAAACTATTAACAAAATGCGCCTGATCGTGCAGGATATTCGTCCGCCCGTATTGGATACGCTTGGCTTGCGCTCTGCATTGGAAACATACAGTCGTGAGTTTAGTATACGCACAGGCTTGCCTGTTATTTTCGAAATTGATCCAAACCTGCCTGAAATGTCAGATGTTTACTCGATCACCCTGTACCGTACTCTCCAGGAAACGCTCACAAATATCATAAAACATTCGCACGCCAACCAGGTGTGGGTCGAGTTGATCGTTGAAGAAAATTCCATTGTCCTAACCATACAGGACAATGGAAATGGATTTTCAATGGAAGAAGACCTCTTGAAAAAAGGGATCGGTATAACAGGACTAAGGGAACGATTAACCCTTGTGGGTGGGCAGTTGGCGATAAGTTCATCTGTTTCAAAAGGCACCATCATTTCTGCCCATCTGCCTTTGGAAGCGGCATTACATATCAAGGAGGAAATATGATCCGTATCCTGCTGGTGGAAGATCACGCAATGGTCCGCGCGGGGTTGCGGGCTTTACTTGAGCGTGCAGCTGATATTAATATCGTGGGAGAAGCCTGTAACGGTCAGGAAGCGATCGATATGTCTGTGGAACTGAAACCAGATGTGCTGGTAATGGACATCATGATGCCGCGCTTAAATGGCATCCAAGCTGCCGAGCAGATTCACAACATGAAATTACCTGTTTATATTCTTTTGTTATCCATGTATTCCGATGAAGGCCTGGTCCATCAGGCACTCCAAAGCGGTGTAAAAGGATATGTATTAAAAACTTCGGTCAGTGAAGAGTTGTTGTGGGCTATTCACGCAGTTGCCCGCGGCGAGACGTACTTAAGCACGGTGATTTCATCCATTGTTGTAGAAAGCGCTTTACACCCTCACACCTTGCAAGCGGATGATCCATTAAATATACTTTCTCCGCGCGAGAAAGAGATTCTTCAATTGATCGCAGAGGAACACACAAGCGGTGAGATCGGTAAATTACTGTTTATCAGTGAAAAGACAGTTGAAAAACACCGCGCAAATTTGATGGAAAAGTTACACGTGCGCAACCTGGCGGGGTTGGTTCGTTTGGCAGTCAAATTTGGGTTAATAGACAGGAATCAGTAAGAGAGTGTTTCTTAAGTCTAAATTTTATGCGGGAAAAGAGCATTTACCACAGAGCGCACAGAGGTTACACATTGTCCCGATGCTTTTTCGGGAGAGGTTTTGGCACAGCCCCTTGCGGGTAAGAGGTTTTCTCCGTGATCTTTATGATCTCTGTGGTGAAAAGCCTTTAAGAAACACTCTCTAAGGTCAAAATGGGGGAATCCCTGTATGGCGGTGTTTGGGCTATCAAAATATACTGTTTTTCATATAAGGAGCGATATGGTCAGTACGATATTAATAGTGGACGATGAACCAGCAGGACGGCAAACACTAGAGTCCATTTTGGACGGCCAGGGCTATCATCTGGAAATGGCAGAGAACGGTCCGCAAGCGCTCGAAAGAGCCAGCCGGCTTTTGCCCGATGTGATTTTATTGGATGTGATGATGCCGGGTATGGATGGGTTTGAAGTCTGCCGCCGTATCAGAAATACCCCCGCGCTGGCTGAGATTCCCATCATTATGCTGACTGCACTGGATGACAGGCAATCATTCCTAAGCGGGCTTGAAAGCGGTGCAGACGATTACATTACCAAACCATATGACCGCCATGAATTAAGAGCGCGCTTACTGGGTATAACACGACTCAATCGCTACCGAAAATTACTGGATGACCGCGCTAATGTCAATGAAGCGCATGCACAACTGTTATCAGCGTATGATGCCACAATTGAAGGCTGGTCACGTGCCATGGATCTGCGCGATAAAGAAACCGAAGGACATACGCAGCGCGTGACAACCCTGACAGAAAAAATCGCCAGACTGGCAGGCATCAACAATGATGATCTGGTGAACATACGTCGAGGTGCTCTCCTGCATGATATTGGCAAAATTGGGGTGCCTGATGCAATTCTACACAAACCTGATAAATTGACAGACGACGAATGGGTCATTATGCGTCAGCATCCGCAATTTGCCTACGATATGATCCAGCCGATTGAGTACTTGCGTCCAGCTCTGGATATTCCTTATTGTCACCACGAAAAATGGGATGGCAGCGGGTATCCGCGCAAGTTGAAAGGCGAAGAAATCCCTCTTTCAGCACGTCTCTTCGCAATTATCGATGTCTGGGATGCCCTTACCTCTGACCGTCCATACCGCCTTGCGTGGGATAAAGAAAAAGCCCTTGGATATATTAAGGAAGAAACCAATAAACATTTTGACCCGCATGCTGCGGAACTTTTTTTCAAGATGATGGACGATTTTGTTTAATTTAAAACCATTCTTGATCCAAACTGGAAGGTAAAAATGAATGAAAAAGAATTCACTGAGAGTCAAACCACCTCAGAACAGGGCGTGTATCTCATTGTGAACCGCCAAATGATTTCCCTTATAAAGCCAAAAACGACACTTGGCCGCCATTTGGGGAATGATATCGTCTTTCATGAAGATTTTCTTTCCCGCCACCATGCGGAGATCGCTTATGAAAACGGAAAATATGTCCTCTATGATAAAGACTCTACCAGTGGTACTTTTGTGAATGGGAAAAAAATTGAAAAATGTTTCCTTAATTCCGGTGATTTAATATCATTTGCAAATATAAATATCATGTTTGTGAACAATAATGCAAAAATACAGGTTAAATCCACTGGAACTACACAAAACCTGCGCACCACACCAAATGTTTAATAGGTGCCTATGGACAGTGAATCTAGTTCAGTTATTCTTGTTATTGATGATGAGCCAGCTATTCGACTTGGCTTAATCGTTTCCATAAGACGACACGGATATCATGTGATTGAGGCTGTAGATGGCCAGGATGGTTTGCAAAAAGCCAGAAAACACCATCCAGACTTGATCGTTTCTGATGTGATGATGCCTCCTCCAGATGGGTTTGAATTGAAACGCCTGCTAAGCTCCGATCTGGAACTTGCATCCATTCCATTTATATTCCTGACAGCACGTTCGGGCACACATGATCGGATTGCTGGAATACGAGATGGGGCCGATGATTACATTGCCAAACCTTTTGTTATGGATGAACTGTTGGCACGAATTGACGCATTGTTACGGCGTGTCCGTACTGAACAGGAGCGTGGGCGCGAACAGATGATGGAAACAGCCCATAAGGATATGGAAAAACTGCGTAACGAAATTCTGCAGAATTTCCACCATGAATTACGAACGCCCCTCATGAATATTATTACACCTCTGGAGTTGGCAGTTAATAACAAATTTAGCGAACCTGAAATGCAAAGCGGGTTTATAAGAATGGCATTGTCAAATGCCGATAGGCTGGCGTCTTTAGTCTCGGACATAATTTTTCTTTCCAATATTGAACTTGGAAATTTGAACTCTGTGCGGCAGTCAATAGATATTAATGATCATATCCTGGATCCTATTAATAAATGTCTTGAAAAGTATAAAAATAAAGAATTGAGTTTTACCCATAAAATTGTAGCAGCCGGGGAGGTTAAGGCTCCAAGAAGAGAACTGACACAATCCATTTTGCACCTGGTAGATAACGCATTCAAATTTAGTCCGCAATATGGAAAGGTAAATGTTGATATACACACCGGCCCTAATGGCGGAATTATGATCGCAGTTTTTGATGAAGGGCCGGGCATCGCTTTCGAACAGCGTGAAAAGGTTTTTGAGAAGTTTTATCAGATCAGTCAAGGAGATAGCAGGGCATACGATGGATTAGGAGTGGGACTGACCGTCGCGCGTGCTATTTTTAGAAACCTGGGGGGTGATGTAAGGATTGTGGAAAGCGCCACTGGATGTTTGATCCTGGCCAACTTGCCTGATGTTCGGCCGGAAGACATTGTTTATGGATGATAAAACCATTCCTATAAAGAACCTTCCAGCCGAAATAAAGTCTATGCTCAAAGAAAAGGGAGCCATGTGGGACGTTGATCAATTCGGACAGACTTTATTCGAGCAAACCGGGGAGTGTGTGTTCATTATTGACATGAACTTGCACTATCTGGCTGCCAATCGACAAGCACTTAATCTGCTTGGTTATCAGGCAGGTGAACTAACGGGAATGCATGTCAGGGATGTCGTTTCAACGGGAGAATTACCCGATCAAAAACCCATCCTGGAAGACGAAACAAATATTTATGAAAGGGTATTAAAGCGAAAAGATGGCAGCTTGATACCTGTTGAGATCGGTACTTCTCTTGTCTCTGATAAAAATGGAAACCCGGCATATATTCAAAGTATTGTTCGTGACATTTCGGAAAGGAAGGCAACAGAAAAATTCTTAAAGAGGAATGGGCGGATTCTTTCCGTGATTAGCGAAGCCACTGCTCGATTGTTCCGTTCCCCCAATATAGAGTCTAGAATTTCCGAAATGTTGGAAGCACTTGGTTATGCACTGGACGTTTTTTGTTGTGTAATCTTCGAAGTCGAAAGCTTCTCAGGTTCCCCGCTCATTAAAATAAAATATGACTGGGTTGAACAAAATGTAATTGATTTTGATATTAACGCTGCCATCCAGCCATTTCTTAGTGCCATTGTTTCGGATCCGGATTCTGTTTTTTCCGAGAGAACAGCAGGAGGTACTGAAGTGATCCCCTCCTATTCTTTTTTGGCTATTCCAATTCAAGGAACGCTGGGCTCACGTGGTTTCCTGGGAATGTTTGACCGCAAAAACAGCCTTTCATGGTTGTTGCCAGAGTTTGATATCGTACAAACTGCCGCAAATTTACTCGGTGCGGTGTTACAGCGTATTCAGTATGAAGAAACCATACGAGTCAATGAATTCAGAAACCGTACCATCATAGATGCATTTCCAGATTTATTAATTCGTATTAATTCCGATGGTTTAATCCTTGATTACAGCTCCAGCCCCAATCATCCCTTATTTATTCATCGCGATATGATCACAGGCAGGAAGCTTGTGGAAACCTGGCCGGAAGAGATTGTTGCCAAAATTATTGGGGATGAAAATAGGAACTCGTTTTCATCCCCTCATTGGTGGGAAGGGTTTCAATTCCCATTCAACAGCAGCATTTATGAATCGCGGCTGCATCCAATTAATAATCTTGAGGCACTTATTATTATTCGGGATATAACGGATATTATCCGGCTGAATGAGATGAAGACCGATTTTATCAATCGCGCCTCTCATGAATTAAGAACTCCATTGACAGCAGCTATTCTGATGGCCGACCTTATTCAACAGGGAGGCACGGAGGAGGAACAAAAGGAATACTGGGGAATCCTCCGAAATGAATTGAACCGTCAGAAGATATTGATAGACCGTCTTTTGATGGCCGGACGTCTTGAAAGTGGGATGTTGAAACTGGAAAGTGTGCCATTGGATCTTATTCCGATATTGGAAGAATCCATGCAGGCTGTCAAGCCAATTGTAAACAAGAAGAAAATTACACTCGTTCTGAACACTCCTCAAAAATCAATTAATATCTTTGGGGATAACGGCGCTTTACAGCAGGTATTTATTAATTTGATCAATAATGCGGCGAAATTTTCTCCGGAAGGGAAAAGCATAACCATAAACATCAGTTTTTCAACCAACTTTGTTGATGTGTCTATTCTTGACCAGGGTATGGGAATTGGGCCTGAGGCGATACCCCATTTATTTGAGAAATTCTACCGTGCAAAAAATGTCACGGCTGCTGAAATTCCCGGAAGCGGCATCGGCCTGTATATTGTTAAAACGATTGTTGAAGAATTGGGTGGAGATATCGACGTCGAAAGTGAATTGAATCACGGCACTACATTGATCGTTCACTTAAGATCTGCAGTTTGAAAGCTGCGATTAATTATTAATTCGCTGTAAGTTTTATAATTTTCCCCTCCTTTCGCTTCCCCAGACTGTATTCTTTTTTGATTTGTTTATAAGTATAAAAATTTGAAATGATGTAAATAATGGACCTCTCGTAAAAGTCAGAAAAACTTGTTTATGGGAGTGCAAAAGTTCTACTTTTGCGTTTCGGAAGTAGAACTTCCGAACTCCAGAATATAGTTATGCAAAAGGTCTAATAATGTTCTCGCTGAATTTGCAGTTTTGAAAATAAGGGTATTCATACCCCTGAAATAGTGGAAAATCCTAAATCAAATACTGGGGAACAAGCCTGATTGAATATGATTCCAGGTGAAATAATGTTGATACCTTTAGGATGTCAACATGAAACTTCTTCTCGCAACCAAACTTACAGGCAAGATCATAATTTCTGCTTCGCTCTCAAGCTTGCTTATTTCAATTCAAGGTTTGCTTTCATTCACAGACTCTGCGAGCGCAAAACAAGCGGCGCTGCTGGCTTCTTCCACTTCACCCTCAATTTCACAAATCAGCGATTTAGCTACTGATATTGAAAACACTCTTAAATATAATTCCATACTGACAAATTATCAACCCGCGATTCCAATTAATTCATATGCTTTTGGAAACCCTGCTGGGTGTGCCATAACCGACCCTGGTTATTTTTCAAAGGATGAGATGCTGGCAAATACCCAGTTTGAATTAAACAATTCAATTAATTTTTCGGAAAAGCGAGTGAATTATATTTGGAACGCACCGCAAAATGCAATGATCGATATTTCTGCTGACCCCTATATTTTTGAATTCTCAGTTAACGAATTTGAACCCCCATTTACATACAAGGGGGATGCGGTTGCTACCGCGCTTCTAAATCAGGGATTTGTAGTCTGGTTCCGTTACTATGGCGGACAATTTCGTCTAACAGCTGTTTCCATGCTTCCTGGTGTATACGAATCTCCCTGGGGAGACTATGTGAAAGCATATTGGGAGAAAAATGGGATGCCCGCCGATGAATACATCCAACCGGTCTTAAAGAAAATTCCATGTCATTGGGTGGTTGATCAAGGTTGGGTGGCAGAAGAAACCCTGCTCAGCATGTTTGACTTTAATTGGAATATGCCAGATTACCTGGGTGCGGGCAGTAAATTTCTTGCATCCACTTGCGAAGAGGCAAATCGGATATCACAACAGGAAATCGGTTATTGGGATGCGTATTCCATGTGCGGCCCGCTCGTATGGAGGATAACAAAGGATGCAAACAGCTTTCCATATCGAATCGGAAGTTGGTATTCGAGTGCGAATTTATTTATTCTGGCAAACCCCAGAATTAACGGAAGGCCCTGGCTTGGCTTCGATCCTGAAACTTATGATTTAATTAGTACGGATGACCCAATGATGGGCTTTGACTTTGCCACGCGCGGAAACCTCCAGCCGGGAGACATTGTTTATTCTTATGCAACTTTATATGCAGCCAATGATGGGCGCTATGACCATATTTTTTTGGTGGCAGGACTCAGTGAGAATAACAGCCGTTTAAGCATTTCAAATATGGTTCAGAATTCCCCTTATTCAGATTGCTCAATACGCGAGATCACTCTTTATACTCCAGGAGACCTTGAAAGCGGAGTAATCAATCACGAATGGAATGGTTATGGTTTTGGCCGTACGGGGACAACCGGCTTTGATGTTTTACGCTGGAAATGGATCACCTATCACCTTGAAGGAAAATCCATTCCTTATACTGTCCGGTCTGGAGATACCCTCGAAACAATCGCTTTCGACTGGAAAGTTTCACCAGAAAGTATATTGGAAATCAATGAATTCACAAGTACCCCCGAATTAAATCTCGGACAGATCATTACCTTGCCAGTACCAACTTCAGCCATCAACTCGAACACTCTCAACTAATACTCTTATCAGTTATAAATAATAGATCTGTCTCTCTTAAACTTTTGTAATGCAACAAGTTGCGTTTGGGCTTAAGAAATGTCTTCAAAAAAATCTTCTCCTTCCTAAACAAACAAAAATATGCCTGATTCAACATCATGTTTTATAATGACTAACGGTGCTCCACGCTCATCATACTGTCAACCGATTGCCATCGCCAGTCAATTTTGCACTCTCTGGCATAGTATTTGACCATCTTCTTGAACAGCTTCTCAAACAAGCCTTGTTCCTGCCATGTCTGAAACCGTTCATGCAATACACTACTCGAAACCTTGAACCACTCTTTTTCTATCGACTTCCACTGACTGCCTGTCCACAGTACATGCCAGATGCCGTCCAAAACATCTCGATTACTCACTCGTGGTCGACCTTGCTATCCTGACTTTTGGCTCTTTGGGCAAGTGCTTTTTCAGCAGTTTCCACAACTTACCCGGCATTCGGTATTTGCTTTTTGATTTTGTGCTATCCTTTGACATGGAGACGTTACCTTTGTTAGATGGATTGTCGCTAATCCTGTTCTATCAGGTTTCGTCTCCTCTTTCAATTATTTTTACGATAGGTTCTTATCTAGACTTTATCCATTTGGACATTAACAAAGAAGCAGGGTAAGCTAAGGCAAACACTCCGCCAAGAGGTAGCCAATGCCAACCCTGCACGCA
>JAYVUA010000139.1:0-24609 GCA_043788255.1 Anaerolineales bacterium | reverse complement strand
GTCATCTTTGACCTTGACCTCTTCCAGTATTTCAAAGACAAATTTATCTGCGCCTAATTCGTCCCAATCCTTCTGGAGTTCTTTATTGGGATGCGATTTAATCTTGAGCATAAACTTGTGACGGTTTAACGGTCCTTCAAGATTCAGACTGCTCCCAAGCAAAACCTTACCATTCACGGTATTCTTCACCTGATAAATTCCAGATGGTTTTACTCTTTCTTTATATTCTCTATTAATATCTTTTCTTGATTTCATGTTGATCATTTGGTTCTCCAATATCGTGAGCCATCACTTTCGCGAGACAGCATTTTGGCATCCACCATATCACGGCGCAACCCCGCAGTGTCTTCATGGAAGCGGCGCAAAATTTGATTTACTTCCTTCTCGGTGTAATTCACAGATGGAGCAAAGGCCAGAAGGAGATAATTCAAAATTACCTGCAATTTAGCAGGCTGGCCTGGGACTTGTTTAATACTCCCATCTGCATTGAGGTAGGCTTTGAGTATCTTTTTCGAAACTGGGTCAAGGTCGGGCGCTGGGACATAAGCTGGCCTTTCCTGTGCAAGGTTGTCTCGTGCAATGGTGGCAAGTTTATTTTCATTCAACTCATATCGGTCATCCGTTTGGCTGACAACACCAATCTGTTCAAGGAAAGCAAGATGATCGACAACTTCCCTTGCGGGAAGGTTAAGCTTTTCGACAATATCACCACGACTGGCGTTTCGTTGGGTCAATAAGCCGATGATACGCAAACGATTTGCATCGGACAAGGCTTTCAGGATTTCAAGCATTTCAAGGTTTGTATTCATGTCTCACTTCCGCAAATCTAATTAGATATTTATCTAATTAGATTTTAGCATACATTTTCCACTCGTCAAGGGAATGCTTGAGAAGTGGAGACATGAACGGGTCAAAAATGAAGCGGACTGAATCGGGTATAATTTCTGTGTAAGCGACATCCCATTTTATTTATTGGAGGTGCAAGTGGATCTTTCGAAGCACGCCTTCTTTGAGGGAAAGATTGTCCCTTTAAGTGACGCAAAGATAAATATTGCCACACATGGTTTTCTATACGGAACTGCTGTGTTCAGCGGGATGCGGGCATACTGGAACGAAGAGAAGAAACGTCTCTTCGTTTTTCGTCCATATGATCATTATCATCGCCTGCTTAATTCGGCGCGCATGATGTCTATGGAAATCCCTTATGATGAAGAAAGTTTGATCCAGTTGACCCTGGATGTTTTAAAAACCGATGATTGGAAACAGGATGTATACCTGCGCCCCACCATTTATAAAGCGGATATGGGCATTGGTGTGCGCCTGCACGATCTTAAAGATGAGTTCTGTATGTTTATTATGGCATTTGAAAAATATGTGAAAAACGATTCAAATGCCCACCTGACCTTTTCATCCTGGCGGCGAATTGATGACAATGCCATTCCTGCGCGCGGAAAAGTGGCCGGAGCGTATGTCAACTCTGCGTTGATCAAAACTGATGCAAATCGTGCAGGCTTCGATGAAGCCATTGTGCTCGACCAGAATGGACATGTCTCTGAAGGCTCAGCCATGAACATATTCATGGTACGTGACGGGGTCTTGATCACGCCGCCGATCACAGATAATATTCTCGAAGGCATTACCCGCCGCTCCATAATCGAGCTGGCGCGCAATGAATTAGGCGTTGAAGTTGTGGAACGGTCCATTGACCGAACCGAAGTATTCATTGCAGAAGAAATGTTTATGACAGGCACCGCGGCGCAAGTGGTTGCAGTGACAAAAATAGATTATCGCCCCGTAGGTGTCGGGACGATGGGTCCCATTACAGCAAAGTTGCGCGCCGCATTCGATGATATTGTCCATGCGAAAAACCCAAAGTATAAGGAATGGAATTTGGAAGTGGGGTAAAGAGAACATACTAAAACAAGACCGTTGTCCAAAAGACAACGGTCTTGTTTTTAATTTCTACTCACGCAATTCCCAAATTAAGGATTTTTCTTAAAGCGTACCAATACGAGGTTTTTTGAACAATCCTTAAACGTATCAATGTAAATATTATCAGAAAGCGGCAGCCCAGCCTGATCGAGGATCTGAATATAAAGTTCCTTCTTGGAAGAAAGCGGTACAGTACCCAGGAAAAATTCGTAACCAGACTTACCATATGAAGGAGCAATACTGCTGACTGTCAATTCATTCTTGGTCTTGCTATTATAAAAACCAACCAAACGAATGGTCATTCTAAGCATGTCCGCATTATTTGCGTCCACGATCGTTCCGCCCACACCCTGCCAATTACAGGCTGCCTCAGGGTGAATAATGGTGCTGTCGATATAGGTAATGGTTGCAGAGAATGGCGCCTTAGGCGTAGCAGTTGGAACAGGTGTGTCGGTTGGCGGAACAAGCGAAAAGAAAGTGGGGGAAGGTTCCAGCGTGAAGGTTGGCAAAAGAGTTGACGTTTCAGTTACAAGGCTCTGAGCAGTAGCCGTCCATGTGGCTTGGAGTTGAATGGGCGTGATCGTGGGTGTAGGAGGAGCAAACGGGTCAACTGGGTTGGGCGGGAAGGGATTGAAAGCCGAATTTGGAGAAAGAAAAATTGCTGCAAAATATGCAACTGCACATACCGTAATTAAAAGCATCAGTATGCTTAACATATCCCAAAGCTCAAGCTTCGACTTTGGCTTCACAGCTGATTGATCTTCGTAACTGTAATTATATTTACTCATTGTGCAACTCCAAATAATGACTTATTTTGCCAGATATTCCTGGTATATTTTTTTACGGGGCTAAAATAATTTGGCCGCTTTCACGCTGTTTAACCAGCCAATTCTTTACTGCGAGTTCCTGCATGGTTAATAAAGCGTCAGGGGTAAGCGGGTGTTCGCTTCTTTCCAGGGCTTTGAAAATATGAAAACCAGCATCTGTTTCAATAACATCACTATAACCACCAGCCTGCAGTGCGAACACCGCTTCATCAGCATTTGCATCAAGCAGATAGCCGCGCGGCACCCAACCCAATTCTCCAAATGTAATCGGATCAAATCTAGCGGCAATTTCATCGAAATCCGTTCCCGCTTTTAATTCATCAAGCGCTGTACGTGCATCTTCCTCATTATAGGTCAAAATTTGACGCACATGGATTTGCTCCATACTTGTGGGCACATCCGCAATGATTTTGTCACGCATCCATGCTGCTTCAGCAGAGCGTTTTAATGCGATACGGAATGACGCATCATCATATCCATGAGCAGACTCCCATTGAGTTAATACATCCGCACTTCCAAGCGCATCCATTCTGGACTGCAAATCTGCTTCTGTCAATTCGAAATTCGCTTCTCTGGCGGCTTGTGACAAAAGAATTTGTGCAATGATATCCTCAAGCACAGTCTTGCTCGCTTCTTCATCTGAGACTGTGATGCCCATTGCAGTTTGCGCGGCTTTATATCTTGCGAGCTCCGCCTGAAATTCCGTCAGAGTAATATACTCTCCGTTGACAGTAGCCACCGAAGGCAAAGGTGTGGCAGGCACAGGCGTGCCCGTAGGGGTTGGCAATTCGGGAGTGGGCGTGCTTTTCGGTCCGAATGAAGCGCAGGCACTTAATCCAAAAAAAAGAACAAAAATCAATTGTGTCAAAAAGCGGGGTTTTGAAAGCATTGTTGGAATTATACCCGTGAGCGGGCATTACATAATTTAAAAACGTAGGGACACAGCATTGCTGTGTCCCTACAAAATTGTTGATGGATTGATTTAGTAATCCATGCCGCCCATGCCGCCAGGAGGCATGGCAGGGCCGCTTTCTTTCGCAGGCACGTCGGTGATCAATACATCAGTGGTGAGGATCATCGCGGCGATGGAAGCGGCGTTCTCAAGAGCGCCACGCACCACTTTGACTGGGTCAATCACACCAGCTTTGATCATGTCCGTGTATTCGCCAGTGAGAACATTGAAGCCGATGTTTGGATTCTTCTTCTCAGCAGCAGTGCGGCGGACGGTGTCAATGATGACAGAGCCATCCTGTCCAGCGTTGGCTGCCAGTTTGCGGATTGGGGCTTCGAGCGCCTTCTTGACGATGTTGATGCCGACTTTGATTTCTTCGTTTTCATCTTCGGCATGAGCCTTGGCGAGTTTATCAAGTTTGCTAGCAGCATTGATCAGGGAGATTTCACCGCCAGGGACAATACCTTCTTCTACAGCGGCGCGAGCAGCTGAGAGAGCATCTTCCACGCGGTGCTTCTTCTCTTTCATTTCAGTTTCGGTCGCAGCACCTACGCGGATGATGGCAACACCACCACTGAGCTTGGCGAGACGTTCCTGAAGTTTTTCCTTGTCGTAATCGCTTGTGGATTTATCGATCTCAATGCGGATTTCTTTAATACGACCTTCGATATCGCTCTTCTTGCCTTTGCCGCCGATGATGGTTGTGTTCTCTTTATCAGAGACAACCTTCTCAGCACGGCCAAGGTCTTGAACAGTGGCGGTTTCGAGCTTGCGGCCAGTCTCTTCAGAGATGACCTGTCCACCAGTCAAGGAGGCAATATCCTGTAACATGGCCTTGCGGCGATCACCAAAACCTGGGGCTTTGATGGCGAGCACGTTCAACATGCCACGGATCTTGTTCAAGATGAGGGTTGCAATTGCTTCGCCGTCAATATCTTCAGCAATGATGACGAGTTCGCGCTTGCCGAGTTGGACAAGTTTCTCAAGCAAAGGAACAATATCCTGTGCAGCGGAGATCTTCTTATCGTAGATCAAGACATAGGCATCATTGATCTGAGCTTCCATTTGGTCGGCGTTGGTGATGAAGTAAGGTGAAATATAACCACGGTCAAACTGCATACCTTCGACGAATTCAGTTTCGAATTGCATAGTCTTGGATTCTTCAACGGTGATGACACCGTCTTTACCGACCTTGTCCATCACGTCTGCAATCAATTCACCGACTTCAACATCAGCCGCAGAGTTGGTTGCCACGGAGGCAATTTCTTCACGGGTGTCGATCTTGGTGGAATTCTTCTTGAGTTCAGTAACGATGGTCTCGGTGGCGAGTTCAATACCCTTCTTGAGCAGCATCGGGTTGTAACCAGCTTCAAGAGCCTTCAAGCCTTCGGTCACAATGGCATAAGCCAAAACGGTGGAGGTGGTTGTACCGTCACCGGCAATATCGTTGGTCTTCTGAGCGGCTTCCTTGAGGAGCTGGGCGCCCATGTTTTCAAACGGGTCTTCGAGTTCAATTTCTTTCGCAACAGATACACCGTCGTGAGTGATGGTGGGGGAACCGAACTTGCGGTCAATTGCCACATTGCGGCCTTTGGGGCCGAGAGTTGCGGAAACAGCGTTCGCAACAACAGTCATGCCGTTCTTAAGCTTGCGGCGGGCTTCTTCTGAAAATACAATTTGTTTAGCGGCCATAGTAATACTTCCTTTTTTTATGCTTTAGGTGAATTAACCAACAATACCGAGAAGGTCACTCTCGCGCATGATGAGCAATTTCTTGCCTTCCATCTTGACTTCAGTGCCAGAGTACTTGGCGAAGAGCACGATATCGCCAACTTTCACATCCATCGCAACACGTTCGCCTTTGTCATTGCGGTCGCCGGGGCCGGCGGACAATACTTTGCCCTGCTGGGGTTTTTCCTTCGCCGTTTCGGGCAAAACAATTCCACCCGCAGTTATTTCTTCCTGCTCAACTGGTTCAATGAGCACACGGGCGCCCAAGGGTTTAAACGATATCTTTGCCATTTCTTTTTTCTCCTATAAGGAATTTGGATTTTTTGGATTAGCGCGAAATTAGCACTCAATAGCTCCGAGTGCTAATTCAATATTACCTAGTTATGCAGGCAACGTCAAGGGGATTGTATAATTTCTTACAAAACTCTGATGCACAGCCGCTTCGGGCTTAACTGGAAACTGACAGCACAAACTGGGAATTTATATTACGGGATGGCAGTAGGCGTCCCATCAAATGTGACTGTTTCAAGGGTCGCTGTTGCAGCTTGAGAAGCCAATGGACAAATGTTGCGAACCACCACAATATCCGCAGCAATGTTGGGGTCACTATCAAATTCTGAAGCTTCGATTTGCCCGGCGACTGCCAATGCTTTATCGCAATAATCTTTCTTTGGAGTGCTCAAAGCAGCCAGCTCAGATGCATAAATATCGTAGTAGTAAACCGTTAGGTTGCTGAGCGAAAGCCCTACTACGACTGCAGGCACATCATTTTTACCGCATCCACCCCGCCCATCGCAGGATTCTTCCGCAGTGCAGCCATCTATGGCGCACTTGAAGGCAAGGATGCCTGTCTCATAATTGCGGTTCTTATGATACAACACGCCCAACTCGCCATAAAAATCAGCTTTACTGGGTTGGAATTCAATGGTTTTTTGCACATTACGAATGGCGATAAAGAACTGTCCCATTTGCGAATAGGTCTTTGCAATTGACAGATATGGAGCAGGGTCTTGTATTTGTAACTGATTATTAATCCGCGCAGCCTGTGCAAAATAATCCAGGGATTTATTGAAAAGCTGAGTCTGCACTTCTTTGTTCAAGCTGTTAAAGGCAAGGACGCGATAGTCTGCGCCTGCGCGTTGATAGAGAAATGTCAGGTTCGGGTTGATGGCAATTGCGCGATCCCAGGCTTCGACTGCAAGTGCATACTCACCCAACGACTCCAACACCGAAGCATTCACACGATGCACATCCATCAAAGATGGATCTATTGTTAAAGCCTGTTCAATTTTTTGCTGAGCCTGTGTCCATTTTTGTTGATCCACCAGAATCTCTGCAGAAAAAGCCAATGCTCGTGCACTCGAAGGGTCTAACAATAACGCTCGCGATGATGCCTTATCTGCTTGAGCGAGCAGATCTTGTATTCCTCTTTCATCAACAAAATTTGAGTTGGCATTCCAATCCAGAGTAAATGAATAGATCGCGTTGACATAACTATCATCCGGCGCAAGCTGTACCGCTTTCTCAGCAGAGGCCAGCGCCTCAGCCAGGCGGTTTTTGATATCCGTCTCACCGACCAACATAGCAGAGGAATAAGTTTGAATACGAGCGAGGTCTGCAAACAATACGCCATTATTCGGGTCTACTTTTGAAGCTTCATCATATGCTTTAATGGCAGCTTCCATTTGACCAGCTGTGAATAAAGCTTCCCCTTCCTTTGCATAGGATATAGCCAAACGCGTTGGAGTGGGAGTAGGCAAAAACAGCGGCTTGACATCTCCATTGGAGACTGAGCGAATCAGCCAGGTGCCGCCCAGAATCAAGGCTATCCAAAAAAACATACGATACACATTGGAGTCATTGCGGCGGCGAAATATGGCGCGCTTTTTATAAATGTTCATGGTGTGGGTATAGGAGTCGCATCCGAAGCAGGAGCAGTTTCGGTCGAAGTTGGATTCGGTACTGCAGTCTGCTCAAGATTTTGCTGGCAGCGGGTAATGATCGCGTTCGCATTAAATACCGCATCTTCATCAGTTCGAAGGCGTTCAAAAATCAGGCGGGCAATATCCAGAGCATCGCCGCACTTGTTGGTTTTTGCAAGCGCAAGGCCATACATGGAATAATATTCTGCGATACGTACATTGTTGGGAATGAGTTCAATCGGCTGTATCTGTTTTCCATCGGTTGTAAAACCGCCGTTGACAACATAACCAAATTGTTCAACGGCTTCCGTTAAATACGAGTTGCGATAATACATTACACCCAGGTTGCCATGCAGATTTGTGTCGACCGGATTATTCGTCACCGCAGACTCGGCATATTGCATGGCTTTGCCATATTCACCGCTGGTGGCATAAGTTCGCGAAATATAATAATCGGGCGTAGGGTCATCCGGGTTCAATGAATCAGCGGTTGTAAAATCTGAAACCGCATCCACATAGCTGCCAATGGCTCGATAGTTAAGTCCACGCTTAAGATACAAATCAGCAATTTTGGGGTTGATATTAATGGCGAGATTAAACTCGGCAATGGCTTCATCATAATTCTGCGTAGCCTCGAGAAGAATCCCGCGTGCGCGGTGAGTTTCCAAAGCATTGGGATCGAGTGCAAGAGCCACCCTGGATTCTTCAGCGGCCTTCTCAAGCAGATCAAAGGTACCCGAGTTCACGAGAATTTCAACATAGTACGCATGTGCAAATGCGTTATTGGCATCCAAAGTTAGGGCCGTCTTAATACTGTCTTCCGCTTCGATGAGACGGTTTTCCTGGAAACTCAAAGCCCAGCCAAGTACGGCATGCGCCATCGAATTATCGTTTTTAAGCAAGATCGCAGAACGCGCACTTTCCTCTGCCGCTTTATATTGGCCTGCAAACACTTGTACGCGAGCCAATGCCACATAAACCGTGGGGTCCGCCGGGTTCGAGATAACCGCCTGTTGATAGGATGCGATCGCAGGGACAAGTTTGCCTGCTTTGAAATAATCCTGTGCCTCGGTAATGAATGATTCTGGTGACCGTGTTGGTGTGGGAGAAGGCACACCAAATTGCGGTTGGTTTGGAACGATATACCGGTCTACATACGCGCCGCCCAATACCAGGAGACTTAGCAAAATAATGCCAAACCAATTTGGCCGCTTTCGTTTGCGGTTCATACTCCATTTACTTCCTTTTAGATACATTCATTCATATTACCATTTTTAACAAAACACAGTCAAGCAAGGTGTTTAATTTCTAATTTGCTTCTAACATCGTCTAATGGAGAAAAATTCTATGCTAAAATCTCTGCATGCAATTTGAGGTATTCACCCTCCTGCCTGAAGTATTTCCCTCTTATCTTGAAACCAGTATCATCAAACGCGCCATTGAACGGGGATTGATCAATGTACGTGTTCACAACATCCGCGACTATACACATGACAAGCATCACACCACAGACGACACCCCATACGGCGGCGGCGGCGGAATGGTGATGAAACCTGAGCCAGTATTTGAAGCCATTGAAACTGCTTTGGGATTAAATAATACGAATCAGACTCCGCCTCAACCTGCTTCAAACATCCCAATCATTTTGCTTACCCCGCAGGGACGCGTCTTTAATCAAAGCATTGCCCAGGAATTTTCTCAACACTCACACATTCTTCTGCTTTGCGGCCGCTACGAAGGGATCGATGAACGCATTCGCGAGCATCTTGTCACAGATGAAATCTCCATCGGCGATTACGTGCTAACCGGCGGCGAACTACCCGCGCTAATTCTCATTGACGCAATTGCACGCTTACTTCCCGACGTGCTTGGCGACCCGACCGGCGCACAAGACGACTCACACGCCATGGGCTTACTCGAATACCCACATTACACTCGTCCGCCTGAATTTCGCGGCTGGAAAGCGCCTGATGTTCTGCTTTCAGGTGATCACAAAAAAATAGACAAATGGCGCCGTCAACAAGCATTGCTAAGAACTTTCAAAAAACGCCCCGACATGTTGGAAAAGACAGAGTTGAGTAAAGAAGATAAGAAGTTTCTGGAAAGTCTTAAAAATGTTTAAGCGTTGAAACGCAAAGAAACATTGGAGGAAACCATGGCAACAAGACTGAACTACGGCAAGACCTTTCTGCTCGGCTTTGGCTTTTTTGGTTTAAGTGTGGTTTGGGGTGTATACAACGCTTTCGTCCCTATTTTTCTTGCAGATAAATTCCATCTCTCCCCCATCGTGATCGGCTTCTTCATGACTTTGGACAATATCGCGGCCCTGTTCATTCAACCGCCCGTTGGTGCCTGGTCTGACAGGCTACGCACTCCCATGGGACGCCGCATACCCTTCCTGCTGATCGGTGCGCCAATCACCGCAGTTGCATTCGGATTAATTCCGCTGCCTGCTGCACTTCCTTTGTTCGTAGCCTGCACAAGCACATTGTTATTAAGTGCCGCAGTCTGGCGTACACCGGTCATCGCACTTATGCCAGATATCACACCTTCCGCATTCCGCTCACAAGCCAACGGAATTATCAATTTCATGGGCGGCATTGGCACAATCGTGGCATTGCAAACAGGCGGAGTACTATATAAAATGAGTCCCAACTTTCCTTTCTGGCTTGGTTCGGGATTGGTTTTAATCTCCGCGTTGGTTGTATATCTCTTTGTTGAAGAACCGCAGGAATATGGGCAGGCAGAGGATCAGCCTGGCATATTCGCAAGTCTGCGCGAAGTATTCACCAACGAAGATAAAAGCGGACTTCGAATTCTCTTTGCCATCTTCTTCTGGTTTATTGGCTTCTCTGCAGTGGACACATTTTTTACACTCTATGCAAAGAATCATCTCGGTTTGCCTGAAGGCGACGGCGCCACTTTGCTTTCGGTGCTTCCCTTATTCTTTGTGTTGTTCGCCATCCCTTCAGGCTTCATCGCTGGCAAGATCGGGCGCCGCAACACAATCTCCATGGGTCTGGTCATTATTTCAATCATATTGGTATTGCTTTATATCACCCCCGCCAGCGCCTTGTTGACGGGTATCGCGCCATTGCCTTTGGTGGGCATTCCACTGGTAGCAGGCGGCACGCGCATGCTCACACTCGCAGGCGTCCTGTTGATGTTTGCCGGCGCGGGCTGGGCTTTCATCAACATCAACTCGCTGCCAATGATCGTTGACCTTACCAGCGCAGCACGGATTGGCACCTTCACAGGTTTATATTATCTATTCTCCACATTCTCAGCAATCATCGGCCCAAACGTGAACGGCTTTGCAATTCAATTGACGGGTAACAATTACAACATCATCATGTTGATTGCGCCTGTCTTCATGCTCATCTCTTTATGGCTGATGCTCGGGGTAAAACACGGCGAAGCCACGCTGTAATCTTTTGATGAAAAAATGTTTTAAACAAAAAGGACACAAGGGTTTTCCCTTGGTGACTTTTTTGTCCTTTTTGTTGATTCTTTCAGCTTGCAGGCAATCATCAGATTGTTTTCGGGAAGATATCTTTTGTGCAGGGTTGGTGACAGACACACTTGGTATCGACGATCATGGTATCAATCAAGATACCTGGGCGGGATTGGAAGAGGCCAGGGTCAATGAATTGGTTAACCAGGCCGACTATATCGAATCAGTTGATACACGTGATTATGAAAAGAATATTATCTACTTCGCTGAAAAAGGTTATGACGTGATCATCACTACAGGAATTGGCCTGCGCGATGAAACGCTTCAAGCCGCTGACCTGTACACAGATACTGTTTTCGTCGGCGTGAATCAACCCTATGAAGAAACACGCCCGAACTTAATATCCATTACTTTTCCAGAAGATCAAATCGGGTTCGCCGCTGGGGTTACCGCCGCACGAATTTCGGAAACTCGAATTATCGGCGCAGTCTGTGAAACACCAGAAATCGATTCAATGTGGAGAACCTGCGAGGGATTTCGCGCCGGCGCAAAATTTGCAGATGAAAATATTAGTGTTCAAGTGATCTATCGTGAAGATGGAGACAGCGAAAAATTATTTCTTGATGAAGGTTGGGGCTATGACACAGCTCAAAAATTAATCAAGCGTGGAGCAGATATGATTTTTGAATCAGGTGGAGTCACGGGGCAGGGTGCGTTACGAGCCGCATCTGAGGCACAGATAAAAGCAATTGGTTCAGAGAGAGATCAGAGTGCGGTTTTGGGAGAATCAGGCTCCAGCGTGTTAACTTCCATTTATGGAAACGCCAGTTTCGAGGTCCAAAGAATGCTGCGCTTGCTAAAAGATGGAAATGCGCCTGATTCACAGCCAAGTCAAATCAAATTTTCGCCAATTAATGAGAAATTCCCAGAAAGCTACACAAAAGAACTGGGAGTCTTGATTTCTGCATTGTGGTCTGGAGAAATTAAAACGAATGTAGTGTTAACGAAGCCGTAATATCATGATCTTTGCAAAGTCGATTGACAGATTTCCGTTTTTAAGGCGCAGGCTTAACGCGAAAAGCGCAAATACAGCGAACTTGCGCGAAAAAAATAAAAACTTGCGATTTTTGCCTTTTTCGCGCTATTCGCGTTAAGTATTTTCTGACTTTGCAAAAGCCATAACCGTAACATTGTTCATACTTGCACAATAAAAATTAAGCATTTATACTTACCAAGTCGTTAGGCTCTGCTCTTAGTAAAAGCGAGCCGTTGAATCCTTTACTCTTCTAGAGGAGAAGAAAAATGAAAAAGTTTTACATTGTAATGGCCTTGTTGATCGTCGCTTCGATGATCCTCACTGCCTGTGGCACCCCTGCCACTGAAGCTCCTGCGGCAACTGAAGCCCCGGCCATGACCGAAGCTCCTGTTGCAACCGAAGCCCCCACACAGGCCCCTGTTACTGAACTGACTGCTGATGATTGTGTTAAAGCTGAGGTTTTCTGCGTTGGTCTCGTAACCGATGTCGGTAAGGTGAATGACAAATCCTTCAACCAATCTGCCTGGGAAGGCGTTCAGAAATCCCAAACAGATGGCGTGGCTGATTTGGTCCAATTCATTGAGACCGCTGATGCCAAGGATTATGCCAAGAACATCACCACCTTTGCTGACTCTAGTTTCGATGCAATCGTGACCGTTGGCTTTGGTCTCGGTGAAGCTACCGCCGCCGCCGCTTTGGCCTACCCCGACATCAAATTCATCGGTGTGGATCAGTTCCAGGCTTGGCAGTTTAGCCCAGAGACCACAGACGATGTTGCTAACTTGACTGGCTTGGGCTTCCCTGAAGATCAAGCTGGCTTCCTCGTTGGCGCTCTCGGTGCTATGCTGTCTCAGAGCCACAAAATCGGCGCCGTTTGCGGTACCGATGTAGTTCCTCCAGTTTGGCGCTACGGCGAAGGCTACAAAGCCGGTGCCGCTTATGCGGATGGCATGAACTCCACCACCACTGAAGTATTTGTTGTGTACCACAGCGATGTGGGCTTCGACAAGACCTTCACCGATCCCGAATGGGGCGCTCAGACCGCCAAGTCCATGATGGATCAGGGTGCGGATGCAATTTTTGGTTGCGGTGGTATTACCGGTAACGGTGCCATCACAGCTGCCGCTCAGGCTGGCAAATTCGCCATTGGCGTAGATGCCGACCAATACCTGACCCTGCCCGAAGCTGCTCCTCGCATGCTCTCCAGCGCCATGAAACTTATCACCCCCGGCGTTGCTGACCTGGTTGCTCAGGCCAAGGACGGCTCTATTGTTGCTGGTAACTTCACCGGCCTTGCTGGTTATGCTCCTTTCCACGATCTTGATGGTGAAGTTCCTGCCGAAGTCAAGACCGCCATGGAAGCGATCAACACTGGCTTGCTTGATGGTTCCATCAAGACCAATGTTTCACCTGCCAAACCCTAATTTAGTGCTATAGATGTAATAAAAGGGAAAGAGATGAGAGTCTCTTTCCCTTTTTGTTTTAATATTCATCACCTGAAAAAATGAATTAGGTCAAGACGTAAAATATAATATATTGCGAAGGTATTGTTTATTACATTTTTCTCAAGTGGAAGGGTACTTATTTGATATAATTGCTTGATAATTCACAAGTTCCACTGGAGCAATGAATGCAATCAGATAAGCAGTCCAATTCGCGATTAAAGCGAATATTACAGTCAATATCAGATGCCAGCTTGATTCCAATTCTTGCCATCTTAACTGCTGTGATTGTCGGCGGGATCATCATTAAGCTTGTAGGTGGAGATCCATTTTTAGCCTACAAAGGATTGATTCAAGGCTCACTTGGCTCAAAAAAAGCATTAAGTGAAACAGCTGTTTGGGCAACTCCCTACATCTTCGCCGGCCTCGCAGTTGCACTGGCATTCAAAGGCGGTTTGTTCAATATCGGTGCTGAAGGTCAATTGGCAGTCGGTGCTGTCTTCTCGGCTTTGATTGGATACGCACTCCCTGAATGGCTTGGCTTCTCACTGCCAACCATCATACACCTACCCCTCGCCATCATTGTTGGAATGCTAATGGGCGGCATCTGGGCAGGAATCGTTGGCGCACTGAAAGCTTATACGGGCGGACATGAAGTCATTAACACCATCATGATGAATTACATTGCATTAAATACAACATCATTTTTATTAAATGGCGTTATGAAAGACAAGAGTCCCACCAATGTGATTGCGCGTACGCCATTGATCGCAGAAAGTGCGCGCATACCAGCGATCTTTGATGGGCTTCGTGTTCATTGGGGGTTTGTATTGGCCTTGCTGGTTGCTTTTTTTATCTGGTGGCTGCTCAACAAAACCACACTTGGCTTTGAGATCCGCACTGTGGGCGCAAACCCAGATGCCGCACAATATGCAGGTATCAATGTAAAGCGTACCATTATCCTCACCATGATGCTTTCAGGAATGCTGGCTGGTCTGGCAGGTGCCATTGAAGTGACTGGCTTAAATTATCGCCACCAACTTGGCTTCTCAATCGGATACGGGTATGACGCAATCGCGATTGCCCTGCTCGGAAAATCGCATCCGCTTGGCGTGGTGCTGGCAGCTATCCTCTTCGCAGCCATGCGCAACGGCTCAACTCGCATGCAGTTCCTGACACAAATGCCCGTGGATTTGATCTCGGTAATCCAAGCATTGATTCTACTCTTCGTTGCCGCAGATGCCATCATCCGCTACATTTATCGAATCAAATCCAAAGGTGAGCGTGTCGTTCTCACTCGCGGCTGGGGAGGCTAGGAGACAATCATGGATTGGAAACGTTTTAGCTTCATTGCTTTGATTATTATTGTTCTCTTTGGCGTGGTTGTCCTGGTTGGGAAATCCAAACAACCTCCGCTCCTGATCGTAACCAGTATGCTGGCCACCACAATTGCTGTGGCAACACCGCTTACCCTGGGCGCGCTTTCGGGTGTGTTTTGCGAACGGGCAGGTGTAGTCAACATTGGCATAGAGGGCATGATGCTTACAGCTGCATTTTTTGGTTGGTTGGGCGCGATCTACATGTTTCATGTATTTGGTTTAGGAGTTGGCATTAGTATTACCCTCGGTGTATTCTTTGCCATTCTCACCGGGGCAATAATGGCTTTGCTCCACGCAGTGCTCTCAATCACCTTCAAAGTTGACCAGATCATCGGTGGCACGGTCATCAACATTCTGGCTGTTGGGCTGACTGGTTTTCTAAATCGCCAGTTGTTCTTTGGAAAAGGCAGTGTCTTTGGCGGCAGTGTACCTAACTCCCCCGGCGTTTTGCCTACCATTCACATTCCTCTCACAGAATTATTTGCACCAATTTGCAGCACATCCGCAAACTGTTTACAAAATGTGCAAGCAATCAATCGCGTATTCGATCAAAAACCAATTGCCATGGGAGCCATCCTACTGGTATTTATCTCTCACTATATTTTATTCAATACTCGTTGGGGGTTACGTACTCGCGCAGTAGGGGAACATCCCAAAGCTGCAGACACCGTCGGCATCAATGTAATCAAAATGCGTTATGCCAATGTCCTCATCGGCGGAATGTTTGCCGGGCTTGCAGGCGCCTACTTCACAATTGAATCCGTCCCATCCTTCGAACCCTTGTTAACAAATGGACGCGGCTTCATCTCACTCGCGGCAATGATCTTCGGTAACTGGACACCCATTGGCGCATGGGCCGCCGCGCTTGTCTTCGGCGCATCTCAAGCACTACAGATTAACATGCAAATTTTCCGCGATGTTATTCCTCCGCAATGGGCATTCCTGCAACAATCCTACATTGTAGGCCTCACGCCATACATCCTTACCATGATCATCCTTACAGGTATCATCGGCAGAACCACGCCACCCGCAGCAGACGGCGTTCCATACGAGAAATAGAGGCCGCCATGACCGAAACCACCAACATCGTTCTTGAAGCAAAAGGTGTCACCAAACAATTTCCCGGTGTACTCGCCAGCGACAATGTCAACTTTGATCTTCGCAAAGGTGAGATCCACGCCTTGCTGGGAGAAAATGGTGCGGGCAAAAGCACCCTGATGAATCTGATCTATGGCCTGCACCGCCCGGATAAAGGTGAGTTTTTTGTAAACGGAAAACTCGCTACGATCCACTCTCCAAACGACTCAATTGCCCTGGGAGTCGGCATGGTGCATCAGCACTTTATGCTCATTCCCGTTTTTACGGTTGCAGAAAATGTGATGCTTGGGGATGAAATGGTCAAGCGTGGCTCACTAGACCGTAATGCAGTTGCCGCCAGAATAACTGAAATCTCCAAACAATATGGTCTGGATGTAGACCCGAACGCATTAGTAGGCCCCCTACCCGTTGGTATTCAGCAACGCGTAGAGATCGTCAAAACCTTATATCGCAATGCAGAGATCGTAATTCTGGATGAGCCAACCGCAGTACTCACCCCGCAGGAAGCAGAAGACCTCTTCCGCATCATGCGTGACCTGACAGCTCGCGGTGTTTCGATCATCTTTATCACACACAAATTAAAAGAAGTACTCGCGGTAGCTGACCGAATTACAGTCATGCGAGCCGGGCGCGTGATTGATACAGTTCTTCCATCAGAAACAGATTCTGCTCAACTGGCCAATATGATGGTTGGCCGTCAGGTAATTCTGACCGTAAACAAAAAGGAACGTGAAGCAGAAGGGGATGTACTCAAAGTGGAAGGCCTTTCCGTTCGCGATCAACGCGATTTGGAAACAGTACACAATGTCTCTTTCACCGTACGTGGAGGCGAAGTACTTGGTATAGCAGGTGTACAAGGAAATGGGCAAACCGAGCTTTCCGAAGCCCTCACAGGGCTGCGCTCTCCCACCAGCGGGAAAGTAACCATTGACGGAAAAGACCTAACTGGAAAACCGCCGCGCGTAATTACAGCAGCCGGCCTTGCTCATATCCCTGAAGATCGTCAACGCCACGGCCTGGTACTCAGCTACAGCGTAGCTGATAACATGGCGCTTTGCGATTACTATCACCCACCATTTAGCCAACGGGGCGTGATTCAACCCAAAGCTCTGGACGAAAACTCCCGCAAACTGATCAAAGCCTTTGATGTCCGCACCCCATCGCCTTTTGTAAACGCCGGTAAACTCTCCGGTGGTAATCAACAAAAAGTTATCGTCGCCCGTGAACTTAGCCGCAACGTAAAACTGGTTATCGCAAACCAACCCACCCGTGGTTTGGATGTCGGATCCATTGAATACATTCACAATGAAATCATAAAGATGCGAGACCGCGGCGTAGCCGTCCTACTCATTTCTGCAGAACTGGATGAGATCATCGCACTCTCAGACCGCATCGCAGTCATGTATCGCGGTCAGATCGTTGCTGTTGTAGAAACCAAGAAAACCACCCGCGAACAACTGGGACTATGGATGGCCGGGGCTCACGTGGAAACCACCCAATAATTTCATCGCATCATTCCAGGTTTTTAGCATGCTTCACCCAAACAGGAGTTCTCGCAACTCCTGTTTTGATTCTGCCAATTCACTTAATATAATAGGTCCCGCGCAAACCTGTTTGAAGAATAAACCTGTGGGACAGTACGCATTAATAACTCCTTACGCTGCGAAGAATCACTACTTTGCCAGAAGTCAACTTGTTCAGGGCAAAAACGAGACCCTTCGCTATCACTCAAGGTGACACAAAATTAATTTACATACAGACCCTACTTATTTAGGCACATCCAGAGTTTTCAAGTTACGCATTTCGGGCCAATATTTTGCAACCGCGAGGACGACCAGAATCGTTCCAATACCGCCCCCAACTACTGCTATGACGGGTCCCAATAGTGCTGCGGCAAAACCTGATTCGAAACTTCCAAGTTCATTAGAAATTCCTATAAAGATACTGTTTACACCAGAGATGCGTCCACGCATTTCATCGGGAGTTTGTGTAAGGAGCAGCGTACTGCGGATGACTACACTGATGTTATCCAAACTTCCCAACAGGGCAAGCATCAGCACGGAGAGCCAGAACCAGCTTGAAAGTCCGAAAACGATTGTGCAGATTCCAAATCCAGTCACAGCCAGCAATAAAGTTCGCCCAGCGTTTTTCATCGGCGGCAAATGTGCGAGCACAAAAGCCATGGTCAACGCGCCAATGGATGGTGCAGCGCGCATGATGCCCATGCCCTGCGGACCGACTTTGAGAATATCTGTTGCATAAATGGGAAGCAGTGCCACGGCCCCACCAAAAAGGACTGCGAACATATCGAGTGTGATCGCGGCGAGAATCACTTTCGTATCGCGCATGAATTTGAAACCTTCGATCAATGACGCCCACGTATCTGATTTGCTAGCGAGTGGCAATTGCCTCCCTTTGATCATGCTTAAGAGTATTGTGAATATGATCGCGCCGATTGCATCGAAACTATAAATAATGGTGACGTTACCCGTATACGCAACGATAAGACCCGCAACGGCTGGCCCAAGGATGGAGGCAGTATGCCACGTGCTGCTGTTCCAAGTTGCGGCGCTTGAAAAAAGATGCGGTGGGACTGTTTCTGGCACAAGCGTAGATGAAGCTGGGTCATTAAATGAGCGGGCCACCCCAATACCGAACAGGCATAAGTACACCAGAGACAATGGCCCTTGTGTATATGAAAGATATGCAAGACCCAACGCACACACTCCAAAAGATAATTGTGTGATCAATACGATACGCCTGCGGTTGTATTGGTCTGCCACGTGACCTGCGGGCAATGACAATAAAATTACGGGAACGACCTGTACCAGCCCAACCAGACCCAGCGCGAACGCGCTATGCGTACGCAGCCATAATTCCCACGCTATGGCGAATGAAACCATTTCATTCCCAAATGAGGTGATGAAGCGCCCTGTGAGGAGCAGACGAAAATCGAGGAAGCGCAATGCGGCATATGGGTCGTGGCGGCCCTCAGGTGATTTATCTATTGGTGAGTTCATTAAAAATCCTTATCGGAGAATGAAAAGCTATGATACCACCCTCAATATGGAAGTTTTACAAACTCAATACCCCC
Organism: Anaerolineales bacterium; assembly: GCA_043788255.1. GTDB lineage: Bacteria > Chloroflexota > Anaerolineae > Anaerolineales > Villigracilaceae > Villigracilis. The sequence continues at coordinate 5,742 of JAYVUA010000139.1, read as the reverse complement.
TGTTCCTATAATAGACAGGATGCTAACAGTCACCTTCCAAATTGGGCAATGACTCCCGCGATCAATGCAATTTGACCGAGATGATAGGAGGCAATATTATAGATACGTCCCTGTTGAATGGGAGCGACGAATTTATTCCAGGCGAGAATAATATCTGAAATATAGAAGAGCAATGCGCCCACACTGACTAGGGCCGCGGCATTGGCGTTCCATGTCAGGTCACTTAGTTTCATCATCGCGGATAAGAGCATTAATGAAATGACCAGACTGTACACGAGAATCGGCGTCCGCATGGCTAACTGCCCATTGGAAGCAAGAGCAACTACGATGCGTCGAATGATGCGTGTGCCACCGAGGCTGATCATGATGGCGAAGACGAGTCCCCAGGCGGAAAATTCAGGCAATGGGATGTTGAATCCAATAATATAGGCGATGTGCGCCAATAGAAAAGCGATCAGCCCAAAGAGGAAGAAGCGGTCGAGGGAGATCATCAAGAGGATGTCGCCGAGCAGTGACAGAAGAATCCCCAGCCCAAACCAAAGCAAGGCGCCGTTCAATCCGACGGAGGTGAGCCAGAAGAAGAGAATGAGCATAACGGCGGGCTTGGCGATGTAATCCAATCGCAGCCAGTTTTTTGAAAGAGCCAGCGCTTCAAGCGCGGCAAATAGTAGTGCGGCAGGTAAAAAGATATTCATAGGGACTCCCGCCGCATATCGTACCATGATGTAAATTTCTTTAGTGCTATACTGCAGAAATGACAACTAAAACTGTTTCCCTACATTGGTCGCCTGAAAAAAATACCATTCTTGAGGATAGCGATCATTATCAGGTTGTCATGAAAAAACCGAATGGTGTAAGCGGGTCAGATTTGCTGCCCATGTCTTTGATCGGATGCGCCTCGTACGATATAGTTGAAATTCTAAATAAGCAAAGACAAGATCTTCACGAATTGAAAGTTACCGCAGAAAGTACTCAGGATGAAACCCCACCCTGGCGTTTCCGAAAGATTCATATCCACTATCAGGTAATCGGCGCAGGCGTTGACCCTGAGAAGGTACGCAAGGCGATTCTTTTGAGTCAAGAGAATTACTGTTCGGTTTATGCAACTTTACGTGACACGATCGAGATCACGCATGATTTTGAGGTCATGGAAGGATAACCTGCGGATTAAAAATCGTTACGATACATGATCACTACACAAGCACATCGCTCATATATCGCGCAAAAGCTTCAGGTCGCAAAAACAATAAAATAAAAATGCAGGCTGAAAATCCACCCAGATGCGCCCAATATCCGATACCATATTGCACGCCATTTAGGTAAGTATCAATGGCTGGGGGGATTTGGATGAGCAGGTAATACAGCACAAACCAGAAAGCGCGGATCTTCGGCCAGGTAGGGATAATAGTAATAAACCATAATGTACGAATGCGTCCGCCGGGGAATAGCACAAAATACGCGCCCATGACCCCAAAGATAGCGCCACTTGCCCCAATACTTGGAATTGATTCATGTGGCTGGGCAAGGGCTGTCATTAAACTCGCAGTTGCACCTGCCAAAAGATAATAAACCAGGTATCTCGCAGACCCACAAGCATCTTCCACACGCCGCCCAAACACCCATAGGAAAAGCATGTTGCCAACGAGGTGCTCAATTCCACCGTGTAAAAATACACATGTGATCGCAGAAATGATCCCGGCACCTTGCCTAGCCCAAATCAAACTTGGTGTGAATCCGAAAACCCAGAAGACACCTCGAAGTGTATAGTCTGGCAGGGACAATTCCCAAACCAGAACCGCAGTATTGACCGCAATCAAGATAACGGTCACAAAGGGGAAGGCACTGTAACGATTGGATTCAGTATCATTGATTGGCAGCATAAGTCACCGAGGTTATGAAAAGAATAAGAATTCCTTCAAACGGTTGAAAGCCATCAGGAATAATAATATAAACGGAAGGATCACCAATATCCAACCCGCAGCGGCCATGGTAAAACGCGCTGCAGGTGTGCCGCCGGAGGCAACTTCCTTAAAGAGCAGCGACCACAAACGGGAATGTGAGCGGACCGATGCAATCGCTATCATGAATCCACCGAACAGCACCCAGAAGAATCCAAACCACAATAGAGGTTCGGGATTTGTGAGTAAATTAATCCCCTCATGCAACAATAGAAATATAAAATATAAGAGCGGCGGCCCGCCCGTGAGGCGTGCAACTGAAACAGCAGGTGAAATATGCGCGATCTTTTCCTGGCGGAGATTTTCGAGCCCGACAATTTTCCAGTAAATGTTGTTCCATTTATTTTTGAAATCAGGCCGATATGATGCAAGCTTGTAGGTTTCAATTGCTTTATCGACATTTCCCTGCTCTTCGTACATAGCCCCCAAATCCAGCGGATTGTTTTTGAAATGTTGGAGGCGGTCCAACTGCTGGCGTACTTTGATATTAGCGGGTGCAAGTGCAAGTAATTTTTCAAGCGCATGCAAACGTTCATCCATTTCAGGCGTCAGATCTGCGAGCAGCCGCCACGACTCTGCGCTGGCATCATTTCTCTGCGCTAGATCGCGGACGATGCTCAAAGCTGCCTCGCGTTGATTTGACTTGGCCAGTTCATACGCCTGCCGAACCTGCTCTTCCCTATCCTGCCTTGCTTCGTCTACCTGCTTTTGTTTTTTAACCTGTAATTGACTCAGATATTGACGTGCATGGACATTGTGCGGATTAATATCCAGAACCATCTCGCAGGCATAGATGCAATCATTGAGATCGTCGAGCAGACCGGTAAGCCACATCCACGCGATTTCATTGCGCGGATTAATTTCTACAACTTCAAGGAAAATATCACGCGCCGTTAACTCACGCCCGACACGCGCTGCTGATATGGCTTGTTGAAGTAAAGTGTCTTCCCGCATGGTATGTTTTTTATGTTTAAGGAAAATCAACATTATTTTACACCCCCACGCGAACATGTCTAATTATTAATCAGCCACCTGCAATCAGTGAGATTAAATAAACCATACCATGACAAATGGGCTCCATCCTCCGCCCAACAGTATGTTGTAAAATTATTTACTTTAACGATATACAAGGAAAAACATGAACAGTGATTTGATCGTTACGATTGGTGCAATTGGTTTTGTATTTCTAGTATTTAATGTGATCTTTCTTTCCATAATCTTTTCGGTGCAGAGGGATGCGGCGGCAGCCAAGAAGTGGCCGACCACAATTGGAACCATCCTGATGTCCACGCTTGAATCGCGGCGCACCAACAGCGGACATCATTCTCAATTTCCCGTTGTATTGTATTCATATCAAGCAGGTGGACGGTCTTACCAAGGCAGCCGTATTGCCCCCGGTCCTGAAGTAGGCGGAACAGGCGCGCCAAAAAGATTGGTAAATTACCAAACTGGTTCCCAGGTGACTGTGTTCTACAACCCAAAAGATCCTTCGGATGCAGTATTGGAGACAAAGGTGACTTCCCTGTTTTGGCTGTGGTTTGCGTTAATCCTTGTCGACCTGGTTCTTGGAGTGATAGCCCTATTCAACATCATGGTGTAATGGATTTCATCTCATACAGATACGACTCATCATCACTCATCCCCTCACACAATTGAGATTTATCTACGCCTCAACCACCGCCCCGACGATGAACCGCCCCCGTGCGGTGTGATTTGCCCCACACCAGCGGGCTTTCACACCACAAAAACAAAACACTGGACAGTTGGTCCAGTGTTTTCTCGTTACTCTCGTAGAGCAAATCTTGTTCTATCCAACTCCCTTGACCCATTTCACCTTGAATGGCTTCAACGTATTAACCAACCTCATATCTGCCGTCCAAAGATCAACATCCATCCATTCGGCTAAAGCGAGATAATGTGCATCATATGTGGCGGGCAGGTTATATTCCATGGCAATTTCACAGGCGCGCAGATGCAGGTTGGCTTCATTGACCAGGTTGATTGGCAGGTCGAGCGCGAGTTCGAGCGCCTTCCAGATTGTTTCAGATGAGAGAATTTTGTTTCTCTGTTGTTGATACAGACCATTCGTCACTTCATAAAATAACAAAGTTGGTGCCACCAAGCGGACTTCGTCCTTAACCCAAGATTGCCACAATTCTTTTATAGCATCATTGTCGGGTTGAAGGACGCGCCGAAGAACAATGCTGGCATCAACGCAGACTGTTGAGGATTTGCTCATCGCGTTCTTCCCTTCCCTGACGTATGGCTTCAGCAAGATCGGGCAGCTTCCTGCCCTTCAACTCAGCACGGATGCGCGCATGCAAATCATCAAATCTCTTTTGTAGATTTGTCTTGCCATTCGCCGCAACCAATTGATCGTATGCCTTCTTGGAAAGGACAACGACCTCCGCCTTCCCGCCGCGTTCCACAATGACGGGGGCGATCTTGGCTTGTTTCATCACATCCCCAAAGTTGATGCGGGCTTTTGTGGCGCTGATTGTCTTAAGCATGGCTTCCTCTCGATTGATTAATCCATTAATCAATCGAGAATATACCCCCAAATGAATTGATTGTCAATTTGGGGCGTTCACCTCACAAAAACAAAACACTGGACAGTTAGCCCAGTGTTTTCTCGTTACTTGCTATTTATTCTCAGCTATACAGCAACCATCTCAAATGCGACTTTAATTGCGTCTCCCACATGACCTGTGAAATTCAACTTCTCAAAACCTATAACCTTTCCTTCACGGTCTTTCATCAGCACAATTTCTTCCCCAGTTTTTTCCACGACATATTCGTCGGCGGGATTTCCAAACCAGACAGTAAGTGTATTTCCTGTGCGGTCATAACAGACTTTTATTTCAACAGACCTTTTCAAACTCATTGCTACTCTTCTGCCAGCAAATCGTCTAAAGATTTAAGCAACTCAAGAACACTTTCTGTTGCAGCAAGCCATACACGAGTTAGCAGGCTTTCCCCATATTCATGTGCAAGGATATTACGAAACGTAATGAAAACCGCCCAGGGGATTTCAGGGTGTTTCTTGCGGAATTGCGGAAACAAATGATTTGCGGCTTCTCCAATAATGAGCAGAAGGCGTTCCGCTGCATAGCGCATGATCTTGTTGTTTTCAAACGTATGGTATTTGGCGGCGCCCATGAACTCGCGGATTTCTTTTGCTGCGTTCTGCATATCCCATAAATAAGAAAGTTCACGTTTATCCAGCGGCATAGATCACCCTTGCCGTGCTTAGAATTTCACTTCGGCGGTACGGATTTCGAAGCCCCTCTTTTTCTACAAAGTCAACAGGACGTTTGAACATCTCTTCCAGTTCGATGACCATTTCAGCAATTTCAAACAACCCAATATGCTCTGCCCTGGGGTCAATGCTGACAAGCACATCCACATCGCTGTCAGGGCGGAAGTCGTTCCGCAGGGCGGAGCCGAACAGGGAAAATTCGGTAATGCTCCAGCGCTGACAAAAGGCTGCGATTCTTTTACGAGGGATTCTAAACTTCCTGCTTTTCATAACTTAAATTATAGCACGCTCCATCTGTTGACCTTTCACTCATTCGGGTTGCAACCCGTGCCAATTGCGCCAGTCCGTTTGACATCCGCTTATTCGTTTTGCGAAGCAATCCGTTGACCTCCCCTCCCCAGCGGACTTTCACTCCACAAAATCAAAACACTGGACAGTCAGCCCAGTGTTTTCTTGTTACCTTTATTTAGCAACTTTACAATATTTTTCGCTCTCCCCTCTGCATCTTCCGGTAACCAGCCCGTA
>JAYVUA010000138.1:0-8059 GCA_043788255.1 Anaerolineales bacterium | reverse complement strand
CACCAGATATAAAGCAGATTGTACCTGATGATAACACTGGGTGCAGGTTAAGGTTTGCAAAGTACCGTGCATTTCAATTACAGACTGTGAACCCGCCTTTTGGTGAAGAATGTCAATATTTTGGGTAATGATGGAATGAATACGGCCTGCCTTTTCCAGGTCAGCCATGGCATAGTGGGCTGAATTTGGGCGAGCGTTATATATCTGACTCGCCAAGGGGCGGAACCATTTATAAAATTTTTCCGGCGCAGTGCGAAATGTAATTAGCGATGCCACTTCCATCGGTTCATCATTTGACCATAAGCCTGTTCCCGTTGAACGGAAATCGGGAATACCCGATGGAGTGGAAAGCCCTGCACCCGTCAGCACAATGGCATGTTTCGACTGGCGAAATAAATCCGCTGCGAACTCAATACCGCTTTGCGTTTGGCGCGAAAACGAGGTCATTTCGCCTTTTCACGCTCGAGAATACCATCTGCGATCTTCAGGATTTGTTGAGATGTCATATTCGTGGGCTGGCACATCACAGCAGAAGTATGCATACGTGTGGCTTGAAGGAATAATTCAGGGGCAGGAGTAAGCGTGGCTGAAATGGAGTGGCCTAAAGATTCCTGCACCTGCGCCCAGGCCATTTGTGATTCAGAACGCTGACGATTATTCAAAACAACATTTATCGACGTACGGCCAATTTTCAGCCCGGCAATCTCGTCAATTAAAAATTTTGCGTGTTTAATGGAACTGGGCGCACCTTCCACAATGATCATAAGTTCAGCACACATTGGGAGAACACTCTGTACAAAATTGGGCAAACCAGTTCCAAGGTCCAGAACAATGAAGCGGGCAAGTGAGGAGAGATGGGTAAGGAGCGCCTCATAATTCTTCACTTGAGAAGTCAGTGTCACATCGCGCGGATTTTCTGAAGCGAGAAAAAGTTTTACTCCAGAACTGTGCGAGACCAGGGTGCTTTGAACTTTCTCACGGGTAACTTCAACGGTACTGCCCTGTAAAATTTCGGTCAGGCCTTTTTGATTCGGGGCACCCAAATCCATACCGAGTGTGCCCTGGCCTGGAGTTAATTCAGCAAGAATCACATCAGATTGAGAACGGGTATAAAGGCCAGCCGCCAAATTTGAAGCAAGTGAAGAAACTCCCAACCCGCCGCGCGCAGATAATACACCAATTACATACCCATGCTGCTCTTGAGGGGCGGCAACAATTTCACCCTCTTCTTTTTGTACATTACTACGTGCCAGCAATGCCTTTACATGTGCCTGTAGTTCAGTGGGATGCGTAGGCTTGGTCAGATAATCATCAGCACCAACTTCAAAGCCCGTTACCTTATCATCTAGCTGCGTCTTTGCTGTAAACATTAATATCGGAATAGTGGCTGTTGCAGGGTTCTTGCGTAAACGCCGTGTAACTTCATAGCCATCCATGTCCGGCATCATTACATCCAGCAAGATCAAGTTAGGCAGCTCTTCCATAGCTTTAGTCAATCCTTGAGAGCCATTAGATGCAGAAGAAATCTCATAACCTTGTCTTTGCAGCATCAACCCAACAAGCCTGAGCGTGTCTACATCATCGTCAACAATTAGGATCTTTTCAGCCATATTTTCCTCATATCATATTAAAAAATTACACTATCAATTATAACGGACAAATTTATTATAATTCACCAACACCCCATGTGCTATAATTATTATGCATCGGGTAAGTCCCCCGTTCATGGGGATGATCGGCTTCGACGGGAGAGGCTGGTTCCGGAATGCGAGCCGAGCGCGCGCCGAACTCGTAAAATCAGCGCAAACTTTAAGTGCCAAAAACACTTCATACGCTGCTATGCCCCTCGCCGCTTAAGGCGATCCATAACAGTTGACATCTTAGGATGTCACGTCCGCCGCCACCGAACATTACCGGGTGACGGGTTGGGCGAAACAAAGGTAGTGCGCCGCGTATGACTCTGCTAAATACGCCTAAGACAAGCAGATGGTCACAGAGTTACCTGCCCGCTGAGATCTCTGTGATGACTACCTTCAGCAGGCTACGCTCGTAGATTTCCGAGGGTCGAATCTTTCGGACGCGGGTTCAATTCCCGCCATCTCCACACTCGTGATTGCCCAGCAGCCTCGCTGCTGGGCAATCACGTTATACTGCCTGAAACGGAGAACTTATGAAAAAACTATTATTATTATTTGGACTGCTCGTCATAACAGTTGCCTGTCAGGGAGTAACTGCCACACCAATCGCAACGGTTCAGACTCAGCCAGAGCCTGCCACAACAACCCCAACTTTTGCCCCAGACCCAACAGCTACCTCAATAGCTACGTCAACAGCTACTCCAATCCCGCTATACTTTACTGAAGAATTCAACAAAGACTTAAGCGCATGGACGTTCTTCCAAACTGGCGGCGAGACAAACCCAACCACATCTCTTGAAAACGATATGCTTCGGCTGGACATTTCATCGCCAAATACCTGGTACTTCGGAATTTATAATTTAACCACCTATAAAGATGTATCTGTAAGCACAAAATTCACAGGATCACCCTCAGGCTCCATGGGATTGATCTGCCGCTACAGTGAAAGCGGGTGGTATGAATTTAATGTTGCGAGTGATGGGACATACAGTGTACTTCTGGGCCAATGGTTAAGCGAGGGCATTGCACAATATACTCCAATTGCAACAGATACGAGTCAAAGCCTTCAATCTGGAAATATGGGCTACGAGATCAAACTGACCTGTCAGGATAATATTTTGCTTCTATATATAAACCAGAATCTCTTCCGTAAAACGGATATCACCAATTACGGTCTTCCCGAAGGGAAGATAGGTATTACAGCTTCTTCGTTTGAAGAAACGCCTGTGACAATGTTTTTCGAATGGTTGCAGGTAAGTCATGAGTAGTCATCCACAATAAATTTCAGCCAACTAAATTACGGGTAGTTTTTTTAATGCATATCCTACATCCTGTTAACAGAATTCTTGCATATTTCGTTTAAGATTATAAACATTGAATACTATTAGTAAGGAGAATTCTTATGGGAAAAATAATTGGCATTGACCTAGGTACTACAAACAGTGTTGTCGCAGTTATGGAAGGCGGCACCGCCACTGTCATCACCACCGCAGAAGGCGGACGCCTCTGCCCGTCCATCGTTGCGTTCAACAAGAACGGCGAACGCATGGTCGGACAAACCGCAAAACGACAAGGCGTTATCAATTCAGATAATACTGTCTATTCCATTAAACGTTTTATGGGACGGCATTTCGAAGAGACGAGCGCCGAACGCGCTATGGTTCCATATAAAGTAACCGAAGGACCCTCGAATGATGTCCGCGTTAAAATTCCTGTTACAGGGAAGGAATATTCTCCGCAAGAGATCAGCGCAATGATATTGGGCAAACTAAAAACGGATGCCGAAGCCTATTTGGGCGAACCTGTCACACAGGCAGTTATAACTGTGCCTGCGTATTTCAACGATAGCCAGCGCCAGGCCACAAAAGATGCGGGTAAGATCGCAGGCTTGGAAGTCTTGCGTATCATCAACGAACCAACCGCTTCCGCGCTGAGTTATGGTCTCGATAAGAAAAAGAATGAAACTATTTTAGTCTTCGACCTTGGCGGCGGTACGTTTGACGTATCGGTTCTTGAAGTTGGCGAAGGCGTGATCGAAGTCAAATCCACGAATGGAGATACCCACCTCGGCGGCGATGACTGGGATCAGAAAATCACCAATTGGGCTGCAGACGAATTCAAGAAAGATCAGGGTATCGACCTGCGGGCTGACAAACAAGCATTACAGCGTTTGCGCGAAGCCGCGGAGAAAGCCAAGATCGAACTTTCCACAGTTATGGAAACTGAAATTAACCTACCTTACATCACAGCAGATGCAAGCGGACCGAAACATTTACAAGTTAAACTTACACGCGCCAAGTTCGAGCAAATGACCCATGACTTGCTGGAACGCTGCCGTAAACCGTTCGAAGCTGCCCTCAAAGATGCCGGTCTTTCTGCCGACAAACTTGATGAAGTGGTTCTCGTCGGTGGTTCATCACGTATGCCGATGGTTCAAGATCTGGTACGAAGTTTGACAAATGGCAAGGAGCCGAACAAAGGCGTTAATCCAGACGAAGTAGTTGCGATTGGCGCGGCTATTCAAGCTGGCGTACTTGGCGGAGATGTTAAAGATATTTTATTGCTAGATGTCACTCCACTTTCGCTCGGTGTTGAAACCATGGGCAGCGTGATGACAGTGATGATCGAACGCAACACCACCATTCCTGTCCGCAAGACCGAAACGTATTCAACAGCGGCTGACAACCAAACCGCTGTGGACATCCACATCCTGCAGGGTGAACGCCCGTTGGCAAATGACAATATGAGTCTCGGAAGATTCCGCCTCGATGGTCTTCCACCGGCCCCGCGCGGCATTCCACAAGTGGAAGTAACTTTTGATATCGACGCGAACGGTATTCTGCATGTGACTGCGAAGGATAAGGCTTCAGGCAAGGAACAGAAAATCACCGTCACCGCTTCGACAAACCTGAACAAAAATGACATTGACCGCATGGTTCAAGAAGCGCGTCAAAATGAAACCGCTGACAAACAACGTCGTGAAGTGATCGAAGTGAAAAACAATGCCGATAACCTTGTATATCAAACGGAAAAGGCATTGCGCGACCTTGGAGATAAAGTCCCCGCAGCGGAACGCGGCTCGATTGAAACGCAGATCAACGACTTGAAGCAAGTTGCTCAAGGCGAAGATATAGATAATATCAAGAAACAAACTGAGACATTGCAAAATTCCTTCCATGCGTTGAGCCAGCAGTTATACGCGCAGGATGCGCCGCAAGGTCAACCAGAAGGTGGGCCGCAATCTGCTCCACAAGATGGAGATGTAATTGACGGTGAAGTGAAAGAATAAAAAAAAGTAAAAGTGAGAAGTAAAAAGAGCGCGACCATAAATTGGTCGCGCTCTTTTTTTCAGGGTGAATAATTTATCAGGAAACAGAAGCAGTTATCCCTGAGTCGAACGCGGTGTAGGGATTGGAGTCAGCTTTTTATTTTGAGGGAAGAGTTTATCGATCACAACAGCAAGAATCCGATACATCAACAAAAAGATTAAACTACCTGCAGAAATCCAGTAATAGTTTTGTGCCCAGCCTGCGCTCGTATCTGTACCGCTGAATAAACCATGGAAAATTCCCATCAGATACATTAGGAAACTGCCGTAATGAAGGAAGCGCCACGACTTCTGACCGATGACCGGGCGAATATAAAAACTAAGCGCCAAAATTGCCCATGTATAAAAACCAAGCTGGCCGATGCCAACCCAGAATGGACGATAATCCACGGTGCTGAATGGAATCAAAAGCTGCAGGAATGTGAAGTTGATGTAATGATCGCCGAGGATAATGATCGCATGAAATACTGCGAATGCCAAGCCAAGCAGGCTGACATATTCATGCAAAGCAAACGCCGCAGGCGCGCCCGGCCAGAGGCGCGCCATTTTATTTGTTATACCCAAGCCCAATGCCATGGAAAGCCATAACAAACTTAATGATACAAAGGCAGTGGCACGTGAAAGATACCAATATGCCTTGGGCGCATCGCCGCCCAAAGAGAATGACATATTCGGCAGCCAGGAGGGCAGGATTAAAACTGCCACCAACAACCCGACCGTCATCGCTACCAGAAACATCATAAATGATTGGATGTTTACCGACGATTCATATTCAACTTGTTCTGAAGAATTTATTGACATAATATACTCCTTACAAATACTCATTTATTCGCTGGCTATAAAGTGTGTGCCCATTTTCGAGGACGATAATCCCTGCCAGATCAGGATCAGCCTCGATCCACTTTATGCCCTCGCCGCCTCCTAAAATCAATACGGCTTTCGCCGCGGCTTCAGCTTCCATGACTGTTGGCGCGACAATTGTTGCAGTCATTACATCTGTTTGCGCAGGCTGGCCTGTATGTGGATCAATGATGTGATGACGTTGCTGTCCATTTTGACTCCAGTGACGGCGATCCCTGCCTGAGGTGGCAACTCCACAGCGCTTCACTTTCAGGACTTCAAAATCTGATTCTGGTTCGAAAGGATTTTTCACACCGATCTGCCACGCTTCGTCATTCGCACGCGGGCCGCTGACAGCAATATCTCCAGCGGCGTTCATTAATACAGCGCCATGATCCTTGAGTCGTTCAACCGTTTGATGTGCTGCCCAGCCTTTCGCTACTCCGCCAAAGTCAAGGCGGACCCCTTGAGGCAGGCATATCGTTTTGGACTTTTCATTCCAGGTAACCATTGAAAGTGGATTCACAGCCGATAAAACCTGTAATCCATGTTGACTCTGGTAACACGGCAGGGTGTCAAAGTTTTGGTCATAGCCTGCTTCCAACATGGCATCCAATACGGTCGGCGTGATCAGTCCATTCGTGATCGTTTCTGCGGATAAAGCATATTGGAACACATCCCAAAACGTGTCGCTGACCTCTATAGGCTGGTCAAATGTTTGGTTCAGCAGAGACAGCTCACTGTTTAAGCGGAAGCGGCTGAGAGTCTGCTCCCATTCTTCGAACCAGCCAGGGATTTCATCCATAATGGAAGGCGGTAAATCCTGATCTCCTTCCATTATGGCAATCATTTCGCCGCCCATGGCGCGGAATGGGAATCGGTACAACATTACGATGATTTGGTGGATGTTACAGCGCCGCCACCGCCTGTAGCTGCGGCGCCACCTCCACCTCCACCACCTCCACTACTACGAACGATAATTTGAGTTTGCGGTGCGGTGCCACCAAATAATATTTTGCCATCACCTAACGGAGTTGGCTGAACCGCAACCACACCCCCAACCAACGGTTGGAGCGGATTCGCAGCTTGTTCCTGCGCGCGTTTTACAGCAGACGCTCGATCTGGGCCTGCAAACATATTCCAAAATATCAAAGTAACAGCCATGGAAATGGTTGCAATGACGATCTGGATATCATTCCAATTTCGAGGAGCAGGTTTATTTGCCATAATATAGTTCCTTATTTTGCAGACTATGCTTAATTATCGCCGCCTTCATGTTCTCCACCGGTATTCGAGGGAGCAACTGCAGGCGGATTATTGTTTTGATTTCCGTTATTACCACGGTTATTTTTAGGAGCGGGTTGGTTAACAACGGTCACAGCCACCTTTGAAATCGAAAGAATCTGTCCGTCAAAACCAACATACACAATATCGCCGGATGAAAAAGTGATGAGATAAACATCCATGCCATTAAATTGAGTGATCTCAGCGCTAAACAAATCAGTTCGATTGATCACATTGGAAGCCAGCGTTGCAGCAGTTTCAGGGGTAATGTTCGTTGTTTGTACAGGCGCAACAGCCATCACAATTGCAGTGGGTTGTGCCTGCTCAGCCATGGGCTGAGTTGATTTGACAATATTCTGATACGCCGACACCACGCCAAACATAACAACGAGCATGAAGGTGGTAAGTGCAGCCGAAATAAACAAAGTACTTTTACGCATATGAGTAGTCTCCTTTTTTTAACTATATAAGAGACATGTCGTAATCGGTTCTTAAAAGTTATTGGCTTGCGCATTAGAAACACGTTAGAGAATTTACTATTAATCACACACATTTGTCCGATTAATTTTGTAATACAAGCTGTTTCGCAAGCATGTATAATCATTGCTATGAAAAGATTCGAAAAAATAAACAAACTCTGGCTGATTCCACTTGTACTTTTACTTGGCATTGGCGTTTACTTCATTCCACCCATTCACAACCGACTCTCATCGCGTGTGGAACTTCTTCGCACAAGGATCATCTATTTTTTCAAGCCACCCAGTGAAGCAGTTTTCCAACCCAGCGGACAAAATCCCGTTAGCCTCGAAACAGCGCTGGTAGCTGCCCGAACTGAAATTGCGAAGACGATAACCCCACCAGCGACAACTTTTCCTGCAGGAACTCCGACTCTCAAAGCTGGCCCTACACTCACACCGACGATCATATCCACACCCCTGCCTGCTTCGGTTATCCTGCCGGGTGTGATCTA
>JAYVUA010000137.1:0-12575 GCA_043788255.1 Anaerolineales bacterium | reverse complement strand
ACCCCCCCCCCCCTTAATTGAGGAGACAAACACCGCTTAACTGATTTAGGAATTTATTATAAGTAGTGAGGTTATGTAGCTTCAAAATCTTTGAACCACTGCCCACAGGGTAATGACACGGAAACACTGACGTGTGCCCGTAAGGGTAGAAAAATCTTTAAAATCTCCGTGCCTTTGTGTTTGACTTTTGCAAGAGCTGTATTGTATATGAGTACTTGATGACAATTAACACCCAATACTTAATGAAGATTACAGCCTGGAAATGGAGTCGTTAATCATGCAAATACTAAACGATCCAGAACTTCGATACCGCCGTCTGTTCGACACAGCCCAGGATGGGATCTTAATATTGGACGCCAGGACAGGGATGATCGAGGATGTGAATCCATATTTGACGGAAATGCTTGGTTATTCACGCGAAGAGTTCCTGGAAAAAAAACTCTGGGAACTCGGCGCGTTTAAAGATATCAAAGCCAGTCAGAATGCTTTCGAAGCATTGGATGAGAATGATACAGTTCGTTACGAAGACCTGCCCCTTAAGACGAAAGACGGGCGGCTTGTTGAAGTGGAATTTGTGAGAAATGTTTACCTGGTAGGCGATGAAAAAGTGATCCAATGCAATATCCGTGATATCACAGAGCGCAAGCAAGCTCAGAATGCCTTGCTGAAGAGCAAAGCGCGCCCGCCCGAGAACTCCGTCTGGGACAAGCTAACCGGTTTATATAACCACAACTATATGGAAGAGACATTGGGACGCGAGTTGCAGCGAGCCTCGCGTAAAAAACTTTCGTTGGGCATCATTATGCTGGATGTGGATGATTTCAAGCAATATAGCGAAAGCCACGGCCAGACTGCGGGGGATGCAATTTTGCGTGAATTAGGCAGCTTGCTGCTTAAGCATGTCCGTGCAGATGACATTGCCTGCCGCTATGGTGATGATGAATTCATCATTGTCCTGCCTGAGGCCTCCCGGAAAGTGACATGGGAGCGTGCTAAGCTTATTTGTGAACACGCCAAACAATCCCGTTTCCAATTCAAACGGAAGAACCTTGAGGTGGTCACACTTTCACTGGGTGTTGCAGTCTTCCCGGACAATGGCGCTACGCGCGGAGCACTTTTGAGAGCGGCGGATCATGCGCTTTATCGCGCCAAGTATGAAGGACGCGACCGGGTCGTTGTAGCAGGGTAGTGGCACTATTGCCGGGAAGTTCTGCGAAGATAACCTAAAAATATTACTATATTATTAACGCAGCGTCCGCCAGGGCAGGTGTGGGTCGCTCTGCTCAGGGAATCATGCTTGGGTGCGTAAGGTAAGTTATTAATAAAAGAAAGGAGTGATACACAATGCAGGACACATTTAAGGTAGCAGGGGTCTTTAACGAGTTACCCCTAAAATATTCAGAGCTTCGTTACCGCCGCCTGTTTGAAGCAGCCCAGGATGGAATTTTAATTCTGGATGCCGAGACAGGAGCGATTACAGATGTCAACCCATTCCTGATAAAAATGCTGGGCTATTCGCGCGAAGAGTTTGTAGAAAAAAAACTCTGGGAAGTGGGTGCGTTTAAGGATATTGAAGCCAGCCAGAATGCCTTTGAAGCATTACAGGATAATAAATATATTCGCTATGAAGACCTGCCGCTTAGAGCAAAAAACGGCAGCTTAATTCAAGTGGAATTTGTCAGTAATGTTTATCAGGCGGGCAGCGATAAGGTGATCCAATGTAATATCCGCGACATCACCGCGCGCAAGCGGGCCGAAGATGCTTTGCTGAAATCTGAGATAAGATACCGGCGTCTGTTTGAAACTGCCCAGGATGGGATTTTAATTCTGGATGCGGAGACGGGAATGATCGAGGATGTCAACCCTTTTCTGATTAATATGTTGGGGTACTCGCGCGGGGAATTTCTAAAAAAAAAGCTCTGGGAAGTGGGCGCATTTAAAGATATTGAAGCCAGCCAGAGTGCCTTTGAAGCCTTGCAGGAGAATGAATATATACGCTACGAAGATCTGCCGCTTAGAGCAAAAGACGGGCGGCTTATTCAAGTGGAATTCGTCAGCAATGTTTATCTGGTAGGCGATGAAAAAGTGATCCAATGCAATATCCGCGATATCACAGAGCGTAAACGAATTCAGGTTGCCTTGCTCAAAAGTGAGGCAGATTTGCGCGAGCAGTCTGTGCGAGACCATCTGACGGAATTAATCAACCGACGTTTATATGGAGGAGACTTTGGAACGCGAACTGCTGCGAGCCTCCTGTAAACATCTTTCACTGGGCATCATTATGCTGGACGTGGATGATGCGCTTTATCGCGCCAAAAGGGAAGGACGCGGCCGAGTAGTTGCGGCAAGTTGGAAGCACTATTGCCGGGATATTGCGGGGGATAACTTGAAAATACAGTCGATCATTAAGTGTCTTTCCGAAAATTCAAAAAGACCTGTTTTATGTTGTTGCGAGCCTCCGACTTTACTCTTTGGCGGCGAAGCAATCTCCTGTTCGACGGGTAAAGCACCCTCCTCGCAACGACATGGTTAATTTTAGCTAAGCTAATGAAGTTTGATTACCTCCCCCAAGTGGCGGATGTAAATATTCCCCGGCCGATGGATGCGGTTGGGGTGTGTTCGTTATATGATGAATTTGTGGTCTGCGTAGACTCGCGTGTTCACATCATTCACTAGGAGAAGAAAATGATAGATTTTATTTTATGGATTATTGTTGGGGCTTTGATCGGTTGGTTAGCCAGCATTATTATGAAGACCAATAGTCGGCAGGGTTTGATCGCCGATATTATTGTCGGCATTGTAGGGGCATTCGTGGGAGGATTCTTCCTAAGCCCATTGTTCGGTGTGAGCACGATCAACGAGAGCAACTACAGCCTCCCAGCTTTGTTGGTGTCGCTTGGTGGCGCCATCATCCTGCTGGCAATTTCCAAGTTATTTCGTAATGTCGGCGGGTTCCTGGTGATTGTCGTTATCATACTGTTCATCCTTATCTACTTCAACTGCTGGCCCATGCAATCCGCATCAGTGTTTTGTACCGGCGTCAGAGTTTTACCATTCCTGCAATAGGTCGTATCCCCCAACTGACGGAAGAAAATATTCCCCAACTGCAGGATGTGGACGGAGAATATTTATTATAAGATTAGTTATAGGAAATCAAGCCAGTCTCAACATTGGCTTGCATATAAGCCAGCTTCATGCTGAGCGTCAATCCAAGAATATATACAGATGCAGTAAAAGGAGAGTATTCCCATGTTATGGACAATTGTTGTTGTGCTCGTAGTACTGTGGGCGTTGGGTCTTATTGGCGGTATCGGCGGTGGATTTGTCCACCTGCTATTGGTAGTGGCGGTGATTATCATCTTGGTTAATCTCCTAGGCGGTTAACCAACATCCATCCACCACTCTGCGCCACTTTGGCAGTACGTCCCCCAAGTGGCGGAGACACAAACTCCCCAGACGCAGGATGCGTCTGGGGAGTTTGTGTCGTAGGATGATTACATGACCCGCGTATATTTAGCCGATGCCAAAACCAAAGAACGCTCTGCCCTGCGCTTGTTGCTGCTTGATCTAAAGATGGAAGTGGTTGGAGAAGCCGCTGACTGGGTGACCACAGTAGCTCAAGTACCTGTCAGCCGCACAGAGATGTTGTTAATTGATTGGGATTTACTTCCCAGATCTCCCAGCACGGCTTTGGTAGAACTCCGAAAGGCTTGCCCGAATGCGCTGGTTGTAGTGCTCATCAGCCAGTTGGACGCCCGTCATCAGGCTGCGCTCTCGGCTGGCGCAGATGCTTTTATCAGTAAAGGTGAAACGCCCGAGCGTGTGGCTGAACGTCTGCGAACCGTTGCTGCAAGCGTTCTTAATAAGTTGATGCCATCTGGCTGATGATAATCCCGATTTCTACACGGGGATGAGAGACTCGATATCCGGCGCACAACACTGTCCTAGCGCCGGTGCAAACTGGGACAGTTCAATCAAATGATCTGGAGGATCAAACCATGAACAAAGACATAGTTGAAGGCAAGTGGAAGCAAATCCGAGGCGAGGCAAAAGCCTGGTGGGGCAAACTCACCGACGATGACCTGGATCGGGCGGCTGGCAAGTTCGACGTTTTGGCTGGCATGCTTCAGGAAAAATATGGCTATACCCGTGAAGCTGCTGCCGATGAAATCGACAAACGCGTGACGGAATATGAGGCCAACCTGAAAAAGAAAGCTATGCCCGAATCGGTTAAATAATTAAAGTAACACCATCCCCCTTTTCAGAAGAAAGGGGGATGGATCATCAATCAAACACGGGCAACTGTGTATTTACCGCCTTATGCGGCATTATGTAATATTCAAAAAGGAGAATAAAAAATGAACCTCATTATCTATCTCATTGCTGGAGCGATCGTCGGTTATATTGCCAGTAGGATCATGCACACAAATTCACAGCAAGGAACACTGCTTGATATCGTAGTAGGTGTTATCGGCGCATTCATTGCAGGTTACTTTATCAGCCCACTGTTGGGCGTTGGAACGATCAATGATGCCATTACCCTTCCAACCATGCTGGTAACACTTGTCGGAGCCGTCATTCTGCTATGGATTGTCAAGGCAGTTCGCCGCTAATCGTAAAGTTGTTGGCTTTTAGTTTGCGAATAATTAAGTGAGCAGGGTGTAACGCACCCTGCTCGCAAGAGTTTTTTATAAAAATCAATATTTTCATGTAAGGCAGGAGAATCCTCTCTTATTGTTGAATCAGAATCATATCTGGAAGGAAAGATAAAAATGTCAAACGAAAATAGAGTATCGGAAAGCAGAACCTCACAAAACGAACCAGAGCGAGAGCAGCGCATCTTTACTTTTAAAGCCACGCAATTGGTCTGGCTGCTGTTTGGAATTCTCGAAGCCTTGATCGCATTGCGTATTGGGCTGATGCTGATCGGAGCCAACCCTGGCAGCCCGATCGTTGCCTTGATCTATGGTGTTACCTACCTATTCCTATTTCCATTTACCGGGTTGGTCGCCTCACCGGCGGCTGGCAACATGGTGCTTGAACTCTCATCCATGTTCGCAATGTTGATCTATGGTCTGATCGCCTGGGCTATAGAAAGAACTGTCTGGCTGATCTTTTACCGTCCACGCGGCCCCATTGTGGCGGTTACAGAAACTTCGACCAGCGAAAACCATACCACTCGATAAGTCAGGCAGGCAGAAATGAGTACTTCCATCCATCAGCAAGAGTCTAATATACAGCCACCGAGCAGTTTTTTAGCCAGACTTTCGGCTATTGAGCGCATCCTGCGCCGGTTGGCTGGTCTTGTCCAGTTGACGGAAGAAGAGCTAAAGGATGCCGGTATTTATCTTGGTGTTCAACATTACGAATAATACCTGGTCAGGTGATTTAAACCTGTATATTCAGTACAAAATCGTGAAAAACGTTCACCATGCTTAACTTCAAGGAGAAAACAATGTCCAAAAAAATGAGTAAATCCGAATTTGTGACCACCCTGGCCGAGAAGAGCGGCGTAAGCAAAAAGCAAGCCACGGCTACGCTGGATACGATCAACGCATTGGTGGCTCAACAACTCGGGAAGAACGGACCCGGCGAAGTCATCATCCCGGGTCTGCTGAAACTGAGCATTGTCGACAAGCCAGCCACCCGCCAGCACGAGGGCATCAACCCTTTCACTAAAGAGCCGATGACTTTCAAAGCCAAAGCGGCACGCAAGGTGATCAGAGTGCACCCCCTCAAAGCGCTTAAAGACGCAGTCTAGTCCCAGTCACTTGACTACAGTTGATTGCGTCAGCGTATGTGCACCGTGCCGGGCCGCAGGGGGCTGACCCGGCAACGTAAAAAAATTCGTCATATTTTATAAAATAAAAGGAACAACATAATGATAAACGAAAATCAAGCACCACAATATCAAAAGAATAATTTTCTCGGTGTTTTATTCGGCATGTTGATCGGCGGCCTTGCCGGCGCACTAACCATGCTTTTACTGGCACCGCAATCTGGTGAAGATACCAGATCGCAAATTCAAGAAAAAGGCATTGAACTTCGTGACCGCACCTCCGACATGGTCGAAAATGCCATGGCACAGGTGCGCTTGGATAGAAATAAATTCGCGATCAGCGGGCGCGAAAAGGCCAAGGAATTATTACACCAAGGCCAGGACCTGGTGGTCGAGCAATTAGACCGCGTATCCGAAGCTGCGCAGGCTGGTAAAAAAGCAATTCAAAATTCCTAACGTTAATTACGGCATAGGCCGACGTGTTTTGAAAGCTGAATAATTAAACTGAAATTAACTCAAGGAGAAACAAAATGAATACGGGTCAGTTGAAATGGATCTTGCTCGGAATCTTTTTGATCATCACCGGCCTTGGCCTTCTGGGTGTGGGTGTGGGTGGAATATTAAGTATCATTGCAGGAGTCTGCGCGTTGATCGCCGGTATTTTGTTCATAATCAACCGCTAGTCCCAATGTCTTTCAGGGGCACAGCCTCTCCGTTCCAGGGCTGTGCCCTTACTGTTTTTTTTTTTCATGATCTTTAAAACTGAATTGTATTATTGCACATATCCCCAGGAAATCTGACTGGGTGTCACCAGAGTTATTCAGAGGAAGATTTTATTGTTTGAATTAATCGTTTTGATATTGACCGTACAATGGTTGTTTAGTTTTTTTGGCCAGTCCGTTTTCCCTGGCATCCCGCACACAGGTGGGTTTATCTATATGCTATCCATCTTTATTGTTTTATTGATTTTTATGAAATTCCTGTCGCTGGTATAACGCACGATTTTTTATTTCTTGCTGTAAAGAAACACCAAACCATATTTTCCTTTTACATAGGAGATGAATAATGAAAGCACTTGTATATCACGGGCCGGGGGATCGCTCTTACGATGAAAGGCCAATGCCTGCTATAAAAGAATCCACTGATGCCATTGTTAAGATCACAAAGACGACTGTTTGTGGGACAGACCTTCATATTATGAAGGGAGATGTGCCCAGCGTGACAGATGGCCGCATCCTCGGGCATGAAGGTGTGGGCATCATCGAGAAAATTGGCGCGAACGTTTCAAACTTCCGCGTGGGGGATCATGTTTTGATTTCATGCATCAGTTCATGCGGGAGATGCATCAACTGCAAAAAGGGGATGGGTTCACACTGTGAGAATGGCGGCGGTTGGATTCTGGGAAATCTGATCGATGGAACGCAAGCCGAATATGTGCGCATCCCATTTGCTGATAACAGCCTGTATCTGATTCCTGACGGCGCTGACGAAGAAGCGCTCGTTATGTTGAGTGATATTCTGCCGACAGGGTTCGAGTGCGGCGTTCTCAACGGGCGGATAAAGCCCGGTGATACAGTGGCAATTATCGGCGCAGGCCCGATCGGGCTGGCAGTCCTTTTGACGGCACAATTCTATTCTCCGGCAGAAGTCATTGTGGTTGATAACGATGATAACCGTCTTGAAGTGGCAAAGAAGTTTGGAGCGACACAGGTCATCCACAATGACATTGGCAATGCTGCCGAAAAGATCATGGCTCTGACTGCGAACCGAGGTGTGGATGTGGCGATTGAGGCGATTGGGATTCCTGCAAGTTTTGATATTTGTCAGGCTGTCGTTACGGCGGGCGGTCATATCGCTAACGTTGGCGTACATGGCAAACCTGTTCAATTAAATCTGGATAAGCTTTGGTCGCAAAACATCACACTGACAACTCGTCTGGTCGATGCGGTAACGACTCCGCTGCTATTAAAAACAGTGCTTGCCGGGAAGCTTCAGCCAAAACAGTTGATTACTCATCATTTCATGCTGGACCAGGTGATGGAAGCGTATGACACTTTTGGTGACGCGATGAAGGAACAGGCTTTAAAAGTAATCATTACAAATGGAATTAAGTTTAACGAAGCAATACAGGCTTCCGACACTTTCGGCAATGTGAAGTTGGACGAGCAGTCACTCAAGGAACAACCAGTTATCAACGACAGTCTCGGTGGGTAAAACCTATGGGGTATTGATTTACTGTTCAATTCACCCATGTTTATAAATGGAGCAATAGATGATAAATACTCACAGGATTGAACATGACTCGCTCGGTGAAGTATTTGTCCCTATCGATGCGTTATATGGTGCACAGACCCAACGCGCGATCGAGAATTTTCCCATATCAGGCCTAAAGCCTTATCAGGCATTTATCTGGTCGATGGGTGTGATCAAAAAGGCTGCGGCCGAAACCAACCGTGACCTGGGGCTGCTTGACCCTGAGAAAGCAAACGCCATCATTCAGGCTGCCCAGGAAGTAATTGATGGGGAGTGGAATGAACAGTTTGTAGTTGATCCATTTCAGGCTGGCGCGGGAACCAGTCATCACATGAATGTCAACGAAGTGATCGCTAATCGTGCCACGCATATTGTAGGCGGAAATTTTGGGGAATATCTTGTCCATCCGAATGATCATGTTAATATGTCACAATCTACGAATGATACTGTTCCTACCGCAATTCGTTTAGGATGTTTGTGGCGTTTGGATGAGTTACTGATTGCGCTGAAAGAACTCACGACTGCGCTGGAAACCAAAGCCAGTGAGTTTGATGAAATCATCAAATCGGGGCGCACTCATTTACAGGATGCAGTCCCGATTCGATTGGGTCAGGAGTTTGGTGCCTACGCAAAAGCTGTTGAGCGGGATGCAGATCGAATTAAGTATGCTGCTGATGGATTGAGACGATTAGGGATTGGCGGTACAGCTGTCGGGTCGGGCTTGAATGCGCATCCAGACTACCATCGACAGATGGTCAAAAAAATATCTGAATTATCCGGGCTGCAACTTAATGAGTCTGATAATCTATTTGAATCCATGCAATCGATGGCCGATGCAACTGCTTTCTCTTCTTCAATACGAACCTTGGCGTTGACATTAATCCGCATTGCCAATGATTTTCGTCTGCTGTCTTCAGGTCCCACCACCGGATTGGATGAGATCCATTTACCGGCAGTACAACCAGGTTCGAGCATTATGCCGGGCAAGGTTAACCCCGTGATGGCCGAGATGCTTGATATGGCAATGTTCCATGTGATCGGCTGTGATACGACCGTGGCACTGGCAGCCCAGGCCGGGCAGCTTGAATTGAATGTGATGATGCCGGTCATTGCTCATAATCTTTTTGAGATGATGCAAATTATGATTGGTGCCATACAGGCATTTACGGATCGGGCTGTAAAAGGCCTCACTGCAAACCGCGCAAAAGCAGAAAGCTGGCTGGCACAGAACCCAATTATTGTCACAGCGCTGAATCCGCTGATCGGGTACAACCAGGGTGTGGAACTGGTCAAAGAGGCTGCGGCACGCCATTTGACGATATATGAAGCTGCTGTTGAGAAAGCTAAAAATGGTACGCTTAAGCATGTTGACATTGACCGGCTGGTCAATCTTGAAGAAATAGAAACTGTATTGGGCAACCTTCGACGATTGACATAGAAGTTGAGATCTGCTCTATCATGTTTACTTTACGATGTGTCTCGTCGATTACTGATGTTTTTACATCCCCCAACCGGCGGAGACAAAAACTCTCCAACAGATGGATGCGGCTGGAGAGTTTTTGTCTTAACATAAGGTATGGATTTATTGTCTGGCCTTTTCATGGAAAATATCAGACGATATCTATCCTCACACTTGGATAACTCATGTCACAAAACATTAAGTTGAAGACCCATCTGGTTAAGCTTGTATCGAATCAAATACTTTCTAAACCCATGGTTTTAGGAAAGCTTCAACCGAAACAATTGATTACTCATCACTTTACGTTGGATGAAGTGGTGCAAGCTTACGATACCTTTGGCGATGCAATGAAGGAAGAAGCTTTAATGGTGATTGTAACAAACAGAACCATGATGGATAAAGCTGTGCAGGCTGATCGCATGAAAAAAACGATACCTTTCCCTGTGAACAGATGAACTGGTGATTTATGCTGTCGGTTAAAAACCCAATCAAATAATAGGAGATAAATATTATGTTCCCAATCGGTGATGACGATAGCTCTCGCAGAACTGTTCCTTTGGTCACGTACGCCTTGATCGTCATGAACGTCCTGTTTTTCC
Organism: Anaerolineales bacterium; assembly: GCA_043788255.1. GTDB lineage: Bacteria > Chloroflexota > Anaerolineae > Anaerolineales > Villigracilaceae > Villigracilis. Next base: position 2,485 of record JAYVUA010000137.1, on the reverse strand, counting down.
TGATAGAGATGAGCGGCGGCGACGCTTTTATCATGCAGTGGGCTTTTGTTCCCAGCCGCTTTCTCGCCAACCCCGTGGTTGATTTTCCAACGTTGTTCACTTCCATGTTCATGCATGCCGGGTGGCTTCATTTGGGCGGCAACATGCTTTACTTGTGGATCTTCGGTGACAATGTGGAAGACCGCTTCGGACATCCAAAGTTTCTGGTTTTCTATTTAGTGTGCGGGCTTGCCGCAACAGCCGCCCAACTGGTCTTCAGCCTTGACTCGAATATCCCAAACCTCGGCGCTTCCGGAGCGATTGCAGGCGTGCTCGGCGCATACATCTTGTTGTTCCCAAATGCAAGAGTAAGTGTCTTACAGGGGCAAAGTGTGATCCCTGTCTCTGCATTAATCGTGATCGGACTTTGGTTCGTCTTACAGCTCTTTAGCGGCATCGGTTCAATTGCCCAAACAACAGATACAGGCGGCGTGGCTTTCATGGCGCATATCGGCGGATTTGTAGCAGGCTTTATACTGACCCTTTTGCTGCGAGGAAATAATTCTCCGCGGCTGACAAGTTAAACAGCAATCGTGAAACAAGACGTGGCTCTTAATTCATCTTCGCTTCCAAATGAGTGGACATTCCGACGGGTCGTGTGGGCGACACTGGTGCTTGTTTCTGTTCTCTTTTGCTTCTGGCTGCTCTATCGGTTTAATCAGGTCGTTTTCATTTTATTTATCGCCATTGTGATTGGCACGGTAATCAGACCCGCCGTCACATGGTTGTATCAGCGAGGCCTTTCCCGCATCGCAGGCGTCCTTCTTATCTATCTCATGCTGTTTCTCCTGCTCACAGGCTTCCTGCTTTTATTGTCCCCGTTGATCTCCATGCAAAGTACAACGATTGTTGCTGCTATGCCGGGCTATTACCAAAGCCTGCGCGAGTGGATCGTAAGTTACCCCAATTTATTATTCGTACGCTTTAGCAACCTTCTCCCAGCCGCACTGCCAAGTCTAAAGCCGCCGCAACAGACCGGGCAGGATGTGATGATATCTGCGGGGCAGGTGCTCGGGTATCTAACACTGACTATTAATTTTATCTTTATTGCCCTCGTGATTCTGGTGCTGGCTTTTTACTGGACACTTGACGGGCCTCGAATCATTCAGTCATTCTTAATGTTTGTTCCACAAGAGCGGCGCGAGACCCTGCGAGAATTGATTGCGGCCATGGAAGCCAGAGTTGGTTTTTATATTGTCGGACAGGGTTTTCTTTGTCTTGTCATTGGCATAATAACATGGGTTGCCTATCTGCTGATTGGTCTGCCGAACGCGTTGGTATTGGCGCTTGTGGCGGGCGTGTTGGAAGCCGTGCCAATGATTGGCCCGTTGCTTGGCGCTATTCCAGCCGCATTGTTCGCGCTATCCATCGGGCCTGATAAGTTGGTTTGGGTTATTGTTGCAGCAGTCGTGATTCAGCAGTTGGAGAATAGTCTATTAACGCCGCGTGTGATGAAAAAAGCAGTTGGCGTCAACCCATTTGTCACACTGCTTGCAATTTTTGCTTTTAGCTCTTTCTATGGCATCGCTGGAGCGCTCATGGCAATTCCCATGGCGGCCATAATTCAGCTTGGCCTCAATCACTTTGTTTTTTATCCAGAAACAATAGAGCTTGAAGTTTCGGCTGGGCGCGATTATGCCAGCCGCCTGCGCTATGAAGCACAGGATCTCGCTCAGGATTTACGCAAACAGGCCAGACTTAAAAAAAGAGGATCCGATTTAAGAATCAAACAAATTGATCACGTAATGGATGAAATCGAGACGATCACCACAGACCTGGATATACTACTGATGCAGGATAACAGCCTTTTGGAAACATCATGATAAAGCAACTGGTTGTGGTTGGCACCGCGGTGATGACTACATTGCTTGCGCTTGTTATGGTATGGCAATTTCGGGTGGTGGTCGCTTACATACTAATCTCGCTCGCGCTCGCCGCAACAGTCCGCCCATTGATGGTGGATTGGATAAAACGCGGCGTCATTCCGCGCCTCATCCTGATCCTGCTTTACTTGATAGGTATCGGCGCTTTCAGTTTCTTAATCTTCCTGGTCGGTAAATTTGTGGCCGGTGATCTTCAAGAAGCAGCCCAAACCCTATCTGCACAGGGTACCTGGATACTGCCGCCTTGGATGGCAGGCAGTTCACTCCAATCTAAATTAATCGAATGGCTGCCAACGCCAAATAAACTCTTTGAAGCCATGATTGGTGAACAAGGTCAGTTTGTTCTGCCCGCAATACTTAACTTCACAGAAGGCCTTGGAGGGGTTATAAGCGGCACCCTCCTTATTCTCTTATTGAGTATCTATTGGAGCATCAATCAAACTCATTTTGAGAGACTTTGGCTCTCATTGCTTCCATCTGAACAGCGTAAACATGCGCGCAGCATTTGGCGAACCATCGAACCTAATCTTGGCGCATACATCCGCAGTGAGATTATTCAAAGT
>JAYVUA010000136.1:0-17122 GCA_043788255.1 Anaerolineales bacterium | reverse complement strand
CATGCCATGCAGGATGCGGAGGGATATTTCCCTCTTCGTGTTCGCGCAGCACTTGTGCCGGCAGTTAACATCGGCTCGAACCTTGGCTGGATATTAATTATGATCGGTCTATTCCTGCACTTTACCCAGCTTGCCTGGCTGGGCATCCTTGTGTTTTCTGGAGGAGCCGTCTTTGCCCTGTTTACCCTGCCTGTGGAATTGAACGCATCTGCCCGGGCAAAGCAGCTTCTCTCGCAAACTGGCATCATCCAAACCGACGAAGAGAGACGCGGCGTCAATACAGTATTAAACGCCGCCGCGTTGACCTATGTCGCAGGTCTGGTCACAGCCATTATGCAATTGCTTTATTATGTCTCGCTGGTAAGCGGCGGCAGGCGTCGATAAAAAAAATATAAAAAGAGCAGGTTCAAACCTGCTCTTTTTATAAGTGTATAATCATTGCAATGAAGAAACTCTTTGTTGTTGCGGTCCTCTTTCTTGGCATAGCCGTGGTGGTACTTAGTTTTGGTGAACTTGAAACCATCACACGCACCCTGCAAAAAGCGCATTTGGGATATTTTATCCTCGCGATTTTTATTCAAATTTTGTGGTTTTTTACCACAGGCCGAATGTATCAATCTGTTTATCATTTACTGGGTCTGGATGAAAGTATCACGAATTTAAGCCGCATTGCCGCTGCTGCAAATTTTATCAATATCGTTGCACCGACCGCCGGCATGGGAGGCGTTGCACTATTTGCTGCAGAAGCACGCAGGCGGGGTCACCCGGCAGGCAAGGCAACCGTAGCCGCCGCATTATTCCTTTCGCTTGATCACGCAGCCTTTCTGTTCGTATTGTCGCTAGGCTTGATCGTATTGGTTCGCCGCAACGACCTTCATGCAGGCGATCTCTCAGCAACACTCTTCATGCTGGGTCTAGCCATCTCCTATGCGTTTATCCTTTACCTTGGCTACCGTTCAGAAGAAAAACTTGGAAATCTGCTTGCAAGTCTGGCTCGTATGGTAAATCGGGTTGTTAAATTTTTCCGCAAGGCAGATTACTTGAGTGAAATCCGTGCACACGAATTTGCCCATGAAGTCTCTGAAGGTTTTTCAGGTATCACAGAACAAAAGACAAGTCTGGTCAAGCCCGTCTTGTGGGGAATTCTGGATAAGACCTTATTAATGCTTATTCTCGTTTGCTCGTTTTTATCTTTTGAAGTCGCATTCTCCGCCGGCACGATCATTGCCGGGTTTTCCATTGCCTATCTTTTCCTTGTTGTATCGCCGACTCCTTCAGGGATTGGTATTGTCGAGGGACTTATGCCGATTGCGCTGACCTCATTAAACGTTGATTGGAGTCAGGCGGTGGTAATCACCCTAACTTATCGTACAGTCACATTTTGGGTTCCATTTGGAATCGGTGCATGGGCATTCCGCTCATTGCATACCGCCGGGGAAGAAGTATCAGCAAACTAAGCATAGCCATTGAACACGCTTAAACTTTTACTTGACTATTGGAAACAGAATGCAGAAACTGCTCCCAATTTTTCTGCGTGGCGAACGACTCCGCCTCGTCCCGCACAAACGCATCCTTTTCCTAACGATCTGCCTGCTCCGCTTCGAGAAGCATTATCTTCCCGAAACATTAATCAACTCTACTCTCACCAATACTCCGCATGGACTCAAACCCGCGCACATAAAAATATCATCCTCTCAACAGGCACAGCCAGTGGAAAAACACTTGCTTACAACCTGCCTGTTCTCGCGACGATTCTTCACAACCCAGAAGCACGTGCGATTTATTTATTCCCCACCAAAGCGTTGGCACAGGATCAACTTTCGACGTTGAACGTTGAAAGTTTAACGTCGGCCGCCATCTACGACGGTGACACTCCTCAAAAAGACCGCCCATCCATTCGCAAGAACGCCCGCATTGTCTTATCCAATCCAGATATGCTGCACATGGGCATTCTCCCGCATCATTCCAATTGGAGCGACTTTTTTTCCAATCTGAAATTCATTGTCATTGACGAGGCCCACACATATCGCGGAGTCTTTGGCTCGCATGTGGCAAATGTGATTCGCAGACTCAAACGGGTTGCAAATTTTTACGGCGCAAAACCGCAATTCATCCTTGCTTCTGCCACCATTGGAAATCCAAAAGAACTCGCTGAAAAATTAATTGAAGAAGAAGTTGAACTAATTGACAACGACGGCTCCTCGCGTGGCGAACGTCATTTCATTATTTACAATCCGCCCGTCACCGATGCCGCTCTGGGATTAAGAAAAAGCGCTCTGCTCGAAAGCGTGCGCCTGACAAATGATTTACTGGCGCATGATGTCCAAAGTGTGGTCTTTGCGAGAACAAGAAGAAGTGTTGAAATTATTTTGACATACTTGCAAGGGAACAGAGAACAGAGAGCAGAGAACAGTAAATTACCAATTACAAATTACCCATCACTTATCCGAGGCTACAGAAGCGGCTATCTCCCCGCTCAACGCCGTGAGATTGAACAAGGCCTGCGCGATGGGACTGTAAAAACTGTTGTGGCTACTACTGCGCTTGAATTGGGCATCGACATTGGCGGATTGGGCGCGGCAATCCTCGTCGGGTATCCGGGGACGATCGCCAGCGCGAGGCAGCAGTCGGGTAGGGCGGGGCGCGGCGATGATCCTGCTGTGTCTGTGCTGGTCGCGTCGCCGAATCCGCTGGACCAATTTCTGGCCCATCATCCTGAATATTTCTTTGGCAGCTCACCAGAGATGGCGTTGCTGAATCCAAATCATTTGTTGATATTGCTTGAACATTTGCGCTGTGCCATGTTTGAATTGCCGTTTCAAAAAGGCGATGGCTTTGGGGGTATCTCGGATGAATTGCTCGAAGAATATTTGCAATTCATGGTGACGAATCAAGATGCGCATTTCTCGAACGAAAAATATTTTTGGATGAAAGACCAATATCCCGCTGCAAATATTTCACTGCGTTCTGCTTCGCCGCAAAGCGTGGTGTTGCAAAGCCTGACCGAGGACGGTAGACCATTGACCATCGGGACGGTCGATGGCGAAAGCGCGGCGTGGATGGTTCACCCGGGCGCGATCTATATGCACGAAGGCCAGCAATATTTTGTGCAGGAGTTTAACCTTGAAGGTCACATTGCACAGCTTGTGCCCGTGGGTTTGGACTATTACACCGAAGCACAAAAAAAATCCGAAATCGAAATGTTATCTACAAACGAGCAAGCCGCTGTCCGCGGTGGACTGAAATCATATGGGGAAATAAAAGTCACCACACAAGTAGTTGGTTATCGTAAGATTCGCTGGTTTACTTATGAAACACTGGGACAAGAACCGCTCGACATGCCGCCATCAGAATTGGAAACGACAGGCTATTGGATTTCACTTTCTGAAGAAGTGGTGGATCAATTGCGCGATGCTGGGGTGTGGACAAACGACCCCAATGAATATGGCCCTGATTGGTCAAAGATTCGTGAGCGTGTGCGTGCGCGTGATGGATATAAATGTCAGGTGTGCGGCGCGGCGGAAACGACTCGTCAACATGATGTGCATCACAAGCTGCCATTCCGTTCTTTCATCCGTGATGGAAAACTTGAGCGTGACCTCGCCAACCGTTTGGAAAACCTGACCACGCTTTGCTCAAGCTGTCATCACAAAGTGGAACAAAACGTCCGCATTCGCAGCGGATTGGGTGGACTCGGTTTTGTGCTCGGCAACCTTGCGCCATTGTTTTTGATGTGCGATACACGTGATTTGGGAGTCCACACTGACCCTGTTGGTGCAATCAATGGACAGCCAACTATCGTCCTGTATGATTTTGTTCCCGCTGGGATTGGGTTTAGTCAGAAGTTATTTGAAATCCATACTGAGTTAATTCAACGCGCGTATGAATTGGTGAGTCAATGTGAATGTGAAGATGGCTGCCCATCTTGTGTTGGGCCCGGTGGCGAGAATGGCGTGGGTGGAAAAGCAGAGACGCTGGCGATCTTGAAAGAGCTGTACTCAACGGATGGCTTCGCTTAACGGATGAGCGGTTGTATAGTTTTTTTATTTGCTATAATGAACGACATTAACGTTTTGTGACTCTCTGAGGGAGCGTGCTTTCCGCGACCGAAGAGTCTCTACCAACATTATCAGAGATTCTTCGCCACAAAGAACACGAGCGTGGCTCAGAATGACTTTCAAACGAGGGAACATGCCAGCGCCTGATCGAATCAAACAGCTTGTCGAAACTTTTGAACAGAATATCAATGAATATCATTCAGGAAAGAATGAGACTGAATTACGCCGTCAGTTTTTGGACCCGTTCTTTGAGGCATTGGGTTGGGATGTGGATAATAAGCAAGGCAAGGATGAGCGCAATAAGGAAGTGGCGCATGAGTATTCGGTTGAAATTGACGGGCAGCAGAAGAAGGCAGATTATGCCTTTCGTGTGGATAAGGAATCATTCGATTTTCTGGTGGAAGCCAAGAAGCCCTCTGTCAGAGTGGAAAACAGTTTGGAGGCGGCCTATCAAATTCGCCGTTATGGGTGGAGCGCGAAGATTCCAATCAATATTTTGACAGACTTCGAACACTTCGCCATTTACGATTGCCGCACGCGTCCCAATTATTCCAAAGACAAGGCCGCCACGGGACGAATCAGCATTTTTCATTACAAGGAATATATCGAAAAATGGGATGAGATCGCCGCGCTGTTTTCTGCGGATGCGATTCGCAATGGCGCGCTTGAAAAATATAAAGATGAATTGAAAGGGAAGAAGGGCACGCAGGAAGTGGACGATGCCTTTTTAGAGGAGATCGAAGGCTGGCGCGAGGCGTTGGCAAAAAATATCGCCACGCGAAATAAAGATAAGAATCTAAACGAAGATCAAATCAATTTTGCGGTGCAGATGACGATTGATCGCATTATCTTTTTACGCATTGCCGAAGAACGCGGCATGGAGAAAGACCGCCGCTTATTCGAACTCTCTGATAATACAGGCATTTATAAAGATTTACTAAAGTTCTTTCAGCAGGCCGATGACCGTTATAACTCCGGGTTGTTTCATTTCCGAAAAGATAAAGAGCGCGAGAATCCCGACGTGCTTTCTTCATTGTTGGAGATCGATGATAAGGTCTTGAAAGACATCATCACAGATTTGTATTACCCAAGCCCGTATGCGTTCAATTACATTCCCACCGAAATTCTTGGCTCGGTCTATGAACGCTTTTTGGGCAAGGTCATTCGGCTGACTGCGGGCGGCAATGCAAAGGTGGAAGAGAAGCCCGAAGTGCGCAAGGCGGGCGGTGTGTATTACACGCCTGCGTATATTGTGGAATATATCGTTAAGAATACGGTTGGAAAAATCGTGAATGGGGAATCGGGAATCGGCTTGACTCCTGATGAGGTTTCCAAATTAAAGATCGTTGACCCTGCTTGCGGATCGGGCTCATTCCTGTTGGGTGCGTATCAATTTTTATTGGATTGGCATTTGGATTGGTACGTTGCAAACTCCGCCGATAAATGGATCAAGAACAAGGTTATTCTCACCGCGGACAATAAAACCTACCGCCTGAGCATGGCCGAGAAGAAGCGGATTCTATTGAACAACATTCACGGCGTAGACCTCGACCCGCAAGCCGTGGAAGTGACCAAACTTTCGTTGCTGCTTAAAGTGGTCGAAGACCCTGGGCAGTTGAAGATGTTCGAGGAAGGTCACATCCTGCCGAATTTGAATCAAAATATCAAGAACGGCAACGCTTTGATCGGCACAGACTATTTCAGCGGACAGATGTTCGGCAACATGGACGAGATGAAGCGCGTGAAGCCGTTTGACTGGCAAACTGAATTCCCCGAAGTCTTTCGGCGCGGCGGATTCGATGTGGTGGTTGGAAATCCGCCGTATGGCTTTCATCAAATTCATTCAGATAATGTGAAACCTTATTTCAAAAATAAATTCTCATCAGCATTCGGGAGCTACGAAAATTATTTTCTATTTTACGAGCAATCATTATCTCTTTTGAATAAAAAGGGTTCTCATGGTTTTATTGTTCCTGTTACTTGGTTAACCATTCCCTCTGCTAAGGCACTTCGAGAATACATTTTAAAAAGCTATCGCATCAAAGAAATTCTTTGGCTTTCTGACCAGGTTTTTGAAAATGCACAAGTTAATACATTAGTTGCCATAACGTATAAAGAATCACCTTCAGAGACATTAGTGAAAATATGCGATACAAGCGATAATTTAATAAGAGTAAAAGAAGAAAGGGTCTACAAGCAACAACAATTTATTGAGGGCGACTACTATATTGGGATTTTTGAAACCGCTGATGACAACTTACTTCTTGAAAGATTAATTCAAGTATCTCAACCATTAAAAAACTTTGCCCGTCCATGTTCTGGCTATAACCCATATGAAGTAGGCAAAGGTCAAGCACCAAATGGCGGATTACACACAAAAGACACTGTAAAGACAAAGCCTTATCACTCTACGAAAAAACTTGGTTCAGAATGGAAACCAGAAATAGTAGGGAGAGATTTAAGTAGATATTCAATTCATCCAACGGGAGAAAGATGGATTAAATATGGTTCTTGGCTTGCCGCTGCTCGTGAGTCTACCAATTTTTCAGGAAAACGATTGTTGGTGCAAGAAATTACCGGTGGACAAGAAAGAAGGATTATCGCTGCCTATTGTGAAGATGAACTGTATTACAGCCGAGATGTGATTCCAGTAAAGTTTGATACTACTGATGCAAACCCATTTTACATTTTAGGAATAGTTAATTCCAAATTAATAACTTGGTATCACCATCGTAGAAATCCAAAAGCACAAAAAGCATTGTTTCCAAAAGTTTTGGTTTCAGATTTAGCAACTCTTCCTATTCGCGCCATCAACTTCAACGACCCAGCCGAAAAGTCCATGCACGAACAAATGGTCAAACTGGTTGAGCAAATGCTGGCCTTGCACAAATCCCTGGCCGCCGCGAAGAATCCGCAGGAAAGCGAATTGATTCAGCGTCAGGTCAAATCCACGGACCGCGGGATTGATGAATTGGTTTATAAGTTATATGAGTTGACGGAAGAGGAAATAAAGATAATAGAGGGGTAGTGCGACCCCCTCCGTCCTTCGGACACCTCCCCCGTTTGAAAATCACAAACGGAGGAGGATAAAATGCAGAGTATTTATGAAAAGTTTAATTTATGTTCAACTCAAAGTTTTTTCTCCTTCATTTTCGGTTTTTGAAAATGGGGGAGATGTCCCGCACTTGGGACAGAGGGGGGTTGCTTGAATCCCTCCCCACGAAGAATCCGCAGGTCTGCGAATTGATTCAGCGTCAGGTCAAACCCACGGATCGCGGGATTGATGAATTGGTTTATAAGTTACCGAAGGGAGGTTGTCCTCTGATGAAATTAATATGGTTGAAGGAAAAGAATAGCCATGCTTGAAATCACCCTTGTCATTTTAGCAACTTTGGCGGGGATGATAAGCGAAGAAGAGATAAAGATAATAGAAGGTTAAGACCTGACAGGTTTCCATAGAACCATCTGCGACTCGAATCATTGTCCATTCATAAGTTCTGATCGACTCAGGTTATGATGAAACCTGTCAGGTCTGGTACGAAAACAAAAAGGAATAAAATTTTGACCACGCCCGAATCCACCAACATTCCACACGAATCTTATTTAAAACTTTTCCTGCGCTTCCTGCGTTTCGGACTCCTTGCCTGGGGCGGGCCCGTCTCACAGATCGCGATGATTCGTCAGGAACTGGTTGAAGAAGAAAAATGGATCACCCCCGAAAGATTTAATCGCGTGCTGGCGGTCTATCAAGTTTTGCCTGGCCCCGAAGCGCACGAACTCACCGTCTACTTCGGCATGATCTCACGCGGCCGCATCGGCGCCTTGCTCGCGGGCCTCGCCTTCATGACCCCGGGCTTCCTGCTCATGTTCGCGCTCTCGTGGTTCTACGTCACCTACGGCATCAACTCGCCCATCTTCCAATCCGTATTTCTTGGCATGCAGCCCGCCGTCGCCGCGCTCATTGTCCGCGCTGTGCATCGTATTGGCGGTCACGCATTACATCAAAATAAATGGTTGTGGGGAATCGCTTTTCTTGCAGCGTTTGCCCAACTTCTGCACGTCAACTTTTTAATTACCCTTCTGATTGTTGGATTCATCTATGCACTGGTCGGACTCGAAAAAACGCGCCTCGCTCTCACGCTGACAATTGCTTCTGTTCTCGTAATTATTTTCTACGCCGTTACATTCACCGCCGTCTCATCCTCCCCAGCGACTGCATCCGCCATCGCAACCAGCGCGCCATCCATATTGACCTTACTCCTCTCAGGCCTGCGTGCTGGCTTATTAACATTCGGCGGCGCATACACCGCCATCCCTTTCATTCAACATGACGCCGTCGAAGTCGGCCGCTGGATGACCAATCCGCAATTTTTAGATGGCCTCGCGCTTTCAGGCTTGCTCCCCGCGCCATTAATTATCTTCTCCACCTTCGTCGGCTACATCGGCGGCGGCGCACTCGGCGCAATCGCCATGACCGTTGGAATCTTCGCGCCAGCCTTTGCCTTTACCATCATTGGGCATGACTACCTTGAAAAACTTGTCGAAAATAAATCCGCGCACGCATTTTTAGATGGCGTCACCGCAGGCGTAGTCGGCTTAATCGCCGCAACGGCATTGGGTATCTTAAGTGAAACCGTCATCGGCTTAAACGCATGGATCATCTTCAGCCTCGCCGTCATCACCCTCTTCGCCTCCAAATCCAAATGGACTGTGGCCTGGGTGGTGGTCGCGGCTGGGATTTTTGGGTTGTTATTCTTGTAATCAAAAAATGATAGAACTGGATGCAATTCTCACCTGCCCGCAATGCGGCTTTTCCAAAGCTGAAGAGATGCCGCAGGATACCTGAATCATTTCTTATCAATGCGCCAGTTGCGGCGCAATCCTACATCCCAAGTCGGGAGATTGTTGCGTATACTGTTCGTATGCAGATAAGCATTGTCCTTCAAAGCAAAAGGAAGCATTAACGAATGCTTGAAGAATGGAAACAAAAGACAAGGCAGCTTAAGCTGGACGTTATTCTGCATTCCGCATTCTGCATTGCAATTCCGCATTCTGCATTCTACATTTTCCAAAGGAGCACCATCATGATCTGGATTACCCGTTCGCACGTCCACGTAGATAGGATCGCCTGTCCCTGGCTGATCACCCGCTTCGTCGATAATGAAGCAGAGTTTCTGTTTGTCCCCGTTAATCAAATTGACAAGGTCGTCAAAGAAACAGGCGCGATTCCCTACGACACCCCGGGCGCTGAACTCGGTCACGTCGATGGACGCTGTTCCTTTGAATCCATCATTGTCAAATATGGTTTGAAAGAACCCGGTCTCTTACGTCTTGCAAAGATTGTCCACGCTGCAGATGTTGACAAGGATATCGACACTGACCCCATCGCACGCGGTCTCGAAGCCATTGCCTCAGGTTACAGCCTGCGCTTTCCTGAAGACATGGAAAACATGGATCATCAATTGGAAGTCTATGACGCGCTGTATGCCTGGTGCCGCATGGATGTGGCAAAAAAATAAATTTTATGTCGTTGCGAGGAGGGTGCACTTCCCGGCGAAGCAATCCCATGTACCATGAGGGAGATTGCTTCGCCAAGGAACGGCTCGCAATGACATGATAGTAATAAGGATAATTATGAATCAATCTCATCAACGTGACATCACTCTGCTTTTTTCCACCCGTATCATTCGCCTGTTCTGTTACGGATTTCTTTCGGTTATCCTTGCTCTCTATCTTTCCGAAACAGGTCTCACTGAAAAAATGATCGGCTTGTTATTTTCACTTACTCTTGCCGGCGATGCAGGTATTTCGCTTTGGCTAACCACCAGCGCCGATCACCTCGGAAGGAAAAAGACTTTGCTGATTGGCGCATTGCTCATGTTGGGCGCAGGAATCGTTTTCATCCTCACCAATAACGTGATCATCCTCATGGCCGCCGCCATCATCGGAGTCATCAGCCCAAGTGGAAATGAAATCGGTCCATTCCTTTCCGTTGAACAGGCGGGGCTGACTCAATTGATCTCAAACGAAAAACGCACAAAAGTTTTTGCATGGTACAACATGGTCGGCTCATTTGCAACAGCAACGGGCGCATTGGCAGGCGGATGGCTGGCGCAGATTTTGCAAAGCAATGGCTGGACTCAATTGGAATCCTATCGCCTGGTTTTAATGGGTTATGCAATTGGCGGATTTTTATTATTGATTTTGTTTACTGGCTTATCATCTGAAATCGAAATAATCCCCAGCACACTTGAGGTTAAACGCACTCTTGGTTTGCATAAGTCACGCAACGTGGTCCTCAAGCTGAGCGCGCTCTTCGCATTGGATGCATTCGCGGGCGGTCTGATCGTGCAAAGTATGATTGCTTACTGGTTCCATGTCAAATTCGGTGTGGATTCTGGCACGTTGGGCAGTATCTTTTTTGGCGCAAACGTCCTTGCGGGAATTTCCGCATTGCTGGCTGTGCCTCTCGCCGCAAGAATCGGGCTAATCAATACAATGGTTTTTACACATATCCCATCGAATATTTTATTGATGCTTGTTCCATTAATGCCGAACTTGCCGCTTGCCATCGGACTCCTGCTTCTCCGTTTCAGCATCTCCCAAATGGATGTCCCCACGCGTCAATCGTACACGATGGCTGTTGTTGCGCCAGACGAACGGTCTGCAGCTTCGGGAGTGACTGCCATTGCCCGTTCTGTTGGCGCCTCCCTTTCTCCTTCGCTAACAGGTATTTTGTTTAGCATTCCTGCTTTATTTAACGCACCGCTTTTTCTCGCAGGCGGCTTAAAAATTGTTTATGATCTTTTATTGTTTAGAGAGTTCCGCGCAGTCAAGCCGCCAGAGGAAAACAAATAACCCCCTAACCATGACTCCCTAAGCGGAGCAAAGGGTTTCTGAGCCAGTTGTAGAGATGCTCCGCTTCGCTCAGCATGACATTATGTAAGATCACGTTATTTAAATTTTCTCACGCACCAAAATAAAAAGAGGCGTTCTCCCCTAATTTGATGGGGGAGAACGCCTCTAACTGTATTTCTCGTCTGCCCATACAATGAAGTCAATTCAATGGACGGTTGTGAATGCCCAATGATGAAATACCAAAGTTTCACAATAATATGACAAATGCACTCCAAATAGATGTGTTTTATTACTGGTCACAAAAATTGTAATACCGTAAAGTATAGGCAGTAAAAGGGAAACATTCCCTTCTAAAAATCGTAACAAGGAGAAATAATTATGGAAATGAATGCTCGTGAAATCTGGACCGTCGTACATGGCATGGTGTTCGGTTTCATCTTCCTGCTGGGTTTCAGTGGCGCACTCTATGCCATTTACAGTATGAAAGCTGAATGGTTAACAGCCGAAGGCATGACCAAGACCATCAACAATATCAAAGTGTACCTCTGGGGTCTTGCCATCTCAGTCTGGGCGGCTGTCTTCACCGGTGCATGGGTGGTTTATCCCTGGTATCGTGCCGTTCCCCCAGAAGGTACCACTGACCTCTCCACTTTCCCCAAGTTCCTGCTGCTTGCCAATGAAAGCACAGCACAATGGCATGAATTCGGCATGGAATGGAAGGAACATGTTGCCTTTCTGGCCCCGATTGCAGCAACCGTTGTAGCCTTTGTTGTCAGCTACTATGGCCCCCTGCTTGCGAAGAAAGTCGGCGAACGCCGTGCAGTGATGATCTTCTTCATCTTCGCCTTTGTTGCAACCGCAGTTGCTGGTATGTTCGGCGCCTTCATCACCAAAGCCGCTGCAGTCCGCTAATTGACTAATTATTATTCAAAAGGAAAACGACTATGGCAAAAGATATGAACGACAAAGTCAACGGCCCTGCCGCTGCTGCATTACTCGCTGGTGGAATTGGCTCCGCCGCGATGGGTATCATCACCCTGATCTACGAAATCAACGACAAATCCGCTTTTGCGAAGAGCATGGGCTGGTATAAACCAGTAGGCGGTCTCTCTGGCAAATCCAGTTGGGCGATCATTATCTTCTTCGTCTCATGGGCAATCCTGCACTACGTTTGGAAAGACAAGGATACCGACTTCGCCCGTATCTCCTCCATTGCAATTGGTTTGCTGGTGGTTGGCCTGCTCGGAACATTCCCGCCTGTTTGGCATCTGTTCCAATAAAAAAAACATGAAACAAAACTCCCGCACGATTTGCCAAGCAAATCGTGCGGGAGTTTTTATTTTATTCTTCATTTCCCATCCGCTCGAATAAATGATGTTGCACTGCATACGTGGCAAGCTCAATGCGATTATTCATGTGCAGCTTTTCAAACATTGTCCCAATATAATTGCCAACCGTTTTTTCACTCAAATTTAAAATGCGGCCGATCTCAGCATTCGTTTTCCCACGCGTCAGATGCACCAGCACGTCCATCTCGCGGTCTGACAGTTCGCGAAAGGCATCTTCCTCAGTTTTTCGATCCAACTCGCGGACACGGGACAGAAGCCGGGCTGTTGTGGATGGATCCAAAAGCGCTTCGCCCCGCGCCGCAGCCTGAATCGCCCTCACCAGTTCTTCATTCCCGACTTGTTTTAGCACATACCCCATCGCTCCTGCGTTAATCGCCCGCATCACAAGGTCATCGTCTGCAAAGGATGTAAGCATGACCACTCTGCTTTTTGGAAAACGCGCTGTAATTTGCCGTGTGGCTTCTATACCGCCTTCCCCCGGCAAGCGAACGTCCATTAGCACCACATCAGGTTGAAATTTTTCAACCTCGCGGACGGCTTCCGCAGCAGTACTTGCTTCTGCAACCACTTCCATGTCAGGTTGGTCGTTAAGTAGTGTCATCAGCCCCAAACGGACAATGGCATGATCGTCAACAAGAAGAATACGTGTTTTTGTCATATCGGTTAATCTACCCAGGGAATTTCTAAAGTAATGGTCGTCCCTTTGTTGGACGAGTTCGAAAAATTTATTTCTCCGTTCAAGAGGCGGGAGCGGTCACGCATATTCCGCAGACCATAGCCAGCCTGAACATCGGGAGGCAGGCCAATACCGTCATCTATAATTGCGATTTTCAAACGCTCCCCAAGATCACTTACCTGTAATTTGACATTTCTAGCCTTCGCGTGACGAACAACATTTGCCAAAGCATCGTTGACAATTGCACGAATGTGATCCATCCGTGCCGTGGATAATACCTTTTCGTCTGAAACCTTCAAGTCAACTGAAAGATTGACCAATGAATTGTAATAAGGTTCCTGCCCAATTTTACGAAAGAGGTCGGAGATCGGCTCCATGGATTGTAGAATATTCGGGTGATGTAATTCTGCCAGATTATGGCGCAGGTCAGCAATGGCATCATTTAAAACGATCATTGCGCGTTCCAGCCTCACTCCAAGTTCGGTGCTTGGTTTGGTCAAGTGTGAAGCAGATTCAACCAATAACCCAGCTGTATACACTTTTTGAATTGCACCATCATGAAGTTCACGCGCTAAACGTTCATGTTCTGCAGAGATGATCTGTTGTTGCTCAAGTCTCTCGATTATCCTCTGGGTTTCAAGGTCAAAGACTTCGAGCGAACGAATAATAGCAACAACAATAACAATGCTGATCAAAGTACGAAAAAGAATCGGCGGAATACCAACCACTTGCTCAAAAGTATGGGTGTTCAAAATATTTCCAGGAAAGAAGTTTACAGGCGGCGGAATCAACCCGCCAAAAACTGCATAAATACCAAGCGAAACTCCTGCTATTCTCAAGGTGCTGAAGATTATAGGGACATTGAGCGGTTGGATGCGCCGAATCGTATACATCCGTAAACCATAGGCAGCCAGTAAGCCTCCCGGGAACCCGATGAAATAACGCGCAAGCGCATCGGCAATATGATGCCAGGCTTTCATATCTGACTCAAAAGGCAGGATCACAAAAAATATGATAAATACCCAGCCAGCCAGTAAAACAACGGGAAATCCACGCAGCCAGCGCAAACGATTTACTGAAATAAGTATGGAAATACCAAATTCAAACAGGCAGGCAAAAGAAACTGCCAGCAGGAAAAGTTGCAGAATATCCAACAGGTGAATAAATGCAATGCTCAGATATTGCGCTTGAATCGGAATAAAAAGATCGCCCCATTCATTAAGAGCGTGTGTAATGCCAAATGCCGCCAGCCATCTCAAACTGCGCGCCAGTTCAAGGCGCGATGATTTTTGTAATTGAAGAATGATTGCAAAACCGAGAATGAAGAATCCCAGTCCGTAAACAAAAAGAATGATTTCCCTGTTGAGGAAGAAAAATTTGTCTAATGAAATCATGAATGATCCTGAAGGCTTTTAACTTGCTGGTATTGTAGCATACCCATCAGGTTGTGAAAAATAAAGAGCAAGCTTCGTATGAAAGCCGTTTGTTTGAGAGAGCTCTGGCAGGGAATAAAATTTATCCCCCGCAGTGCCCACTGCGGGGGATTTTTTACTCAATCAAAAAGGAGAAGTTTTTATTGAGGTTTGAAAACCATGGATGAAACGCCGTATTGGTAGGCGTGGCGAACCTGTGCATTTTCGAAGATCGCGAGACCGAAGAAATATTGAGCAGCAAGGTCTTTGAATTGAACATCGGTTTCGGAGCCGGTTTCGAGTGTGCGGCTGAATTCGAGTGTCCACATACCATCTGACCAATTCCATCCGGCAGAGATTTGACCACGGTCACCAACGATTGGGGACTTGACGATACCGGGGATGATAGTGCCAGCGGGCATTGCATCAAGTTCTGCCTTGGTCACTGCAACTTTTTCGCTATCGAGAATGAAACCCGGGGCGCCGGTGGTGGTATCAATGTTTGGGGAGGTGAAACCGGGCATGGAGTGGTCGGCAATGGTCTTGGTTGCATCGGCAGGATCAGGCATGGAGGCGTAGTTATCTGAATAGCCGCCAGAGTCTTTCGCATCGCTGTGGCGACCTGCTTCGATAGTCTTTTTCTGATTTTCGGGTGAAGAGGTATCAATGATGGTGGAGTCAACGTACTGGTCGTCAACCTGATTGACCATGCGGACGGATTTCCAGTGCCAGTTGTCGATAAGCTCGCCTGCTGCGTTGGTGTTCATGTTGCCGTAAGGTTTGATATCGGCATTGTCGCCGCTATGGCAGGCAACTGCGCAACCCTTCTCGTTGAAGCCGGCGGTGCTGTTATTGATATTCCAGAATATGGAGATTTTATCTTCATAATGCAGGTTGTTATCGCCGCCTAATACATCATTCGGGTCCTTGTCCTGTTTCCAAGTGCCGTCTTCCTGCTTGACCCACGGATAGCGGTACCAGGATTCGGTGGGGTCTTTGTAGCTGATGACAAAGTAAACTGTGTCAGCGGTGTAAACAGCCTTAAGCTCAGCTTTGGTCTTGAAATCATTGAAGCCATCCTGAACTTCGATTGTGATGGGTTCAGCATTTGCCCAAGCGGCATCATCGGCTACGCCATCAAGAGTGGGTGCAGCGTCTACGAAAGATGCAACGAGGGCGCCCTTGGGGCCTTCCCAAGCGGGCGTGGGTGGTTCGGTAGCTGTTGGCGCTTCGGTTGCTACAACGGGTGCAGCGGTGGGCGCGGCGGTAGGTGGTGTGCCGCAAGCTGAAAGGATCAGCGATGCCAGCATAATCAGAGATAGAACGAACATAAACTTTTTCATAGTGAGCTCCTCTATATTAATGTTTCTTGAAACATCAAACTTATTGCATTTTAATGTTTCAAGTTGAAATCCTATGTGATTTTAGGCGGAGGAGCTAATTATGGTTAGAGGAAATATCCCCTAATTAACTAGGGGAATATCGGCCTTCTTTCATATATAGGGGCAATTTCCGATAATTTTGGTGAGAAAATAACCAAAAACGGAGAGCGTTGCGGCTCTCCGTTTTATTATTTGCGTAAAAATTTTTCAAAGTCAGACAGGGTCACACGGGCTGTCATGTCCAAGTTCAGGGGAGTGACTGCCACCATTTTCTTTTTTCGCAAAACATATACATCCGTATCTTCATCTTCATCCTGAAGCGATGCAGATTCTTTATAGGTGATCAAACCGGGCACATCCCAGGATTCTCTTTCAGCGGCGACGGGTTCATAGTATCGGCGGTGGGAAAGCCTGGTAGTTTGCCACCCAGTTTCGGGCGTGGCATGACTCGGCACTTCCACTTTGATCAGATCCACTTCTTTTGAAAATTTCTTTTCGAGCAGTAGTTTTGCGAAATAAGCCGTGAAATATCCCGCTGTTGAAAAATCGATATCTTCAGAATGAGTCAAATGATATTGAGTTTCAGTTTGAAGCGAAATCGCCAGCGCAGGAATCCCCATTGCCGCGGCTTCCATGGCGGCCCCCACTGTGCCAGAAATCGTAATTCCCAATCCAACGTTTTCTCCGTAATTGATTCCCGAAACCACCAGATCAGGTCTGTGCGGGACGATTTCCAAAACGCCATGCAGGACGGCCTGAGCAGGTGAACCGCCCACCGCATACACGCTCCATTCCTGACCGTTGACCTGCACCTGTTCCTTGCGAATGATCCCATCTGACGTGTTGGGCAAACTACGACCCATACCTGAGGATTGGTCACGCGGCGCGGCAACCGTTACATAGCCTATTTTCGAAAGCTCACTGGCCGCGGCCCACAAACCGGGCGAGCGAATACCATCGTCATTGGTTAAAAGAATATTGGGTTTATTGTTTTTCATAATACCAATTATAAACAAAAAGAAACGGAGAATTCCATTTCTTTTTAAGGTGCTCCCGGCAGGACTTGAATATTATCCCTCGATGAGGCCTGCGACCTACTTTCTACAGCTATTAAGGGTTAAACATAAAACCGTCTTTCTGTGTGAAAGACGGTTTGTGGTGCTCCCGGCAGGACTCGAACCTGCGACCTATTGCTCCGCAAGCAAGCGCTCTAATCCACTGAGCTACGAGAGCATTTTTTATGCGGATGGTATTTTACTGTAATGTGATGGTATGGTCAAGGAGTGTTATCAGGGCGATTGCATCTAAAGTGGGGTAAAAATGGGAAACAGACGGAGGAAGGCATGCCCAAGAAACCATTAGAAGCAATCGAGGAACATTTCGGAAA
>JAYVUA010000135.1:0-36779 GCA_043788255.1 Anaerolineales bacterium | reverse complement strand
CAATGATGCGCGAAACAAACAGAAGCACGAGAGAGTTTGCGAAGCCCAATAAGATAAAGCCAGCAAAGGTACCGATTTGACTCACGATCAGAATCGGCTTGCGCCCGAAGCGATCGGATAATCTTCCCAGAATCGGCGCGCCTAAAAATTGCATCATGGGATAGGCTGCTTGTAAAATCCCTACGATGAGTGGAGATGAGCCGAAGCGTGCGGCGTATAAAGGCAATAACGGGATAATGATGGAAAGTCCCATCAGGTCAACGAGGACGATGACCAAAACAGGCAGTACGCGTTTGAAATCAAGTTTTTCAGAATTAGGATTTTCAGTTGTCATATATTCTCACATTACAAAACCCTCCCCCAAATCCGCCTTTAGGATTTGGGGGAGGGCAGGGTGGGGGCACAGGGGCTTTTAGAACATCAAAGCGTTGACTTTGTCGATCGAGGCGCGATCAGGTCTCAGGTCCGCTTCGGTGAGACGGTTGAGAGCTGAGTCAACTAAATTATAGCGTGAGGTCAAATTGGGCTTGGTCGTATCCAGATAAAGCAAACCAGTCACCAGCCATTTGTTACGCTGCGATTCTTCCATCACGCGTAATGCTTCAAAACGGTTGGATGTGTCATAGCCTTTTTCAAGATTCTTCAAGATCACGGTTGAGCCGTCATGCATGGTCACTTCACGAACTTCGCCGTCTTCCATTTCTCGCTCAAGCATGATCTCATTGCGCGGGGCAATATAGGAAATCTCCTGCAAAGGTTCTTCGTGTTCCTTGCCCCAGGCATAAGAGTGATAGGCACTTTCCTGATTATTAAATGTAACGCACGGGCTGATGATATCCAGCACGGCGATACCATCGTGTGAAATGGCTGCTTTGAGCAATTCCTTTACTTGCTTGGGGTTGCCTGCAAAAGAGCGGGCAACAAATGTCGCATTGCTTACAAGTGCTTCCATGCAGATGTCAACGGGCATATATGGATTCTCACCCTGTTTCTTTAAGTTCAATCCTTTTTCAGCCGTTGCTGAGAACTGTCCTTTGGTCAAGCCGTATACGCCGTTGTTCTCGACAATGTAAACCATGTTCACATTGCGGCGCATCACATGTTTGAACTGGCCCATGCCAATGCTGGCAGAGTCGCCATCACCTGAAACGCTGATGCCTTTGAGATGATGGTCTCCAAATAGACCGCCCGTGGCAATCGACGGCATACGTCCGTGCAGGCTGTTGAAGCCAAAGGTGCGGTTGAGGAAATACGTAGGCGATTTTGAAGAGCAGCCAATGCCGCTGAACTTCAAAACATTTTCAGGAACCACGTTCATTTCAAAACAGGCAGAGATGATCTGATTGGAGATCGAATTGTGACCGCAGCCCTGGCACAAGGTGCTTGGGTTGCCGCGATAATCATTTTTTGTAAGACCAGCGAGATTGGCGTTAGCCGTTGTGCCAGCCATGGGGAGTGCTTCAGTCATTTTTAATTACTCCTTTTTTCTAAATTATTTCCGCTTCGCTTTGGACCGTAAACCTGCTACGGTTTTCTTTGGGGGTTTCTTGCCTTTGGGAGCCGCCGCTGGTACCTTCTTCGCAGGTGTGGTTTTCTTTGCAACTTTTCTGGTTGTGATTTTGCCCGAAGCTTTCACAACCGCAGCTTTCTTGCTTACGTATTTGGCAAGGATGCCTTCACGTACCCATTTTGCAGAGGCAGGCATGCCGTCACCAAAAGCTACTGATTTGAGCCGTACTGCGAATTGTGGATATTCAGTCAACAAAATCTGATTCATTTGTCCATCGCGGTTCATTTCGACAACAAAGATCTGATCGTACTTCGCGAGGAAGGCATCAACTTCTTTTGTGAATGGAATGGCGCGAATCCGCAGGTAGTCAGTTTTGATGCCATGCTCGGTTTCAAGCTGGTACTGAGCTTCGAGTACAGCAGCCTCTGTCGAGCCATAAGCAATGATGCCAGCCGTGGCTCCCTTGGTTGTGCGCAATACAGGAGCAGGGACATATTGCTTGGCTGTTTCATTCTTGCGCTTTAGGCGATCCATGTTCTTGAGGAACATATCCGCTTCTTCGGTATATTTTGCGTAATCATCGTGGCCAGTACCGCGTGTAAAGTACGAGCTCATTGGATGTTTGTTGCCGGGGATAGTACGGTAGGGGATGGCATCGCCGTCTTTGTCGAGGTAACGTCCCCAATTGCCTTTGATTTCTTCCAGGTCTTTTTCCCATAATACTTTGCCCCGGTCCATGGGTACATCAGGATATTGGAAAGGTTTGCTCATCCATTGGTTCATGCCCATGTCCAGATCGCTCAGCACGAACACAGGAGTTTGAATTCGTTCAGCCAGATCAAAAGACTGCCATCCGAAATCAAAACATTCACTTACATCACCAGGCAGCAAGATCACAGAGTGTGAGTCACCGTGGCCGATGAAGTATGCAAAGGTCAGGTCACCTTGGGAGGTTCTTGTGGGCAGGCCAGTGCTGGGTCCGATGCGCTGTACATCCCAGATAACAACTGGGATTTCAGCATAATATGCGAGGCCAGCGAACTCGGTCATTAGAGAGAGCCCGGGCCCAGAAGTGGATGTCATTGAGCGTAAACCAGACCAACCAGCGCCGACTGCCATTCCGAGTGCGGCGAGTTCGTCTTCTGCCTGCACAACCGCGTAGGTGTGTTTTCCGTCTTCACGTTTGCGCAGAAGCGGGAGGTAATCGATTAATGATTCTGCCAGTGAGGAAGCCGGCGTGATCGGATACCAGCCTGCGAATTGCACGCCGCCAAAAATGGAACCTATCGCTGCGGCAGTATTTCCATCCGCCATGATCAGCCCATCGGTCTTATTCATTGACTCAAGGAAGTATGGATCCTTCTTTTCGAGATTCGTCTTCGCCCATTCTGCGCCAGCCTTGACTGCGTTGAGATTCATGTCAATTGGTTTTTGTTTGCCTTTGAAGTGGAAGGTAAGCGCGGCGAGAATCTTGTCCATGTCCATGTTGATCATGTGTGCAAGAATGCCTACATACACCATGTTCCCAACAAGATCGCGAAAGTCTGTTGGTACATTCGGGTCATTTTTTACGATGCTCTTGACCGGCATGGCGTAAACGGCAATATCATCACGGGTTATGGGTTGTTTGATATCGTCTGAATAATAGAAAGCGCCGCCGGGTGCCACTGAAGCCAGGTCCCTGACAAATGAATTGGGATTCATTGTGATCACAATGTTCCGTTCTTCATGCTGCGCAATAAAGCCATCCTTGTTCACGCGGATGGTGTACCAGGTTGGTAAACCCTGAATGTTGGAGGGGAAGAGATTCTTGCCCGATACAGGAATGCCCATCTTAAAGATGGAGCGCAGAATGGTGTTGTTCGCGGTGGAACTGCCTGAACCATTTACTGTGCCGACTGTGATGGTGAAATCGTTGATAACCTTGTTCATGTGACTCCTTTAAGTTATGACCGGCGGTGCGTAAGCAGGTCAATGTGAGTAACCAATGCTTTATGGCCCGCCGAGTAATTTCCATTGCAAATGCTTTCTACCATGGTTTTGTGATAGCCCCAAACTTCCTGAAGATAATCCATACTGCCGGCGTATAAATTCAAACCTACAGCCTCGTATGCATCCCAGTATGCTTCCAGCAGCCCGGTGACAAAGGGATTGTTGAGTCGTTTATAAATAAGCATGTGTAATTTGCGATGTTCTTCATGAGGCACTTGTATGGGATTCCCGCTTAGTTTTTCAAGTGCGCGTGTAATAATGTTTTGAAGTTCGAGTTTGTCGTCTTCTGTAAGTAATTTGACCGCTTCATCCCAATAGGCGGCTTCAATATGATTTCGCAACTCAGAGTATTTTTCAAAGTGATTTTCATTCAAAGCCAAAGCGTACGCCAGGCTTTGTTTGACTGCTGGCGCAAACGAATAAGCCAATCGCCTTGTCCCGGTACGTGGGCGGACTTCGACAAGACCGAGCGCACGAGCAACTTCCAGTTGTTCACGTAAGCCGGCAAGGCTAATGCCAAGTTCACGGCTAAGCTCATTTAATGAGGGTAAATTGCCTTCTGCTTCTTCATGGGATGCAAGATAACGAAGGAATTCTGAGATTTCAGGGGAAACGCGTTCGCGTAAAATCATATATTAGTTGTCTGATTAATCAGATTAATACGATTTTACGATTTATACGGATTAAAGTCAAGAGGATGAAAGTTATATTTATGAAATGCTAATATTACAAAAGGAGTGGCAATCTACAGATTGCCACTCCTTTTAAATCGTTATCAGTCTTTAGTTATTGATGGCGCCCTGATTGACCCAATCAATGATGATCTGAATTTGATCGTCAGGTAATTTCGGCTTGCGCTTTGGCATTTCGCCATTGAGCAGTTGTTCCACGAGGAAGCTGTTGTCCGCGCTGCCGGGCATGATCACAGAACCGTTGAACGAACCTTTCATGAGTGAATCGTATGTTCTCAGATCCATGCCTTTCTTAATTTCTTCTCCACCATGACATTTGAGACAATTGTTATTAAAGATGGGCATAACATCATTTACAAAGCTGATGCTTAACGCAGATGCTTCTGTGGAAATTACTTCCACTATGGCAGTGGCTGTAGAGGTTGGAGAGGAAGTTGGAGTTGGAGGAATTTCTGTCGCTGTTGCGGTCTCTGTAGGCGGAACGGATGTTGAGGTCGCTGTTGCAGGCTCGGGCGGAGTCTGAGTCGCCTGCGTCCCACAAGCAGATAGACTTATGGTGAAAAATAAAGTCCAAATTATGCAATAAAGTCTTTTCATTTTTTCTTTCTCCATTAATTTCCTTATTGCAGTTTACATTCAGAAGATGAAAAGTGGATGAATAAAATATGAGTTTTCTTACATGTGCATTTTGGCGCAAAGGATAGGAAGTATATGCAAGGTAAGGTATAATCTGAATTTAACGCATAAAGCGTAAATTCATTTTAAGGCTGAGTATGGCAGGCGCATTTTCACTCCCCAACGAATACTGGTTATCCCTTCAGATCACCCCGCAAGACGTTGAAAATTTACACACTTTTCTTTTTGAGCGCGAGACGCCGCTAACGAGCAGTGATCTCGCCATTGAGTTTGTAGATGCACGCGTTAAAGCTGAGCGTTCTGCGGCGGAAAGTAAACAAAAAGCTGGCGGCAAAAGTTTTCTTCCAAAAGAAAGATATCAAATTGACGACGAACTTGTTTTCCCTGTATTAGGATGGAGGAGGGGAAAAGTTGTTTCTGTGCGTGCGGGTGTAAACCCATCCATGTCTAATTTTGATGTGCTTACAGTCTTGATGGACGACCGCACCGAACGCCTATTTGCTGCAAACCTTGAATCACATCATTTGAATGATGCTCCAATCCCAACGCAAGAGGTTGATGAAATGTCTCCCGCCTTTATTTTGCAGGAACATGACCTCTTGATCGAAAAGAAACTTGAGGAAGCTTTTAGCGCTGACGAAGGGCTGGTTAAGATCGCTGGGCGTTGGTTCCCTCGTGCGCTATTAATTGATATTAATCAAGGTCAGTTAAATCTTGCAGAAGCAGTTTTGGATATGTCTGGCGGCGAACCACTGACTACAGAAGCTTTAATCAAAGAGATAGAACTGCCGGCAGGAGTCAACCCGAGACTGGCTGAATTTTCTTTAAATTATGCATTACAAGACGATGAAAGATTTGATGAAGTTGGCCCTGCGGGTCAGGTCTTGTGGTGTTTGCAGCGGTTGGAACCAGATTATGTAAGAGAAGTGCCTGCTCCATTGCAATACTCTGAGATTGAGTATGATCGTGAAAACCTTGACGATGCAATGAAAAATCTTGAGGCGCAATTAGATGATGAATTGACGCCGTCTCAAGATAATGAATTGCGTGGTGACGTTTCCTCCATTACAATCTCGCTAATTTATCCACATTTACGCGCTGGGACTTTACCCATGTCTGCCAGAGCGCGCAAGTTATTTCCAACAGCCTATGAATCTTCAAGAGTGAGATTTACACTTGTAGATGCAAAGACAAAACAGCGCATTCCAGCCTGGGTAGTTCTCAAAAGCGGATATGTATTCGGCTTGCGTGAGTGGTATAAATCACACCAATTAATTCCTGGTTCTCTTGTACAAGTTCGCCGTGGTGAGAAACCAGGCGAAGTCATAGTGGAAGTAAAGAATCAGCGCTCTTCAAAGGATTGGGTTCGCACAGTGATGGTTGGAACTGACGGTGGTTTTGTTTTTGCCATGCTGAAACAGTCCATCACGGCAGAGTTTAATGACCGAATGGCCATTCACGTACCTGATTTCAAGAGTCTGGATCCTGTTTGGGAGAAAAAGCGCTCATTTGAAGATTTGGTTTTGTTAGTTATGCGCGAATTGACAAAATCCAACCCACAAGGCCATGTCCATGCGCAGGAATTATACGCAGCTGTCAATCTTGTCCGCCGCGTTCCGCCTGCTCCGCTTTTTGCGCTGCTGGCTGTAAACCCAAAATTCAAGCATGTCGGCGATTTACATTTCCGCCTGAGTGAGGACGGCTCATGAGTCTTCTAAAGCCCACATCAAAAACCCCGTTCCACATTGACTTTGAGTGGTGGAAACAAAACGAGCGTGATTGGCATGTATTTTTGCGTTCATTATTGTGTGCCGAACATCAGGAAACCTTTGCCAACATTGAAGAAGGTGACATGGTGGATTGGGTCGATGCCCAAACCGCAGAAGTGAAACCAGTGGATGGCGTTCAACACGCGCTGATGAGTCATTGCGCGTTGCTGCCTGAATTTTCTGATTCTCATACAGCCATGGTTGAAGCTGTGTTCAGAATATTTCTGGTAAATGGAAACAGTGCCATGTCTGCTGAAGAATTAAGTAAAAAGCTTGGAAGATCAGCAGATACGATTTTAAAGACAATCTCTGGTCCGCGCGTTTATCGCGGATTAAGACCCTACCAGCCAAACATTCCAAATGTGGAAGGTGGCGGGTAAAATTGTAAAATGCCTTCGTAGCTCAATGGATAGAGCAACTGCCTTCTAAGCAGTAGGTTGTGGGTTCGAAACCCGCCGGAGGCACTGAAAATATGATAAAAGTGCATAGGAAGGAGAAATTCCATGCCAACAGTTATCCGTAAATCAATTACAACTTTACTTGAATCTCGGCGTGAGATTCTACAAGCGGTGAGTTGGCAGGTACGCTCAAATGTTTGGAGCCCTCCAACAGATCAATACGAAATGGAAGGAGCGTACGTGGTACGTATGGAAATAGCGGGGATGCACGAAGCTGATTTTGAAGTTTCCCTTGAAAACAACACCCTTCTTATTTCAGGCACGCGCCTCGACCTTCCCGAACGTCGTGCGTATCAGCAAATGGAAATACGATTTGGGAAGTTTGCATCAGCCATAAGCCTGCCCGGGCCGGTGAATATAGACCAGACCCAAGCAGAATACAAAGATGGGTTTTTGGTCATAGTCCTTCCAAAAGAAAATCAAAACAAGGTTGAGTAAAAGTATGCCCGCAGAAAGATGGCAATCTGGAATTCAAGAATTTTTTCAAAAACTTGGGGAAACTGATGATGAACTGATCAAGAAGTTCATTTCATCGACGATTTCAAATTCACAGAATAATAAAGATGACGCCTCATCCGCACCGGTAGATGGTGAGAAAAACGAAGGGCAGAAGTTCCCCGACGTGCTTCCCATCCTGCCATTGCGCGGAGTTGTTGTCTATCCCAACACTGCTGTCCCGCTCACTGTGGGGCAGGCACGTTCAATCCGCCTCGTGGATGATGTCGTTGGCGGAGATAAACTTGTGGGGCTTGTTGCGGCATTGAACCCTGAGCAGGAGACCCCGGGCCCCAACGAGTTGTACCAAATTGGCACGATAGCCACGGTGCATCGCCTGTTGCGCGCTCCGGATGGAACTGTCCGCTTATTGGTTCAAGGCATGGAGCGGTTTCGTCTTGGCGAGTTTGTTGCTGAAGAGCCATATCTGAAAGCGCATATTCACCTTATTCCTGAATCTGCTGAAACAGATATTGAAACCAGCGCACTGGCTCGTAATGCACGCGATCAGTTCCAACAGATCACAGAAATGATTCCCTCGTTTCCTGATGAATTGGTAGGCTCAATCACTTCGCTTGAAGACCCCTTGCAAACAGCATATACAATAGCCAATTTTCAACGCATCGCTTTGAAAGATGCGCAAGAGATTTTGGAGATGGATTCAGTTTACGAGAAACTAAAAAAGCTTATTGGCTTGCTGGTACGCGAAACTGAAGTATTACAGATCGGTCAGAAGATCCAAAACGAAGCGCGCGGTGAGATAGAGAAAGTACAGCGTGAATATTTCCTGCGCGAGCAAATGAAAGCCATTCAGCGAGAATTGGGCGAAAAAGATGAGCAGTCGGAAGAAGCGGAAGAATTCCGTAAAAAGATCGAAGATGCGAAAATGCCCGAAGAAGCGCTGAAGCAGGCCAAACGTGAGTTGGATCGGTTGTCACGCCTGCCGACGGCTGCGGCTGAATATGGTGTCATCCGCACCTATTTAGACTGGCTGGTCACTCTCCCGTGGTCCAAATCCACGCAGGATAATCTTGACATTAAACATGCGCGTGAGATTCTGAATAAAGATCATTTTGGGCTTGATGATGTAAAAGACCGCATTCTTGAATTTCTTGCGATTCGTAAGCTGCGACTTGATCGAAAAGATGATGAAAAGAAGCCATCAGAAGATGCCATTCGGCATGAGCGCGAAGGAGTGATCCTTTGTTTTGTTGGCCCTCCAGGAGTAGGAAAGACTTCTCTTGGTCAATCAATTGCGCGTGCCATGGAGCGCAAGTTTATTCGTGCTTCACTAGGCGGCGTGCGTGATGAAGCAGAGATTCGCGGTCATCGGCGGACTTATATCGGGTCGATGCCAGGTCGAATTTTACAATCTTTGCGGCGGGTTGATTCAAAAAACCCTGTTTTTATGCTTGATGAAGTTGACAAGTTAACTTTTGATTTTCACGGTGACCCAGCCTCGGCATTGCTTGAAGTACTGGACCCTGAACAAAATGGCGAATTTCGAGATAACTATCTCGAAGTTTCATATGATCTTTCGCAGGTGTTTTTTATTACCACGGCCAATACATTAGAGACCATCCCCGGGCCGTTACGTGACCGCATGGAAATCATCTTCCTTTCAGGCTATACCGAAAATGAGAAGCTGGCGATTGCTCGCGGCTACTTAATTCCTCGCCAGATCCGTGAGAATAGTTTGCGTGAGGGAGAGATTGCCTTTAATGACGAAGCCTTAAAGATGATTATTAGGCAATACACACGCGAAGCAGGTGTCCGAAATTTGGAACGCAAGATAGGTGCAGTGTGTCGTAAAGTTGGTACGAAGATCGCCGAAAATAGTGACGAGAAATTTGAGATTACTCCTGAGTTGGTTGAGGAATATCTTGACCATCCCATTTATTTTGGTCCGGAAGAATTGAATAAGCGAACCTCTATTCCAGGAGTTGTCCCTGGGCTTGCCTGGACTTCTTTTGGCGGCGATATTTTATTCATTGAATCTACAGCCATGCCTGGTGGACGTGGGTTTCAAGTGACAGGTTCCATTGGAAATGTAATGCAGGAATCTGCACGTGCGGCCATGTCTTACGTTCGTTCACGTGCAGTTTCTTTGAAAATTCCCCACGAGTTCTTTGATAAATTTGATGTGCATATGCACATCCCAGCTGGTGCTCAACCCAAAGATGGGCCCTCTGCTGGAGTGGCAATGGCAACATCCTTGGTATCATTGATCTCTGGCCGCAAGGTGAAGCCGCAAATCGGCATGACAGGTGAAATATCTCTGCGAGGTCAGGTGTTGGCCATCGGAGGCGTCAAGGAAAAAGTATTGGCTGCACATCGTAGCGGATTGACTACTGTCATTCTTCCAAAGCGTAATGAACAGGATGTTGATGATGTGCCCGATGAAATCAGAAAATCAATGAATTTTATTTTTGCTGAGTCTGTAGATGATGTAATTAATGCCGCTTTGGAAAAAGCAAAACCACGTAAAAAAGAGCAAGCCAAGGTTGTAGTGAAGAAAAAATCCGCGCAAATAAAGGTGAAGAAGAATGTCAAAACCAAAGGTGTTGCTCGCAGAAGATGATCTAACCATGATCTCGTTATTAAAGACCCTCTTAAAAATGGAGGGTTTTGATGTTGTCGATATTCAGCCAGACGCAGATGTGCTTGAGGCGATTAGAAATGAAAATCCCGATGTGCTTTTGCTGGATGTCCATTTAGGCAGTCAAAATGGATTGGATATTCTGAGTCAATTACGCTCTACTCCAGATATCATGAACACTAAAGTGGTGATGTCTTCCGGTGCCAATGTGAAGGAAGAATGTATGAGCCAGGGTGCGTTCGGCTTTTTAATGAAACCCTATATGCCTGACGAACTTACCACGCTTTTAAAGCAAGCCATTAAATCTGCTTAATTAATTTTTATGAGCACCATTCGATTTGGGATATTGACTCTCTCTGATCGTTCCGCAAAGGGCGAGCGGATGGATGCCTCCGGCCCCGCACTTGCGAATCTGATCCTAGCCCGGAACTGGTCGGTAACCAAACAAGCGATTCTCCCTGACGATGAATCTGCCATCCGTATAACCTTGATCGAATGGGCCGATAGCGAACAAATTGACGTGATTTTAACAACTGGTGGCACCGGCTTCGCCTCACGAGATGTAACTCCAGAGGCCACACGTGCGGTCGTTCAGCGTGAGGCTCCAGGTTTGGCAGAGGCTATGCGAGCTGAAAGCCTGAAGAAAACTCCCCATGCCATGCTTTCCCGCGCAATTGCTGGCATTCGAGGGCAAACTCTTATCATCAATTTGCCAGGCAGCCCCAATGGTGCTGTTGAGAATTTGCAGATAATCCTGCCGATACTTCCTCATGCAGTCCAGCTCCTACACGATGACCCAGAATCCGAGGCTTCGCATTAATGTTTCATTTGCAGTAGATCACACAACCTAGTCACTATTCATATCTCATTGGTATAATCCGCCCGCTGTAAAATAAATCAAACAAATAAGGAAAGTAAGCATGATTGATGTAAATGAACTTCGCAAAGGTGTCACATTTGAATTGGATGGCAATCTATTAAAGGTGCTGGACTATAGCCATAACAAGACCGGTCGCGGCAACGCAAATATTAAAGTAAAGGCTCGTAATCTGTTAACGGGATCTACTATTGAGCGCACTTTCAGCTCGGGCCAGTCAGTTCAAGATGTTGACCTTGATTTTGCCAATGTTTCCTATCTCTATAATGATGGTGATATGTATTACTTCATGGATAACGCAACCTTTGAGCAGCCTGCTATCAAGAAAGAGTCATTGGGCGATAGCGCCAACTATTTAAAAGAAGGCATGGAAGTTAAGCTAACTTTCTATAATGGCGAAGCCATTGATATTGAATTGCCCACTTCTGTAGATCTGAAAGTTGTTGAAGCCGAAATGGCCATTCGTGGCGACACCGCTACAGGTGTAACCAAGAAGGTAATTACTGAATCCGGTGTAACCGTTCAATGCCCCAACTTTGTTTTGGTAGGGGATACAATTCGAGTCGATACACGTACCGGCGAATATATTACACGCGTATAAAGTACTAAATTAGGAAACCAGAAGGCAAGTATACAAACCTGCACGTTGGTAAATTGCATATTTGCCTGCAACTCCAATGAAAACTCCCGCCGGGCGTGAATGCCCACACTTCTACGGTAATTATTTTCGTGGACGTAATGTTGAAGAATGCCGCCTGTTGCAGCTTTATGGACAGGCTTGGACAACTGATTTATGTAAAACCTGTCCCGTGCCTGATATAGCGCGAGCCAATTCATGTCAACATATGAAGCTGAATATTACGGTTGCGCGGCCATTTACTGCGGCGTTTCAACGCCGTGTGCAAGTCAATGCATTTTGTGAAAAAACCAGGCGTGGTATTGCCGAGCCTCAAATCGGGTGCGGTGAATGTCACGCTTTACCCTTTAAATTTGAAGTAAAAGAATAACCTGAGGACTCCCGGGGGAGTCAATAAAATATGACGCTAACACTTCTGTTCGACCTAGACGATACTTTACTTAACACACACCTGGATGCTTTTATCCCTGCCTATTTTCAGGCTTTGGCAAAGGAACTGACTCCGAAAATTGCTCCTGAGCTTATGTTTCGAGCTCTAATTTCTGGTATGAATTTAATGAGCGAAAGTGAAGATTTTTCGCACACATTGGAAGAAGTATTTAATAAAGAATTTTACCCCCAGATCAATATGCCCCGTGACTTGCTTGAACCAGCAATTGAGAATTTTTACGATAATAGTTTCCCCAGCCTTTCTGCGTTGACTTCCCCGAACCCTGAGGCAGGCCCAATTATTGATTGGGCCTTTTCACAGGGTTTTCGCATTGCCATTGCAACCGATCCACTTTTACCTCGGAAAGCAACCTATCATCGCTTGCGTTGGGCTGGTTTCGATCCTGAGCAGTTTGAGTTGATCTCAACCTTTGATCATTTTCATTTTTCAAAAACGCACCCAGCCTATTATGCTGAAGTTCTTGGGCGTTTGGGCTGGCCGGAGGGCCCAGTGTTGATGGTAGGGAATGATCTCGAGCGTGATATATTACCGGCGCAAAAACTAGGGTTGGCAACTTATCATGTGGATGAGGGACCCGCTTCAACATCTGACCCTGAAACGGGTGCGCGCGGAAAACTGGCAGATCTTCGCCCATGGCTTGAATCTGTAGATCACTCAACATTAATTCCATCTTTCAAATCAATCGAGTCAGTTTTGGCGATATTAGCTGCAACACCAGCTGTAATGAACGGACTCACTCGTGGGCTTGATAAATCATGGTCTCAAACATCCGCCCACAGCGATTGGACACTGACAGAACTTGTTTGTCATTTACGTGATACAGAACGTGAAATCCATCAAATGCAGATCAAATTGTTCTTAGAACAAAATGAGCCATTTATCCCGAGACCAGATAGTGGCATTTGGGCAAGCCATGGAGATTATGTAAATGAAGACGGCGCATCAACATTGCAGGAATTTGTTGACGCGCGGTTTGAAACCATATCCATGCTAAAAAGAATTACAAACGATGATTGGGCGCAAAAGGCACGCCACGCCATTTTCGGCCCCACAAATTTCCTTGAAGTAGTTGGCTTTATTGCAGACCACGACCGTTTACATATCCAACAAGCTTGGGGAATCCTGAAGAAAATGTAACTTTCCCGTGTCTTCCAGTCAAAAACAGTGTTGTTAAGGAAAATGGGAGAGATCTACAGTCTTTTCTTGTTTATTACTGTAAAGGTTAAGGAGAACACGAATGAGAAAACGTGTAGTTGTAACCGGGCTTGGCTGCGTAAGCCCAGTGGGGAATAATGTAAGCGATACTTGGCAGGCTTTGCTTGCGGGTAAATCTGGCGCAGCGCCAATTACTGCTTTTGATGCAAGTGCGCATAAAACAAGGTTTGCCGCCGAGGTAAAGGATTTTGACCCTGTTGCTTTATTTGGCACAAAAGACTCACGCAAAATGGATCGCTTCACTCAACTGGCTACCGCTGCGACTCTGGAAGCTCTATCCCAATCAGATCTGAAAATCGATGAATCGAATCGCAACCGCGTTGGAATATTAATTGGCTCTGGTATTGGCGGGATACTTACGCTGATCGAACAATATGAAGTGATGCGTCAACGCGGACCTGATCGTGTGAGTCCATTCTTAATCCCAATGATGATCTCTGATAGTGCTGCGGGGAATATTGCCATTCGTGTTGGTGCACGTGGACCTAACATGTCACTTGCCACTGCTTGTGCGTCTGGTACCAATGCATTAGGTGAAGCGAGTGAAATGATCCGCAGAGGAGCAGCAGATGTAATGATCGCCGGGGCTTCAGAAGCTGCGGTCAGCGCGATTGCCATGGCAGGCATGAACGTGATGACAGCATTATCAACTCGCAACGAGGACCCTCAAAAGGCGTCACGACCTTTCGACAAGAACCGCGACGGCTTTATTATGGCTGAGGGTGCTGGCATCTTAATTCTCGAGTCTCTTGAATATGCCCGGGCTCGCGGCGCAAATGTTATTTGTGAGTTTACCGGCTACGGCACAACAGACGATGCCCACCACATTTCGGCGCCTGCGGAAGATGGTGCAGGTGCTGCTGAATCGATGCGCCTTGCATTGAAAGATGCAAACTTAAAAGGCGAAGATATTGGTTATATCAATGCACATGGCACTTCTACTCAAATGAATGATAAAAGCGAAACAAGCGCCATTAAGACCGTGTTTGGTGAGCAGGCTTACAAGATTCCAGTTTCGTCCACAAAATCCATGACCGGGCATTTATTAGGTGCTTCTGGGGCGTTGGAAGCTGTTGTTGGTTCAATGGTCTTAACAAATAATATTTTGCCTCCGACTATTAATTATGAAACACCCGATCCCAATTGTGACCTGGATTACGTTCCCAATCAGGCACGTAAAGCAGAGCCGGCGCATATCATGTCTAACTCGTTTGGTTTTGGCGGCCATAACGCAACTTTGATCTTAAGCCACTTTACTAAATAAAGGAGTAATAATGCCATTTGCGCATGTTACAGGTTGGGGTATGTACGTACCTGAGCCTATATTAACTAACAACGATATCGCCAAGATGGTGGAAACGAATGATGAATGGATTCGTGACCGCACAGGCATTCGTGAACGCCATATTGCCCGAGAGAATGAGTTTCCGTCAACAATGGGCGTTGAAGCTGCGGTTCGCGCTTTGCAGATTGCCAATTTGGCTCCCACGGATCTGGATTTGATCATTTGCACATCCTCTTCCCCGGAATACATTTTCCCTGCCACGGCCTGCATTATTCAGGATCAGATTGGCGCCACCAAGGCTGGTGCATTTGATATACAAGCTGCATGTACAGGATTTATATTTGCAACCAATATGGCCGCGCAGGCAATTCGCAGCGGTTCCATTAAAAATGCGCTGGTCGTTGGCACAGAAGTGCTCTCCCGCTTTGTGAATTGGAAAGACCGTAATACATGTATTTTATTTGGCGATGGCGCAGGCGCGTTTGTTTTGCAGGCCAGTGACAAGCCCGGTGGCATTATGTCTGCGGTAATGCATTCAGATGGATCTGGCGCCGATTCATTAACTTTACTCGGCGGTGGAACCCGTTACCCGGCATCTGAGGCTACCATTCATGAAGGTAAGCATTTTGTTCAAATGGATGGAAAGGAAGTCTTCCGTTTTGCCACAAGAGTGATGGGGCGTGCTGTCATTGAAGCTCTTGAGCAGGTAAATATGACAACCAACGATGTCCAATGGATCATTCCCCATCAGGCGAATTTCCGAATTATTGAAACGGCAGCGAAGTATTTGAAAATGCCTCTTGATAAATTTGTCATCAATGTGGAGCGTTACGGCAATACATCTACTGCGTCAATTCCAATAGCAACTGTTGAGGCTATTCAAAAAGGGCAACTTAAGACTGGCGACAAAGCTGTATTTGTTGGCTTCGGCGGTGGTCTTACATGGGGCGCCATGGTTGTCGAATGGACGGGTCCAATCCCCGCAAAGAAGAATGTATACCCCGAGCAGTATCGAAGATTTGCGCGTTTGCGTTCATTTGTACGTCGTGCGATCCGCTACATTGAAGGTTTCTTCTCCAGAAAGGCGCTCTAATTACTTTTTAACTGATTTGTGGTACGATATATTTAATATCATAAAAGGAGTTAGAAATGTTTAAATTAGGTGGCATGGAATGGGTCATCATTCTAATAATAGTAGTTCTCTTATTTGGGCCTGGGAGAATTGGCAAGATTTCTGGCGAACTTGGACGCAGCATTAAAGCTTTCCGCGAAGGATTGGGTGGAAAAGAAGAAGAAACTGAAGACCCTGAGAAAAAGAAAGAAGAAGATAAGTAATTTAAAAATAAAGACTCTCGTAAAAGAGAGTCTTTATTTTTTTTCTCTAAAAATCCGATAATTGTTTTTTCAATAGCTCAGGCTCAGCCGTAGGTTGTTTGCACACGAAACCTTCGCAAACATACGCAGTAGCTTTTCCGTCAATTAATGGTCGGTCAAGCAGTAGCGTTGGTGCGTTATTTGATGGGGGATAAGGGGATGCGGCCACCACTACGCCCGGTCTGTACTCTGCCCGAATAACTTTTAGCATACTCTCAAATTTTTCATCACCCGCTTCGCCTATAATGGCAACCTGTTTCATGTTTTTCTGGGCATTTTCTCCTGCTGACAGCCAGCGTGCAAACCCAAGAGGGTATCGTAGCGCGGAATCGCCCATGAGCGTCAATGCTTGTTCAGCGAGATCACGATATTTCCCGTCATCAGTATATGCGGCTAGTTTTAATAATGCTTCACATGCCAAAGCATTACCCGAAGGTGTAGCGTTATCTGAAATTTCCTTTGGGCGAATCAGCAGGGTTTCGCCATCGTGTGGGGTATCAAAAAAACCGCCATCTGTGTCGTTGAATTTCTCGATCATTTCGTCAGTTAATTCATGAGCAGATGCAAACCATTTGTTATCGAAATCGGTTTGATACAGTTCGAGTAAACCTAAAATCAATGCTGCATAATCTTCAAGAAAAACTGAATTTATGGTCATACCATTTCGCCAGGATCGCCGTAATTGACCTTCGGGCCTTAAATTGGAAAGCATGAAATCTGAACTGCGCGTAGCCACGACTTGATATGTTGGGTTGTCAAGAACTCTTGCGGCTTCTGCAAATGTTGCGAGCATTAGGCCATTCCATGCGGTAAGGACTTTATCATCAGTGCCAGGCCGAATCCGTAGGGTGCGGGTGGAAAAAAGTTTGGAGTGAGATTCTGCCAATTTGAGCGGAACAGTTTCAAGGTCCAGTTTGAAGCGGGCAGCCAGGGAGGTGTCATCCAATTCGCGGTGAAGAATAGTCTTGCCTTCCCAGTTACCGTTTGCGGTAATTCCATAGGCTGCTTCAAAAAAATCTGAATCATCTTTAAGTAATTCGCGAATTTCATTGAGAGACCAAACATAGAATTTTCCTTCTTCACCTTCTGAATCTGCGTCAAGTGAAGAGTAAAACCCGCCTTGCTTATCGGTCATCTCGCGCATGATGAAATTAAGGGTTTCTTCAACGATGCGTTTGAAGGCAGGTTCTTTTGTGACCTGCCAGGCGTGCAGATAAACGCGGATGAGCAGGGCGTTATCGTAAAGCATTTTTTCAAAATGAGGCACACGCCAAAATTTATCTGTGCTGTAGCGAGAAAAACCTCCGCCAACCACATCGTACAATCCGCCGCGCACCATGGCTTGCAGGCAGTGATTGATTAGCTTTAAAGTCTTTTCAGAACTTTCTGTGCGCTCTTTTGTGAAGGCGATGTGCTGAAGCAAAAACTCAAGCACCATGGCTTGTGGGAATTTCGGTGCATCACCCCAGCCTCCATAGCCCCAATCGTAGGAATTTGTTATGGTGTTGGCAATGGCCTCATAATGATCAAGCGACAACGACTCGCTTTGTTCATTTTTATTTTGGCGTTGAAGATGACCGATGAGTTGTTCGCCGACTTTTTCAACTTCGTTTCTGTCATTTTCCCATGCGCTGGCCAGGCCTGAAAGAATATCTTTGAAGGCAGGCATGTTGTATCTTCGAACGGGTGGAAAATAAGTGCCTGTGTAAAAAGGCTTTAGCTCTGGTGTAAGAAACACTGACATGGGCCAGCCGCCTGAGCCTGTCATGGCGATTGTAGCTTGCATGTAAATGCTGTCAATATCGGGGCGTTCCTCACGGTCAACTTTGATATTGATGAAGTGCTCGTTCATGAAGGCGGCGGTTTCTTCATCTTCAAAAGATTCGTGTGCCATGACGTGGCACCAATGGCAGGCCGCATAACCAATACTAAGAAAGATGGGCTTGTTTTCTGCTTTGGATTTGGATAGGGCTTCTTCGCCCCATGGATGCCAATCTACGGGATTGTTGGCATGTTGAAGTAAATAAGGGGATGTTGCCTGTGAAAGGTGATTCATATTGGACAAAATTATACTGTATGGGGGATTAACATCTGGCCGTGGATGAATATAATCTTCATTATCTTATTAAAAGGAGAAAAAAATGAAAAAATTTAGTATTTTGCTCGCTGTTGTTGCCCTGGTTATATCCTCATTAGCTTGTCAGACCATTATGGGCGGCGGAAATGGGATTAACGTGCCTTCCCCAAGTGGAGATGTGCCCACCGTGCCGCCAATCACCACTGATGGTGGCAATATTACTGTTGGAGGCGAATCACCCTTCCCTGTGACCAGCGACGCATTTAATGTGGTCAGTACGAGTGAGACGGTAACCTACCAAACCAAATTGAGCAGCGATGATGTCATCAAGTTTTATCAGGATGAATTTGGCAAATTGGGCTACACTGAAGATAAATCCATGGAAGTAAACTTTAGCGGGGCTTTCACCCTCGGGTTTGACGGCCACGAGAGCGGTAAAAAAATCATTATTGGCGGCGCATCTTTAGGCGATGGTGCAACTTCTGTGACCATTGCGTTACAGTAAATATTGATCAAGTCAAAATGCCGCCATCTTGAAAAAGACGGCGGCATTTTATATTTTGACATTCACCCATTTTCGCACCGAATTGATTAAGAATGTTTGATTGCAGTTTTTCAAATCTTCTCTATGAATTACCTGTTCTTCGATTTTGCCTGTTTCAAGTAAATGAGCTCTAAATGTTCCTGCGAGCAAACCAGAAGAGATCGGCGGAGTAACCAGTTTTCCATTCAATTCAACAACCAGATTCCCAATCGTAAATTCTGTGAGTTCGTTTTTTTCATTGTATAGAAGGATATCGTCAAAACCGTTCGGCTTCGGATAGATTTCCCTTTGTGTGGTCTTGTGAAAATAAAACCTGTTGGAAGAATCAATGGGTTGGCTGGCAAGCCGTACCTTATACTCTTTGACCTGATCAGGAAGTTCTTTTGCTTCAGTTGTGAAATTGCCGAAGTGATCTAGTAAAACCCTTATCCGTTGCGGAGCTGAGAACTGTTTTTGAATTTTATGAAACAGGCTGTTAAACGACTCTTTTGAAAAAGGAATGTCAAAGTATTCGGCCGAATCCTTCATTCGTTCTAGATGTTTTTCAAATAGAAAATAACCGTCTTGCAGAGTCCAGAGTACGGTTTCAATTAATGAAAAACTTTGTGATGGCTCAGTCAGCACCTGGGCTTTTAGTAGGGCTTCATTGTATTCATCTGCACTTTCGGAGTCCCAGACGATGCCGCCGCCAATTCCGTATTCTGCAGCATTGTTTTCTGGGTCAATGAGGATGGTACGTATAGCGACGTTGAATTGGGCTTTACGATTAGGGGCGACATAACCAATACTGCCTGTATAAACCCTGCGGGGAGTCGGCTCCAACTCCGAGATTATTTTCATGGTGCTAACTTTTGGAGCGCCTGTTATGGATGCGCAGGGAAACAGTGCTGTGAAGATTTCTGTAATCGATGCTTTTGTCTTTGCTTGCACCAAAGATGTCATCTGAAATAGAGTGGAATATTTTTCTATCTTGAATAACTCCGGCACCTGAACGCTTCCAGTTTCGGCGATGCGGCCCAGGTCATTACGGATCATATCGACGATCATTACGTTTTCGGCGCGGTTTTTTGGAGAATGATGAAGCCAGTCACTTTTTTCTTTGTCTTCTTGAGTCGTACGTCCGCGCTTGACAGTGCCTTTCATTGGCTGGCTGTATATTTTCTCGCCGTCTAGTTTGAAAAACAGTTCTGGCGATGCAGAACAGATCACATGTTTTCCCGTATTTATATAAGCAGCATATTTGTTTTGATTTTGAGCAATACGTAAGAAGAAATCCCAGCCTGTGCTGCTAAAATCTGAAATTAATCTCATCGTGTAATTGACTTGGTAGGTATTTCCGCGGGCAATATGTTCTTTTATATTTCGAATGGCATGACCGTAACTGGAACGAGATGTCGTTGCCTGCCAGTTAAGTGCGCCAAAGCTTCGGGTATTCGAAAAGAGTTCCGAAGCCTTAATAATACGAGGTTTAAAATATAAACCGAACCACAATAGGGGAAACCCAGCTGAGTTGATTACCTGCAAAGCATTATCAAACGCGGGCGCGGCTTCGTAGCTGACAAACCCAGCTGCATGCCAGTTATTTTTGTTGACAAGCGATTCGATTTCCATCAAGGCAGCCTGGACGTTGCCCACGCTGTCCACGCTTATAATCGTATGAGGTTTGGAAAAATAATTCCATTCGTTATTGATTTTCAATAAGACTTCATCTTTTTCGATCAAGGTTGCCTCTATATGAAAAAATTCCTCTCAATTGTACCTCGCTGGATTCCTGCATTTTTGGTGATGACAGTTATTTTTATTTTTTCATCACGCTCGAGCACAGAACTTCCGAATTTTCTAAGCTGGGATTATGCTGTAAAAAAAGCGAGCCACTTTATTGGATATGGATTGCTTGCCCTTTCTTTTTTTTATGCGCTTCGTTTTGAATCCAAATATTTCTGGGTTGCCTGGCTTCTCGCTGTGTTGTATTCAACTACAGATGAGTTTCATCAAGCATTTGTCCCTGGCCGCCATTCTTCGCTGATTGATGTTTTGGTGTTTGATAATTTTGGTGCTCTTGCTACTTTATATATATTCCATAGACATTATTGGAAATAAAATTGGGACGCTGATTCGCGCAGAAAACGCAGATTTTTTGTTCTTGAATCAGCGAAAATCAGCGTTTATCTGCGCCCCGCAAAACCTTTTGACTTATTACCGATAAAGTCTCATGTATCGGAAGAAATGAAAATGAAGTTAACAAGATGTGACTTTGTTAAAATAGCATCCATTGGAACTGTTTCCGCTTGGGGTGTTGAAGCAGGCTGCGGTTAAGTTTGATCCGCCGTTGCCCTCATCCAAACAAAATGCGATTGATTGTCTTGCGATGGGCGTGCTCAATAAAGTTTACTTGAGATTTTCAAATGTGTTTTGGGATGAGAAGATTGAAGGCTTTGGCTATATTGGCGAGCAGCCTGGCAGGTGGAGTGACTGGCTGTGTCAGGTATTGCGGCGGCAGAAGAGATTGCATAAAAAAGTCACGTTGAAAACGTGACCTACATTCGTGCTCTTTTATTTAGCTTACACAGTGTCGTTCTGAGCGACACTCACGCCGCACTGCGTTTGTTGCAGTGCAGGTGTAGCGATATTTGCGCCGTACGCCACCTCCGTGATTGTCTCGGAGACCCTTCGCTACCGCTCAGGGAATCACGGTTAGGTGCGTAAGGTGAGTTATTTACTCATACCTATTCAAATTCAATTTCTATCTCTTCGTCGTCTTTCCAATCGCCCATCTTCTCGAATTCGATCTCGCCGAATAATTCATTTTGAACAGCAGAGATATGGTAGCGTTTAATTAATTCCAGCATGGCGAGAAAAGTAACTACAATTTCAACGCGGGTGGCTTTGTCTGTGATCAGGCCGCTAAAGGTCATGCGTTGAATACTCTTCATGGTTTTGGTGATGTATTCAATTTTCTCGCGGATGGTAATTCTTGGCGCCGAGATCACGGTTCCAAGAGCTATTTTATCTTTGCCTTTTGAAAAAGCGGATTCCGCCGCGTTTATCAAGCCTTCAAGGGTGAGATTGGAAAGGTCGAGTTTGGCTTCTACTTTTGGGGGTGGAGCCACGCGCAGATAGGTGCGTAAATTATTTTCCTGCCGTTCGATCAACCAGCCCGCAATTTCCTTGTAGCGTTTATATAAAATTAAAAGTTCAACAAGCTCTACACCTGGGTCTTCTTCACCTGGCTCGCGTTCGATGGGGCGGGGTAATAAGGCTTCTGATTTGATCTGTACCAGTTTTGCAGCGATCACAAGGAAGGATGAGATTTCATCAGGCTTCATTTGTTCAAGTCCATGCAAATAAGACAGATATTGATCTGTGACAGAAGCAAGTGAAATGGTGGTGATATTTAATTCAGAGCGTTCGATCAGGCTGAGCAAAAGGTCAAGCGGCCCCTCGTATACAGGGGTTTGTACCTTATAGCCAGTGATTTGATGTCCCAATAGGTTTTCCATAGCGCGCAAATTATACCAGTGTATAATCTTGCTCATGTCAAAACTTACACACCTTGATTCGCAAGGCCGCGCAAGCATGGTGGATGTGGGCGCTAAACCAGATACAGAAAGAATTGCCGTTGCGCGCGGTGAAGTCCATATGAAACAAGAGACGTTTGAACTAATTCGCGATGGACAAATAAAAAAAGGGGATGTCTTAACCGTCGCGCAAATTGCAGGCATTTCCGCTTCAAAACGGACCTCTGAGCTGATTCCGTTATGTCACCCTCTCTTCCTTTCAAAAGTGGACGTAGACCTCGTGCTCGATGAATCCATTCCTGGTGTGGTCATCACTGCCACTGCGAAAGTAACTGGCAAAACAGGTGTGGAGATGGAAGCGCTAACCGCTGTCTCTGTCGCCGCGTTGACAATCTATGATATGGCCAAGGCCGCCGAAAAAACAATGCGGATTCAAAATATTCGCCTGATAGAAAAACACGGCGGTCAAAGTGGTGATGTGGTGAATGTGTAAATCACCTTACGCATCTAGCCGTGATTCCTTGAGCAGAGCGAAGGGTCTCTACCCTTGAAATTCGAGATTCTCACCGCACTGGCCGTACGGCGCAAGTGTCGCTTCGCTCAGAAAGACACTGCGGAAGGTGAATGAGTAAATGAGATATGTCATTGCGAGCCGCCGTTTCTGAATTTTGGCAGCGAAGCAATCTTCATGTTGTGTAGGAGATTGCTTCGGGGAAGAACAAAAGCGCCCACGCAACGACATTTGGATTTGGAGAATTAATGAATCACATAAAACTTTTATTTTTTGCAACTATTCGTGACCGTGCAGGAGCAAAGTCTTTGGAAATGGATATTCCACTGGAAATGACCATCAAAAGTTTGAAAGATAAGCTTTCCATTGATTACCCCAACCTCAAAGAGTCCATGAGATCTGTATTGATTACGATTAATCGCGAATACGCATTTGACGAAGCTGTTGTCCCGTTGAATGCTGAGATTGGCATGTTTCCGCCCGTCTCCGGCGGGTAACTTTTAAATATGAAATTTTCCAGCCTTCCAACATTTTATTCCATCACAGAATCTGAAATTAACTTGAACGACCTGCTTGCCAAAATCACACTCACCAGCACAGGTGCAGCTGCAATTTTTACAGGCATGGTGCGCGGAGTTACCTCCCGTGATAAGCCGCATGAGACTGAATACCTCGAATATGAAGCATACGTGCCCATGGCTGAGGAAAAGATGAAGCAGGTTGCCGATGAAATCCGTGAGCGCTGGCCTATTATCGAAGGCATTGCAATTGTCCAAAGGATTGGCAAGTTGTATCCGAAAACGCCTACCGTGTTAATCGCCTGCACAGCCGCTCATCGTGATACAGGGGTTTTCGATGCTGCGCGTTATGGTATTGATCGTTTGAAAGAAATTGTCCCTGTTTGGAAAAAGGAAATCGGCCCCGACGGTGAAGAGTGGGTCGAAGGGGATTACATCCCCAAGCCTGGAGAGTAGGATGTATTTGCAGACAGAGCGGTTAATCCTGCGAAATTTCAACGACAATGATCTCGACTCTTTTTTTACATATAGGAATGACCCTGATGTAGCCAAGTATCAAGGTTGGGGGATTCCTTATCCGCGCGAAAAGGCAGAGAAGTTTGTTTCTTCCATGAAGGATAAATTTGCCCCGAAGCAAGGCGATTGGATTCAGTTCGCGGTTGCTTTGAAGGAAACCGACGAGCTTGTTGGCGATATCGGATGTTGTGTCAAAAAGGAAGATGTCAGGCAATCTGTAATCGGCTTTACCATTGCTTCAAAAT
This sequence comes from Anaerolineales bacterium, assembly GCA_043788255.1. Taxonomy (GTDB): domain Bacteria; phylum Chloroflexota; class Anaerolineae; order Anaerolineales; family Villigracilaceae; genus Villigracilis. Next base: position 12,860 of record JAYVUA010000135.1, on the reverse strand, counting down.
ATTGGCGCAGGGGGTACGCTTTTGAAGTAATTCCCTGCCTGCTTGAATATCTTTTTGAAGATATGGATATGCACCGTGTCAGCGCAGATTGTGATGTGGAGAATGTTGCTTCGTATCGCACCCTGGAAAAGCTTGGTTTTCGAAGAGAAGCTCATTTTATTGAGAGTTTTTTCTTCAATGGATTATATTCAAGTGAATATCATTACGGATTGCTGCAAAGAGAGTGGCGCGAAAAACTCAAAAGATGAAACTGCCAATTGGGGCTGGGCAGGCTTTGGTTACGCCTTGAGTCGCTGTTTATTTTCATAAACATACAGACGGGGGTTTATCAAAAAAAGCTGGTCGTTTCGCGTCACGTTTTCGATTTTTTGGGGTTTTATGTAAAGCTAATCAGTACTATTAATTTTATTGCTGGAGGACGAATGCAGGATCGAATTGTTATTACAGGAATGGGGACAGTAAATCCTCTTGGTTTAAATGTGAAAGAAACCTGGGACAACTTAATCACAGGTGTTTCTGGTGTTGGGCCGATCACATTGTTTGATTCTGCTCCGCTGCAGGTGCATATTGCCGCGGAGGTAAAAGGATTTAAACCTGAAAAGTATATGGATATGAAAGAAGCCCGCCGGCGCGACCGTTTTGAGCAGTTTGCAGTAGCGGCCTCAAGAGAAGCTTTGGCGCATTCAGGTTTGGAAGTTACAGAATCAAATGCAGGCAAAATTGGCATTATTATCTCTTCTGCAATTGGTGGTTTACAGTCCTTGCAGGAAGCGACAATAACCAATCATACAGAAGGCCCGCGGCGCGTGAGTCCGTTCCTAATTCCGATGTTGATGGCAAACGGCGGCGCCGGAATGACAGCCATTGAATTTGGAATTAAAGGCCCATGTTTTTCTGTGGCGTCTGCCTGTGCTTCGGGATCGGATGGAATTGGTACCGCCTTGATGATGCTGCGTACAGGCATGATCGACGCTGCTTTGGCGGGCGCTTCTGAAGCGACGATTACCTCAACGGGCGTGGCTGCGTTTGACCGTGTGGGTGCCATGTCCCGGCATAATGATGATTACTCGATGACCCCTCAGCCATTTGATAAAAATCGCGATGGGCTGGTAATGGGAGAAGGTTCGGCTGTGTTGGTGCTTGAGCGCGAATCGGATGCCAAAGCGCGCGGCGCAATTATTTATGCAGAACTGGCAGGATATGGCGCAACCGCAGATGCTTTCCATGTGACTGCTCCGCATGACCATGGCGCGGGCGGCGCAGCTGCCATGAAAATGGCGCTATCTTCTGCACATGCCAACCTTGAAGATGTAGGTTATATCAATGCGCATGGCACAGGCACATTGCTTAATGACCAGGCCGAGTCGCGGGCTATCAAGGCCGCTTTTGGTGACCTGGCCTACAAGACCCCAATCTCATCTACCAAGTCTATGACAGGGCATATGATGGGCGCTACAGGGGCGCTGGAGGCGATTTTCTGTGTTCAAGCTATTCGGGAAGGCATCTTGCCGCCGACAATCCACTACGAAACCCCAGACCCTGAATGTGACCTGGATTACATTCCCAACCAAGCGCGCGAGTTAAAAATCGAGCTGGCGATCAGTAATGCCTTTGGTTTTGGCGGGCATAATGCGGTGCTGGCTGTTCGAAAATACGAGTAAAACAAGCATTGTCTTATCAGAAAATGCGTGCTATACTCCGCAGTCGCACTTCAAAAGACCAACCCTAATTTTAAGTAAGGAACAGCGAAAATGACAGATTTTATCAAGGCCGTTGAAGCCAAAGTTAATGAGAATATCCCGCAATTGAACCCTGGCGATACGGTTAGCGTGCACGTCAAGATCAAAGAAGGCGAACGCGAACGTATTCAGGAATTCAAGGGAATTGTGATTCGCCTGCGCAAGGGTGGCAATGATTCATCTGTCACTGTTCGTCGTATGGCAAGCAATGGTGTTGGTGTGGAGCGTACCTTCCTGCTCCGTTCCCCGCGCATTGACAAGATCGTTTTGGAACGCCACGGCAAAGTTCGCCGCGCGCAGTTGTACTTTATGCGTGAACGCACAGGCAAGAGCGCGCGCCTCAAGCAGAAGTTCGACTAATCAATATCTAAAAAAAGGGCGCTCATCGGCGCCCTTTTTGTTTTCAAGGAGTTGGCATGTCAAAACCATTCATTGGAATTACCACACGCAACGGTAAGGATTCTGATGGTCATCCCACGGTTACGATTCAACATTCGTATGTGAATGCGGTGGTGAATGCCGGGGGAATCGCTGTCCCGATCCCGTCTATTTTGCCCGAGGAGGATTTGCGGGAGTTGTATTCGCAGCTTAATGGGATTCTCTTCACAGGCGGCGGAGATGTCTCTTTGGATTATTTTCCCGGGTCACCCCACCCGAGAATTGATGGTGTGGACGATGCGCGGGATGCCACCGAGATCAGTTTAATGCGTGCCTCGGTTGACGATGGCAAGCCTTTATTGGGGATTTGTCGCGGCGCACAGGTGATGAATGTTGCCTTGGGTGGAACACTTTATACTCATATATTTGATCAGCTAAAAGGCGCCATAGACCATGATTACCCTGGCAACTTACGCAAGGCAATTGTCCACCCGGTGAATGTGGATGAGACATCCCGTTCGGCTGAAATATTTGGCGAGACATTATTGAACGTAAACAGTCTGCATCATCAGGGGTTGAAAGATATTGCGCCGGGTTTGCGCGTTGCAGGCCATGCCCCCGATGGACTTGTGGAAGTTGTTGAAATCTCTGATCATCCTTACGCTGTAGCTGTGCAATGGCATCCTGAATGGTTGACGGATCAACCGTCCATGCAGAGATTATTCAAATCATTTGTGGATGCTTCTTCGAAATAAATGAATACCCATGATTTCCCCAAATAACCCCATTGGTATATTTGACTCCGGTGTTGGCGGGCTTTCCGTGCTGCGGGCGATGCGCGCCCTTATGCCTGCGGAGAATATGATTTACTTCGGCGATCAGGGACATGTTCCTTATGGCCCGCGGCCGATGGAGGAGATACAAAAATTTTCAGAGGGGATCACACAGTTTTTACTTGAGAAAAATTCAAAATTAATTGTTGTGGCCTGTAATACAGCATCCGCCGCAGCGTTGACTTATTTGCGCGGACAATTTCCAGATGTCTCATTTGTGGGCATGGAACCTGCTGTGAAACCAGCAGCGGAGACAACGAAGACAGGCAAGGTGGGTGTGTTGGCAACGCCTGCCACGTTTCAGGGTGCGTTATATGCTTCTGTGGTGGAACGGTTTGGCGCTGGTGTTGAATTGTTTCAGCATACCTGCCCAGGGTTGGTGCGGCAAATTGAAAATGGGGATTTGGATTCAAATAAAACACGAATGATTTTGGAAAATGCACTTGAGCCCATGCTTGAAAAAAATATCGACACGGTTGTGCTGGGATGTACACACTATCCGTTCGTGATTCCGCTGATCGAGCAGATCGTGGGAGATAATATTCGGGTGATAGACCCAGCTCCCTCGGTGTCGAGGCAGGTTAAACGTCTGCTGGATGCGGGTGGGATGCTTAATAAGATGGAGCAAAACGGAGATGTCCGCTTCTTCACATCGGGAGATTCTGCTTCGATGAAATCCTTATTGCCTTTATTCCTGGGGATGGATTGCCAGGTGGAGTCGGTCATATGGAAGAATGATCGCGAGATTTATTTATCTGCCGAGCAATAAAAATTTATAAAAAGTTCCAAGCTGATTGAGCTTCGGCCAGAAGGCAGGCGTATTCTTGCGATACTCAAGATAGGATTTGCCCAGGCGTTCGATCAATTCTTTTTCTTCAACGAGACGAATCCAACTGATAAACCCGAGCGGAATAAAAACGATGAATACAACAGAGTTTCCGTTTCCATTAAGTAAGGCCAGCCCAATACTCACGCGTAATATACCTGCGTAAATGGGGTGACGTAACATTCCATAAATACCAAACTTTGTAATTTTTTCTTTCTCGGGGTGATAGACATGAAGAAAGGCAAGGTTTTCCGCTCCGCAGTCGAAGGCGCTGCGAATCCATAAAAGCGCGCCGATGCAGAATAAGAACCAGCCAAGTATAAAGAAAATTACTGTCCACCAGCCTGTGGGTATGACGGGGCCATTCATATAACCTGCGTGAGCCACAGCGCCGAGGATGAGTGCGTGCGCGGGCAGGCCGTAATGCGCGAAGGCTTTTCGATAGGCAAGCTCTTTATATTTCTCCTGGTAGACTTGTTTGCGTGAGAAGAATAGCCTCATGACGAGAAAACTTAATGCGACGATGATGATCTCACTGTCAATACTCCAGGTGGGAATATGGTCTGTGACAATAAAGTAAACCGTGACCAGTGCAAGCAGTAACACTGCATACGCCGTGATCTTTACCTTGCCGCTTGTTGAATTTAGTTCAGGGACGTATTTTGAAAGAAGTTCCATTCCTTTGAGTCTCATGTCAGTCTCCTTACTTGAGTATAGTATTTTGTTTTGTGCTGTCAAGCGGAGAGATGAGGCTTCTGTTATTATGGTTGTGGATTTTGATAGCGGCTCAAGCTGTATCTTCTGAGAGTTTCACACAGTTGCTTTATCTGCGGACTCGCTACTTTATCTATGAGTAGCACTTGTCAATTTAATCAATCCTGTAGAGTTCGATGCCAAAATCATAATACCGTTTTCATGAACGGCATAATCATACCTATGATTGCAGATTTACGATGTTGGATAACTTCAAAATCGACAATAGTGATGATAGTTTTTATTGTTTTGCAGCCTGTTTTGAAGCCTGGTTAGTGGTACATTTTATTCAAATTTCTTTGTAGAGAACTTACTTTCGTGAAGGAAAAATTTCATCTTGAATTAAGTACGATAAAAGTTATGATTATTTACAACTTGTCTAGATGAGAAGAGTGTGTAATAATCACATTTTCAAATGGTTATGAGTTGTAAGCAACCAGGGGGGCATTGCAGACCCTACAAAAAACAAAACAATATATTAACACCGCTCCAAGGAGGATTATTATGTATAAATTTATTTCGAAAAGAACTTCCCTTGTTTTTACAAAAGTTGGAATGAAATTTGTCAACACATTTTTGTTGGCTTCTATTTTGGTTACAAATATTACAGGTGTTGTTCAAGCGAGTGCTCCACTTGCGCAACCAAAACAAATTCCCATTACAAAAACAATCTCCGGTGGGGAAAAAGTTTATGAGCAAGTGGAGTTTTCACGTCCCGAGTCTAGAATTGTAGAAGTTAAAGGCCAAAGCGAATCGGCATTGCTTAACCAAAAGCAAACACAACTGCATAGCGCTCAAACCATAGGGTTTGAGTTACCAGTGACCTACTTAAGCGCTCTTGATCCGATTTCATCTGTAGAAGGGTGGTATGGACAGGCCCCACTTCGAAGAGACACGAGTGTTGGCGGAGGGGTGATCAGTATAAATGGAATAACCTATTCAAAAGGGTTGGGAGCCCATTCATATTCTGAATATGTTTACGATTTGAACAAGGGTTATACATTGTTTTCAAGTGATATTGGTATTGATGACGAGGTTGGAAGTGCGTGGTGCAATTATTTAGCCTCGGTAAATTTTAATGTATATGTTGATGGGGTTCTACAATATAGCAGCAGTATCATGCGGTATCATACTCCAGCGCAACATATAAATGTGGACGTAACAGGCGCAAGTCAATTAAAGTTGGAAATTACAGATGCCGGATACAATGGCGATGATCCTACCAGGTGCGATCATGCAGACTGGGCTGATGCGGCTATCAAAGGAGTTTATTCGCTACCAGAGGATGCCATCTTTAGCGGGTCATCATGTCAATGTGGTAGCGGAATCGCGATCAATCATGTCGGAGATCCAATTAATACCCGAACAGGGACATTAAGCTACCCAATTACAGATCTGAGCATTCCCACAGCCTCCGGACAAATTAGTTTTCAGCGAACCTACTTATCTGCTGCCACTGCGCTTTACACAACACCACTTGGTTATGGCTGGACACACAACCACGATATGCATTTGGTATTTCCAAGCGATCCAGGAGGCCAGCTTGAGTTTTTGAAACTCAAGGATTTCAGTGGAAACCTTTATAGGTTTTGGGATATGGGGGATGGTTCGTATATTCCTTATTCAGGGGTGCCATATTCGTTGGTTAAGCATAATACAACACCAATAACCTACACGCTCAAGGATACAAACCAAAATACCATAACTTTAAATTCAGCAGGTCGCATAACAAGCCGTGTGGATGCGAAGAATAATGTAATAAATTATGTTTACGATTCGAACAATCGATTACATCGTATAAATGCTGGTGCAGGCGCACAATATTTGGAGTTAACCTATAATTCGCAAGGGCAATTGGTCAATGTAGCCGATAACACAGGGAGGGATGTCTCTTATACCTATAATGGGCTGGGCGATCTTGAAACTTCCACCGATGTATTGGATCATGCCTGGACTTTTACTTACGATACAACTCATCACCTGGTTGAGGTTATTGATTCTGAGCTGAAAGTAAAAGTGCATACCGATTACTATACCAGCGGAGATTGGATTGGCCGCGCCTGGCGTCAATTTGACGGCTCTGGAAATCTGGCAGCAGAACTTATCTATAACTCCGATGGCTCAACAACGATCACTGATGGCTTGGGGAATGACATCACTGACACTTATAATTCAGCCGGTGTGTTGGGAAACCAAACCGATGCAAGCGGCGGGGGAACTGATAAAACTTTTAATAGTAATTTCAGACCTGTTGCAATAACCGACCCGGAAGGCAACACGACAACATTAACCTGGAGTGCAAATGGAACCAATCTTACCCGGGTAAAGGATGCACTTCAAAATCATACTGATATTATCTATAACGCTTTGAATAGCCCAACAAGCGTGATCGACCCCTTGAATTATGAAACCAAATATTTCTATGAAGACCCCAGCTTTCCAACGCTGCCTACAAAAATCGAATATCCATTAAGTTTTGATGGGGGCGTGACTTACACCAGTACACGATATGAATATTACCAGCCCAACGACCCAGGCGGCCAACCGGCCGGCAACGAAAAGATGGTGACAGACGCGATGGGTAACAAGACTTTCTATACTTATACATCTACAGGTCAGGTTACAACCATCGTTCGCTCCTACGGCACATCCAATGCGCTAACCTCCAGCTACAGTTATGATCCCTATGGAAATGTAGTTGACATGACTGACGAAGCCGGTGTTATTAATCATAATGAATATGATGCAGCGGGTCGCTTAACAAAATCTGTTCAAAATTATGTTCTCGGGCGTCCCCAGAACGATGAAAATTTATACAACCTGGTTACCGAATACAAATATGATGTGCGCGGCAACCAGATTGCGAGCATTAATACGTATGGAGTAATCTCGCGTATTTATTATGACCAGGCCGATAGGCAAACAACGAGTGTTCAAAATCTTTCAGGGCAGAGTATTAATACAGTTACTCCACCTGTCAGAGGCAGCGGCTCTGTGGCTGAAAACCTGCGGACGGATACTTATTATGATCAGAACGGTAATGTCATTGCCACTATTGACCCATTAGGAGCCACTACCAGAACATATTACGATGAGGCAGGACGACCGGCAACGATTGTCCAGAATTTGGTAGGACAGGCTTATTCTGTGGCAACACCCCCGCTTTATAGCCTCGCCTTCCCTGATCAAAATATTCGGGCAGACTTTATCTACGATGCCAATGGAAACACCCTCGCCACGATTGACACATTGGGTGTGATCACACGTATGTATTACGATGGAAATAACCGCGTTGTTACTGTTGTACAAAATTTAATAGGACAGGATATTGGAGTAGTAACTCCCCCTGGACGAGGCAGCGGGATTCAAAATATTCGCACAGATACCGTGTATGACGCAAATGGCAACTCCATCGCAACCATTGACCCGGCCGAAGTGATCACGCGTATTTATTATGATGCATTGAATCGCCAGACAAGTATTGTTCAGAATTTGACCGGCCAAGCCATTAGTAGTTCAACTCCTCCATCTCGAATTTCTGGGGCCACGGACGAAAATATCCGTACAGACACATATTATGATCAAGCAGGAAATGCAATTGCAGCTGTTGACCCCATAGGAATTGTCACACGTACTTATTACGATAATGCCAATCGGCCGACATCGATTGTGAAAAACTTGACCGGTCAGAGTATTTATACAGTCACGCCTCCAGCTGTTGGCGGGTTTGAAGAAAATATCCGCACAAATATAGGCTACGATCTGAATGGCCGCAGAAATATGACTACAGATGTTTTAGGCCATATAACCAGATATGAATACAACCAACTTGGGCAGACGATTAAAGTAACCTCGAATTATGATGCGGGTCAACCTCAGAATGACCTGGGTAAGTTCAATCTTGTCACGGAATATAAGTATGATGCACTTGGTCGCCAGGAACGAACAATAGACACTCTTGGGCGTGTGTCTCTCAATAGTTACGATGCTCTGGGTCGTATCCTGACTGGAACGCGTAATTATTTATCAGGCCAGCCTTTGAACTATCAAAACCAATATAATATTGTCACCGAATATCTGTATAACCGTATTGGAAATACATTAAGTATTACGGATGCCAGAAATCATACAACGCAAACGACTTACGATGGACTTTATCGTCCTGTAAGTGTTATAGACCCAAATACAAACATAAACACATCTGTTTATGACGGTAATGGAAACGTGGTTCAAAGTACCAATGGCCTGCAGGGGAATACCACTTCCTTCGAATACGATTCTCTTAACCGCCAGGTTTCTACATTCGACCCACTGGGGAATGAGACTCGCTCTTTGTATAACTCGAAAGGTAATTTGGTGCTCCTGACTGATGCTGAAGGAGTAATTACCCGTTATGAATATGATGATCTTGGCCGCCTGACGGCTGTGATTGAGAACTATCAGGCTGGGATTCCAGCAGATATGCAGACCAACGTCCGTACCGAATATTCTTACGATGCCAATGGCAATCGTCTGGGAATCAAAAACGGCAATGGACACGATACGACTTTTACGTATGATGATCTGAATCGATTACTTACAGAGACTGATCCTCTGCTACATACTTTGACGCATGGTTATGATGCGGCTGGAAATCTGGTCTCAATGACAGATGCAAACGGCGCTGCAACAACTTATATATACGATGAGGCTGGAAGACTCGGAGTGATCAATTACCCAGGTGCCACTGCGGATGTTGGCTTTACTTATAATGCTGTTGGTTTGCGCGCCACGATGACCGATGGCGTGGGTACAACCAGCTGGGTTTATGATGCTCTCAACCGCCCAATATCGATCACAGATCCATTTAACAAGACCATTGGTTACACTTATGATCCAGTTGGCAATCGAACCGTGCTAACATACCCGGATCTCCATACGGTTTCATATGCTTATGACAATGGAAACAGACTATCCACAGTTTCCAACCAGCAATCTCAAGTCGCGGCTTATACCTATGATGCGGCTGACCGTCTAACACAAATCACACGCCTTAATAATGCCAATACTGCCTATACTTATGATGCTGCCAGTAACCTGCTCTCCATTACAAATGCACGTAATAGTGCTGAACTGCTTTCATCCTTCGAATATTCATACGATAATGTGGGCAATCGTGTGCAGGCGGTTGAAAAAGTAAACACGCCAGTCTTGCCTGTCACGCAGACTCCCACTTTTACTCCAACACCTGTAAATACAGACACACCAACCAACACAGCCCTGCCATCTGCTTCGGAAACCACAACCTCAACCTCAACTCCATCTGCCACGCCGCAAGATCTGGGTTTGAACTTTGGAAATATGGCTTTGGTTAGTTATTCGGTTAAAAACCAATTCATTAATCCTGTGATTGGGATTCTGGCAGTAACCTCAACAAGCACAAGAACCCGAACTCCAACCCCTACTGCTTCACGAACTGCAACACCAACTGGCCCAACGACAACACCATCACGAACTGCGACACCAACCAGCCCGACAGCTACCCGGACTGCGACACCCACGAGCACTGCTACAGCTACAAGAACACCAAGCGCAACACCGACTGGCTCAACCTCTACGCCTTCGCGTACAGTGACACCCACTGTTCCAACGCCTACTCGTACTTCGACGCCAACCAATACCGGCACTTCTACGAGAACCGCTACTGCAACTGTAACTCCTACCGTCCCAACATCAACTCCCTCTCGTACTGCAACGCCAACCAGCCCAACATCAACTCGCACTTCAACGGCTACGAAAACAGGTACGGCTACAAAAACTGCAACTGCAACGCCGACCAGTCCAACAGCGACTCGAACTGCAACGCCTACAAACACAAAAACTGCAACGCCAACTCGTACAAATACGGTTTCGCCGACACCATCCAACACGGCGACCCCAACCCTGTCGCCCACAAATAGCTCTACGCCATCCTCTACACCCACCGCAACAGCAATTCCTAATGTGACACAGGAGGATTTCGATGGACCACTCCTCGGTGCAGGTTGGGAATGGTATCAACCAGTAGTGGGACCAAGATATTCACTGGATTGGAATCCAGGTCACTTCCAGATGATCGTTCCACCCGCGTTTGATCATTGGACCGATATTGATACTTCTCCTCAATTACGACGCAGTGACATGGGTACTGGAAACTGGAATATCGAAACCAGTGTCTCATTATCAGATATCAACCATAGTAATTCTCATGAGATTAGCCTCATGGTTGGGTTTGACCGTTATGACCAGGTTTGGCTGGATGTTTCCAGTGATGGAACCCTGCGTGTTCGCAGTGTTAATCAGGGTGATACCACGATCGTGAGCGCCAGCCTGCCATTGAATTTGCGGATCAGTAAAAACGGGACTCAGTATACGTTTATGTATAAGACCCCGGCAGCTGGACAGTGGACAACATTGGGAACCCGCACCTTTACTGCGCCTGTCAGTTATGTTGGAATTATTCCGCGCGTCTTTGATAACAGCGCAGGCACTGCTGTCTTTGATGTGGATTATTTCCGCGTTGAACGATTTGGCCCGGTCAACCCTCCACCCTATACAGAAGTTGAAGTGGCAGACTTTAACGGCCCCAACCTTGAACCAGGCTGGGATTGGTATATTCCAAAGAGTGGACCCTCCTATTCCTTCGATAATATACCCGGTTCATTCCAAGTGAGTCTGCCCGCTTATGAAAACTTCGAACATTGGGTCTTGGAAGACTATTCTCCACAGTTAAGACGCAGTGGACTCGGTGATGGCGATTGGGCGATTGAGACCAACCTGGGCAATGTTTCTGCTGGAGCAGGTTCCATTTATACCCTCGGCCTTGAGATTGGCTTTGGTCAGCAAGACTTGCTCTGGTTTGGCGCCACCCAGAACTACGATCTGCAATTGCAGCGTGTTGGAGAAGCTGCGACGTATGAAATTGAACAGGATACACCGGTCACATTAAGGGTTGAAAAACATGGGCAGGACTACACCATCAAGTACCGATATGACCCAAGCGAAGCCTGGACTGTTATGGCTCCACAAACTTACCCCGGCACGCCGCTTTTCGTTGGGTTGATCGCTCGCGCTACAAATACAGGTAACAGCCCACTGGTAGTTAGCTGGGATAGTTTCCGCCTGGAGCGATACCCAAGTTCACCTTCCACACCAACACCCATGCCTACCGCTACGCCACTTGCAACGAACACTCCTTCGGTTACACCGACATCCACCATCACAGATACACCAACAATTACTCCATCCCCGACCATCACGGAAACTGTGACTCCATCCATCACGCCTACGCTTCACAGCTTCCTTGAAATTGTTCAAGACACTTTTGATGGGCCGAATCTGTTGCCCGGTTGGGAATGGTATGTGCCAAGCAACGGACCCACTATATCCCTGACTGCTGTGCCAGGCTCCCTGCGTATGAGTCTTCCGGCGAATAGAGTTTTTGAACATTGGGGCACTACAGATACAGCGCCTCAACTTCGCCGCACTGACCTTGGTAATGCTGATTGGGCAATTGAAACACGATTGGGGGCAGTGAGCGCTGCGCCCAACGCAGGTTATTGGGCCGCGTTGGAGATCGGTTTTGACCAGGCTGACCAAATTTGGATGGGTCTCGTTGACGATGGCAATCTAAAAGCGATCAATTACGAAGCCGAACCCTACTTTGAAACACTACAGAGCGCGCCAATCACCATGCGTGTGGAAAAAGAGGGTGAATATTACACCTTCATGTATAAACATGACTCAGACTCGAGTTGGACTGTGATGCCGTCCAGGTATTATCCCGGTACGCCAACTTACGTAGGCTTAATCGGACGCGGTTTTAATACTGGTAGCACGCAAATGACTATGGACTGGTCATATTTCCGTCTTGAGCGTTGGCCCACCATTCCTTCCACGATCACATTAACTCCGAGCATGACCTCCACCCCTTCGTTGACACCTACGATCACGTTGACCCCTACACGGACGCAGACCCCTACGAGGACTCCCACAAATACGGCAACGGTTACAAAAACGCCGACGGTCACCTTAACATTTACCCCTAGCAATACACCCACCGTTACGCTGACCCGTACCCCGCGCCCGACTGGCTCTGCCACCATAACACAGACGCCCAAGCCAACAAACACCCCCACAGCCACGCGGACCCCGAACAGTACAGCCACGGTAATTCCAACGAATGTTCCAGGAAATGGTGTGACGATCATTAACTATGACTATGATCCTCTTTACCGCCTAACCGCCGCGGATTATTACTACACAAATGAATACCATCACTACACATACGATGCAGTTGGCAACCGCTTGACT
>JAYVUA010000134.1:0-14260 GCA_043788255.1 Anaerolineales bacterium | reverse complement strand
GTGTCGCCGTCATTAATGCGGACAATTTCCACTCCGCTATGTTTCTCAAACTCATCCAGTAAATATTTTTCTTCGACACGTAAACGGGTATATAAAAATCCAACTCGGGTCATAAGGGCTCCTTAAATGCAGAATGGAGAATGATGAATGCAGAATAAATTCATCATTCTGTATTCTGCATTCTGACTTTAACTCTTTGTGTAACTTCACTTATGGTGAGTACGCCGCCCAAATCAGGCGTGGTCTCTTTGTTTGCGATGCAAGCCTGTACAGCCTTCCGCAGTTTTTCAGCGGATTCATTTTCGCCAAGATAATCCAACATCATGGCGGTTGTTATGAAGGTCGCAATCGGATTTGCTTTGCCTGTCCCCACCAAAGGCGGCGCGCTGCCGTGGACAGGTTCAAAGACTGCCGCATCTGCGCCAATATTGGCAGACGCGGCCACGCCGAGTCCACCGACAAACATACAGGCTTCGTCGCTTAGGATATCGCCAAATAAATTCGTTGTGACGATGACGTCAAATTGCTCAGGCGCGCGGACGAGTTCCATGGCGCAGGTATCCACCAACATTTCTTGAGTGGATATTTCGGGATATTCCTGCGCGATTTCCAATGCAACCGAGCGAAACAATCCGCAGGTTTGACGAAGCACGTTGGCTTTATGAACAACATGCACAGTTTTTCTGCCTGTTTGGCGTGCCATGTCAAACGCCTTGCGGACGATTCTCTCCGAACCTTTACGGGTGATAACTCGCTCTGTAATGGCACGATTTCCATCATCTTCCAAGCGTTCGATGCCTGAGTACAATCCTTCGGTATTCTCGCGGACGATGAACATATCAATATTTGGCTTTGAAGATTCGTGCGGAATCGATTTACAAGGCCGCAGGTTGGCGTATAACTCCAGCGATTGGCGCATCCGCACGACGGGGGAAAAATAATTTGGGATGTTGGGCGGCGTGGTCACTGCGCCAAACAAAGTGGCATCAGCGTGGCGAATTTGTTCGATGGTTGAATCAGGCAACGGGGAGCCTGAACGTTGATATTCTTCATATCCGATTCCGCATTCCACAAAATCCCATTCAATAGGAAGTGACTCAAGTACAACTCGTGCGCTTGCAATCACTTCGGGTCCAATGCCGTCACCGGGGAGTAAACATATTTTATAGGACATAATTTTTTAAATGCAGAATGAAGAATATAGAGTGCAGAATATTCCGCATTCATCATTCTGCATTCTGCATTAACTCCTGAATGTTGTGCGTTTTGAGGAAATTAACAATGCCGCCCGCATCCGCGATCTTCAATACAAAATCGGGCAATGCATTGGCCTGATATTTATGCCCATTGGTGTTGTTGGTGATTTCGCCAGTGGCGAGATTTACATCAATATCATCGCCTTCTTTGATGTCCGCCACAGCGTCGGGGCACTCAAGAATCGGCAGGCCAATGTTGATGCAGTTGCGAAAGAAGATGCGCGCAAACGAAGGCGCAATGATGCATTTTGCCTGTGAGCCTTTGATGGCAATCGGTGCATGTTCACGCGAGGAACCGCATCCAAAATTTTGCCCGCCGACGATGATGTCGCCGGGTTTAACATTTGTTGCATATTCAGGTTTAACTTCGCAAAAGACGTTCTTTGCCAATTCAAGCGGATCAATCGTAATGTTATAACGACCGGGGATGATTTCATCCGTGTTCATATTTTCTTCAAACGTCCAGGCTTTAGCCATGAGAGTCTCCATATTAGAATGCAGAAGTTAGAATGCAGATTGCAGAATATATTTGTACTCGTGCGCACACTTGCCCTGGCGGACAGTGCTAGGGAGCGCAGGTGTTTTTCATTCATCATTCTGCATTCATCATTAAATATTCGCGCGGGTCAGTGATGCGTCCCGTCAACGCTGTTGCGGCCGCAGTGGCAGGGCTTGCTAAATACACTTCCGAAAGCGGACTGCCCATGCGGCCAATGAAGTTGCGATTCATCGTGGTCAATGCACGTTCTCCTGCGGCAAGGATTCCGCCGTGGCGTCCGATACATGCGCCGCAGCCGGAGCCAGTCACAGTGCAGCCAGCATCCAATAGAATTTCGATCAGGCCGTTGTTCATTGCCTTTTTGTAAATGCGGTCACTGGCGGGCGTGACGATCACACGTGTAAACGAATTGACTTTTTTACCTTTGAGCATGTTCGCCACGATTTCCAAATCTTCATAACGAGCGTTAGTACATGTGCCAATATAAACCTCATGCACTTCCAAGCCTTCAACTTCTGACAATGGCTTCGCATTATCCACATCAGGATGGCATGCCACCTGCGGTGAAAGCGCAGCGACATCAATTTCGATTACACGTTCATACCTCGGATTCACAGGGCAGATCTTTTCAAATGGGCCTTTGGCGGGAGTCTGGTTTTCGAGATACTCAATTGTCACATCATCGGCGGCAATCAAACCGCACTTCGCCCCGATCTCCGTAGACATGTTCGGGAAAACAATTCGTTCGTGCATCGGCAGGTTATCAATATACTCGCCGCCAAATTCAACCGAGCGATATGTACCGCCATCCATGCCCATCATGCCTGCAATATAGATCATCACATCTTTGGCGTAAACTCCAGGCTGCGCCCTGCCTTTCAGCTCAATGCGGATTGTCTCAGGCACTTTGAACCAACATTTGCCCGTCACCCACGCCACGCCAATTTCTGTAGAGCCAAGCCCTGCACCGAATGCACCGAGTGCGCCATACGTATTTGAGTGTGAGTCCGCGCCAATGACGAGCGCGCCAGGTGTAATGAAACCCTCTTCGATCATCACCTGATGACACACACCTTGATGAAAGAAATGCGGCAGTTCCTGTTCGCGAACAAACTCAATGATCTTTTTGTGATTCTCAGCGGCGAGAACATTCGGGGCCGGGTAGGCATGATCCAGATGCAGCACGATGCGGTTCTTGTCATGGATCGGTTTGCCAATATCTCGAAAGGCCTTGATCGCCAACGGCGTGGTGTTGTCGTGACTCATGATGTAATCTACATCCAACAAAAGAATCTCGCCTGCCTGTACAGGTCTGCTTGCTTTTCGTCCAAAGATTTCCTCAATTAAAGTACCCATTGTTTCTCCTTTT
Source organism: Anaerolineales bacterium (assembly GCA_043788255.1). Taxonomy (GTDB): domain Bacteria; phylum Chloroflexota; class Anaerolineae; order Anaerolineales; family Villigracilaceae; genus Villigracilis. The sequence goes on along the minus strand of JAYVUA010000134.1, from coordinate 11,136 downwards.
TATTTTTCGATACTGCTATATTTTTTCAGCACCATGCGCGTTTCTGTTCGTTTCACACCCTGCACTGTGCGAATTTCCTCGATCAAATTATTTAATGCGCTCATATTCTCAACACTCACAAAAGCATTGATATCGTAATCACCTGTGATCTCATAGACATTGCTCACATGTTTAATTCCACGCAGACGGCGAACGACAGCAGTCGTATACACATGCGACTCAACTTCCAACATGACCATCGCGCTGATATCATGCGGGATGACATCGATCGCTCTCCCTGTTACCTGCTCGGCAATCTCAAGAATATCCGCATCGAAGAGTTGTTTGCGCTCATCGCCAATATTCTTGATGCGCGTCACGATCACTTCCAACTCCGCCGCACTGACTTCGATGCCGTATTCATCCAGCCTTGATTGCACAGCGGTTTTGCCTGTGTACTTGTCAATCACGATCTTGCGCTCACGCCCCAAAATTGCGGGGTCAAAAGGTTCATACGTGCGTGGGTCTTTAAGCACGCCATTCGTATGGACTCCGCTTTTGTGGCTGAACGCGTTTTGACCTGTGATGGGTTTGTTCGGCGCGAGAAAGAAGCCAGAGACCTTTTCGAGATAACTAGAAATGTCCATCAAAGGCTGGATGTTGTATTTCTGCACTGTCTCCAGATTGTGAAACGCAAGAATCGTCTCAGCCAAGTCTGGGATTCCGACCCGTTCGCCAAGCCCATTCACTGTGGTGTGGATGCAATCTGCGCCTGCCCGAATCCCTGCCATGGCATTCGATAGCGCCAGCCCATAATCGTTGTGACAGTGAATATCAATCTTGCACGGCAACAGTCGTCCACGTAAGGCCTGCACGCTTTCGAACATCACATGCGGCTGCATGATGCCCAATGTATCGGCAAAGCTGATACGGTCCGCGCCTGCTTCGATGGCGGCGTTACACACTTGGACTAAAAACTCAAAGTCAGTGCGGGTGGCGTCTTCAGGCGTATAGCGGACTTTCAATCCCAAATCTTTTGCATAACTCACGTGCTCCTGAATAATGTCAATTGCCTGCGCTTGTGTTTTGTGAAGTTTTGCATCGAGGTGAATCTTCGAAGTAGCGTAAAAAATCGCGACACGATTCGCGCCGCAGGCTTTGGCCTTGTCAATGCCCGAGCGGGAAGCAACTGAATGGGCCACAATCTCAGCTCGAAGTCCGAGTGAAGCGATGCGTTTAATCGCTTTCGCCACATTCGGCGAAACAGATGGATCGCCAGCTTCGATCATATCCACACCGATAGAGTCGAGCATTTTAGCGATCTCAATTTTTTCATCAACCGTAAAGTTGACATACGGCGTTTGTTCGCCTTCCCGCAATGTAGTATCTAAAATCTCAACCATAAATTCTCCTTTAAGTGGAAATAAAAAAACACGCCCTCCGTTGTCGGAGAGCGTGTTGGTTACAAATGGATATAAAAACAAAAACGACTAGCGCTTATATCCTTTGGTTAACCAAAACATGCCCACATTTCCGACAACTGGAGTTGTAGAAGTGGGCTTTCGCTTGGTCTTGGCTTCCATAAGGATGCTTGCTTGATCTCTAAACATAACAGGCAATATTTTACTCGGTTATAAAAATACGTCAATGAGTTTCAGACAACCCAAACGGGTGGTATTTTTATAGCAAGGTGTACCCGTTTGGGTAATAGCATTACTTTTTTTTTGCAATATGATTTAAAGAATTATCTACATTCCATTTATTGCGAGGTGTTCTTATGAAGACAACGACTCAGCAGGCAGACGAATCCAACCAATTGAATGCAAATTCATTCAATTGGCTTACTACTCCAGATATAAAGACATGGCTGGAAGAAAAAGATGCCTGCGCATTGGTTGCTTCGGTTCGCAAGAATGGAGAAGCAACTCACGGGAATTTAAAAAGAGTGCTGGCAGCTTTAGGCATCATGGGGCATCGCGCTGGGGAAGTTAACGGGGAAGGCGATGGCTGCGGAGTGATGACCGATATCCCACGTGTACTCTGGTCACAAGCTCTTGAGCAGGAAGGAAAGCCTGGCTGGCTGGCTGAAGATCGCCGTTTTTTTGTTGGGCACTTCATGATTCCTCATACTGAAAAAGCGGTTGCTGTGATTCAACAAAGCATCTTAAAAATGCTAAGAGACAAAGATATAGATGTTTTGCTTGAACGCCCGATACAAACCCGACCACAGGCACTGGGGAAAATGGCAAGGTTGCAGATTCCTCATCTCTGGCAAATTGCAGGCATGGTACGCACAGGTCCACTGGAAAATGTCGAACGCACTTTATTTAACCTTGCGCTTGAAATTGAGAAGGAAACCAATGTCTCTGTTGCTTCGCTTTCAAGTTACGTGGTGGTTTACAAAGTTCGCGGGTCCACCGAAGTCCTTTATCAGTTTTACCCAGAATTACGCAACCCCGATTTCACGACCACCATCACCATCGGGCACGCCCGCTATTCCACAAATACTGCAACAAGTTTTGAACGCGTCCAGCCATTTAGTTTGATCGGCCACAATGGTGAGATCAATACTATCGCGCGCCTGCGTGAACAGGCAGAGTTGATTAATGTTGATTTAACCCGCGGCGGCAGTGACTCACAAGATCTTGACCGCCTGCTCGCCACTCTCATTCATAAATATCACTTTACATTAACTGAAGCCATGGAACTGGCCTTTCCTCCTATTTTGAGCGAAGTGGAAAAATTTCCACCCGACCTTCAATCTGTTTATAAATATTACAGGCAGGCATTCGGTCCCTTTTCACAAGGCCCTGCTGGCATTATTTCACGCTATGGTGACGAGTGTCTCTTTAGTGTTGATGCGCTTGGTCTGAGGCCCTTATGGTTCGGCGAAACAGAAAAGGAATTTTTCTTTTCCTCAGAAAAAGGTGTCTATCATCTCGACACAGTTCTTGCAGACCCAATTCCCCTTTCACCCGGTGAGAAAATGCGGCTACGTATCCATCGTGGGCGAAACGTGGAAGTCTTTGACTATGCCGCGATTCAACAAAGGATGTTGACATTAACCTTGCGGCGCTTTGGCTCCATTGAAACGATCAACAACCATCTGGCATTGACTGCCGATTCTGCCATTGAAATAGAATCCGTTTCACTCTCCCTGCTGCCTGACCCGCAAATCGAAAGCAGGATGGCAGCTTTTGGTTGGGGACGCGAAGACCAACAATGGGTGCAGGACCTTGCAAACTCAGGCAGCGACCCGATCAGTTCACTTGGATACGATGGTCCGCTTGCACCCCTTTCTTCAGAAAGACAAAATATAGCCGATTATTTTAAAGAGGCTGTAGCAGTTGTCACCAACCCCGCTATCGACCGTGAACGTGAAATAGAACATTTCTCCACACAAAGCATCGTTGGCGTACGCCCTCCATTAGCACCGGGAGAATTAAGGCAGGAAAAATCATTCACACTGCAATCGCCTATTCTGGTTGATTCAGCACAAATCACAAAAAATCTCTCTGGCAATCAAGTTACCTGTCTGCAGATGGTCACCCACCCAGGAGAAACAACAGCGCAAGGGCTGGAACGCATCGCGCAATCTGCAATTGATTCAATCAAGAATGGCGCACGCATCATCCTGTTGGACGATATCCAGTCTTTCGATCAAGATCATGGCTGGATCGACCCCATCCTTATATTAAGTGTTCTGGATAGAGCGCTTCGAAAAAGCTTTGTCGATCTCGATCAATCTGATTCATCCACGCCGCTTCCAGTTGGCGATGACAGAAAGATCGATCTGGGATTAACCGCAGCGCGTTTCCCACAAAACCTGCGACGACAGGCAGGCATAATTTTACGAAGCGGGGCCATTCGTAATCTACACGACGTTATGATGTGCATTGGTATGGGCGCAGATGCAATTATTCCCTATATGATCTTTGAAAGTGCTGTCCGTACACCGCGCTCATCCATTACAGCAGAAGAACGTTTGCAAAACACTCTCAAAGCGTTGCGATCTGGTGTAGAAAAGAGTATCAGCACAATGGGCATCCATGAAGCGCGTGGTTATGGACGCTTATTCTCCAGCATTGGCATCAGCAGTGAAGTGGTATCCGCGCTGGGTTCAGTCAATTACGCAGGCTCTGAGCAGGGCGGTTTGAAGTGGAGTGATATTGATACAGACATGGCAACCCGTTCTGCCATTTTCAATGGACAATCACGCGGCGATCTCTCCAAAGTGAATCATTATTACCCAAAGATCTGGAAAGTTGCAGGCCAGCTCGGTAAAGGCGAAACAGACTGGCGCACTTACGAAGAACACACAGAAACAGTTGCGAAAAATAATCCTGTTTCATTACGGCACATTCTTGAATTTAACTATACAAAAAACTCAAGTGTTGAACCTGATATGGTCAATCTTGGAGTCACATCTCACGATCTGCCATTCCTGATCGCATCCATGTCTTTTGGCTCACAAGGTGAAACCGCATTCCGCGCTTATGCTGAAGCCGCCTATCGTTTGAATATGATCTCACTGAATGGCGAGGGCGGCGAGATCAAGGATATGCTGGGCAAGTATCCTTTCAACCGCGGAATTCAAATTGCATCAGGGCGTTTTGGCATCACAGCTGAAACTATTAATGCAACTAATTTATTAGAAATCAAAGTGGGTCAAGGAGCCAAGCCAGGCGAAGGCGGCCACCTTCCCGCTCGAAAAGTAACCGCAAAAGTTGCTGCGGCACGCCACGCACAAAAAGGCGTGGATCTTATTTCGCCATCCAACAATCATGATATTTATTCCATTGAAGATCTGGCGCAATTCATTGAAGAACTTAAGACCATCAATCCAAAAGCACGTGTGGCAGTCAAGGTCCCTGTGGTGCCTGGCATTGGTATCATCGCAATTGGCATCGCTAAAGCTGATGCGGACATTATTTACTTAACAGGCTACGATGGCGGCACAGGCGCAGCACGTTCGCACTCGCTACGATATGTTGGCTTGCCCGCTGAAATTGGAATCGTGGAAGCGCATCGTGCTTTAACCGAAGCAGGCTTGCGCAAAAAAGTAGAGATCTGGGCCGATGGTGGGGTCCGCTCCGCGGCAGATGTTGTTAAACTCATGTGTCTGGGCGCTAACCGCGTTGGCTTTGGCACGCTACCAATGGTCGCCATTGGTTGTACGATCTGCAGAGACTGTCAGCTTGGAACCTGCCACACAGGCATCACCACCCAGCTTGAAACGGCTGAAGAAGCGCAATCGCTCGGCCTCAAACGTTTTGTTCCGCGCGATTTTGAAGAAGCCACACAAGCATTGGTCAATGTTTTCAATGGGATTGGCAAGGGTGTTAAAGAAATTATTGCCAAACTAGGATTTGAAAACGCGCAAAGCGTTGTGGGCCGTTCAGACTTGTTAATGCAAAGCTCACATTTTGAAAAAATTGATCTCACTGAAATGTTAATCAGGGTGGAAACAATTCTCGAGGCAAGGCCGCTTCCTATTTCCAATCCTGCCGTTGAAGCTTTAGCCGTCAACCGCGGGCCGCTTCATCGCCCGCGCAATGCTTTGACTACAGTGATCTCCAACCTCGTCATGGAAAGTTTTACCAACGATCCGCAGGAGGCTGTACTATTTGAAGACGACAAGGTAACTCCTGTCGATCGTGCGCTTGGAACTCACCTAACAGGTGCGATCACACGCTATCGCAATAACTGGTCCTGGCAGCCCGGGCATGGCGGCCATGGCGGAAAACAGGAAACATGGCGGCAGCCTGCAGGGAATGACAATACCCCGATTCCAACAACACTATTGCGATTTGTCAGCAGTTCTGTTACAGGGAATGGATTAGGCGCTTATAACGCCAGCCCTGTACACATCCTTGTTGAAGGCGGCGCACAGGATGGGGTTGCAAAAGGCATTTCTGGTGGACAAGTTTCGATCATGAAGGGATATAACCATGATGGAAATTTAGTGGACGGTTCGGTTGGAAAAAGCCTCGCATACGGCGGTACAGGTGGATTAGTAATCGTACAGGGAAATGCAGACTCACGTGCATGTATCCGCCTCTCCGGTACCGACGTTATCATTGGCGGCGAAATCAGAAAACCATTAAACGACAGCCTCGGTTTTCTCGGTGCAAGAGCCAACATCAAAGGCTTCTTATGTGAGTATATGACCTCAGGCCGTGTACTCGTATTAGGTGATCCCGGCCCATGGATGTGCGCAGGTATGACCGGCGGCGTGCTTTATCTGCGCTTACTGCCTCATCTCAATTTTGATCAGGCTGCCATTCAACGCAGGCTGGCAAAAGGAGCCAAGGTCGCCATTCAGGAAGTCGGCGATAATGACTTAAACAATCTGCGTGAGCTGCTGACAACATATTCCGAAGAATTAAAACTAAATCACCAGATCGAAGAATCTGAAAAAGCACTAAATCTGCTGATGGATTGGAAGAATACATTCGTTCGTGTTATTCCATTAGGTCAGCAGGAAGAACAGAGATTTGCGACAGAGTAATTTTTTTCATTCTTGATAAAACGGCTTGCGAGAATTCTTCGCAAGCCGTTTTATCTTTTAACTGCCTCAATACACGCCGTACAACCTCTTTACACGTAATGCTCCATTTGGGTAATCAATTTTTGAAAACAACATGACCCAGCAATCGATTGTCTGCACAAAATACTCCATAGGGGTAATGGTTATTACAGCCCCCCCCAGTAGAATGAACACCACTTGGTCTTTATTTCATCTGAATTGATTTAAAGGATTTTTATTCCCAGATTCGGCTTATTTTTCTGTGAGAGGTGACTTTTGGTTTTGGCACTGCTGGTATTTATTCTGGCATACATTGCGATTGCGAGCGAGAAATTTCCACGCCATTGGGTGGCTCTTTTGGGTGGGGCGATCTTGATTCTCTTTGGTGTGCTTACTCCGGCAGACGCATTGTCTTACATCAACTGGGAAACACTTGGTTTGCTCGTTGGGATGTTCACATTAGTTGCGATCCTCGTCCAGGCTGGCTTTTTCTCCTGGCTCGCAATGACCTCGCTGCGCAAGGTTAATTATCACCCAGCTTCTTTATTTGTCATCTTGATCGTACTAGCCATCGTAATGGCCATGTTTATGGATAGCATCACTGTCATGTTATTTCTCTCGGCGCTCACCTTACAACTCTGCTTATTGCTAAAACTCGACCCCGTGCCGCTCATCATTGCCGAAGTGTGCGCAGCCAACACCGGCGGCGCGGCAACTCTGGTTGGTGACCCGCCAAACGTTATCCTCGGAACCACTTTGGGATTCAACTTTGCAGATTTTGCCACACACACCGGTCCGCTCGCTTTGGCGGCCGCATTGCTGATGCTACTCATGTTTTATTGGGTCAATCGAAAAACACTCAAAGCTGCACATGCGGATTTAACTCAGGAAATGATCGACGCCATTGAAGACCTCCACAACGAACCCCTGCATGCGCATCTGACTCGCGTTGGCCTATTCGGTTTTCTATTGGCTGTTTTTCTGCTGATATTTCACCTCCCGCTCAGCGCGTTGACTGGTTTACCAATCAACGCGGCCACTGCGGCACTCATCCCAGCCGGCATTGCACTGATCGCCATGCGCGATGACCAACGCAAGACGATTTTAGCCACCGTGGATGGCGAGAGTATTCTATTTTTCGCCGGCCTTTTTATGTTGATCGGCGGGTTGGAAAAGGTTCATGTTTTTGGAAAACTTGCAGAAGCCATGGCCGCCGCAACTGCATCCAACTCAAACGCACTGGTTTTAGCACTGCACTGGGGTCCAGGATTAGCCAGCGGGATTTTAGATAATGTTCCTCTGGCTCTGGCAATGACTTATGTTCTCAAAGATTTAGCCGCCATACCAGGCATGCCCGCATTGGGGCTGATGGTCTGGTCATTGGCCCTGGGAGTGGATATCGGCGGTAATCTAACGCCAATTGGCGCTTCGGCCAACGTGGTGGCCTATTCATATATGGAGCGCAATCACGGCTCCATCGGCTGGAAGCGCTGGCTAATAATCGCAGTCCCGCCGACCATTGCAGCGATGATTCTGATTTCATTCCTGCTTATGTATAAAAGCCGCATCGGCTGGTATTGATTTGATGAGATTCGCACCTGCGAAATTTGAAAGATAAGGAGTTCATATGTTCATATTTTCTATAATTGGTTATCTTATGATCGTATTGTTGTTGATGAGTATGCTTGCAAAAGCACGCCCAAAAATAAAAAGCCCCGCCCCCGGCAAAGAGTTGAAAAGCCTGCCGATGGGATTGGCCTCACGCTTTCAACTTCACCGCTCCACCTTGCTGGCTTTATTAACTGGGATTGTATTTGGCGTAGTCACAGGCTGGCTTTCCTTAAGTACCGCAGGCATTGTCAGCGTCATTGCCATCACAGCCACCTTTTTACCCATGCGCTATACGTTTACAACGAAAGGTGTTTCTGTGGGAGAAGGGATTTTTTACCCTTGGAAAAATTTTTCTGGGTTCGCGGCTAGTGGCCCAAAGCTAAAACTTGACCACCCCTCTTTATCTGGACGTCTCACATTGTTCGTAAAACCTGCCGATTTGAGCAATGTGTTGGAATACGTTACACGGTACGTGAAATCAAGCTAGAAACTATTTTATTCAAAAGGAGAATGAGAATGAAAACAAATAATAAAAAGAAATTAAACATCATTTTGACCCTCATGGTTGCAATACTAGCATTTGCAGTGGTCACACCCGCCTTCGCGCAGGATGGTACCCCGCCTACTGCCGATCAGGTAAATGATATTGCCCTCAGCATCAACATCATGTGGATGCTAATCGGCGGCTTCCTGGTATTCTTCATGCAGGCTGGTTTTGCACTTGTTGAAGCAGGTTTCACCCGCAATAAGAATGTCACCCATACCATGATGATGAATATGATGGTCTTTTGTATCGGCGCTGTGGGCTACTGGCTGACAGGCTTCGCCTTCCAGTTCGGCGGCGTCAATGCTGCCTATCCAGAAGTGGCTCGCGCTGGCGTAATTGCAGGCGAATGGGCACACTCACCCATCACATTAGGTGACTGGAGCGGCTTGATGGCAACTCCCTTGTTGCGCTTTGGTCAGTTCGGCATTCTCGGCGGTAGCGGCTTCATGCTGGCTGGTATCGGTACAAATGCGGGCATTCTTTCGTTCTTCCTCTTTCAGATGGTCTTTATGGACACCGCTGCTACCATCCCGACAGGCTCAATGGCTGAACGCTTAAAATTCATTGGCTTTGTTGCGATGGGCTTATGGGTCAGTATGTTCATCTATCCACTCGTGGCTGGTTGGATCTGGGGTGGCGGCTGGCTCCAAAACCTGGGACGTATCGCAGGCTTTGGTAACGGCGCGGTAGATTTCGCGGGTTCAGGTCCCGTACATATGATCGGTGGTGTGGTGGGTCTTGCAGGCGCGATCATTCTTGGACCACGTATTGGTAAATTCAACAAAGACGGTTCTGCCAATACCATTCCGGGTCATAACATCACTATTGGTATCCTGGGAACCATCATTCTATTCTTCGGATGGTTTGGATTCAACCCTGGCTCATCCCTTGGTTTCCTTGGCGGATTCCGCAATCTGGCAGTAATTGCAGCCATCAATACATTACTCGCAGGCGCGGCTGGTGGTTGTTCAGCAATGACTTACATGTGGCTTTTCGGACCTTCCAAGAAACCTGATGCAGGCATGTCGGTCAACGGGCTTCTTGCAGGCTTGGTAGCCATTACCGCTCCCTGTGCATTCGTTGACCCTTGGGCTGCAGTAGTCATCGGACTTATCGCGGGCGTGTTGGTTGTATTTGCATCAACCGTTCTTGAAAAACTCAAGATTGATGATCCCGTCGGAGCAGTACCAGTTCACATGGTCAATGGTGCCTGGGGCGTTTTAGCAGTAGGCATCTTCGCCAACGGCAATCCTGATACAGCCGCCTGGAATGGTGTCGAGAGCGCAGTCACCGGCTTACTTTACGGCGGCTCCACTCAAATTATCGCCCAATTTATCGAAGTAATCAGTATCTTCGTAGTTGTCTTCGGCCTGTCCTGGATTTTCTTCAAGGTCTGCGCTTACTTCAAATTATTACGCGTATCCCGTGAAGACGAATTGAATGGTTTGGATATGCCTGAAATGGGTTCACTCGCCTACCCTGTTGATTGGGAACCTGCCGCCGACGCAGTGTAACTACTAGAAGAACAAACTCCGTTTCTAATTGATTGACCGTAGACCGCCGTCCGCTGTCTGCGGTCAATCAATTCAAAAAAACATCACTATTTTCTTAAACAGCTATTATCAGAATCTTTTTTTTCAGTTGAGTTAGAAAAACATTATGCATGAAACCGCTTCGAACATCTCTCCGCCCACTCTCGTTTACATCAGCATGGGACTGGTGATTGCCCGAATCCTGCTTGATGGTAAAAGTACACGTGGATTCACCTGGCTGCAATGGCTTCAATATCTGGTGGATGCAGCTCGCATCGTGCTGCTCTGGCCGCTTGTATTATTCATCGAAAAACTGGAGAAATGGCTAAAGCCAGAAGCCACTGACGAGGTAAAGCATGACCATTAAGTCCAATTCCAATTCATCCCGTAGAACCCTTGGCTTAACGGGGATTACGATCAATGCTATGGCGTTAACTGCGCCTGGTGCGTTGATCTGGCTTTTATATCAATCTCAATCTGCGGTCAATATCGGCGGTGTGGCTGATATTTGGCCGGGCGTGCTATTGGCCTTAATCGGCGCACTCATCACCATGTTTTCCTTTGGCGAACTTGCCCGCCGTTACCCTGAAGCCGGCTTCCGCAGCGCCTATCACTTTGCCGACCGTTTCTTTGCCACTCAAGGGCAACGTCACAAGGGAATTGCACGCATTGCCAAGTTTGCCACAGGTTGGGCCGCACATCTTTATTATTGGATTTATCCCGGCGTAATGGTCGCCTTTCTTGGTATTCTGCTTGATTATTTATTACGCTACTTTGGTTATCAACCGACTGTCTATGGTGAAGCGCTCCTCGCAATGTCATTCGCGGCTTTTATCGGATTCCTTGCATTGCGCGGAATCACAGGCACAACCACCAGCAGCGTTGCACTCAACACCATTCAACTAATTGCGCTTCTTAGTTTTAGTGTTCTTGCAATT
>JAYVUA010000133.1:0-2930 GCA_043788255.1 Anaerolineales bacterium | reverse complement strand
TTCTGGTGGGGATGATCAGTAATCAGTTGGTGGTTGAGTAGACCGAGTGCTCTTCGAGGTCGTACCGAAACCACAATGGAGTTATTATGAGAGTTGCATTTCAAGGTGAAGCAGGCGCGTACAGTGAGCAAGCCGTATTTAATTATTTCGGTCAAGTGGATACACAGCCTTGCGAGTCTTTTGATTTGGTATTTGATGCGGTGGTTTTAAATCAATCTGAAGCGGGTTTGATCCCAGTTGAGAATTCATTGGCGGGTAGTATCCATCAAAATTACGATTTACTTCTGCGCCATAACTTGTATATTGTGGGGGAGCACTTTTTGCGCGTTCAACATTGCCTGATCGCCATGCCCGGTGTGAAAAAAGAAGATATCAAGAAGGCGATTAGTCACCCACAGGCATTGGGTCAATGCGCAGGGTATTTAAGAAGTCATGGGATTAAAGCAGAGCAGGTTTATGATACGGCGGGAAGTGTGAAGATGCTCAAGGAATCAGGCGAACGTGATGTGGCTGCGATCGCATCCCGCCGCGCCGCGGAAATATATGGAATGCAGATTCTGGAAGAGGGGATTGAAGATAACCCAGAAAACTATACACGCTTTCTGGCGATTCAACCCGAAGCAAAAATTCCTGAAGGCGAATCAAAAACCTCCATAGTTTTTACGCTCAAGAATGTGCCAGGTGCATTGTTCAAAGCCCTCAGTGTTTTCGCCCTGCGCGATATTGACTTAACTAAGATCGAATCCCGTCCATTGCAAGGAAGTCCATGGGAATATTTATTTTATATAGATTTCATCGGAGCCACGCATGAAGAATCTACAAAACGCGCGCTTGATCATTTGGGCGAGTATGCGGTGATGTTGAGAGTGCTCGGGTCTTATCCAAGATTTAAAAGATAGCCTTCTACAAACAATAAGAGCCGCTCTGTATGGGGCGGCTCTTATTATTGAAGCGCTAATAACTTAATCCGTGCCCAAATTTGAAAAGCGGATTTTCCGAATCATACGGAATATCTTCTTTTTGTTTCAGCACGCCTTCAATTTCACCCTGTTTTTTGATGGCTTCGGGCTTGAGGTTCTCAACGTAAATTTTTAGTCCGCTTTTGAATGGCAGAGTTTGTTTGTAATTTTTCAACAATAGAATTTTGATTTTATTGCAGATAATTCCCGCTTTAATACTCTTGACAAAACAGAATACATGTTCTAAAATCTATTTAGGTTAGTAACCAAATGGTTACGCAAAGGAGATTATGAGACGAGATGTTTTTCAGGCAATTGCCGACCCGAACCGCAGAGCAATCTTGAGTCTGTTGGCGAGCCAACGGCTGACGTTGAATGGGGTTGCTGAGAATTTTCGTATCAGCCGTCCCGCTGTTTCACGTCATATCAAGATATTGAAAGAATGCGGATTGGTGGTGGTCATCCCGCAGGGGCGCGAGCGTTTTGTCGAAGCGCGTTTTGACAAACTAGGTGAAGTATCAGATTGGGTCGAGCAGTATCGCCAGATGTGGGAAGAACGATTCAATCGTTTGGATCAAGTTTTATTAGAGTTGCAGGAAAAGGAGAAATCTAATGTCCGCAAAAAATAAAGTCACAGTGACTGCCGAACCCGGTAGACAGGAACTCTTCATTACACGAGAGTTTGATGCGCCGCGTGAGTTGGTCTACAAAGCTCACATCGACCCAAAGTTATATGTGCAATGGCTGGGTCCGCGTGGGTATGAAATGATTCTCGAAACCTTCGAGCCTGTCAACGGCGGCAAGTATCGTTACATTCACAAGGATAAGGATGGAAATGAATTTAGTTTTCACGGCACATTTCATGAAATGTCGCTTGAGAGCATGGTGCAAACCTTTGAGTTTGAGGGATATGCGGGACATGTTTCTTTGGATAGTATGACGCTGGAAGAATTACCCGGTAATCGGACAAAAGCCACGATTCACTCCGTCTTTCAATCTGTCTCTGACCGAGATGGCATGATCCAAAACGGAATGGAAAAAGGCGTCAGTGAAGGCTATGAACGGCTTGACGATATTTTGAGCAATTCATAGATAAATAAAAGGAGAAGTATGAGAAAACTAATTGTTGCACAGTTCATATCTTTGGATGGTGTCATTCAGGCACCGGGCGGCGTGGACGAAGACACCGATGGCGGTTTTACCCATGGCGGCTGGACTCATCCATATTGGCATGACGATATTGGCGCGCACTTCTTTCAAGCCATGACTGAATCGGATACGCTGCTGCTTGGACGAAAAACATGGCAGGGACATGGCGCTGCATTTGACCCCATGCCTGAGGGTGACCCATTTGGCGATGTGATGAAGAGTAAGAAAAAATATGTTGTATCCACTACTTTGAAAGACTCATCCCTTTGGCGGAATTCAACCATCATCAGCAAAGATGTGGTCAAGGAAGTTCGTAAGTTGAAGGAACAATCTGGCATGAACATTGTTTTGGATGGTAGCAGCGTTCTGGTCCACACCTTGATCGAGAATGATCTCGTTGATGAGTATGCCTTGCATGTTTATCCGCTTGTATTGGGAGGCGGCAAGAAATTATTCCCAGAAGGGAAGCGCGTCAATTTGAAACTTATCGAGTCCGCCACACTTCCGACGGGTGTTGTATTTCAAAGATACCAACCTATTCGATAGTTAAAGTGAGCACCGATGAATGCAGATAAGTTCTTTAAAAGATTGAAAGCGCTTCAGTCGCCTGCGGCTGCCAAGTCACATAGTCATTTGGCTTCGGATGAGAATGATGCCAATCTGGGCGTCCGTATGGGACAGGTCTTTGCGCTCGCCAAAGAGTTTATGGATATGCCGCTTGACGAAGTTGAGAGAATACTTGAAAGCCCGATTCATGAGATGCGGGTTGGCGCGGTCAGTATTATGGATTTTCAAGCGCGCAGTAAAAAGACAACTGAAGCA
>JAYVUA010000132.1:0-27674 GCA_043788255.1 Anaerolineales bacterium | reverse complement strand
TCATCGATCTGCGAGATAGGCGTGCCATTAAATGTAATTTGTCCGCGCGCAGGTTTGATGAGATGCGCCAGCGCAAGCAGCAAAGTGCTTTTCCCCGCGCCATTCGGGCCAACGATGGCAAGTGTTTCGCCGCGTTTAATTTGAAGCGAGTGTATATTCAACACATCGCGTCCATTACGTTGCACGAGCAAGTCTTGAATGGAAATCAAATCGCTCATTTCTTATGCCCCTTCTGCTGGATTAAAGTCAACGCGAGATTGATTAAGTAAGTAAGGATCAGCAACAATGCGCTTAACGCAAGCGCATTCCCGAATTCGCCTTTGGATGTTTCCAAAACAATGGCCGTGGTCAACACCCGTGTTTGACCTTTGATATTCCCGCCGACCATCATCGAAGCGCCAACTTCGGAAATCACAGAACCAAAGCCAGCCATCAACGCAGCCAACAGCGGCAGACGTGCTTCTCGCCACAGGTACCAGATCATCTGTAGGCGGGATGCGCCGAGTCCTAATAGTTGCTGCTGCAAACGCGGATCAAGCGCTTCCAATGCGGCGGCAGTTAATCCAGTGACAACGGGTGCGGAGATCACGGTCTGCGCGATGATGATAGCGATGGGCGTGTAGATCAAATTAAAATCACCCAGCGGACCGCTGCGCCACAAGGTCATCGCGACCAGCAAACCCACTACAACAGGCGGCAACGCCATGCCCGTGTTGACGATACTCAAGATAACAGAACGTCCACGAAATGTGCCCAATGCAAGCCACGTGCCAAACGGCAACCCAATCAAGAGGCTAATGAGTGTGGCAATTGTTGAAACTTGCAGCGATAGTAAAGTGATTTGAAAAATTTCAAGCATGGGTTAAGTATACAGGAAATAAAGAGACGGTCACATTTGAAGTGACCGTCTCTTTATTTTTATTTATTCTGCATCTGGAAAAAACAACGGTTCTCCAAATTGCTCCACGCCAAACTCGCTGATCACTTTTTGCGTTTCGGGCGTCGTCATGAATTTGTAGAAGGCAATTGCCCCGTCATAATTCGCCTTCGGCCACTTCGCTGGATTCACCGTAATCACATGATATGGATTCAGCAATGGCGGGTCGCCTTCCAGGATAATCACAAGATTGAGGTTCTTTTTTTGTGAGAGGAATGTGCCGCGGTCAGTTAATGTGTACGCGCCCTTTTCCGAAGCAATGGTCAACGTGGCGCCCATGCCCTGACCTGATTCTAGATACCAACTTTGTCCTTGCGGGTCAAGTTTGGCTTTGCTCCACAAATCCAATTCTTTTTTATTTGTACCAGAGTCGTCGCCGCGTGAAACAAACAAAGAGCCTGCGTTATAGATGGCCTTCATCGCATCCAGCACGGATATTATGTCTTTGATACCAGCGGGGTCAGACTCTGGGCCAACGATAATAAAATCATTATGCATCACGGGCGCACGGTCTTTGCCGAATCCATTGGCCATAAATTCCTCTTCGGATTTCGGCGCATGGACAAGCAGCACATCGGCATTACCTTCTTCGCCCATCTTCAATGCCTGACCTGTGCCCACCGCCACTGTCTTGACCTTGTAATCTGTCTCTGCTTCGAAGAGCGGAATCAGCACATCGAGTAGCCCAGAGTCTTGCGTGGATGTGGTGGTTGCGAGGATCACGTCTGGGTTGGCGGGTATAGGAATCGCGGCTGCCACTGTTGGCGTGACTGCGGCGCCACATGCTGTCAGCATGATGGAAAGAACGAGCAAAAGAGTCCCAAAAATATTGCGTGATGTGAGTTTCATGTTTTTATCCTTTATAGATTTTATGTTTCAAATAAGTAAAACCTTAATCGAAAATACAAAATAAAAAGCTAAACGGTGACTTGTTCTCCGCTGTGAGATGTGTTGTAGCCTGTCAGTATGTTGAGTCCGCTGCGGAAGGTGGAGGTTTGCAGGTAATCTAATAATGGAGAAAGAGTCTTTTCATTCTCGCGCGGCAGGATGAGATCATAGCGTTCTTCGAACAGCGGAATGAAATCAAGTCCGTGTTGATGCGCGGCGGCTTGCAGGCCAATGGATACATCGCCTTTGTTTTGTGAGATTAATATAGCAGCTTCGCTATGTGTTTTGACCGAGTTGTTGTAGCCTTTTATGCGTGTTGAATCGACTTTTTGTTTTTTAAGTTCAGTGTCAAACCATAAGCGTGTGCCAGAACCAGCGTTACGGTTAATAAATTTCGTATTCTCACGCGCGATGTCTGAAATTTTCTTTATCTTTTTGGGATTTCCCGCCGCAAGAATCAATCCCTGTGTGCGATACGCCAGCGTAACAATTTCCACATCACGGTCGGGGAATAAGTGACGGACGAATGGCGTGTTGTATTCCCCGCTTATATCCAAAAGATGCGAACCCGAAATTTGACATAGTCCCTGGCGAAGATTCACAAGTCCATCCAGCGAGCCGACGGGCAGACTCAGCATGGTGACATGTTTGCTGAGATGTTCGGCAATTTCTTCAAGCGCCAGATCGTGACTGCCTGAAAAAATAATCGCAGGTTTTTTGCTTTTGGGTAAAACGATTTCCTGTAAAAGAAAAGCGCCGCCTTTTGCACGATAGAACTTTTCCGTCACCTTGCCTGTTCTGCGAGTTTCACTGACTTCGATCAGATCTGCGGATTCAAGCGTCAGAATATGATGCTTCACCCACGCGGGTGACTGTTTCAAGGTCCGCGCGAGATGCGTGAGTGTGGCGGGGGAATCCATCAACAGGCGTAGAATCTCCATGCGGCGCGAGTCTGCCAGGAGTTTGATCTTGTCAAAAGATTGAATGGGTTGAACGGTTTGCATGAGGACTTTCCAGTAAGGAAAAACTTAATGGTGAGTCTACGGCCAAAAGTTTGATACGTCAAGCAGAATATTTATTTGACATTCCCATACCGCCATGTTATACATGCCCGAACGGGTATAAAATGTAAACAATTTACGGATATGCTCATCCAGAGAGGCAGAGGGACCGACCCTTTGAAGCCTCGGCAACCGTTCAAGCGGTGCCAACTTCGGCAATTGATTGAATCAATTGAGAGATGAGAGATGACTACTGTTTATGTCGCCTCTCACTGTGAGAGGCGTTTTTATTATGGTTTCGATACGCCCGCAGAGCACGGGCTACTCAACCATCAATGGAGTTACGATGGAAATCGGTGAAACAATTTACGTAACCACGCGAGAGGAATTCCGCGAGTGGCTGGAAAAGAATCATAAGATTCGCAAAGAGATCTGGTTGATCCAATATAAGAAATTTACAAACAAGCCATCCATTCCATACGCAGAGGCAGTGGAAGAAGCGATTTGTTTCGGCTGGATCGATGGCTTCGAGAAAGGCATGGATGATCAACGCTTTGCCAAACGCTTTACGCCACGCAGACAAAAATCCCTGTGGACGGATGCAAACAAGGAACGCGCGCAAAGACTGATCGCAGAAGGCAAAATGACTGAGGCAGGGCGCATGACGTTGCCTTCTGATGTTTTGCGAGCAAAAGTTGAAGGGGTAAATGAGGATGGTGAAATTATTTTCTCAAAAGCGGGCGGACGGAAGGGTTCGCGGTAGATGTCCGCGTCGGGATAAATCCCTCGCTCATTACGTGGAAGCGCTTCGCGCTTAAGCCCCGCAGGGGCTTCCATGAACTGAGGAAGGGCTTCAGCCCGCACCGACTCCAAAGAGTAAATAAATATGACCTACTGGCGACTCCATTACCATCTCATCTGGTCAACACATGACCGTGAACCCAGCCTCACACTCGACCGTGAGAAAATGTTCTACGGAGTACTTTATAAAAAAGGTGATGAACTGAACTTGACCATTCATGCGGCTGGAAATGTGGAAGATCATGTTCATATCGTTGTGTCCATTCCGCCGAAATTATCCATCGCGGATTGTGTCCGTCATTTGAAAGGCGCAAGCGCATTTGCAATCAATCATATGGACGGAAGCGATGGTCAATTCAAATGGCAAAGTGGGTACGGTGTGTTGACAATTAGTGAGCGTTCTTTGGAAACCGCGATGGAATATGCGGCAAGACAAAAGGAACATCATAAGAGCGGAACGGTGAACGAGTATTATGAGAAAATTGATTTGGAAGAGTGAAGGAAACTACGATGCGATGGTGTGATTTACCCAATCAGAGCCGCATCGGGATAAATCCCTCGCTGATTACATGGAAGCGCTCCGCGCTTAAGCCCCGAAGGGGCTTCCACGAAATGAGGCAGGGCTTTAGCCCGCACCGAATCCTACCCACCAAATCCCCATACTGGCTTGTAAGTTTCTAAGAAGGATAATAACCCGTTTAACAGAGGCTGACTTATGACAATTAAAAAATTTCGTTTAGGTTACGAATCATATATGTTGAAGAAAATTAAGTGGCTTGAACAAGCTTTAGAAAAGTTTTATCAAAGCGAAACATCGGATAACTTAACCGAACAAACTCAGGAAGAGAGGGATAAATTGCAAGTCGAACTGTCTGAAAAACTGCCTATGTCTCAATACGAGCCAATCTTGATTTCCGAGAGGGAAATACATATTAGCAAAGATATTGTAATAACATATTATACGGCTCGGGAGGTTTATATTTATCAGGATATTGCTTATCAAATCAGCGAAACCCATTCTGATGAAGAATGCAAATTATTGGTTTTGGAGTTTGTAGATAAAGAGCGTCGAAAATTCGAACAACTCAAAAACAAATTTTCAGGGATAAAATCTGAAGATTTAAAATACGAAAGACTTCGTATACCAGAATCTGTGAGAATTGCGGTTTGGCGCAGAGACCAAGGCAAATGTGCAAGATGTGAAAGCAGGGAAAACCTCGAATATGATCATATTGTGCCAGTTTCAAAAGGTGGTGGAAATACAGAAAGAAATATTGAATTACTTTGCCAGAACTGTAATCGGGTAAAAGGTAATCGAATTGAATGATTGACGTTGTGAAATTGCGTTGAGGAAAATAGAAATGAATTCTAAGCCGATATTGGATTTTTTCCAACACCTCCGTTTGCCTCTCCGAAAGGAAGGGAAAGATTTACTTACATTTTTGTGCGAACATTTCTTGAAATTCGATGAAGAATTAGGAATCTTATTGGATGAGAAAAGCAATGATACCTATAAACAGATATATGATGAGTTGAGAGAGAAAAGAGGAAGCATAAAAGATTTTTCTCAAGCTCTTCTTGATAGTTTAGAATATTACCGAAATGGTAATATTTTGGATGCTCACCTTGTTTTTGAAAATAAAATGGATGAAATGCAAGACAATTTATTAGGTAGCGAGACAAGAAGTGGAGGAAATAAGTTTTATAGGATTCGCCCTGATAAAGGCAATGAGCGAAAAGATTTGTTTCATATCCCATTCGATGAGGCAGCGAAAGTTAAAGCTTATAGATATAGTGTTGCTGGATTTCCATGTCTTTACTTGGCTGGTAGCAAATATGTAGATACTGCGCTTTCATTAAGTTGGTTCGAATGTGGAATGCCCGATGAGTTTTATTGGTCTGAGTTTAAGATTGACAAAACTGTAGACCCCTTATATTTAATAGACTTTACAGAAACTCCATTTTTTGGGGCAAAGAATCCCAATGATGTTATTACATCCGCTTTGAACAATTCGCCAATTAACGAGTTCATAATAAAAATGATAACAACGTATCCACTAATGGCTGCTTGTTCCTTTGTTGTGGAGGAAAAAAGTCAAAATTTTATTCCAGAATACATCATTCCTCAAATGCTTTTAGGATGGGTGCGTAAAAATAGAAAATATAGAGGAGTTGCATATTTTTCTTGTTCCGCAATTAAAGCGGCGCGGACTTACGACGCTTTCAATATTGCATTGCCTCCTGTAGAAGTAATGGCTAATGGACACTGTCATAAATTGAAATGGAATTTTAAGTTATCAAAGCCCCAGAAGATTGATGTATCAAATATCTACAAGTCTCTGGAGAAATATTATCTACAAATTAATTCGTCTTACGGAAAAATTTATAAAGCATATCAAGAGTTTGGCTTTGCATCATTAGTAGACGCAAAATCGATATGTGAGCATTTCCTTTCGATCTACCCCATCGTTCGAGATAAAAAACTGCAAAACATTGAATTAGCGTATCAGACTATAAAAACTTTAAACGACTTTGCGCAACGAGTGGTGGAATTTAAAGATTCTTATCGTTGTTTGATGGCGAAACAGTTTGAAGATTGCAATCTCGAAAATCGGAAACTTGCAAACTTGATGTGGGACGAATCATGGATGGACATTGTAGAAATGCGAGATACCCTTGGTAAGTTTCGAAATATTAATTTAAAAAAGTTTGACACAACTACAAACGCTGATGATTTTCAGTATATAGATTCCGATTACTATACTTATTGTTCATCATCAGTCATTTCTGGCGAATAAATTATAGGAGTAATATGAATAGAAAATACACCAACCGCCGTTACCTCGACGCCCTCGAAAAGAAAGTCCTCGTCTTCGATGGCGCCATGGGCACGAGCCTGCAATTACAAAACCTGACCGCCGAGGATTTCGGCGGCGAGCAATACAACGGATGCAATGACTATCTTGTCATCTCGCGCCCCGAAGCTGTAGAGAAAGTCCATCGCTCCTTTTTGGATGTCGGCGTGGATGTACTGGAAACAGACACCTTCCGCTCCAATCGACTGACCATGGCGGAATATGGCTTGCAAGATAGGATTATTGAGATAAATATGGCGGCAGCACAATTGGCAAGAAGGTTGGCTGACGAATATTCGATACTCGATACTGGAGACTCAAATAACGAATCTCGAATATCGCATCCCCGTTTCGTCGCTGGTTCCATCGGGCCTTCGGGCAAACTTCCGTCCACGAATGATCCCGAGCTTTCAAATGTCAAATACGATGAGCTGATCGATAATTTCCGCGAGCAGGCTGTCGGCTTGATTCAAGGCGGTGTTGATCTTCTGCTGATCGAAACCTCGCAGGACATTCTCGAAGTCAAAGCAGCAATTACGGGTTTGCACAAAGCTTTCGAGCAGACTCAAGTCTATTTGCCGATTCAGGCTCAGGTCACGTTGGACACGACAGGCCGCATGTTGCTCGGCACCGATATCAACGCGTCGCTCACAATCCTTGAAGGCATGGGCATAGATGTCATTGGTCTCAATTGTTCCACGGGCCCTGAGCACATGCGCGAGCCCATTCGCTTCCTCGGCGAAAATTCCACGCTGCCCGTTTCATGTATTCCAAATGCGGGCCTTCCATTGAATGTCGATGGGCAGGCTGTCTATCCGCTGGAGCCCGAGCCGTTTGCAAATGACATGTATGAATTTGTAACCAAGCATAATATTTCTGTTGTAGGTGGATGTTGTGGCACGACGCCGACTCATCTTAAGCTGCTAGTGGACAAGCTGAATCAGTATCCACATCCCAAGCGACCGACTCACTCTACGCCTCAGCTTGCCTCTGCCATGTCAGCAATTGCCATGCGACAGGAACCCGCCCCAACCCTGCTTGGCGAAAGATGCAATGCGCAAGGCTCGCGTAAATTTAAAAAACTTTTGCTCGAAGATGATTATGATGGCATCCTACAAATCGCGCGTGATCAAGTTGCAGGCGGCGCGCACGCTTTGGATATTTCTGTGGCAGTCACCGAACGCGCCGATGAAGGCGAGCAGATGCGCAAGGTAATTAAGAAGCTGCAAATGGGCGTGGATGTGCCGCTCGTGATCGACACCACTGAACTCGATGTAATGGAGATCGCCTTGCAAACCGCGCCTGGGCGTTGTTTGATTAACTCCACGCATCTCGAGTCAGGCCGGGAGAAGGCTGATAAGATTTTTGCTCTCGCCAAAAAATATAATGCCGCTGTCATCACGCTGACCATTGACGAAGAAGGCATGGCAAAGACTGCACAACGTAAACTTGAAGTGGCCCAACGTATTTACGATATCGCTGTCAACGATCATGGACTCAAAGCCGAGGATTTGGTCTTCGATGATCTCACTTTCACGCTTGCCACAGGCGATGTTGAATTTATCGACTCGGCCAAGGAAACCATCGAAGGTATTCGACTCATTAAAAAGAATTTACCCGGCGTAATGACTTCACTGGGCGTCAGTAATTTATCTTTTGGTTTTGCTCCACAGGCCCGTCCCCCACTGAACTCCGTCATGTTGTATTACTGCGTACAGGCTGGTTTGGACATGGCCATTGTCAACGCCGCGCATGTAATGCCCTATGCCGAAATCGGCACCGAAGAACGCAACCTGTGCGAAGACCTGATCTTCAACCGCCGAGCAGATGCACTGCAACTCTTCATCGAACATTTTGAAACCGTGACTGTTTCAAACGAATCAACGGTTGCCAACCCCACCGAAGGCATGACTCCCGAAGAACGCCTGCACTGGAAAATTTTGCACCGCGTCAAAGACGGTGTCGAAGCAGATATTGACGAGATCATTAATCGCGAACCCACTGGCGAGCGTTCTGCGCGTCATATAGTTGCCGTACATACTCTTAACACTGTCCTGCTCCCCGCCATGAAAGAAGTCGGCGACAAATTCGGCGCGGGTGAATTGATCCTGCCCTTCGTGCTGCAATCCGCTGAAACGATGAAGAAGACCGTTTCGCATCTGGAAAATTATCTCGAAAAAGTGGAAGGCGTCACCAAAGGTACGGTGGTCATCGCAACTGTCTATGGCGATGTGCATGATATCGGAAAGAATCTGGTCAAAACTATTTTGGCTAACAACGGCTACACCGTGATTGACCTCGGCAAACAAGTCCCTGCGGAAACGATCATCACCAAAGCTGTCGAAGTCAACGCCACCGCGATTGGTTTATCTGCCCTGCTCGTATCCACTTCCAAGCAAATGCCGCTCATCGTCAACGAGATGCACCGCCGTGGACACAAGGTTCCGATTCTGATTGGTGGAGCCGCCATCAACCGCCGCTTCGGTCGACGCATTC
Source organism: Anaerolineales bacterium (assembly GCA_043788255.1). Lineage (GTDB taxonomy): Bacteria > Chloroflexota > Anaerolineae > Anaerolineales > Villigracilaceae > Villigracilis. Next base: position 18,696 of record JAYVUA010000132.1, on the reverse strand, counting down.
TCTTTGCAGAGGACGGCAATGCTTACGAACCGGGTGTCTTCTATTGTAAAGATGCCTTCGAAGGCCTCGACACGATGGAATTGTTGATCGACCCCAACCGCAAACCCGCCATGCTCGAACAACTCCGCAAGGATGCAGACATGGAAATGGGACGCGCTTCACAAACAGCGCCGTCAGCCGTCAGCGGTCAGCGGTCAGCTATCGTCCCTGCCCCGATTGCATTGCCCGCCAAACTCGGTCAACGCATCGTCAAAGATATGCCGCTTGAAATTGTATTAAAACATCTCAACATTAATGAGCTATATCGCCTCTCATGGGGAGCAAAGAACACCCATGGCGCAGAATGGGACAAGATGAAAAAAGATTTTGATGACCGCCTTGCAAAGATGACCAAGGAAGCCATGCGCTACAAATGGCTCAAGCCACAAGCCGTCTACGGTTACTTCCCATGTCAAGCCGATGGCGACAGCTTAATCATCTACGACCCCGCATCCGTTGATCCCATCCGTTCATCCGCTTCAAATCCGTTGGAGATTGCCCGCTTCAGCTTCCCACGCCAACCTTATGACGATCACCTCGCGCTTTCAGATTACTATGCTACTGTTGAATCAGGTCAAATGGATGTAGTTGCGTTGCAAATCGTCACCGTGGGTCAGCAAGCCAGCGACAAATTCGACAAAATGCAAGCGGCCAATGATTACACTGAAGCGTATTTCTTCCACGGGCTCGCCGTGCAAACCGCCGAGGCAACTGCGAATTATCTGCATGAACATATTCGCAAAGAGTTAGGCATCGGAGAAAAACAAGGCAAACGTTATTCATGGGGTTATCCCGCCATCCCCGAATTGGAAGATCATTTCAAAGTTTTCCAACTCTTACCAGGCGCAGAATCCGAACTCGGCATGAGTCTCGCCATCTCAGGCCAACTCATCCCTGAGCAATCCACTGCCGCGATCATTGTCCATCACAAGGACGCGAAGTACTACAGCGTCGGTGAATCAAGAGTCGAACAGCTGATGAAATAGAACTCAGGACAAATAAACTCATCACAGATCCACCACTGCCCTCGATAAAATGCATGGAGCATATAATTAATGAATCGCATAATTAAAATGGGAGTAAGTTTCATTAAAACGAATCAGAACTTTCCTGTTTTGGTATTGATCCTTGTCAATTTACTAATGATTCCATTTATTCTTCCTCATTACGGTGAATCATGGGATGAAAATTATCAATATAACGATTATGCTGCTAATGCATTAAAAACCTATGGGACTTGGTTCCGCGATGGGCGTTCAGAGGGTTTGATCGAGACAAGTGGGGTCGCAAAGGATCTACATGGGCCTGCGTATGTCATGACTGTGGAACTCCTTACACAAATTATTTCAAAAATTAGTCCAGACTGGTCTCAAGCAAATATACATCACCTCATTCATTTCCTGACATTTCAGATCGGGCTTTTTAGTTTGTATATACTTTGTCGTCGATGGCTTAATGTATGGTCTTCGTTTGGAGCAACATTGCTTTTTATGACCCAGCCTGTTCTTTGGGGTCACGGGTTTATTAATCCCAAGGATATGCCATATGCTGCCTTGTTTTTGCTCAGCATATGTCTGGGTTTGCGAATGTACGATTATATTTTCCCGGTGATATGGGAACAGGTATCCAACACCTGGCATTCCCTCGATATTCGTACTAAACGCACGATCGGTTTCATTCTTTCCATTTGGGTCCTATCTATCATAGGTCTGTTTGCAGGAACTAAAACGATATCAGACCTCTTTTCAAGCATGATCAAAAATGCCTACCTGAATCCAAATTCATTAATCACAATTGTTTATTCATATTTTTCGAAAAACTTTGGGCTGATTCCCGCGGATATTTATATCCAAAAAACATTTGTTTCTTTCCTGCGGTTACGTGGTATCTATGTGCTGCTGAGTACAATATTTATTGTCCGTTTGATTTCCAAAAGACTCCAGATGGGATTGCGGATGTTTGGTTTTCCTGTGCTTATTGCAAGTTTTGCGCTCGGTTTTATAACATCCATGCGAATAGCAGGTCCTTTGGCGGGGATACTGATTGTGATTTATTTTTTTGTGCGAGCAGGGAGAAAAGCCTTTCTTCCTGTTTTCATTTATGGATTTGTTGCCATTATTTCAATGTACATAACCTGGCCCTATCTGTGGAGTAACCCGGTTGGGCATTTGTTCGAGAGCCTTCAAGTCATGTCCCATTTTCCGGTCCAGTTTTGTTTATGGGAAACTTGTATCAGGCCGATCAAATCCCGCGCAGATATTTTCCCGTTCTGCTTGCTTTACAGTTGACCGAGCCTGCGCTGGTGCTGATTGCAATTGGTTTCGTGGCTGCCTTTTGGGCTTTTATCAAGGCTAAAAATAGGGAACCGCTTCTACTGTTTTCCGCGTGGTTCCTGTTGCCTGCTCTTTTGATTGTGGTTTCACGCAGCGCTTTATATGACAATGCCCGTCAGCTTTTATTTCTTTGGCCTCCTCTTTTTATCCTGGCAGGCATAGGAATGGACTGGCTAATATCCTTCATAAAACTACCAATGTTCAAGGCGGTTTTGTTGTTTTCCCTGGCTTTGCCCGGTATTTTTGCCTGCATTCAACTTCACCCATATGAGTATGTTTATTACAACAGCCTGACCGGAGGCGTAAAAGGTGCGTATCGCAATTATGAATTGGATTACTGGGCCACTTCGTTCAAAGAATCCATGGAATACCTTAATGCACATGCAGAAGAGGGGGCAACCATTGTAGTAATTGGAACCAGGCCGGTTGCCAAACTGTATGCCAGACCCGACCTTGTCATTGTCGGCCCCAAAGGAGTGGATGAATCTGAAAGTCAGCCTTACTATATTCTTGCTTCGACCCGCGCCAATAAAGACCTGTCTCATTGTAGTAACGCGGAATTGATCTTTTCCGTTGAAAGAAGTGGTGGCGTCCTTTCTACGATAAGAAAAGTAATGCCGGGGCAGATTTGTAAATAAGAAGGACAGGCAGTAAATAGCCTGCATTTTCCATTATGATAAACTTGCTATCAGTAAATTAACTGGAATACACAATGAAGCATTCCCTGCAAACTGCATTCAAATCATGGGTTGGACTCACCCTGCTGGTCTTTGCCAGTCTGATAACCATTTATCTCCGAAATGGGATGGATGGATTAAATCTTTTTATTCAGCAATGGCCTCTTTCCAACCTCGTGGTGACGCTTGCTTCCACAACCAGTACCTGGCTGTTACTCGGCGCATTGATTTATCTATGGGCGAACGAAAAAATTAATGCTGGGAATGTCTTTTTTGCAGCAGGTTTCTTTCTTGTGCTGTTCCTATATTTGAATATCCTGCGTGAAAGATTTCGTTATGGCGATTATGCGTATTATATAGAAGCTGCAACTGCATTATTGAATAACCAGCATTTACCGGATACCTATCTATACCTTCCGCTCTGGGCAACCCTTTTGCAATTTATCGTCCCATTAGGTGACCAGGGTGTGCTTGCCATTCTATGGACAATGAATATCGTCATGCTGGGTTTGTTCTATACCTTGCTCGTCAGAGTCCTTGAACGATATGAGTATTCAAACCGTCTTGCGGTAACCATCGCAGTTCTTTTCATGTTAGTCAACATCCCCATTCATCGTACCCTGGGTTATGTACAAGTGAACTTATTGGTGATGGTGCTGGTTATGAGTAGTATATTGGTTTTTCCAAGGAACGCTTTCCTCTCAGCGGTTGCATTGGCACTTGCTGTCCATTTGAAAACATCGCCAGCCGTACTTGTGCTGGCCTTCCTGCTTGAACGCAACTGGCGCTGGCTGGCTTGGTTTGCTTTAAGTTTCATCATAATCGCTTTAATTCCTGTGGTGCTTGAAGGCGTAACACCTTATTTTGATTATGTTACCAATATTGGGATTCTCACCCATATTACAGACACAAATTTTCACGATACATCCTTTGATTCGTTTTTCCGATTTTTCAATCCGTTCATCGGCATTGGCATTGAATCAACACGCATAATTATTTATACAGTCAAGGTCGCGCTAGGCTTGTCAACAATCTATATTATGGCGAAAAATGTTCGGAATCATACTTTTGTGATTGGTCAAGTCACAAATTCTGTTCTCCTTAATGCAATCCCATCTCTTTTTGTGGTTATGACTCTTGCCTCTCCGATTGTTTGGGATCACCACGGAATTTTTCTGGCATTGTCCTTTTTGCTGTTGATCAAATGTATTGAATCCCCCGCCTTGTGGGTGTGGTTTGGCTTTGCATATTTCCTTGAGTTCATCATCCCATCTTTTGATTTTTTCCCATGGTCTTTTGGCCGCCTGCTTGCACCGATGATTGTCTTATGGCTGATGTGGAAAACTTCACCTAAGAGCTCGAACTCAGCCTTTTTTGAAAATACAAATCAATGGCTTATGTCTTTGAAGATTTAAGCGGACTGTCTTACGATTAATGAAAAAAAACTATCAGATTTCCATCATTCTTTTTTTGAGCTTGCTGATTGGCATTCTTACGCTTACGCATTACGGCGAGAGCTGGGATGACCTTTCACTTCAAAAATATGCCGCCAAATCATTGAATGCCTATCACACCTGGCCTCAAGATGGCATGGTTGAAATCGCCAAAGAGGATTTGGGTAATTATGGGCCATCTTATGTTATGGCTGTTGCCCTTGGTTCAAAATTACTCAACACTATCCTCCCGATCAATTTGCCTGATATTCGTCATTTACTTTACTTCATCACATTTCTTGCAGGCATCTGGGCTTTTTGTGCAATTGGCAAACGTTGGTTAACTCAAAGCGCATCGATTGGCGCAACCCTGCTATTCATGACCCAGCCGCTTTTTTGGGGACACGCATTCGTGAATCCAAAAGATACACCGTTTCTTTCCTTCTTTCTGCTTTCGATTTATTTTGGATTCAAACTCTTTGACTCACTCCCACCGATCAACCAACATGAATTAACTTCTTCTGCCAAGCGGACTCTTCCGCTTCTAACCGCCCTGTGGCTTGTTTCTGTTTTCTCGCTCTTTCTCTTCACCGACACATTTCACATTGCCATCGTAAATCTTGTCCATGCTGCGCAGGCAGGTGAGATAAATATTATTTCCTTGGTTGCGTCTGATATTTATAAAGTCGATTCTGAAGTTTATATTCAGAAATACTTTGCTCTTTTTATTCATATCCGTGCTGTCTTCTTCTCTCTGTTCACCGGTTTACTTGTTTACTTGTATTATCGTAACTTTCCTTCTGCTTTCCGTTTACTGCTTGCTGTTTTATTTCCAGCAGTTCTTCTGGGTTTCACTTCTTCCATTCGTGTGCTGGGCCCCTTTGCTGGGTTGATTGTTGTATATTACGCCTTGCGAACAAAAGGCAGACAGGCCATCCCAGCTTTGATTGTTTATTCAATGATTGCAATCATAGGAATGTATCTAACATGGCCTTACTTGTGGGTTGATCCTGCTGGGCATTTTATTGAAAGCATAAAGGAAATGTCTTTATACCCCTGGACAGGACAAGTTCTTTTCAACGGAGTTAAATACACATCTACAGAGCTTCCCTATTCATATTTACCAGTTTTGCTTGGCATTCAATTGACAGAGCCTGTTTGGGTGTTGTTCATTGTCGGTTGTGTAGTGGCAGTGATCGGGTTAAGAGAGAGGCGGGGAATGGTCGAGTTGATGGTGCTTTGGTTTATCATCCCCTTGCTTGGATTTATCAGCCTGCGTTCTGCATTGTATGATAACTTTAGACAAATATTTTTTATTTTGCCCCCGGTCTTTTGGGCGGCTGGCCTTGCGTTTGAAAAGATTAAAAATATAAAATGGCAGATCATGCTTGTGACGTTATGTTTGATCCCTGGCTTTGTAAGCATCATGCACTTATATCCGTATGAATATATTTATTACAATAGTCTTATCGGCGGAATGGGCGGCGCACAGGGAAGATTTGAATTGGATTATTGGGGCACATCATATCGTGAAGCAGCCGAATATATAAACAAGATCGCACCTGCGAATGCAGCTATTTGGGTTGAAGGCCCAGCGCATTTATTTGAGCTTTATGTAAGACGGGATTTGAAAATTTATTCTGATCATGAAGTTGAAAGAGCTGATCGTTATGATTATGTGATTGCCACGACCCGCTATGACTTGGATAAAACATCCTATCCAAATGCAAAAATAATTTATCAGATCACACGTGAAGGTTCGATTCTCACAGTGATCAAACAACCTTGAAAGAGAAAAAATGAACCTAATTGAAAAAATTTCCGAAAAGACTTTACTGGCCGATGGCGCCATGGGTACCATGCTCCATGCACGCGGTGTTGGCTTCGATAAATGTTTTGATGAGCTGAACTTGACCAACCCCGCCGCAGTCGCTGATATTCACCGTGAATATATCGAAGCAGGCGCGCAGTTGATTATCACCAATACGTTTGGAGCCAATCGATTCAAATTAAGTAAACACGGGCTGCGTGATGAGTTAACTGATATTAATCGTGCAGGTGTTGAGCTTGCCAGACGGGCTGTAGCTGCATCCTTTAAGGATGTGTTTGTAGCAGGTGATATTGGTCCTTTGGGAGTACGCATCGCGCCGTATGGTCGTGTAAAACCAGAAGAGGCTCGCGCAGCTTTTGCAGAACAAATTAAAGCCCTATCAGATGCAGGTGCAGATTTGATCGTGATCGAAACGATGAGCGATCTGTATGAAATTCAAGAAGCGATTAAGGCTGCAAAGCAAACATGTAATTTACCCGTTGTTGCATCCGTAACTTTCACACGCGATGACCGCACCTTGCTTGGAGATGACCCTGCGAAGGTGGCGCGTACAGTTAATGAAGCGGGCGCAGATGTGATTGGTGTGAATTGTTCTGGCGGACCTTCGCAGTTATTGCGGATTCTCAAGCAAATGAAACAAGCTGTGCCAACTGGGAAATTTTGGGTCAAACCCAATGCAGGCTGGCCCGAACAAGTTAGCGGACGAATTATGTATCCAGCCGACGCAGATTACTTTGGTGATTATGCGGTTTCCTTCCGTGAGGCAGGCGCAAATATTGTGGGTGGCTGTTGCGGTACAACTCCGCAGCATATTTCCATGATGAAGAAGGCGTTAGAGTCTGCTATAAGTAATTCGAATAGCAGCGTTATGAGCATGCCTATTGATGAAGTTTCCATTGAGCCGGTTGAACAATCTACACAGCTTGCCCAGAAACTGGCAGCAGGTAAATTTTCGATCTGTGTGGAAATGGATCCCCCTCGTGGACTATCAACTCATAAACTGCTTGCGGGCGCATCCCTGTTATATGACTCTGGCGCGGATGTGATTAATGTAGCTGATTCGCCGATGGCGCGTATGAGAATGTCTGCCTGGGCGGTGTGCGATCTGGTCCAACGGAAAATTGGTGTGGAAACAACCTTGCATTTTCCCACCCGTGGAAGAAATCTGCTGCGTGTTCAAGGTGATTTGCTCGCCGCGCACGCAATTGGCCTGCGAAATGTTTTCGTAGTAATGGGTGACCCTACTTCGATTGGTGATTATCCTGAAGCAATGGACAATTATGATCTTGTGCCTTCGGGTTTGATAAAACTTATTAAACAAGGTTTCAATATGGGCGTGGATCATTCTGGGACGAGCATTGGTCAGCCCACCACTTTTTTTGTCGGTGCCGCCTTGAACCTGTGTCCGCAGGATGTCGAAACAGAAGTGAAAAACCTTCACCGTAAAGTTAAAGCTGGTGCAGATTTTTTCCTAACTCAACCGATATATCGGGTCGATGATGGACCAAAGCTGCTTGAAGCGTATGAAGCGAAACATGGAAAACTAGATAAGCCTATTCTTGCAGGTATTCTGCCATTGGTCAACGCAAAACATGCAAGCTTTCTTCATAATGAAGTGCCCGGGATTTTTATCCCGGATGAAGCGCGGAAGAGAATCGAATCAGCGGGGGATTCGGAGAACGGTGCAAAAGTCGGCGTTGAATTAGCTGTTGAATTGATCGAAAATATCAAAGGTTGGGCCAGCGGAGTTTACATCATGCCGCAGTTTCATCGGTATGATATGGTTTCCGATATCATCATGTCTGTGAAAGAATAGGGATGTGATTATGAAGGTTTTGAAATTTCTATATCGTGTGGGGTTAAGTTTCCTGCTCGCATTGACGATTAGCTATTTCTCGGCAATCACCTTTTTTAATTATGCAGGTTATAAAACCAATTTGGATCGTGCCTTTCTGATTTTGGTCCCTGCATTTGCACTGGGATTTCTTTTGTTTGAAGTATTCACATTGTCTTCGGAATGGTTTCAACAGCGGCAAAAAAAAATCGTTGTCTCTTTTGCCATGTTGGCGATGATTGGCGCGCTGATAGTTGTTCCATCACTTTCTGATTATCTTGGTTTGATAGTTTGCGCGATTGCCTTGTTTGCATTGATGCTCCCAGCCATGCCATTTGTAGAACGTATTCAAAAACATCATTCGATACTGCATTATTCTTTAGGATTTTTGCTAAGTCTGATTTTTATATATGGAGCAGTTGGTTTCCTGGATGAAGCGCTCAGGACTCCTTTCAACCTGATTCTGTTTACCATTACATTGGTGTCCGCTGGAAGTGTGCTTGGCTATTATCTGATTCGCCGTGTATCGTATTCTTTTCGGGCTGGTTTTTTGAGCAAACCATTGAATATAATACTTAGCCTTACTTTGCCTGTTTTATTAATTGCACTAATCTATTTGATCCTGCAATTTCCAACCATGTTCGTTTGGGACTACATAACGATACCCCAAAACTGGACTGGAATGTTCTTTGCGAGTGCGCTGATTGCTGGTGTCTGGGGTGTAAGCATTCTTGAACAGTTTGAGATTCGTGGTTATCATGATCGGCTTAAACAAACCAGGATTTATCTTTTTATTACCCAAAACCTGCCTGGTGTTTACGCAGGCGGAATGTTCTTTTTGATTAATTTAATAATTGCTCGTGCTTTGAATCACCCAGCCTTAAGTATAAACAGCGTGCTTTTTGAAACGGATGCTGGCCCGTGGATGGATATCCTCGGAAGCCCTGCTGGCGATGCGCTTAATCGGTCTGTGCATCCAATGGTATTGATCATCATACGGCCTCTTGTCCGAGTCGTAGGAATGTTTATGGGTGACCAGTGGCGGTTGGCGCCCATCCTTTGGGCGGCGGCAATGAGTGGATTGTGTGTATTCATGGCATGGCTGTTCGTCAAACGAGCTACGGGCTCCAGTACGTATGCTTTTATATTTTCCGTCCTGCTCGGTTCAACTGCTACACACTTACTCTTTGGATCTCTGACAGAGACCTACGTTTTTGGCATGACTTCCTTGATATTCTTCTTTCTTTTGATTCAAGCTGGAGAGACCCGTTTTTTCGTTCTTATTCCTGCGGGATTGCTGCTTTTCGGAATAACCATTTCAAATATTGCTCAGGGTGCTATTGGATTGTTTTTTAATAAATTTGGTTTTCGCCGCCTTGTCCATTATTGCTTTTTGATCGTTGCTCTGGGCGTCACATTGACAGCCGTTACCAGCGCTTTATATCCAAATAAACAGACATTTTTCTTTGTCCCCGGCGATATTGCATTTGAATCTAACTTTGTAAAACCAGTCTATGCTTCGCCTGTAGATCGTTTACTTGACAGGTTCCAGTTGGTCAGCCGCACAATGTTTTTATACGGTGCGGTGGGTCCCAGTCCTCTTGAAGTGATTGCACACAAAGACCCTCGTCCGACCATTGATTTCAAAACCGTTGAACCCCGTGACCATACTTATGCATCCTATAGAGGGCTGGCCAACATTCCGCTTTTACTTTGGCTGACTTTACTTGGAGGTTCATTCATTTTTTTTGTGAAGAACTTCCGCTCTTCAAAACATTTTTCGCTTATGCTTGGTCTGCTTGGCAGCCTTGCTTTTAACTTTGTTCTGCATATGAACTATGGGACAGAGCTTTTTCTTTACACTCCTTATTGGATATATTTACTGGTGTTTTTTATTGCGCTTGCTTATTCAGAATTTGCAGGCAGGCTATGGTTTGAATCTCTGCTGGCGTTTATTATGTTGATTCTTATGATCAACAACGCACGATTTGTTTTTGTTGTCTTGCAGGGTCTTGCTCCTTTTTTTACTGTAACCTAAACTTTAAAATGAGCAATTCCATATGCAGTCAAAGGATGTAAAATCAGCCTATGATCCTTACTATTGATGTTGGCAACACTAACCTTACACTTGGCCTCTACGAAGGGGATAAACTTGGGGCGCATTGGCGCCTTGCCACGGACCATAACCGCATGCCGGATGAATACGGTTTGCAGTTCTTGGGTTTGCTGCAAAATGCAGGGAAAACGCTTGATGATATAAAAGGTGTTTCACTTGCTTCAGTTGTACCTCAATTAACCAGCCGTGTTATTCAAGCCTGCCGCGAGTATCTTAAACAGGAGCCTCTTGTTGTAGACACAGGGATTAAAACTGGTATCAAAATTCGCTATGAGGATCCAAAGTCTGTTGGAGCAGATCGTGTATGCGATGCAGTTGCCGTGATGAAGTTGTATGGATGCCCTGCTTGCGTGGTGGATTTTGGGACTGCAACAACATTCAATGCCATCTCAAAGGAAGGTGAATATCTTGGCGGTGCTATTACTGCGGGAATTAATCTTGCAGCAGAAGCCTTATTCACACATGCTGCAAAACTACCTCGCATCGACTTGCAGATGCCGCCTTCTGTGATTGGCCGCAATACCGTTCATGCCATGCAATCCGGGTTATTGTTTGGGTATGTGAGCATGGTTGAGGGAATGGTCGCAAGATTTAGGTCCGAGTTGGGAAGCGGGATGAAAGTTATCGCTACAGGCGGGCTGGCTGAAGTTGTGGCAAAAGAAACAAAGGTGATTGATGTGATCGCGCCATGGCTTACTCTGGATGGTTTGCGGATCATTTGGGAGATTAATCATTAGCTTTTAGAAATTGCCTTTGATGGTGGATATTTATTTTATTAATAGCGTGAATAATAGATAAGAAGAATATGTCATGCTGAGGGGCGCTTTTGCCCCACCTACCAATGTCCGAGACCCTTTGGTCGCTGGCCCGTGCCCTAGTGGGCGCACCGGGGAAACCGCTCTCTCAGGGATATACTCGTAATTTTTCCTTATCCATTAGGGACGTTAAATTAATATCTCTGTTTGGAATCAAGCGTTCTTATTTATGCTAAAATATAGGTAATGAAACCCCAACTTCCACACCACTTCGACAGGCTCGGTGCGCCGCGCGAACAGTATTCCTATCAACTCCACCGTAAACAACGTGTGACCCAGATTATTTTGCCGATGGTCATCGTGGTTTTGTTGATGATCGGGTTGATCGCACTGATCAGCCTAGCTACCTTTAACGCAGGCGGTGACGTGGGCCGCTGGGCGGCCATCTCCACGATCTGGATCGTCATTCCTATTATGCTGTCAGGTTTGATCATGCTGGCGATTTTGGTGGGACTCATTTATTTGATGGCACGCGCGTTGGGAGCTTTGCCGTACTATACAGGCTTGGCACAGGATTATGTTTATATCGCCCGCGGTTATATTATCCGCGCGGCAGATGCGGTAGTTAAACCCGTGATTGCCTTGAATGGATATCTTGAAAACATCATTGCGTTTTTTGGAAGGATTAGCTCATGAGTCACAATTCAAAAGTTATTCTCGGTGGTGTGTTGATCGGCGCAGTCACAGGCCTGATCGCCGCCTCGCTGCTTACTCGTCGTGCTGAAAAGAATGAGCGCGAAACCGCTATTACTACCGGCGAAGGTCTCAAACTTGGCTTACTTATCTTCGGGTTGCTGCGCGCGATCGGCTCCCTTTCTGATAATGATTAACAGATAAACACAATAAGCAATTGACCGAGGTTTTTACCTCGGTCTTTTTTTTCCAGGGACTCATAGAGATATTTGCAAGCAGAGATTTGGATTCTGTAAATTAGAATTAATGGTCTATAATCGGAAAATATTTATGGACACGATCTCCAAACTCACATTCCGCCGTTTCCTGCTTGGTCAGCAGGGACTTTGGCCGGGGCGCCGTTTCAAGGGGTTGAATGGCACCGTCAAAGCCATTCACCAAATGCAAGGGATTCAGCTTGACCCTTTGAATATTGTTGCGCGCAGCCAGGAGATTGCTTTATATGGCCGCGTGCTGGATTTCAAATTGGGTCACCTCTATCAGGCCGCGTATGAAAAACGCGGCTTTTTCGATTACGGCGGCTGGCTGTTTATGTATCCCATGCACGAGTTTCCTTACTGGCGCTTGCACATGGATCATCGCAAGGCGCAGGGTATGTACTATGACGAAGGCTACGAACAGCCGCCGGCTGAAATGGTGAAGTTTGTATTGAAAGAATTGCGTATGCGCGGTCCGCTGGGCAACCGTGATTTTGAAGGCGCAAAAGTAAAAGCCTGGAGCTATCGCGGACGGAAGGAAGCGTCTATTGTATTATTTTATTTATGGTTAATTGGCGAAGTAATGATTACCAGCCGCAAAGGTTTTGACCGCATCTATGACCTGCGCGAACGAGTTCTGCCAAGCGAATATGATTACACTGCACCGAAACCAGAAGCCGAAGATTTTTTCAGCCGTAAGACGATTGCTCATCTCGGCCTGGCGCGTGAAAGCACATGGCGCACCAGTTTGGCGGGTTTCATTCACCGTGATGTTTCTCGTGAAGAAAGCAGGGAACGAATTGAGCATCTCATTGAACAAGGAGTCGCTTCACGGGTGCGCGTGGGAAACTCAAAGGATGTGTATCTTTATTTGAACAGCGACCAGCCGCATCTGTCTGACCTGGAAGCGGGTCGTATTCCAAAAAAATGGAAGCCACTGGGGCTATCCACAGCAGAAGAAGTTACATTGCTTGCGCCGTTGGAAATGGTCAGCGCGCGCGGGCGTGCGAAGATCGTTTTTGATTTTGAATATTTATGGGAAGTGTATAAGCCCGTGCATCAACGCCGCTGGGGATATTACACTCTGCCAATTTTATACGGCGACGATCTCGTTGCAAGGCTTGACCCGAAACTGGATCGTAAAACAAATACGCTTCACATTCTTGGCTTCTGGCTCGAAGATGACGCGCCAAAAGATGAAGCTTTCGCCAACGCCCTCGCCAATGGACTTGAGCGATTCGCGAATATGATCGGCGCAAAGAAATATAACCTAAGCGGAATCAAACCAACAAAACTGCGATCTTACTTGAAGAGTAAATTGAAATAAAATTAAAATTGTTGGGAGAGTTTATCTGTGAAAACAAAATCATTGATGATCGCAAGCACCTTGTTCCTTGGTGTTGCAGGTTTATCTGCTTTATTTGTACCTGAAGAACTACTGAATTTATTTGGCGCACCGCAGGCGAACCAATTGCTCGTTCTCATCCAGTTAATGGGAGCCTTGTATTTATCCTTCGCGCTGATGAATTGGACAGCCAAAGATAACATCATCGGTGGAGTTTATTTAAGACCGATCTCCATTGCGAACTTCGCGCATTTTACCATCGGAGCACTTTCCCTTATAAAATACCAACTGTCTGATGCTGTGAATGTGTTTCTTTGGGGAGTACTGATCGTATATGCTGTGTTTGCAGTTATTTTTACGTGGCTGGTGTTTTTTCATACAGGCATAGAGAACAAATCCAAAGTTCAATAATAGTGAGCAATGTCAGTTTTGAGGAGTGTCCAAAACCAAAGACACAAATGTCTTTGCGAGGGTGATTTCCCCGAAGCAATCTCCTGTAAAGTTAGAGATTGCTTCGCCGCCAAGAACGCGGCTCGCAACGACATGAAACTTATGTTTCTGAAATTGGACATACCCTAGTTTTGAGAACGACAAATAAATATTGAAAGGTGCATAGGATGTCAAATAGCAAATCGGCAATTAAAGAAATTACTCCGTACATATACGGTACAACGAAACTTGGAGATGATTCGATTCCCCGAGAAGAAAGGATTAAAGTCGCCCGTGCCGCAATGGACTCGGGTGTATGGTTCCACACATCCAGGGCGTATGGAAGCGCACTTGAAGTTCTTGCCGAAGCTTTCGCAGAAGAACCCGCGAAGACACCCAAGCTCATTATAAAAATTGGCTGGGATAATATTAATCAACTGCGGGACGTGATCCAAGAGAATATTAAACCGCTTGGATTAAATGGCGTGCAGCTCGGTCAATTATGCCTTGGCGGGGAACTGGCACAGGATTTCGCGAACGGCGGAAATTGCTACAAGGTGTTTCAGGATTTGAAGTCTGAAGGACTTGTCCAGGGATACGTTGTTGAAGCATTCCCGTGGACGTCCGAGCCTCCATTGAAAGCTTTGCGCGCTGGCTATACTGAAGGCATCATTGATGGATTTATCTTTTATCTAAACCCGCTCCAACGATTTGCATCCAATGAACTTTGGAATGAAATTGTTACAAGGAATCAATCTGTCATAGCCATGCGGACTGTCTCCGGTGGCCCTGTGCATAGCTTGCGCGATGTGCCGGGCTTTGCCTGGAAGGATTATCTGCAGAAACGCGCAGTTGAAGTGGCACCGATATTTGAAAGATCTGCCATCAAAAGCTGGACGGAATTCTGTGTTCGCTTTGCCCACAGCTTTCCACAGGTCAAGTCTACTGTGGGTTCAACCAGTCATATTGAAAACCTGAATGAGTTCCTCTCTGTAAAAGATAACATCGAACCGCTGCCGCAGGAAATCATTCGAGAAATTGAAGCCCTGCACACCAAATGGTCAGATGAACTTGATATGCTTGCTGAACCATGGACGATGTAGAAATTTTGGTTGAACAGAAGTACTCTGGTAGTTTGTGACAGGAGATGGTCTATGACTACATTCCATATTGCTCAAGTTAACATTGGCCGAATCAAAGCGGCGCCGGAAGACCCTGTTATGGCAGGCTTTATGTCTCGTCTTGATGAAATAAATGCCCTGGCAGATCAAAGCCCCGGCTTTGTATGGAGACTCCAGACCTCTGAAGGTAACGCCACCTATCTGCGTCCATATGACGATGACCGCATATTGGTCAACATATCTGTGTGGGAATCGATTGAGCAGTTGAAACAGTATGTCTACAAGACTGCACACTCTGAATTACTGCGACAGCGGCAGGAGTGGTTTGAAAAGTTTACTGGTTCTTATACTGCCTTATGGTGGGTTTCCAAGGGACATATCCCCACTGTTGATGAAGCGAAAAAGCGATTAGAGCACCTGGACGTTCATGGTCCAACGCAGTTCGCTTTCACGTTCAAGAATTCTTTTCCTGCCGATCAAGACATAGTCTGAAATTATGAAACCAAAAAATTCCATTACCGATGTGCGCGGTATCGAAGTTGGACACGCGCAAAATGAAGAAGCCTTAACAGGCTGCACGGTCATCCTCTGCCGCAAAGGCGCAGTTGCCGGTGTGGATGTGCGCGGCGGCGCTCCTGGCACGCGCGAGACCGATCTGTTGAATCCCATTAATCTCGTTGAGAAAGTTCATGCGATCGTTTTGGCTGGCGGCTCAGCATTTGGGCTGGATGCGGCAAGCGGTGTGATGCGTTATCTCGAAGAAAATAAAATTGGATTCAACACTGGCGTTGCGAGAGTTCCAATCGTCCCCTCCGCGATTCTATATGACTTGAGCCTCGGTCGCGCAGACGTTCGGCCTGATTCTGCCATGGGATATCTTGCCGCCTCCTTGGCACTATCTGACCCACCTGCGGAAGGAAATGTTGGCGCGGGCGCGGGTGCATCTGTTGGCAAGATGTTCGGCATGTCGTTGGCGATGAAATCTGGCTTGGGCACTGCAAGCATGTACATTGGCGGCGGCGTAATCGTTGGTGCCATCGTTGCGGTCAATGCGTTTGGCGATGTGATCGACCCAAAGACAGGCGAGATCGTTGCGGGGCTTCGCTCTGGGAAAGTGGGCCCGCTGCGAATTGGTAAAAAGGGTGCATTTGCAGATACGCTTGAGATGATGAAAACTCCCATTGGACGCGGAGTCCTTGGACTTGCAACTCGCGGCAATACGGTCATTGGTGCTGTGGCAACCAATGCAAAGTTGACCAAAGCCCAGGCAACCAAAGTCGCGCAAATGGCACAGGATGGTTTTGCACGAACCATCAGACCCGCTCACACCATGCTGGATGGCGATGTGATCTTTGCATTATCCACGGGCACAAAAAAAGCCGATGTCTCAACCATCGGCGCATTCGCAGCGGAAGTAATGGCACTGGCAATTGTAAGAGCCGTGAAAATGGCAAAGTCCGCTGGGGGATTGCCGGGGCTAAGTGAAATATAAGAAGTAGAATTGCTTCTCAAATCAATCTCTTCCAAAATAAAATCTGATCGTGAGTAATCAATGACTTTTGAACTCGAAACACTTACAACTCCTCAACTTCTTGAATATTACAGTCGAATTCTCGAGGAGTTGAGACAAAGAAAAATCATTAGGACTTCTAACAGTCCAATTGGTGATTATGCAGAGTGGTTGATTGCCAATCAGTTGGGGTTAACTTTGGCTATAAATTCTACATCTGGATACGATGCTAAAGACTCTTCAGGTTTGAAATTCCAAATTAAATGTCGTAGATTAACATTACATAATAAATCCAGGCAACTTAGTGCCATCCGTAATCTAAAAAATAAGGATTTCGACTACCTTATTGCTGTGTTATTCAATGACCAAATCCAAGTATTGCAAGTTCTAAAGATACCTCACGAGATTATCGAAAAATATGCCCGATATAGTCAACACGTCAATGCCCATATTTTGACTTTACGCGATAGCATCATAAGTGATCCAATGGTTGAAGACCTTACGCAGCAATTTCTCAAGTAAGAGCGTATTGAACGGCAAGATGTGTACGTGTTTTTACCCCTTCACACAAACCAACCCCTTCAAATACGCTCCCTCTGGAAAATGCAAGCTGACCGGGTGATCGCTGCCCTGTGACAAATGCTCAATGATCGTCGCATCCACGCCTGCATCCAATGCGGCGGAGGCGACGATTTTTTGAAATAATGCCGCATCGATTCCGCCGGAGCAGGAATAGGTGAATAATATTCCGCTGTGACGTAGTAATTTGAAGGCGAGTAGATTTATATCTTTATAAGCGCGAGATGCTTTTTCGGCATGTGCGGCAGTGGGCGCAAACTTGGGCGGGTCAAGGATGATCATATCGAACGAGCGATTCTCATCACGGAATTTTCTGAGTAATTGAAAGACATCTCCTTCGAGCCAGGTCGCTTTTTCAGCAGGCAGGTTATTGAGTGTGGCATTTTCTTTGCCAAGTACGAGTGCTTCGGCGGAACTGTCCACAGATAAAACAGACTTCGCGCCTCCAGCTAATGCGTGAATGGAAAATCCGCCTGTGTAGCAAAAACAATTTAATACATCACGGTCCTTTGCGAATTCTCCCACACGGTGACGGTTATGACGTTGGTCGAGGTAGAAGCCGGTCTTATGGCCATGCTGAATATCTACGTTGAATTTGAGATCGTATTCGGTGATAGGAAAGACGAAAGAGGAAAGATTCCCGCGTAGTATTCCTGTGATGGGATGTAACCCTTCAAGTTCTCTCACATCAACATCAGAACGTTCGTAAATGTTTTGGATGCCTGTTTCTTCCACTAGAATATCGGCGACGGTTTCTTTCCAAAACTCCGAGCCAGCCGTTGTAGATTGCAGTACGAGAACATCCTTATATCGATCTACAACAAAACCAGGGGTTCCATCTGATTCTCCATGCAGAATTCGATATGAATCCGAATGACTTTCGACCTTAGACCCTTCGACAAGCTCAGGGCAGGCAATTTGACGCAATTCAATCGCCGCTCGAATCCTCTTACGAAAAAATTCCTTATCCACAGGCTCATCAATAAATGTCCACACACGGGCGCGGATTTGCGAGATAGGGGAGTAGGATGCCCGAGCAAGAAACTGTCCCTCGGACGAGAGCAAGTCAACGGTTGAGCCTGATGCGTGGTTTTCATCCACATGCTTAATGGCGCTGGCAAAGATCCATGGATGGCGGCGCAGTAAACTTTTTTCACGACCTGAGTTTAGTATGATGGACATGCGTCTATCTTACCGCAACAAAGCTTATAATGTAACGATGACCTCGCGCATGAGACTTAACTCTGTGTTGCTGCCTTTATTGACGATTGGAATGTTGGTGATGCAATTGCTCGACCCATCTAAAATATGGCAGGCATTGGTTATAGCGTTTGGCGGCTTATGGTTAATCGCGGGATTGTGGGCGCTCTCGCTGAAGAGATATTTGCATTTGACACGCGAAGTGCGCTTTACCTGGGCGCAGGTGGGCGATGCGCTCGAAGAACAATTCACACTAACAAATGATGGGCCTGTACCCGGCACATGGGTTGAATTGATCGACCATTCAACCTTACCGGGCTATTCGGCCGCGCGCGCCATTGGCGTTGACTCGCATGCAAGCAACGTCTGGCATACAAGCGGAATGTGTATGCGGCGCGGTGTTTATGAATTGGGCGGAACCACATTGCGAAGCGGCGACCCTTTTGGAATTTATACAGTTGAAATTTTTCTTCCAGAAAAATCAACCCTGGTGGTCATGCCGCCTGTGATCTCCCTGCCTTCAGTTGAGATTACACCAGGCGGA
>JAYVUA010000131.1:0-47767 GCA_043788255.1 Anaerolineales bacterium | reverse complement strand
CGCTGAATTTTCTCCTTCTGATTGGACGCATCCATCCGCCCTTTCAGTTTTACTTCCACATAGCCTAAACGGCACACTCTTCCAAGCCGCGCTCGCGATGATCTTAATGGTGGGATTTGAATCTTCGACTGCATTGGGCAGCAACGCAACCAACCCACAAAGGGATATTCCGCGCGGCGCAGTGCTTGCACTTTTGATTCAAGGCGCCTTTGCTTATCTGCTTGGATATTTTGCATCTGGCCTTGCACTCAATGTTCATATAGATGTGACTGCCTCGCACGCGCCGCTGGGTGACCTCGCATTACAAATTGGTAACACACTCGGCGGATATGGCGCCACATTAATGCTCTTCATCGGCTTCACGATTGTAATTGCACTACTCGGCGCCACGCTGACTGCAATCAACAACGGCGTACGCATCAGCTTCGCCATGGTTTTGGACGACGAAATGCCCGACGTATTAGGCTTGTTACATCCACAATATGCCACACCCTATTACGCAGTTGTCTTACTCAGCATAGTCTCGGCTGTCATCGGCGCGGCGGGCATTATCGGCGGCTTGCCCGTCTTGATGGGAATTATCCTCGCTTCCAATCTTGGCGCATTCCTGTTATATGCTTTATTATGCATCCTAACCATTGCGACATTTATCGGCGATCCTGATTTCAATTTCTTTCGGCACATCCTTTTGCCGTTATTAGGTTTGGTAATCAACCTCGGTATTATCGCCGCAATGACCACCATCGGATTAAGCACCGGAGGCATCGTCACGCAAGCCAGCCAAATCGCATTAGGATTAGCCGGCCTATGGCTAACCATAAGCATTGCTTACTATTTCGTAAAACGCAAGTAATGCAATTGGATATAGAACCGCTTCGCCCTTAAGGGTTGGCTGGTTTCAAGCTTTTACATCTACACCCTGAAACAGACTACTACCCAAAAGCTCCAGCCTTGGGCAGTAGTCTGTTTTTAAGATAACCCATTTGGGTACTGGCACATCGACAACCTCACCCATAGAATGCTAACAGTCAATCGAGTGCATTTCGTTTTTAAAAATAGTGGACAGAGCTTGAAGTTGGAGAACGTCAATTTTGAGAAATTACATCCCAATCATTGAAAGCGGCGGGTTAAGTGTTGTCGGCCCAGTGCGAGAGGACAATCAAGATTCCATCCATCTAGCGGACCTTGAGCATCCAATTGGGACTGGCTTGCTATTCGCAATAGCAGACGGGATGGGCGGCTATGCCCACGGCGGATTGGCCAGCGCACTCGCCTTGGAATCCTTCGCAAGTATCCTCTCGCAGAACGGCAGGTCATCCATCCCAAAGGTTTTGCGAAGCGGGGTTGAGAGCGCCAATTTGCAGGTTTATCAAAAAGCGCAGCAATTAGGTGCGGGTCGCATGGGCACTACGTTAACAGCCGCTTATGTTCTAGGAAATATCCTCTACCTTGCTCATGTTGGCGACAGCCGCGCCTACTTAATTAGAAACAACCGCGCCACATGTTTATCCGCAGACCATACTACCGTTGGCGACATGGTACGCAGCAAACTTCTTTCGCCCGATAAAATCCGCACGCACGCTCAACGTTCTGTTCTCACCAAAGCAATTGGCATCGGCTTGTTCGTTCAACCTGATATTAGCGAGCACCGTTTACAGGAAGATGATTATTTGATTCTCTGTTCTGACGGAGTCTGGTCTGTAATACAAGATGAAGATTTCGCACGGATAATTTCTGATGCATCCTCAATAGAAAGTATCAGCCAAAGACTCGTCGATTTAGCGATCCAAAACGAAACAGACGACAATGCCTCCGTCGTTGTTTTTCATATAAACAAACTTGTTCCTGCTCCTTCAGATCATGCATCTCATAATAAAAAAAACACTGGCTGGTTCGAAAATTTGAGGAAATTGGTGTCATGAATGCTATAATTACCGGCAATATGCTGCAAATTGGTGATCAATTCGAACAATATCAGATTCAAGCGCACATGGCGCAAGGCGGAATGAGCGATGTGTATCGCGCCTTCGATTTGGTCAACCGCCGCGAAGTGGTAATTAAAATCCCCGACCAATCCATGTTGGGCGACCCTGCTCAATTTGAACGCTTCCAACGTGAATTGAATGTAATGAAAACGCTCGATCACCCCACCATTTTGAAGGGCCTTGGTTCTGGAAAGTTTAATCGCATCCCATACCTTGTCACCCAATTCGTGGATGGCGGGTCGTTACGATCTTTAATTGATAGTGAAGCCCCTCTCGAATCCGAAAAAGTGATGCTTATCATCCGCAAAATTGCGGATGGCATGGCGTATTGTCACAAAAATAATGTCATTCACCGCGACCTAAAACCCGAAAATATCCTAATCACTACCGACGGCCAGCCCGTTATCATGGACTTTGGCCTGGCGCTGACAAAAGGCTCGCACCGCGTTACATATTCAAACCTGAGCGCCACCATGGGAACACCGGATTACATGTCGCCTGAACAAATTGAAGGTCAGCGCGGTGACCAGCGCACCGATATTTATGCACTCGGCATCATTATGTATGAAATGCTTGCAGGAAAAACACCTTACACAGGCGACAGTAACATGACCATCATGGCCCAACACTTGAATGCAACTGCACCGCGATTAGACAAGCTCAATCCGTCCATATCCTCGCAGCTTGCGGCGATTGTCGCTACTTGCATGGCTCGTAATCCGAACGAGCGCTATAAAGATATGGAATCTCTCATAGACACCTTCGATCATCCAGAGAACGCAGACTTGACGATTTTGGATAAATTAAAAAATTCTGGCGGGTCGGGATCATCCTTGATGCAGTTGCAAGCCGTGCGCGGCTTTTTAATTGGAGCAGGGATTTTAGGTGCGTTGATTATTCTGGCGTTATTTCTACAGCAATTCGGGCGTTAAAAAAAAATTTAACTACGAAGGACACTAAGGAAGTGCCTTTCGCTATTAACCTTTATATACTTTGTGCCCTTTGTGTTTAATTTTATATAAAAATTTCGTAATCAAGAAGGCAATTTTGAATAATTCATCCGAATCTATTATCGAGCTTCTGGCACGGGTAAAACAAAGCGAAATCAAATTTATAGATTTACAGTTTACAGATATTGTCGGGGTGGTAAAAAATGTAACCGTTCCTGTACGTCAACTTCCTGAAGCACTTGAAAATGGGATTTGGTTCGACGGCTCTTCCATCGAGGGTTTTGCTCGTGTGGCTGAAAGCGACATGCACCTAAGGCCCGACGCATCAACATTTGCGCTGATCCCCTGGCTGACGGGTGAAGAATCCACAGCCCGCCTCATTTGCGATGTGTACACACCAAACAATCAACCATTTCCCGGTGACCCACGCTCGATTTTGCGCCGCGTGATCAAAGAAGCAACAGATATGGGGTTTCGCTACAACACAGGCCCGGAACTTGAATTCTTTCTACTTAAACCAAATCCAGATGGAAGTTTGATCCCGCCCAAACCGCATGATAGCGCCAGTTATTTTGACGCCCCTTCGGATATGGCCGCCGGGTTGCGCCGTCAAATGGCAAATACATTGGCAACACTTGGATTACAGGTCGAAGCGATGCATCATGAAGGCGCACATGGTCAGCATGAAATTGACTTTCGTTATTCTGACGCATTAACCACCGCCGACAGCGCCGTCACCTTGCGCGTCGCCTTGAAAGTAATCGCACAGCAAAACGGCCTATACTGTACTTTTTTACCGAAGCCAATTCGCGGGATCAACGGCAGCGGCATGCACGTCCACCAAAGCCTGACGTATACCGCAAATGGAATTAATGCTTTTTCTGACATGGGCGATCAACACGGACTTTCAAAGATCGCAAAACACTTTATCGCCGGCCAATTGGCACATGCGCGTGGAATGTGCGCAATATTGGCTCCATTGGTTAATTCCTACAAGCGGCTGGTCGCTGGTTATGAAGCCCCAGTTTCCATTAGTTGGGCGCGGATTAATCGCTCAGCATTAATTCGTGTACCACGCGCCTCCAGCAGCGAATCAACTCGCCTGGAATTGCGTTGTCCCGACCCAAGCTGCAATCCATATCTGGCTTTTACAGTAATGCTCGCCGCCGGGCTGGATGGCATCCGCCGTGAACTAACGGTTTCAGAAGCAACCGAAGAAAATATATACCAAGCCGATAAACCAAGCAAATCCCAGGATATTCTCCCCACTTCTTTGAATCAAGCTTTGAAAGCATTGGAAGAAGATGAAGTAGTGCGTAATGCATTGGGGGCGCATACCCATGAAGTCTTCATCAATGCGAAACGGGTCGAGTGGGAAGATTATCGATTGGAAGTGACAAACTGGGAACTTGAAAATTACCTGTCAAACTATTAATCTGCTCATTTGCAGAAGGCTGCTGAAAAATAACCCGTTTGGGGAATAGACGCCTTCTCGTATATGCTTATAATATTAAAGTTGTTAGGTAGGAAACACAAAAAATTTATCGGTCAATTAGTTTCCTGTAACAACTGACAAACAGTAACTGCCTTGTCCTGGGCTGTTACACAAATTCTCTCCTTGGTTAATCCCCGTAAGGGGAAAAAAGATAACGACTGGTAAATACCAGCCGTTATCTTTTTAAGTACCCGATTGGGAATAATATTCAATTTTCCCTGCTCAATAACTGATTACTGAGTTCCTGTACATCGGCGATATAGCGAGCCAGATCATCACGAAGATGTTCCATATTCAACTCGTAACCCAATCGCCGTGCAAGAAAAATAAACTCTTCTGTGCCGTAAGGTGGAATGGTCACATCTTTGGCATTGCCGCGTACGACCCGCAGCGAGTCGATCAGCCAGCGCAGAAATGTATGAGCCTTTCGCAGGCGCGTGTAATTATCATATGAAAGAATGCCTGCATCGTGCAGAGCAGACATGGCATCACGCAAATTGGTCAGACGTAAAGCACGGTTTTGCGCCCCGTGATTGATCTGAAGGCCTTGAATTAGATATTCAATATCCACTAATCCGCCCGGACTAAATTTTGCGTTGAAAGTGCCGCCTGTTACCAAATGCCGAGACTGACGTTCACGCATGGCCCGCATGGCGGTTACGTCAAATGAGCCGCTCTCGTATGCATATACATTTCGGAGATTACATAATTCCTGATTGAGTTTGGTGTCGCCTGTGATGGGCCGAAGTTTGATCAACGCCTGACGTTCGTATGCCCATGCCGCTCCATCGGGCGCATAATAACTTCGAAACGAGTCCAGTGAAACGGCCATGCTGCCTGCTTTGCCATGCGGACGTAATTGCAGATCTATTTGAAAAATCCCTTCCTGGCGCGATTGCATGGCATCAATGACAGATCGCACGAGTTTTTCAAAGTAATCTGGAGTTGTCACGACCTTGAGGCCGTTTGTTTGTCCATTGCCTGCATAAACGAACATCAATTCAATATCCGAAGCAAATCCCAACTCGCGCCCGCCGCATTTCCCCAAGGCGAGAAGAGTTAATCCGCAAGGTTGACCATTTTCCAAAAATGGGTCGCCATGAATGACACGCAATTCGGATTCGCAGCGCAGGAGAGTAGCGCATAAAACCGTATCTGCAAGGTCTGTCAATTCAACGGCAAAATCGTCAAATTCCTTTGTCAGCCCGAGGATGTGGCGCATGTCAATTCGAAAGAGCTCACGATCTTTGAAAGCATTCAAAGCTGCTCGCCAATCCGGGTATTGTATATCACCGACTTTGTTGCTTTCGAGTGCCTTTTCAAGTTCGCTTTCAAGTTGTTCCCTCGGTTTGGATGTGGAAAGCGCATCCATGTCTTTCACCACCGGAAAGAGGTTCGCGTATTGCATGCGCAGGAAATCCTCCCAGAGGAAGTTGCTCACGCCCAATAAACGGGCAAGTCCATTGAGCACATCCGGACTTTCGATGGATGTGATTTCATCGGGCCAATTGGGACGCTGAAAGAGTTGTACAAGGAATTCTCGGAAATGCAGCAGTGCGGTTGATGGATTTGGAGAATGTGGAAGCAGGTGTGTAAAGTGTTTTATCAATACAACGGCTGCGCGCAGTTCGCGTTGCTTTTCGGGTGATGTGATCTTATTGCCGTCCCCGTCTGTGACATGCAGAATATCCTGCGCGCGCGTGCCGATGGATTGAACGATGGTGCGTGCGATGTAGGTATGCGTTAATGCAAGAGCGTTGGTGAATTCATATAAAAACCCAAACGTGTCTGGTGTATCAATTCTCAAAATGGTGTAGCGTTCATCGACTTCATTGTCTATTTCTATGTTGATCAACGGCAGCACAGATAATTTACGCGGTACATTTTGGTAGGCCTGTCCCACACGGACAGCCAACTCACCACGGGCTTCGCGCCGTTGGCCTGTACGCATCATGCGTAAGAGGTGGTGGAGATCTTTTGTGTAAGACTCCCAGATCGAGTCGTCGGGGGGCTCGGGCAAAATTGTTTTTACGGTGAAGACGTCCACGATCTTGCGGCGGGTGTCTTGTTCAGGCGTGGAGGATGATGGTCGGCGCGGTGGCAGGCGTCGGGTAGGGTCGAAGCGATCAAATATTTTGGGCTTGGATGGTGTTGGTGAGTCAGGTAGTGGTTCGTAGGTGAAGGCATTTCCATCCTGAATATTAAATCCAAAAACAAAGAAGAGGCCGCAGATAATGGAAAGTTCACCTGGATAATCGTACCCAACAACAGTAACTCGCCATGTATTTTTATTGATAGGTTTTGCCTCAATGATGGCTGGCGTTTGTTCATTGATCCCGCGCGCAAGGTCGGCATGTTGTTGAATTTCATCATTTGAAAACGAATCTACATAATCGGCGCCGAGACGGGCAATATGCTGAACGACTTGCGATTGTGATTCACTAACAGGTTCATTGCCGACACGCCGCAAATAAATTGCACGAATGGCTTTACGATGTTCATCATAACGATGAATTAACGCATCAGTGTTCGGGAAGCCGAGTCTGCCCGCGAGGAGAGCGAGTGACTCTGGATCGGACGGCATGGTGTAGGCTTGTTGATAATGCATCACTTGAATATAATGTTCGATAGTTCGCATCAAGGTATATCCATCCGCAAGGATGCGAGATTCTTCATCTGAAAGAAGTTTGTGCTGTGCAAGGCGGGGAAGAATTTGAAGTGTAGCGCGCCCATGCAGATCGGGATATTGATTGCCATATGCAAGTTGAAGGTATTGAACAACGAATTCAACATCACGAATGGAGCCTTCACCGAGTTTTACTTCGCCCCAATCACGTCCCTTTTGTTGAAGCGTTTGTTCAGTTCGTTGCTTCATCGAGAAGACGCTGGCACGCACTTCTTCGGGAGCGTGGCTGAAAATATAAGGCTCAACTGATGCAAGTAGTTTTTTACCGAGCGCAAGATCGCCCGCAATGGGACGAGCCTTAAGCAAGGCTTGCTTTTCCCATAGGCGGGCATGTCCTTGAATATATTGAAGATACCCATCAAGCGTGGTGACGAGGAAGCCGTCTCTACCCCACGGGCGGAGACGCATATCTACTCGATAGAGAAAGCCTTCAGCTGTGACTCCACCAATATTTTCTATCAACCGTTCGCCAAGCTTGAGTTTTTCCATGGGATCGTGCGCAGCAACAAACAGCAGGTCAATATCGGAACTGTAGTTGAGTTCCTCGGCTCCATGTTTGCCCATGGCGATGACGACAAAATCGTCGGCGCTGATTCCGCTTTGCTGGCTGGCAAGATCAAGGCAGGTCCGCACGAGTCCGCTGGCTAGCTTGGAGAGTTGCCGCGTGACAGTTCTCAGATCATATAAGGCAAGCAGATCACACGCACCAATACGCAGGAGCTCGCCGCGTTGGTAACGGCGCAAGGCATCCAGTTTTTGATCAGCGTTTGTCTCATCGATTATTTTTGATGATTCCATGTTAATCGTTGCTGTGCTTTTATGCTGTGTCAATAAATTACGATGATGAAGCAGATTCACATTTTTAGGGTTACGCAGAATGATTTCAGTCAGAAATTGACTGCCTGAAAATATGGTGACCAGGCTTTCGATTACGCGGGGGTTTTTTATTAGTGCGTGCAGTGATGATTCGTCTGCGCTTTCAAGGAGGCGTTCAAGGTAGACAAGAGAACGTTCAGGGTCAGCGGCGGAGGCGAGGGCAGTGTCGAGATGGGGCTTGATGATTTCAAATGCCCCCCCGAAGTGTTTCGCGATATTGTGAAGATTTTCAGTCATGGGATGATTATACCGTTGCAAATATATAATGATTGATTCAGCGCCTCTCATTCCCGTCGATAAGTTCTCAACCACCAAGGTACACAAAGGTTTAATCTTGTTTTTTCCTTTGTGCCCCTTTGTCTCCTTCGTGGTTAAAAAAATTCGAATCCATATCCCAAAAATATGCTCCGTTTGGGTAATGGACGGGTACTACCCACCCAACTACAATAACGCATGAAATTATAGACCTAAATAATAACAAGGAGAAAATATTATGGCAAAGACTGTTGCTGAAGTTCTCAAGATGGGAAAAGAAGTGAAGTTGGTAGATGTTCGCTTCATTGATATGCCCGGCACGTGGCAACATTTTACGATCCCCGGACACCGTCTGAGCGAGGACCTTTTCACGGAAGGCCTGCCTTTCGACGGTTCATCCATTCGCGGTTTTCAGGAAATCCACGAATCAGACATGTTGCTCCTGCCCGATCCCGAAACCGCATTCATTGACCCGGTTGCAAATATCCCCACATTGGTTCTGACTTGTAATGTGCATGATCCAATTACCCTTGAACCCTACGAGCGCGATCCCCGCTACATTGCCCGCAAGGCAGAAGCCTACCTCAAGTCGACCGGTATTGCCGATACCGTTTATATTGGCCCGGAAGCTGAATTCTTCATCTTCGATAATGTGCGCTATTCAAGCGGAACAAACGAATCCTACTACCACATCGACAGCGAAGAAGGCTGGTGGAATAGCGGACGCGGTGATCGCCCGAATTTAGGCGGTCAGATCGGCCCCAAGCGCGGTTATTTCCCGGTCCCCCCAACCGATACCCTTACTGATGTTCGCAGTCAGATCATGATGGCGCTCGAAGAATTGGGCATTCCCATGGAAGTTCATCACCACGAAGTTGCAACCGCCGGCCAATCAGAATTGGGTATGCGCTTCAACACCCTGACCCGCATGGCTGACCAACTTTTGGTCTACAAATATATCGCCAAGAACGTTGCCCGCAAAAACGGAAAGACCGCAACCTTTATGCCCAAGCCAATGTTTGGTGATAACGGCTCAGGTATGCATTGTTCTTCCTCTCTCTGGAAAGGCGATACAAACGTCTTTTATGATGCCGCTGGCTATGCTGGTTTATCACAGACTGCAAAATATTATATCGGCGGCATTCTCAAACACGCGCCTGCGTTGCTCGCATTGACTTCGCCGACCACCAACTCATATCGCCGTCTCGTACCGGGCTATGAAGCACCTGTCAACCTCGCTTATTCACAGCGCAATCGTTCTGCCATCTGCCGCATTCCAGTCACCAAGAGCACAAAAGCCAAACGCGTTGAATTCCGCGCTCCTGATGCATCCAGCAATCCATACTTGTGCTTCTCCGCGATTTTAATGGCGGGTCTCGATGGTATCTTGAATCGCATTGACCCAGGCGAACCTGCCGATAAGGATCTTTACGAACTCCCCGCTGAAGAAGCCAAGCTCATCAAGCAGGTACCTTCCTCCCTCAGTGCAGTGCTTGAAGCACTCGAAGCCGATCATGACTTCCTGCTCAAGGGCGATGTCTTCACAACAGACTTCCTCGAATCCTACATCAGCTACAAACGCCAGGTCGAAGTTGACCCGATGCGCCTGCGCCCAACACCCTACGAATACAGCTTGTACTTTGACTGCTAATAGACTGTAAACCGCTTCACGCTTCATCCTACACCGAAAGCTGGTAGCCGGCCAAAAAGCTTGCTGCCAGCTTTCGCATTTGACAACCTATGAATACACTCCTCGTCTCATCCTTTATTCTCGCAATCTCCTTCTGTGCTCCGCCCGGAATTATCACCGCAGAAACAGTCCGCCGTGGAACAGCTCGTGGATTTGTCTCTGCCTTATACGTTCAGTTAGGATCATTGGTCGGAGACACCACCTGGGCTATCATCGCCCTAAGCGGATTGGCATTTCTGGTTCAGAATAATGTTGCTAAAACCATTCTCAGTTTGATCGGTATCGTTCTGATGCTCAAACTTGCATGGGATGCCTTCAAAGATGCGTACGGCGGCAAAGGTTTGGATGTTTCAGGCTCGCTTTCTACACGCGGAGATTTTGCCAGCGGTGCATTTCTTTCCCTGGGCAACCCGCTCAACATCGTTTTTTGGACGGGTCTTGGCACAACCGTCTTCGCCTCCATTTCAGGCGGCCCGCAGCCGATTCACTTTGCCGTCTTCTTTATGGGTTTCCTCGCGGGCGCAATTCTGTGGTGCTTCATCATGGCAGGGCTGGTAGCCTGGGGCAAACAATGGATGACACAGAATTTCTTTCAGGGAATCAATCTAATCTGCGGCATTACCCTGGTTTATTTTGCTTTTCAACTCGGCCTGCAAGTTTTACAAACATTGATATAAAAAAGAAGATCGAATATCCTGCGTAAAGTACAATCAGAGAGAAAAGTTTTAGACTATCATTTTTACCCATGAAAAAACAAACGCCTTTTCCTTCTGAAGATATCAACCCGCGTCTGCTCGAAGCTCTGGCGAGCCTCAATCAGATCAGTAATGCCATTAATCATATTGGTTCTGCCAACACAAACAATCAGGC
This sequence comes from Anaerolineales bacterium, assembly GCA_043788255.1. Lineage (GTDB taxonomy): Bacteria > Chloroflexota > Anaerolineae > Anaerolineales > Villigracilaceae > Villigracilis. The sequence continues at coordinate 36,960 of JAYVUA010000131.1, read as the reverse complement.
ATCCAGTTTACAGTTGATCGTCGAAAGCTCGATTCGCGTAATCCCTGGTTCCTCGGCAGTGATCTACACCTACGACCAAACTACCGGGGGACTTGAAATTGCATCGCGTGTCTTTGCAAACGCTGGAGATTACGACCCTGTTTCTCAACTCAAACATTCAGTAGATACGCCGCGTCAAAACGGATACGGCGCGAGAACGATAGACCGCAAACATAGAACTCTCTCCTACGAAGAAACTGACCTTGAGATTCATCCCTATCATTCCGCCATGGGCGTAAAAGTGGTGGCGTGTTTTCCGCTCATCGTTGCAAAAAATGTAGTCGGCGTTTTATATATCTATCTTTACGAAGACCGAAATCTTTCACAACTTGAAGAGTTGATGCTTGATAACTTTATCAATCAAGCCGCGATGGCCATTTACCATACCCAGCATCTCGCAGGCATCAAGCGTGACCTGGCGCACAAAGAAGATGAGCTCAATCGTTTACGCCGCGCAGGTTTGCTTATTTCCTCGCGCTTGCGTCTTGAGGAAACCTTGGAATCCATTCTGGAGCTGGCGCTTGAGATTTCAAATGCGCAATACGGCATCTTTCGTCTGCTCGATAAAAGCGGAGAGTTTTTAGTAACGCGCGCTGTAAGTTCTGTCTATCTTGAAAAACCCCTTGTCGAAAAATTACCTCTGGACGGAAACAGCATTATGGCGCACGTGGCGCGGACGCGTGAGCCTTTGCTGATTTCCGATCTGCGCCAGCCGCCATGGGCAGAGCATTACTATCCGCTTGATTCGAAAATAGAAATGCGCTCCGAACTTGCAGTACCGTTAATTGACGCCAGCGGCAGGCTGGAAGGCGTACTAAATTTGGAAAGCCCAAGATTACAGGGTTTCTCTGAAGAGGATAGTCATCTTCTGCAATCTCTGGCAACCTACGCTATCACCGCCATTCAGGAAGTACGTCTGTTGGATGCGTTACAGGAAGCGGCTCAGTTATTGATCTCACAGCCGAGTCAAAAAGTATTGGATCATCTTTGTGAGATGGCCAACAATCTACTCAACGCATCTTCAAGCGCGATCTGGTTGACAAATGAATTGGGTGAATCACAACTTGCGGCGTCCAATGGCATGCTTGAAAATTTGGCAGACGCAAACTCTGCCAATGCACTGCTCCTGCCGCTATTAACAGGCACAGAGGCAAAGGCGTTGGGAATGTTTGGGGTGTTCCATGCAGATACGGGCGCGGGAAGAAGCGATAAATCTGAATGGGATAAAAAAGTGCTGGCCTGTCTTGCCAATTACGCAGTTCTCGCAGTCCACAATGAATCGCATCAACAGGCGCTGCGAGCTTCACAGGAACAACATCTGATCGCCGAAACATTCGCGGCCGTCGGTGACATCTCAGCTAATTTGCTGCACAACATGAATAATAAAGTTGGCACGATCCCTGTCCGTATTCAAACCATTCAAGATAAATATCATCAGCTACTCGAAACTGATTCATATCTTTCCAACACCTTGAAGGAAATTGAGCGAAGCGCGATGGCGGCCATGCAAATCGTTCAGGAAAATCTTTCCTATCTGCGGCCGATGCGCATGGAGCAAGTGCAAGTTATTTTTAGAATTTCCGAAGCTATAAAATCGATCCAAATGCCGCCAGAAATTCAGGTTGATCTGGATGGACTTGAAAGATTGCCGCTGGTAAATGCGAACAGCCAAAACTTAACATTTGTATTCAAGAACCTGATCGAAAATGCAATCGAAGCCATGCAGCACAAAGGCGTGGTTAGCATTCGCGGCGCATCTACGAAAAATTGGGTCGAGATATCCATTGCCGATAACGGAACGGGAATTTCGCCAGAACTTCAAGATCAAATATTCGAGCTTGAATTTTCAAGCCGTACCAATCCGGGAAAAATGGGCTTCGGCCTGTGGTGGGTCAAGACCTGGATGACTCGGCTTGGTGGAACAATTACAGTCGAAAGCGACGGCCAGCATGGAACAACTTTCCATCTGCGCCTGCCTGTCACGGAGAACCCGACATGACATCACCCAAGAATCGCGCATTAATTGTCGAAGACGATGTATCCTGGCAGCAAATCATGAGCGAGATTCTCTCAGATTGCGGCCTCGAAGTGGATATTGCGGGGAGTCTCGACGAGGCAATTCCGCTCCTCAAAACTCAGACTCACCGTCTTGCAGTAATCGACCTATCTCTCTCGCCAAACGATCATAACAACAAGGACGGCCTGCGCGTACTGGATCATGTAAAACGCCTGGACCCAAACTGCCGTACAATTCTGCTGACTGGATTCGCCACCGTTGAGTTGGCCGTCACCGCGCTAACCGATTACGGAGCTTTCACTTTTTTACGCAAGGAAAGTTTCCAGCGCAGTCAATTCAAGGATATTGTGCATCGCATCCTCGCCAGCGCGCCACAAGCATCTGACAACGTCAAAGCACTCACAAAGCCAACTACTTTGTTTTCAAGACCTCCAATTTATGCATCCGGTAATCTTGCGAATAAAGCTTTGATTGTTGAAGATGACGCGGGCTGGAGAAGTATTTTGGAAGACCTGCTTAGAGAATCTGGTTTTCAAGTTCATACCAGCACAAGTTTTGGCGAAGCGCTTGGCTTTTTACGCAAGGAAAATTATTCAATTGCCGTGCTGGATCTTTCGCTGAATGAGATCATCGGCCAAAAAATAATTAACCCTGAAAATCGGGAACCGCATGGGTATCAACTGCTTGAGATCACAAAAGAAAATCATATTCCAGCCATCGTGGTCAGCGGATTCTCAGACCCCGAAGAGATTCAGCGCATATACTCTACATACTCCATCTCCGCCTATATCGAAAAACAAACCTTTGACCGCGCCACATTCAAACGCATTTTGGAAAACACCAAAATTGCCAGCAAAGCCACGGATGAATTAAGCGCACTCACAGAACGCGAACGCGAAGTCCTCGAACTTCTTGCGCAAGGTCTGGCGAACAAGGAAATCGCCGACAAACTCGTCATTTCCACCAACACCATCAAACGCCATCTCAAAGCCATATTTGAAAAGTTGAATGTGCATACCCGCTCCGCCGCCACCGCCAAAGTAACAGGCGTAAAAAGATAGTTCATTCAACATGCTCTTCATTACCCGCGCCGAAGTTGAAAAACTTCTCAACCCACAGGAATTACTCACCGCGCTTGAAGAAGGTTTCAAAGCCTTAAGCGCGGGCCAACTCAATGTTCCGCCGCGCAATCAAGTCGTCGCACCCAAAGGCCTTTTGGTCAGTATGCCCGCCTACATGCCAAACAAATTAATGTCGGTCAAACTCGTCAGCGTCTTTCACGACAACCACCAACAAAACATCCCCGACCATCAAGCTGTCATTACCCTTTTCGACTCAGAAACAGGCTCCCCCATCGCCTTTATGGACGGCGAATACATCACCGCGCTGCGCACCGCTGCGGGCGCAATTCTTTCCATCAAAATGGTGGCGCGTAAAAACATCAAAACAGTCGCCATCATCGGCGCGGGTGTTTTAGGTCAAACCCATTTAAAGATGATTGAGACATTAAGCGGCATCGAAAAGGTCTGGATCGCTTCGAGGGATATTTCCAAAGCCCGGGCATTATCCTCCCGCGCCTCAAACGCAGCGACAGCTGATTCTGTCCAACAAGCAGTTTCCAACGCGGACGTAGTTTGTCTCTGCACATCATCGCTTGAACCTGTCATCAAAACTGAATGGATAAAAGAAGGCACACATATCACCTCCGTTGGCTATCGTCCCCCAGGCGGAGAATTACCGCGCGACCTGATTGAAAAGAGCCATGTCTTTGTCGAATCAAAAGTTGCATTCAGTCCGCCGCCTGTTGGCAGTGCCGAACTGCAAGGCTTGGATTCTGAATTTGGAACGGAGATTGGAGAAGTATTATTAAATCAAAAAACTGGCAGAACCAATGAACAGGAAATAACGATCTACAAATCCATGGGACACGCCATGGAAGATCTCGTCGCCGCGAATTTGGTTTATCAAAAAGCGCTGGAACAAGGGATTGGGAAAAATATAAAGTTATAAAAAATGCAGACCTTTGTCCGCATTTTTTCATTTTTTTCTACGATTTTACACTCGCCAAAAACTCAGGTGGCCTGCGAATTTTCGTTGCCTGTTCAAAGGCATACGCCAATTTTATAAGCATCGGCTCCTGCCAAGCTTTGGAGAAAAAGGAAATTCCCACTGGCAAACCGAAAATGTATCCCGCAGGCACAGTTATATGAGGATACCCCGCCACCGCCGCAGGTGATGTGCTTTCCATATCCCAATTGATCGCATCTCCATTTACCAAATCAAACATCCATGCTGGCCCGCCAGAGGGGACAATGATCGCATCAAGTTTATATTTCTTAATCGCGGCGTCAATACCGTTTTTACGTGTGAGCAGTAAATTTTTCGCGAGTGCTTCACGATATTTCTTATCGCGCAAGCTTCCCTTCTCCTGCGAGGCAAGCATGTGTTCCTGCCCAAAATATTGCAACACGCGCTCTTTATGCTCTTCATTGAACTTGATCACATCTGCCATCGTCTTCATGCGTGAGTTTGTATTGGCTAGATAATTATTCAAATCCGCTTTGAATTCATATTGCAAAACATCCAGCTCGGTTTTGCCAAATTTATTAAAGTTAGCGAGGTTGGCAGGGTCTACGATCACTGCGCCCAATTGCCTCATGACATCTATACTTGACTCAAAAATCTTGATAATGCGCGGGTCACTGCCTGCCATATTTCTGGCAACGCCAATCCGTGCACCTCTGAGACCATTCAGGTCAAGAAATTTTGTGTAATCTGTTAAACGGTGCTTTGCACTTGTTTTCGTAACCAAGTCGCGTTCATCAACACCTGTCATTGCGCTGAGTAGAATCGCGGCATCGGCAACTGTCCGCGCCATGGGGCCTGCGGTATCCTGGCTGTGTGCGATGGGAATAATTCCACTGCGACTCACTAAGCCGAGCGTGGGTTTGATGCCCACAATTCCGTTGGTTTGTGCAGGGCAGATAATTGAGCCATCTGTCTCGGTCCCAATGGCAACCGCGGATAAATTTGCAGCCACCGCTGCGCCTGACCCAGAAGAGGAACCGCAAGCTGAACGATCCAACGCATAAGGATTATGAGTCAACCCGCCACGGGAAGACCATCCGCTGATGGATTTTCTGCCGCGAAAATTTGCCCACTCACTCAGATTCGTTTTTCCTAAAATAATCGCACCCGCTTTACGCAGCTGCTTCACAACGAATGCATCACGTGATGCAATATTCCCTTCCATGGCGAGCGATCCCGCTGTGGTTTGCATGGCATCATGCGTATCAATGTTGTCCTTAAGTAGGATGGGAATGCCATGGAGCAGACTCCGCACTTTGCCGGCACGCCGTTCCCCGTCAAGAGTTGATGCGATATTCAAAGCGTCAGGATTCGTTTCTATAATGGAATTCAAACCTGGGCCGCCCCTATCCATCGAATCGATTCGCTCTAAAAACAATTCGGCGAGTTGACGCGCGGTCAACTCGCCTGTTTTCATTTTCTCTTGTAATTCAAAAATACTTTGTTCCTGCATTTCAGCGCCCGCCGCCGGTGATATAGTGCTCCAATTGCGAAATCATAAACTTTTGCACGTCCACCACTTCTTTCAACACATCACGAACTGAAATGAGGCCAAGCAACTCACCGCCATCATAAACAGGCAGATGCCGAATATTTTTATCGATCATCAACGCCATGCATTCTTCCAACTGCTGGCCCGCCTCGACATAGATCACCTTTGACGTCATGATTTCGTTGACTTTTGTGTTTTTTGAGGTTTTTCCTTCCAACTCCACGCGGCGCACACAATCCCGCTCGGAGAGAATTCCTTCCACCTTATTTCCCCTGGCCACCATCAATGCACCTGTATTATATTTTTCCATAATCTCAAGCGCCTCATAAACTGTTGCATCTGGGGCAATCGAAAACACTTCACTTCCTTTTTTACGGATCATATCGCGCACTGTAGGCATTGGCATCTCCTGATCTAGACGGTTCGACTTTTGCTTTCCGTCTCGAAGTATAGACAATAATTGGAATACTGGCAAGCGCATTAAAAAACGAAACGCACTGGATGAGTGCGTTTCGTTTTTTTACTTCAAAGCTTCTTTTGCAGCGTTGATAACTTCTTCGTAATTCGGTTCTTCGCTCAGGACTGGCATATATTTGACATAGGTCAGTTTACCATCGCGCCCCACGATAAAGACCGAACGGCGCAGGTAACGGCGCTCCTTGATAAGAATGCCATACTTCAAACCGAATTCAGCATCGAGCACATCGGAAACAACCTTGACCTTATCCACACCCGCAGCTCCGCACCAGCGTTTTTGCGTCATTGGAAAATCGGTGCTGATAGTGTAGATGATAATGTCATCGCTGAGTTTAGCAGCTTCTTCATTGAAACGGCGGGTTTCGCGGTCGCAGGTGTCAGTCTCCAAAGATGGGACGGCAGTAAGGATAATCACTTTTCCTTTGGATTCCTGAATCGGATTTACAGACGCCCAGCCAAAAATTACGGAAGTAAACTCTGGAGCAGTCTGCCCCACTTGTACTTCGTCACCAAGCAGGGTTGCAAAATTATCGCCAAGTTTAAAAACATCAGTACGAACAGTTATCATATTATTTTTCTCCGTCTAAATTAATTAACACACAGATTATTGATAAGTACAAACTCTTATCTTCGCGTTGAGATTTTACCTCATTATTTCCCAGCAACTCCTACAACACTCTTTCCGCAAAACACATCGAACGTTTCGAGTGTGCCTTCTTCGCCGAAGCCGCTGAGTCCCCAGGCAGGACGCGGCGCGTCGACATTTAATTCGAGCAGGCTCACGCCATTGACCTTGACTCCGCCTGTGTTCATTCGACGTGCAACTTTCATTGCATGGTCTTCATCTTTTGAGAAGACATAGCCGCCGAGTCCATAGGGAGTTTGGTTGGCGAGTTTCACGGCTTCGTCGTCGGTCTTGAAAGTATGGACTGTGGCGACGGGTCCGAAAATTTCTTCGAGAGTCTCTTCGGGAGCGACATCCGTTATCAGCGTGGGAGAAAGATAATAGCCTTTTGAATCAGGCGTCGGGGCAGTGTGATGCGCTTGTCCACCTTTTTGTTTGAGCGCATTGACCGCGTCCACAATGCGGCCGTGATGCGCTGCGTTGGCGAGCGGTCCGAGTTGAGATTCCATCGAGAGCGCATCGCCAACTTTTAGAAATTTGAATTTGTCCATGGCGGCTTTGACGACCTGGTCCTGAATCGATTCGTGGACAATGAGACGGCCAAGCGCGCGGCACCACTGACCGTTGAGCGTGGTCATGCCCGCGACGATGCCATCGGCAACCTTATCAATGTCGGCGTCGGCGAGCACGACCATCGCATTGTTGCCGCCAAGTTCGAGCTGCAGTGATTTGAAATCCTGCGCGCATGCCGCGGCAACGGCGCGTCCGCCATTGAGACCGCCCGTGAACGAAACAGCGCGCACGCGTTTATCGCCGACAAGTTTTGCACCGACATCACTGCCGCCGTTGACGATCTGGAAGAGACCCTTCGGCAGACCCGCAGCTTCGAGGCCATCGGCGAGGAAGAGGCAGGAATACGGCGCCCATTCGGTGGGCTTGAGAATAACGGGACAGCCCGCGGCAAGCGCGTTGGCAACTTTATGCGCGGCGAGCGCGGCGGGCGAATTCCACGGGACGATACAGACCGCGACACCGAGCGGCTTGCGAAGAACTTCGACATCACCGTGCGGACCAGGGACTTTGCTGACGGCGTAACCGCTGCGGAGGACACCCGCGGCGGCTTTGAACGCGAGCCACACGATCGCGTTGACAAAACTCGTCGTGCTGAAAACGATACCCGTATTGTAGGATTCAACTGCGGCGATCATGGGCGTAAGCGCCATCAAATGATTGGCGGCGTTGTCGAGTATCTCGGCGCGTTGTTCAGGTGAAGTATTCGCCCACTCGCCAGACTCATGCAATCGTTGTGCGACTTGCAAAGCGCGTTCGATGTTCTCAAGGCTGGTCGCCATTTGCGGGACAATCTTTTCGCCCGTGTTCGGGTTGTGGACAAAGGCTTTCATGTCCACTGTCGGCGCGATTCGTTCTCCGTCAATGTAGTCGAAGAGGGTGAAGTGTTTTTTTACTTCATCGAGAGGCGGGATGGTGATTGGGGGGAAGTCCATTTTTATTTTCCTTTAAGATTTTAACCACAAAGGGTCACAAAGGTACACAAAGGAAAAGCAAAGGGTTTAAAACCTTTGTGACCCTTTGTCTCCTTTGTGGTTGAAAGGTTTATTTTGAAACCGTAAACGACTTCGTCTCCGCTCCATCGGTAATGGACTTCGCCGCTTCGAGGCGTCCGCGTTCGGCGGGGAATGCCATGACGAGACTCATCGCGATGTCGCGCAGCATGCGGGCAATGACGCCTTTGTTGGCAGTGCCGCTTGTGCCGCACATCTTCATCGCGAGCTGCACCACTTCAAAACATGCTTCCGAAGCGGTGCCCTTTGCCATGCGCCAATGCTGCACCACTTCAGTCTTCGAAGCGATGGGCGGTTCGCAGGTTTCCATGTCGATCTGTCGACGCAGCCACAAGCGCGCCGTTTCGATCTCCACGGTCATTTTACCGATCAACTCTTGATGGAAGGCGCTGGCCGCGATCGGTTTGCCTGTGTCTTCGAATTTCATCTTCATCGTCGTGTCGAGAGCGTGATCATAGGCTTGCTTCGCTGCGCCGAGATAGATTGTAGAGATCGCGGGCTGGTTGCCCATCAACGATCCGCGGCTAGACTGCATCAACTTGACGAATGCGCCAGGGATTGCCAGCGACTCATTATCGGGCACAAAAACATTTTCAAGGACAATGCCATGTGACGCGGTGGCGCGCATCCCCAGCGCATCCCACTGCGGACGTTCCTTCACACCCTCCGCCTCACGCGGGACGAAGAACATGACCAGCCCTTCAGCCGTATCATACCCTTTGAGTTTTGCCGCCACCAAATACGCATCCGCAACGCCGGTGTTGCATCCGAACGATTTCACACCGTTGAGCTTCCAGCCCCCGTCCACCTTCTCGGCTTCCGTAGAAATGAAGACCGCGCTCTGCGATGACTTGGCGGTCTCGCTGGCAAAGTTGCCAAGGAGTTGATTCTTTGTGCCCATGCGATGCAAAACATTTTCGGCAAAGGCTTTCACAACAGGGATTTCATCATCATTGAATTTGCCCTCTTCAATCGCATCGAGTCCGAGAAGTCCACGTGAGGAGGTGGAACAATGAAAGAAATATGCCAATGCGGTGGATGGACATGCCGTGCCCATCGCGAAGGTCGCAACCGCGAGGTCGCGCAAGTTGCCGCCAAGTCCGCCATAGGTTTCAGGGACAACGAGTCCGAGCAAGCCTGCGTTGGCTAAGGTTTCACGGTGTGGGATATAAAATTTTCCATTCGCATCCGATTCTTCGGCGTGGGCGCGTAGTTCAGGGAGAATCGATTCGACTCGTTCGGCACGCGCTTTTTCGGCGGGAGTCAAATCATCAAAGAGAAATTTGGCGGTGAGTTTGTTTGTCATAAATTATTATTCCTTTTCAAAAATACTTCGTTGGTTGAGTAGAGCGAGTGCTCTTCTCGCTCGTATCGAAACCAACAGGTAACAAGAAAAATTTTGTAACAATAGTTGCTTTACTTACTGGTGGTTTCGATACGCCCTCACTATCGTTCGGGCTACTCAACCACCGAGTTACTTTGTTATTGACCGCTGACCACTGATTACTGCTTGCGGTCAGCGGTCAATCGTCTGCCGTCGCTCTTACACCATCGGTCTCCTCAAATACTTCCCCTTCGCATCACCGATAATCTTTCCATTCTCAAAAACTTTATTCCCGCGCACGAACGTCGCCTTGACTCGTCCCGTCAACTCGTGCCCTTCGAACGGCGTATACCCCTGTCCCGATTCAGACTCAGCCGCACGCACGACAAATGATTCGTTTGGGTCAAACAAGACGATATCCGCATCATAGCCTTCAGCAATGTCGCCCTTTGACAACAATCCATATCGTTGTGCGGGATTCCAACACACCAATTCAGCCATGCGATTCAAAGACAGTCCACGCCTCGAGCCTTCGCTGTGCAGTCCGCTCAACATATACTCCGTGCCGCCGAAGCCTGACTTCGCCATCCAAATATCATCGGGATGCTCGGCGTTGTATTTCATTTCGGTCGAACAGCAGGCATGGTCACTGACGACCCAATCCACATCGCCGCTCAAAACCTTCTCCCACAAAAATTCCACATCCGCCCGCGGACGGATCGGCGGGTTGACTTTTGCCAGCACGCCATTAGGTTCATCGGTGTCGAGCAGCAAATGTCCGATCGTCACTTCGCGCCTGAAGTTGATATGTGGAAATAAATCTCGCATCATCAACGCGGCTTCAAGCGCCTTGCGTGATGTAAGGTGAAGCAAATTAATATTTACACAACTCGTCTCATGCGCGAGATACGAAGCAATGAACACCGCCAAGCCTTCGCTATGCGGCGGGCGGGCGGCGTTGTAGGCGTGCAGTCCCTTCAACTTACCGTCGCGCTGCACCATCGAAGTATACGCATTCAAAATATCCGCCACTTCGCAGTGCAGGCTCAAACTAATATACGGCGCCTGCTTCGGGTTCGCTTCGATCATCTCGCTCAACTTACGCATGATGAATTCAAAATGGGCAAAGTCATATTTTTCACCCTCTTCCAACTTCAAAAAATTATGCTGCTGGTCAGATTTGCCGTGCAGTCCATGTCCGCCGTAAAACATAAATATCTTAAATGACGATACGCCATGCTCTTTCAACAGCGCGGGCATTTCATCAATGTGACCTTTGTTAATTGGCGCAAGATGATAGGCATAGTCCACCCAATATTTGCCTTTTGAAATCTCCAACACCTCAGGATAAAAATCTTTATACGCGCCGCCCTTGTTCAAATAATATTCGCCCGTGCGGAAATAGGTCAACGCCGAAGTCACGCCGCCCATCGCCGCCGCTTTGCTTTCGGTGATCGCGTCTTCGGCGAGCGGAGAATAGATGCCGACATGCATATGACCATCCACCAGACCGGGGAATGCGATCATTCCTTTACCATCATGAATTTCCTTGGCGGTATCGTCAATCTTTGGCGCGATCTTCACAAACTTTCCATCTTGAATCGCCACATCCATCACATCCACCGATGTTTTGTTCGGCCGTGCAAGTTTTACATTTTTGATGATGATGTCATACATGATTGATTTCTCCTTAGTGATTTGACCGTGGACGACAGACCGCCGACCATTCTTGATGATGATCTGCCGTCTGCGGTCACGAACTCGCCACAACGCCTTCTCGAATTAACTTCTCAATCGCTTCATGCTCCAAGCCGATACCTGCCAGCACTTCCTTTGAGTGCTCCCCCACTTTGGGCGGATTCAACTCCAGCGTGGTACCTTCATCGCCCAGTAAAATTGGCAGGCGTGGGAGTTGTGTATGCGTGCCATCGGGCAATGTAGTATCCAATAAGCTCCCGCCCGCGATCAACTGCGGATCAGCGAATAAATCTTCAGGTCTGGCAATCGGTGAAAATGGAAGTTCGGCTTTTTCGCAGCGTTTCAACACTTCGTTCTTTGAATATTTTTCGATCATCTCCGCCAGAGCGGGCAGGAACCACTCACGCTGGTCAATCCGTCCGTTGTTGGTGGTGAGACGTTCATCTGCGATCCAATCGGGGCGTTCAAATGATTCGCAAAAACGAAGCCATTGTTTATCACTGGTCACACCGATAAAGACCAGTTCGTCATCACAAGTTTTGAATATTCGATAAATTGCCCAGGCGCTGACTCTGGCTGGCATGGGCGGGACAGGTTGTTGCGTGACAGCGGCGTATGCCATGTGATGTCCCATTAAAAAAGCGGCGGTTTCAAATAAAGCACTTTTTACTTCCTGACCTTTGCCTGTGACATCCCGTTCACGTAATGCGGCCAGAATTGCAACTGCGCCGTATGTGCCGCCCATTACGTCTATGACTGAAGCGCCCGCTCGTAATGGCTGCCCGACGGGCCCCGTCATGTAGGCGAGTCCGCTCATCATTTGGACAACTTCGTCGAGGGCGAGTCGGGCAGAATAAGGCCCGGGCAAGAATCCTTTTAGTGAGCAGTAAACAAGTTTCGGGTAGAGAGAAGCGAGGGCTTCAAATCCAAAGCCGAGACGATCCATGGTACCAGGCGCAAAATTCTCGATCAGGATATCTGTCGATTCCAATAATTTGAAAATGATCTCGCGGCCTTGATTGGATTTAATATCCACTGCCAAACTTTTTTTGTTGCGATTAAAAAATGGATAATAGCCCGTGCCAAAACCTTTCAGCTTGCGCGTGGGATCGCCTTCGATAGGTTCAATGCGAATGACTTCCGCGCCAAGGTCCGCGAGGACAAGTCCGCAGGCAGGGCCAAGCACGGCATGGCTGAATTCGAGGACGCGCAGGGAGGAGAGGGTGTGGAGGGTCATAAGAGATTCGACCGCAGGCCGACCCGCACCCAGCCTCTCCCAAATGCGACGGTACTTCTGTCGCATTTGGGAGAGGTGCCCGAAGGGCGGAGGGGGTTAAACATAATCACCATGCTTCACCAAATAATCCACCAAACCGCCCGCATTAAGAATATCGATCGTTTGTTGCGGCATGCGTGTGGCTTGATAGGTTTCGCTGCGCGTGTGATTTGTAACGAGGCCGTTTTCAAGATCGACAGAAATTGAATCGCCAGATTGAATATTGTGATGCTCCACTTCAACAACGGGCAAACCAATGTTGATGGCATTACGATAAAAAATTCTGGCAAAGGTTTTTGCAACCACAACAGAAATGCCCGAGGCTTTGATCGCAATCGGTGCCTGCTCGCGCGATGAACCACAGCCGAAATTATTTCCTGCAACGAGAATATCACCTGCTTGCACTTTCTTTGCGAAGTCAGGATCAAGGTCTTCGAGCACATGCGAAGCAAGCGAAGACATATCGAGCGTCTTGGTATATTTGCCTGGGATGATTCGGTCGGTGTCGATGTTGTCGACGGGGTAGACGTGGGCGGTGGTGGTGGGTGTCATGGGGTGAAGTTCCTTGATACGACCACGGACGACAGACGGCAGACGGCGGAAATGCGGTCGGCGGTCATTCGTCTACGGTCTATTGTCAATGGTCGATTGTCTATCATCATTCCTCTGGCTCCGCAATCTGCCCCGCCAATGCGGATGCAGCAACTACTGAGGGCGAGCCGAGATAAACCAAAGCCTTCGGGTTGCCCATACGACCTTGAAAATTTCGGTTCGTGGATGAGATGACTACTTCCCCGTCGCCAGGAACTCCAAGATGTGAACCGACGCACGGGCCGCAGCCTGATGTGATAAAGGTCGCGCCTGCATCAGACAGGATTTCTATCGTGCCGTCTTTGAGCGCGTCGTTGAAGATACGCTTGGATGCTGGCGCAATGATCAGGCGCACGCCACTGGAAAGTTTTTTACCTTTCAAAACCTCTGCGGCAGCATGTAAATCTTCAAGGCGGGTATTTGTACATGAACCAATAAAGGCATAATTTATTTTTATGCCTTTTACTTCATCAATCGCGACAACATTTTCAGGTGAGTGCGGCTTTGCTATTTGCGGACGTAATGCTGAAACATCAAAAGATAGTTCGCGTATGTACTCCGCGTCTTTGTCTGCAAAGATCGGCTCAAAGGGATACCAGAGTTCGAGTCCTGTTGGGTCAACGAGACCTGTCTTCGCGCCCATTTCAGAACTCATATTGGCAAGCACCATACGACTGGCGAGAGTCATTTGTTTAATCGTCTCGCCTGTAAATTCAACAACCTGATAATTCGCGCCTTCGACGCCAAGCTCTTTTACTAGAAATAGAATTAGATCTTTGGCAGTGACACCTTTTTTCATTTCACCATTGACCGTAAGTTTGATGGTCTTTGGCACTTTGAGCCAGGTCTTGCCTGTGAGCATGGTCGCGGCCAGATCCGTTGAACCGACACCGATGCCAAAAGCATTCAACGCGCCATAAGTTGGCGTGTGCGAGTCGGCGCCAAGGAATAAATCACCAGGTTTGACATGCGCATTTTCCACCATCAACTGGTGACATATCCCCTCGCCGATATCGTACAACCTGCATCCCATTTCATTTGAAAACTCACGCATGAGTTTATGCAAGTTTGCAACCGTTTCATTTGGAGCGGGCGAAGCGTGGTCGATAATTAAAGAGACTTTTTCGCTGTCCCATAATTTTTGTCCGCCCATTTGGCGAAATGCCTTTATCGCAAACGGTGACGTGGCGTCGGTCGCCATGACCCCGTCCACGTGGACAATGGCAATATCGCCTGCGCGTACAGGTTTGTCCGTGTGGTGAGAGATGATTTTTTCAGAAATAGTTTGTCTCATAGAATTCCAAGACGGCGGACGATCGACCGCTGACCATGTATGATTACGGTCAATCGTCGGCGGTCGGCGGTCAGATTAAATGCGCCATTTTCGCGGGCAATTCCTTGCCCAAAAATTCTTCCATTTTGCGTGAGAGTGCGCCAATTTTTTTAATGTCCACGCCAGTTTGGATCCCCATTTCGTGCAGCATGTTCGCTGTATCTTCGGTGGCGATGTTACCCTTGGCGGTCAAAATGAACGGACAGCCGCCCAAGCCGCCGAAGGATGTGTCGAATAAAGTCACGCCTGATTTCAAAGCGGATAATAAATTCGCGAGTCCTTGTCCGCGCGTGTCGTGGAGATGTAAAACTACGGGCACACTCCCAGCCAGCGGCAAAGCCTCCTGCACGATCTTGCGAATCAATTGCGGGTTGCCCAAGCCAGCCGAGTCGGATAAGGATAATTCGTCAATGCCCATTGCTAAAAATCGGCGTGACATTGAAATCACTTTGCCTGGTTCAATGTTTCCTTCATACGCGCATCCAAACGCAACCTGCACACCCGCGCGCACTTTGATTCCATATTCACGCGCTTTCTTCACCATCGCTTCCATTTCCAACATTCCATCTTCAATCGTGGTGTTGGCATTTTTCTTCGCGAGGGTTTCAGAAGCGGGCACGCCCATATCGACTTTTTTGATACCAGCGGCGGCGGCGCGTTCAAGTCCTTTGAGATTCAGCACCAGCGCAGAAAATGTCACTTGATCAGAAGCAGGTAACCGCGCAGCAAGATGCGCAGCGTCTGCCATTTGCGGGACAATTTTTGGATTCACAAATGAGGTAACTTGAATCTCCTTCATGCCCGCGTCCATCAATTTTTTAATATATTCCAATTTCATTTCGGTCGGGATGAATTTCTCTTCACGCTGGATTCCATCGCGCAGACCGACTTCGACTAAATTAACTTCCTGCGGCACGGTCGGGACTTCAAGCGCTTCGCTGCGACGCCAGAGCCTATTGTGATAAAGAAGGGGCATATCTGAATCTGAGACAGAAAGATCTTTGACCTCACCGACAAAGATGGTATGGTCGCCGCCATCGTATGTTGCCCAAACTGTGCAATCCACCCACGCCAGCGATTCAGGCAAAAGCGGACTACCCGTGACCGCCGTGTGAATATCAAGCCCTGCAAAACGATCTTTGATCTCAGGCTTCATGCCAGCGAAGCGCATACCCAACTCAAGCTGCCGCGCAGACAAAACATTGACTGCGAAAAATCCACTTTCAGCAATGACGTTATGCGTGAATAATTTTTTATTGAGCGAGACAACCACCAGCGGCGGGTCAAGACTCAAACTGGTAAATGAACTCGCGGTAATACCAATGGGAGTCTCGCCATGTCTGGTGGTGACAACAGTCACACCCGAGGCGAATTGTCCCATGGCACGTTTGAAATCATTTGGGTTGAAGGTCATGTAGTGTTCCTAAATTTATTGCATGTTCATCATGTTGATTTGCTTAATGATGAGACCGCAGACCGCGGACAGCAGACCATAATCATGGCGGTCAGCGGTCGGTCGTCCGCCGTCGTTATTTCTCACTCCAATTCAGCACACCGAAAGTCATATACTGCATTTTGTCCGATTTCATAAACTGCCAGACTACGCTCATCGTGAAGTTATCATCGATCAGAAATTCGCGTGCTTTGATCTTGAGCGACTCGCCATAAAAATGCTGTGACGTGTACAGCGCGCGTCCATAGCCCATGCTGTTACCAAAAATATCAGGCCCTTCAAAATAATGCCTGCTATGATTGCGATAACGTTTGAAGGTATATTTTTTATCGAATACGCCTGAAATTTCAACCGTCATTTCTGCGCGAAGCAGGTCAATCGGCTTGTAGTCAATGTGGACTTTGTTTACGCCAACCTGTTGTTGATCTGCTCCATGCACGATCATCTCGCCGTCCCATGAACCGCTTTTTTTGGAAGGCAAGATATGCGGCTTGCGGCCGTTGATACGTTCCTCTTCGCAATGCGCGTCAATACGGGTTTTGGTTTCAGAATTGGTGTGATAGTCGAAGGCGACTTTGTAAATGCCATTGAAGACCGTAAACAACGTCGGCCCGTCAAAGATCATGGATGAATACACTTGCGTTTCACCATCTGGCAGAATGTGAACCATGGTGCGTAAATCACCCGTCCAGGCTGGAGAGTAGTAATGCGCGTCAACGAGAGTCCCGTATGGATGTCCCGCGCCGATGAAATCAGGCCCAAGATAGATTCTGTCCTGGTCGCTGTCAAGTACGCCGAAAGAGAAAATATCCGACACTTCCAGTCGCGGAAGCAATTCGTTCGAGCCTTCCTCAATTTTCGTGTTCATCATATAAGTTGTCCGCCCGTCCTTGAATACAGATGAGCGATAGACTTTGTTATAGCCGCTATGGTTTCCATTCACATCGAAGATGGATGGTAAGCCGTGCCATTCGCCTTCGATTTTCTTTTGCCAATTGGATGATTGATTTGCCATGTGTCATTTCCTAATTTTGATGATTAATTGCTAGTCGACCGCCGACGGTAGACGGCAATCAATCGCGGTCGGCGGTTGGTAATCAGCCGTCGATATTCTGATTCTTCAAAATCTCACGCAGCTTCGCACCCGTCTCTGCGCCTACCAATCGTTCCACTTGCGCCCAGACCTTGTCTACTTCAGGATCGAAGATGGCGTTGCGATTCAACTGGTCGCGGTTTGCAAAATATTTTTCATCCCCAGCAGGGACAGCCTCCGCAGGGAGTCCGTTTTCAACGAGATTGAACCAATGCTCAAGGTAATCGTTGACTGGTTTCCAAATCTGCTCAAACGCAGATTCGCTGGCGCGGTATGCCAACATCCACGGGGACATGAGCGCGTATTGTTTGGGTCCGAGTTGCGCGGCAGTGAGCCCTTCGATTTTTTTGGCTTCATCGAATATCGGAGTCAAAGCGTCGAATGCGGCATTCATATACGCGAGATTTGAACCAAGGTCAGCGCGGGGAATTAGGTCAAGATGAAATGCGAAGTGCGGACCCGCCATTACAGAATCTAAAGTGAAATGCGGAATGTAACTCTCTGGCTTGGTGAAGGCAAAGAACATATGCGAGTCGAGTCCAATGGGCGGGACGACCAAACCGATATAAACCAATTTATGCACTTTCTCGCCGCTAAACAAACGGACAGAGCCAACAGGCGCAGGACTCATCGGGCTGGTCAGGCTCATATATGGCGACCCTGTTTCCGTGAGTTTGAAGCGGGTTGTTATCTTATCCAATGCTGTAAGTGAAAGTTGTTGAGGAAGGCTCATGTGTGGGAACTCCAAATCAAATAAAAAATTTTATTGACTGCTGACCGCCGACGGTAGACCGAAATCAATCGCGGTCTGCGGTCAGTTTCTTCACGGTCGGCACTTCCTTCAACACCCATGCATTCGCGAGTTCAGGAACTTCTTTGCGCGCAGGCGATGGAATGACAACCGCGTGCTGGCGGCCATATTCGGCTTTGATGCGATGCACATCAATCTGCCAGCCCATATCAATATATTTTTGGCGCATCTTGCGATATGCAATTTGAATACCGTCAGATTTCACGGAAAGTTCCGCGCCGATATCGTAGGGCAAAAGTTCGGGGCGCTGTGAAAGCACGATCGGATAATCCTGATTAAAGATTTTTAATACACGCTTGGCGGCGTCGCTATCAGCCCAATTGCCTTTGAAGAAGGTACGCAGTTGAGTCCATTTTGTGATGGTCTTATATTCATTAACGGGCAAATGAAAATTAAAAAGGATCATCAAGCCCATCGGCAGCTGCACTTCAAGCAGGGTCATGCACGGCATCCAAAACGCGGCGCGTGTATTCACGCCTTTAGGCTGTGCCTCTTCTTTATACAAACGCTTCCACAAACCAGGGATATTTTTTTTCTGGGGCTTGAGCGTCACCATCATTTCGCCGCCATAGGGAAAATTAGTCACTTCATATTCAGGGATTTCAGGTTCGTCACGATTACCAAACGCGCCGCCATGCACAAAAGGCGCGTGAGCCGCGTCCAAACTATTTTCAAGCGCGCGCTCATAATACACAGGCCATTCAAACGTGCCGCGCACTACTTTAAATTGCGGGTCATCAAAATATGGAAGTTCTGGCAACGGCGGTCTTTCAGATTCAGGAATGTCACCAAGGAAGGCCCAAATGTATCCGTACTTTTCAATCGTCGGGTACGAATCAACGCGCGCTTTCTTTGGCACAGACATGCCTTCCTGATTGGCAGGGATCTTCACGCACGCGCCATCTGATTTATATTCCCAACCATGATATGGGCACACAAGACAATCGCCGCTCATCCAGCCGTCTGAAAGCGCGCCCCCGCGATGCACGCACAGATCACTCATCACATGCGCCGCACCATCGGGCGTGCGATACAAAACAAACTCCTGCTCCAGCGCGGTCACACGCATGGGTTTGTCTCTTACAACGTGTGAAAATTCAAGCGGCCACCAAAAATTCTTTAACATAAGTTGTTACTCCTTTTTTTATTTGGCTTGCGAAATATATTTTGTAATGATTTGACCGACGACCAACGACCGCAGACCGAGTCTAAAAGCGGTCAACCGTCAGCGGTCAGTGGTCATTTTTTACGAATGACCGCATGTCTTACAACAAGCTCTTTGTCACTTCCGCGAATATGTTTATTGATAAATGACCGGACGAGATCGGCAATATCTTCTCGAATCTCTTCATTTGCACGCCCAGCTTCCAGGTCCAGGAAGAAGCGGCCTGTGGTTTCATCCAAAGGATGTGCGATGGAAAAATGATTCGCGCCTTGAATCAGGATGTCATACGCATCATTCCCCGCCGACGCTTGAATCGCTTCGTCAAATGTTTTTTCCACTGGGTCAGGGCTCTGATCACCCGCCCCATAGCGGGCTCGGCTCGCGACAATCACACCGTCTCGATCACCACGCATCAATAAGGTCGGCTTGTTCGCGATTTTCAAGACTGTGCCAGGCGCAAATCCCAACATAGTGGAAGCCATGGTGTGGCCTGCATATGCAAAGACAGCTTTCACCTGCTCAAAGAATTGACCATTTTGCAGCGCCATCGTTCCACCTGCTGAATGCCCGCCAAGAATAATATGGTTCAAATCCAGTGCCTGAAACAGCGGATTCATTTCATCGCTGTTCAACTGCGCCAACAAATCAAGGATCGGTTGAATCGCAGGGCATGTTGCGCCACTGCCATAGGAATCAGGTTTGACACGCGCAAGATCAATACTGGGCGTCAGACCAATTACGTTTGGCAAAGTCTCTGCTACATGCGTATACATCACCGTGACAACATTTTCTTCGGCAAGTTTCACGGCCAGCCAGTGATAACTCTCGATGCCCACATTGATGCCATTGAAGAAAATCACCACAGGCATGAGCGCATGTGATTTGTCTGCCGTAATTACTCCGCTCATGCGCTCTGATTCACTATTGGTCGGCAAAGCAGGATAATAGATTTTCAAATGCACCGTGTTATACGGCGCATTTGCATTCGGGAGTTTGACCGCTTGAAAAATGGCGCGAATCATGAGTTAACTCCGACCGCCGACCGAAGACAGCTGACCGCTTTTTATAGTCTGCGGTCTGTCGTCCTCGGTCAAGACATACACCTGCACATGCTGTAATTTCTCATCACGAAACCATTTTGCCAGCCCGGCAATTGTGTCCGTGGCAGAATCTTTAACTTCCAACAAAGAAACAGTTTCACCTGGGGCTGTGACCGCTTCAACTTCCAACAATGGACCGTATTTTTTTTCTTTCTGATGGAGTGCAGGAGCCTGCTTCTGCAAGTCAGACAGCAAACCGCCTGACTCCAAAGTTGTAGTTTCAAACAAATCACCATCAGGTAAAATTGAAAATCTTTCGCCGTGATAGCTGCCAGAAATTTCTCCACTCGTCATTTCTGGACAACCTTCATCTTCAGGAACAGCCACACCCACGATCGTGGCAACTTCTTCATTGGCATTGAAAAACTTCCCGCCAGTGACCTGACGATTCGGATTCAATAAGATTGAAAAAGATGTAAAGTTATAGCCAAATCGCGGCCACAGCCCACGCGCTGTGAGCACGCCATCACGCCACGAGAATCCACCGCCGATGACATCTTGACCGAGATAGTGACGGGCACGGCCAACCAGTTTCAAGTCAAAAATAAATTCGCCGATACGTTTGTTCATGATCTCCACAACAGATTTTGCACCTTCCGAGATTTCATCCGCAACTTCCACTGGCTCCGATATTTGAATCACGCGAATCACATCCCCATTCGGAATCAATTGACGGCGTTGATGAATCACACCTACATATTCTCCATTAGGAGTGTAGACGTATTCACTAACAAGCCATGAGCCAATGAAAGAGGTGTTTTGGTTAGTCATAAATTCCTTTTTATTGACCGCAGACTACACATAAATACTGCCTGCCGTCCGCGGTCTGCGGTCATGTTTTCACGCCTTTTCAAATTCCATTACACCAAATTGCGAGCCGACGCGCTGCCCGCCTTGATACCAATGTTGAACAACGGCTTTGCGCTTGCCGTCCAACGTCACCACCTCGCGCCGCCAACAACGCAGATGCGCTTCGCGATGATAGAACTGTCCGCTTAGAGCACGTCCGCCGCTCAAGCTATAGCTACCGACAATTTCTGAATCATCGGTTGCCCACGCCTGCCATTGATTGGTCATCAAGGACATTTTGCGGACTCCAGGTCCAAACGAACCGCCTTCAATTCTCAACCCAATCATATTTTCTTTAACAGGTGTAATTGTTTCTTCATAAAGTTTTTTTTCAAGCGGCTTGCGGTCGCTATCCAAAGCAGATAATTCACCTGACCAACGCCCAGGGCGGTGTAACAAAATCTCCCCGCGTCCTGAAGTGGGATCATTCTGCAAGTCATAATGTATGCCGCTGACCACGGTTGGCTGGGCAACGGGAGTATCTTCTGGAACTTTATCGTTTTGTCCAACAACGATATACATCATATGCTCGCCGCGTGACATTTGCGCCAGTGAGAGCTGCAAATTTCCATCCACGATCATCAAAAAGAAACGCTGACTTAATCCAAGCGCAGGCCAATAAGCATTCGCGTCCACAAGGGATTCGCTCAAAGTTTCGGCGTAACCGATATTGGCGGGACCTTCATATAAACGATGGTCATCTTCCTGTTGGATGAAGTAATGTCCGCTGTGTTTGAACGGTCCAACAAATGAAACGTCAATGCGTACACGACCGCCGTCCAAAGATTGTACGTTGCGATAATCTGAGCCGTTTCCAAGAAAACAACCCTGGCTATCGAAGACTTCGGCATTGCCTGCCCAGCGTCCTACGCCTTGTTTGAATTGGATGGATTGAGTCATGTAGTGAGCCTAAAATTATGTTGAATTAATCGACCGTTGACCGCAGACCGCAAATAATTATCGCGGTCAATCGTTGGCGGTCTGCCGTCGCTTTTACCCGCGCACCAGCCGATACACCTGTTTCTCTTTCGGCGTATGATCAAATATTGATTTGAAATCCGTACCTTGAGGCTGCGAAGTGATATAACGTCCTTCCACATCAACTTCAATTGAATCTGTTCCAAAGGGCCAGGGAGATAAAACGTAAGCGCCATCGTCACGTGGAGTAATGATCAATGTGTGGTCTGTCCCTTTCCCATCAGGGACATTCAAGAACTTCGCTTCCTTGCGGCCTTCGGTATGTGTCGTGTGAAAATACAATGCCAGCGTATCAAAGAATTGCAATAGCTTGTAGTTGTTGAATAATGCTTTTTCTTCGACCCATGCTGAGGTAACGGGATCAGTTCCCAGGTCCGCTTTGAGGCGGACTTGGCGAGTCAATTCGCTGGCGAGTATTTCATCCGCGGCGGCTTTATGTTCTGCCGTAATTTTGTCGATGAAAATAAAATCTGAAAGACCATAGCGGCCATTGAATAATCCATATGTGTGCATAGACGAAAGCAGTCCGCAATAGGCGTGATGTTTTTCGTTGAAGTCAGGCGAGCCCTGCGAAGTGCGGATAAGATACGGCAGAGGAGTTTGCGTGAGATGATGAGGCAAACCTGTTGTTGATGATTGCTCACGCAATGCGTCCACAGCAGCCCAGCCTTCATCATGATGTTCAACAATATACACAATCAAATCTTTTGGCGCAGGCAGATTAAAATCCGCGTTGCCAAACGCGCGCGCAAGTTGACCACAAGTTCGTGTATGGTCTGGCTGCTCAATTGCAAAGTTTGGCTTGCCTGGTTCGGATGTTTGAATAATCATGGCTGCTGTACCCGTACAAAATCCTGAATCTGAAAGATCAATGTTTTTCCGTCGCGGACTTTATGCGTGATAATGCGGCGGTTGTTGGGATCGATAAAATAATGGTTGTTGTACACGGTTGATTTTGAAATTTCGCTTTCGATGGTGAATACATAATTGAATGGCGTCAGCTCTGAACCATGCAACTGCACCATCTCGTTTCCGCCAGAGCAAAACTTACCATCCACTTTGATATCTGTGTGATAAACGGCGGGACCATAGCCGTATAGCTTTTCAAAATCCTCGTGCAAATGCCATGTGTTGTCATTGACCCAATACACATCCATGTGTACCGCGCTTGATTCTAAAAAATTTCCCTTGTCGTCAAAGGTTTTACACAAACCTTCCCAACGTCCCATAAAACATTGATAGGAACGTGTTGATGTAGGATCGCCATAATTTTTTGTGTTCATAAATTTCTCCGAGCTGTAAAAATCTGACCGCTGACGGCAAATCAAGGCGCGGTCTGCCTTCTGTCATCATTCGCCAATTTGATATTTGAATCGGTCGCCGCGATAACGGGCCTGTAAATATTCAATAGGCTCGCCGCTGGAGCTCATTACCACGCGCTGAATCGTCAGCACAGGACTGCCCAAAGTCATTTTGAGCAGTTTCACGTCGAGGTCTGATGCGGCGACTGCTTCAATCGAACGAATGGCGTGACTCATCGTCATCTGTGGAACGACGCTGAGATAATTCAACGATCCGCCTTCAAGGAGCCCCGCCTCATCAATCTGGCTTGCAATTGCTTCTGGCAAAAAAGCAGTGTGCGTGCCAATCGGTTTATCTTCCGCCAAACGCAAACGGCGAATTCGATAGACCTTGCTCTTGTAGGCCACTTTAAGTTTTTCAGCCACTTCCCTGTTCGCTTCGACAAATCCTTTTTCGATCACCTGCCAGCCTGGCTTAATGCCTTGCTCGTTCATGAACTCTGTCAGGCTTTTGCGGTCTTCAGGGCTGTGAGTCATTTTTGGCGGCGCAACAAAAGTTCCACGTCCGCGCTCGCGAATCAGCAACCCGTCATAGACAAGGTCGCTCAACGCCTGACGAACGGTGGTGCGGCTTAACCCAAATTTTTCCTGCATCTCCTGTTCAGAAGGAATCAGGTCATTGGGTTTCCACTCGCCTGATTCGATCTTTTCAAGCAAGTGCTGCTTCAACTGATAATGAAGCGGAAGGGGTGATTTTCGGTCTACGTTTAGCATGGGCGTCAGTTTTCCTCAAATGTCATAACATTATGACAATAATACCTTTTTGGCGGGCGGCTGTCAAGAAAATAATGCCCATAGACGGCCGACCGCGGTCTGCGGTCTATGGGCTGTCGTCCAAAGCGGGCAAACTCCACAACTGCAAGCCTGTCCCCTCGTGCATTTCGCGGTTAACAGGAACGCCATCGTAAACGCTCAATGTGAATTCAACAGCAAAAGCAATCGCCCGCGCCGCATGACCGCCGATGACTGAAATTCCATTGCGTGCGGATTCATCTCTAAACGAAAGCGTAAGATGACTGTGAACATGCGCTTCGCCATTTAATCTGGAAATTGTTCCATGCCCCGATAAAATTTCCAGCGGGCGGACGAAGACCAAAGGCTCCCTGCGGATCTTGTTGATGAAGTCATATTCGGTGAATTCAACTTCGGTCAACCCGCCGAGCATTTCAAATGTTGCGGCTTGAATATTCTGCGAATCTGCAATTTTTGCGAAGGCTTTATGAATATTTTGAGCACTGGTCAACGTCCCCATAAATACACGAGTGGACTTTATGTTGATATGCGCGAGTGTGATTGTCATGGTGAATTCTCTTTTAAGTAAAGATGACCATAGACGGCTGGCCGCAGACCGCAAATAAATACGGTCTATCGTCAGCGGTCGGCGGTCATTCTGTTAAGAATGCTTTCGAGCCGTTCATAATCAAGACTTGCGCAATCCCTAAAATCATCGTTGCGCCACGCTCAACTTGTTTTACAGAGTCTGCGCGTGTGCCAGCCGTAATCCCCGCAGCGACATTGGCATTTTTACAAATTGAAATGACACGGTCGATCATTTCCTGCACTTCGGGGTGATTTGGCCCATCGGGAAATCCCATGCTGAGCGATAGGTCACGCGGACCAATCACAACAGCATCCACATAGGGTAACGAAATCATTTCTTCAAAACTATCCAGCAAAACGGGATCTTCAAATTGTGGAATGACCATGGTCTGTTCATTGGCGAATTCGAGATACTTTGGCGCTTCTCCACTGTAAGCCATGTAACTGGAAGCGCGTGAAATGCCAACTCCACGTTTTCCAATTGGCGGATATTTGACCGCATCGATCAGCATCTGCACTTCTCCAACGGTTCGCAAGTCCGGCATCATCACGCCCATCATGCCTGCGTCAAGATATTGCAAGACAAGTTTTGGGTCTTTTGATCCAATACGAACCAACGGCGTCATATTTACACGCTCACAGGCACGAATCATATTGACCGCTTGGGCAGGATCGATCAGTCCGTGTTCGGCATCAAGCATGTAATAGTCGAAACCCGCCAGACCAAAGAGCTCTGCGAGTTGCGGATCATCTGAGGTGGAGATCACACCAAAAACTGGCTGACCAGCTTTCAGTTTAAGTTTGAGGCGATTGGGTTGAATGAACATAATTATTCCTGACAACATCGGTCTATCGTCGGCGGTCTGCGGTCAAATAACTCCGCTTTCCTTAAGTTGATTTATTTCATCATCCGTCTTCCCAAGCAGACCTTTGTAGACCTCATCATTATGCTGGCCGAGAGTGGGTGGCGCTGAATAAGTCTCTTCGTGGGTTTCAGATAACTTGATGGGATTGCCTGGCATTTTTGCCGAACCGCCAAGCGGATGTTCGACATCAACGACCATGTTGCGTGAAAGCACCTGTGGATCATTCAAAGCCTGCGAAATATTATTAACAGGCGCGCAAGGGATTCGTTTGGCTTGCAATTTTTCCAACCACTTTGCTTTTGTGTCCGTGCTGAAAACTTGATTGATTTGTCGATTGATTTCAATCTGATTTTTCCAACGCCCAGGCTGGCCTTTATTTTCTTCGGTATTCAATTCAGGAGTATCAATCACTTCCATCAATGAAGCCCAAAAATTATCGGTGATAACCGCAATGATAATGTAGCCATCGGAACATTGAAAAGTATCGTAAGGCACATGCACAAAATGTCCATTGCCAAGTTTATCTGGAATATCACCCGAAAGGAAATGCATGGTGGCCATATAATTCAGCAAACTGATCTGCGCATCAAGCATGGAAATATCCACATGTTGACCACGGCCAGTTATTTGTCTGGCTTGCAGTGCAGCGAGTACGCCGATCACGCCCATCAACCCGCCGCCCAAATCGCCAATCGGAATTCCTGAACGCGTCGGCGGATTCCCTGGTTGACCTGTGATGCTCATACCGCCGCCCACCGCCTGCGTAACCATGTCAAACGCAGTGCGATCTTTTGATGGGCCTGTTTCGCCAAAGCCCGTAACTGTGCATGTGATAATACGCGGATTGATCTTCGACAGATTTGCATAATCCACTTTGAGGCGCTCGGTCACACCTGCGCTGAAATTGCTCAAAACAATATCGGCGGTTTTCACCAACTCGTAAAAGACCTGCAATCCTTTTTCAGATTTGAGATCAAGCGTGACACTTTTCTTGTTGCGATTCAGGGTCATGTAATAAGCGCCAAATCCATTGAGACTATTTTTCAGGTCTTTCTCTAACAGACGGCGGGTTCCCTCGCCTGTGACAGGTGGCTCCACCTTGATATTTTCTGCGCCAAGATCAGCGAGGATCATACCCGCGTACGGTCCGCTAAGCATGTGAGTGAGATCGAGAATACGAATTCCTTGAAGTGCTTTCATTGAATGTCCTTGTGTGTATGTAGTGTGATAGCGTTTGAACGTGGATGGTTGGTAATTGGTAATTCGGTCAGCAGTCATTCGTCGGTGACGTATCCTCGTTCTTCCACGCGGGAAAGTGCATATAATATGCCGAATACATCAGCCCAGCGGTTTGAAACATGAGGAAAATAAATGCACTGCCAAATAACGCCAGATATGAAAGAGTACAAATCAAATTTGGGACATGACCTAATAAAACCTTTTTGCTATTCCATTCAGGGATGTTGTGTTCAGGCGAAACATAAATATCCCAATACTGACTTTGCCAAATCCCCTTGAATGTGCCAATAATGAAAAATGCAATCAAAGCAACAAACCAAACATTGCCGATAAATTTCTCAAGCACAGACCACACAGACAGAAAAATCTGCCCTTCGCTTAATCCCCAGAACAAACCAAAAATCAGAACACTTGGCACGTGTAACTCGCGTCCATGAGTAAGCGTGCCTTTAGGCCAAAGATAAAAATAAGCGAAATAAATTACGCCTGCACACAAAAATGTAAACAACCACCAACACAAATTGTTAAAATTCTCAACTCTTGCAATGGGCTTGCTGATTAACGCAGGCAAAACCCCAGTTAGAATGCTGACGATAAAGCTCGAAGCAAAATAGATCCCGCCGCGCACCCATGCCAAACGCGGACTGTATCCATTGACACCGCGTTTCCCCCTCCGCAAAACAATGCAGAGGAAGATGAGCAGACCAATCAGCGCGAGTAGGAAATAATCCAGAGGGCTGTTTGTGAATTGCCAGAAAGGGAGGAAAATAGAATGCGGGTTCATAGCGGTCTCTTGCCTGCGATCAAAATTTGTTTAGGTACTCCATTACTTCGCTCTTCCCCATCACATCACCATACTTGGAGTTGATGTCAAATAGATTCGCTTCATGCGGGCCTGCGTGTCGATCAGCCACACACTCACGCGGCACGATGACACGAAAGCCATATTGCATTCCATCCACAGCAGAGGCGCGGATACAGCCTGAAGTAGAACAGCCTGTCAATATCAACGTATCCACGCCCATACTGGTCAACGTGGCGGCGAGTGGAGTCCCAAAGAATGCGCTGGCATATTGCTTGACGATAATGGTATCCAACTCAGCGGGCGGCAGTTCAGGCACGATCTCTGCCAAAGGTTCACCTTCCAACATGGTTTTCAGTACGGGAACTTTCTGAATGAAGATACCGCCATCTAGAAAATTTTTGTTGTATAAAACCTTGGTGTAAAGCACGGGAATTTGTTTTAAGCGGGCGAGTTCAAGCAGTGAAACCGTTTCTGCGACAGCCGTAACAACATCAGGCGCGAAGAGCGGCGAGCCTTCAGTAGTGTAGGCATTGATAAAATCCACGATCAAAACTGCGGGGTGTTTTCCAAACCCAACGCGTCCATCGAAGACGCCTTTGTAGTTATCAGAGAGTGAGTTTGACATGAGTTCCTTTTTGACGGTAGACCGCAGTCATTCTTTAAGCGACAACGGGCTGGCCAACCCGTTGTGTATCCACACCGAAACTTCTCCGCGCGTTTCCGTAGATTTTGTTTGCAGCGACAGCGAAGGCCAGCCATGAAATTGCGTTGATGCCTTCTTCTATCCATTGCAGAGCCAAAGTCTGATCATCCATGCGAGCGAGGCCATTAAGTAAAAAAATGCCAACCAAATTAAGAATGAACAACCAACCCGCCAACGGAAGTTTTTGCCTGAAACCAAATGTGCTCAATAAAATTCCAGTAATGATGGTGGCCAGCACCATCACACTGAGCAGAATACGCTTCCATGCTGGAGAATCAGGTTGGGATATTGTTAAATAAAACGATGCGGCAAACATCAAACCAATGAGTATCACAGGCACAAGCCATGCATGATGCATCTTCTTCCCCTGCACCGAGCGGACAGTTTGCCAAACGCTCCACGCCAGCAAGGTATAGCCTGGCGCCATAAAAACGAACAAGCCATCTTCCATCCAGTTAATATCAATTGCGCCGTTTGATGTTGCGAAGAGTAATTTCCAGATCGCCTTGAAAAATCCGCCAGCCACGGTTAGTACAACACCGAGCATCGCTATTTTCCCCTGCACTGAATTAACATGCGCCACCATGCGCGCAATATAAGCCAACCCGACAGCAGTAAAAAAGACGGGCAGAAAATCTACAAGGGCGAGTGAGAGAGTATATTGCATGAGGTATCAGGCTCCAGATGTATCAGAATTATTATTAAACAAGAAATTTTTTGGCAGTGTAGACATTGGCGAAGCCAAGAATCACTTCACCGAGATTTCCGATGTAGAACAAATCGCCCATCCCGGCGCCTGCCGCAACAAACATGATGAACGCGCCAATCGCAAACCACTTCCAGCCTGTGTTGCGCCAGAGTGAAATGCCTGCAACAATGAGAAAGATAATGGTCAAAATGGCTGGCAGCGGCGGACCTTTGATGCCGCCTTCGTTGACATAACGCAGGGTATCAGCAACAATTTTTATTTGCAGATCAAGCAGCGCAATATCCGAGTATGCGCCCAGAGCAATGAGCATCGTGGTAAATACACAAACAATAATATGCGCCGTCCTGCTCTGCGCCCACTTAACTCCTGCTTTACGCAAAATGCCAAAGCCAAAAATAATCATTGTAGGAGTTAAAAAGGCATGGACATAAAATCGTCCCATATTCAAGGTCTTGAGTAAATTCCCTTCGCCCACGAACCTGCCCATGCCAATGATCAGCGTGTCATAGAAAAGACCCGCCAATACAAACAATAAGAGCAAAATATAATTATTCTTTTTATTCGATACCTGCCAAATTAAAAACACAAACAACGCAGACAAAATCAAATACAGGGCGGTCAGCATGTCTTACTCCTTGAAGAAAGATTTTATAATCTTAACAACAGCTTGCGGGTTTCGATCACAAATATACGGGCCTTCATTCGGAATTAATTTCATTTCACCATTTTTCAACAAAGCAAACGCGGGCTCAAGGCTGGCACGCATGGTGTCACTTTCACCGCTCATCACGAGGATTGGAATTTCCAGCGCGGATAACTGCGTTCCGAAAGGTTGGTCAAACACGGCTTGATAGGCGTCTTGCGCCGCTTCTCGCGCAGACTGTGTGAGGAGTACTTCACGATGAACAGTTTCCAACGGGAGAGATGAATCGCGCTTGCGGATTCGCTCCCATACTTGAGTGAGATGCGAGCCGTCTTCTGCAATTGCGAATGGCTTTAAGCTGGCTTTGAGTCCGCTGACTTGTGCCTCGCTCAACAAAGGCGGGCCTGACAAAATCATTTTTTGCACAAAGCCAGGCTGGTCAAATGCCATTTGAACGGCAAGAGCCGAGCCTGTGTGATGCCCGAATATAAAGCAAGACTCCACGCCGAGAGAGCGAAGAGCGGCATGGAGCGAGTCAGATGCATATTGAATTGTGAACAAGCTCGGGGCGGGGAAAGACGCGCCGAATCCCGGGGAGTCTAATGCAATCGTGTGGAAACTGTCTGTGAGCAGAGTCATCATCGACTCAAACATCACAGAGGAACTGGCAGTTTGATGAAGCAAAACAAGCGGCGTGCCGGAAACGCGATTGACTTCACGATAGTGAATTTGACCGTTTGGTATTTCAGCGTAACCCTTACGGATGATTGACATCATTCTCCTGAATGTTATAATGTTATAACATTTGACGCTTTTGGTCAAGATAAATATTGTTCAATTTGACGGCAGACCACAGACCGCCGACCGCACCCGAAGTCTGCCATCCGCGGTCGGCGGTCTTAATTTCCACAAGGAGACCTCCCCCATGACAGACCAACTCGGCTACAGAAAAAAATTCGGCGTCATCATCCCCAGCACCAATACGATCGTTGAGCCTGATTTTTATCGCATGACCGTGCCAGGCGTGACGCCGCACATGTCGCGCATTCACATCCGTGACCAAAACTTGAGCAGCGATGAGGCTTTTGAAAATTTACTTCAACAAATTCGGGTGGAAATTGAATACGCGGTGCAGCGCGTGATGACCGCCGAACCCGATTACATGGTGATGGGCATGAGCGCCGAAACATTCTGGGACGGCGTGGAAGGCAATCGCAAATTCACGAAGATGATCTCCGATTGGGCGGGCGGACTCAAAGTGGCAACGGGCGCAGAGGCTTGTGAACGCGCCTTGAAATTATTCGGCGCAAAGAAGATCGGCGTAGTAACTCCCTACCAGCCTGTTGGTGATAAAAATGTAACTCGCTTTTTCAACGACATTGGTTTTGAAGTAACCGCGCTGAAAGGTCTGCGCTGCCCCACTGCCATTGCGATCGCGAACGTGTCACAGGATGAATTACGCAATGCGTTGATCGAAGTCAACAAGGATGCGGATGTGCTCGTGCAAGTGGGAACCAACCTAAGCATGCTCGGTCTGGCAGATGAAGCCGAACGCTGGCTCGGCAAACCTGTCATCGCGATCAACGCCGCAACTTATTGGATGGCAATGAGAGATAATGGAATCGAAGACAAGGTCTATGGAGTTGGAAGATTGTTGAGAGAGTTTTAGGTTAACGACGACGGACGGCGTAATTGGTAAATGGCAATTGCCATCAGCGGTCAGTCGTCCACGGTCTTTCTTCTTTCCTTCGTGTACTTCGTGCCCTTTGTGTTTAAAAAGGCCTGGGCGTTTCACCCAACTCCAACGAAATCCATTTCAATTCGGTAAAATGCTCCACTGAATACTGCCCGCCGCTGCGGCCAAAACCAGACATGCCAAAGCCGCCCACTGGCGCCATCGAATCAGATTGGAACGAATGCATACCTACATGTACCGCGCCGCAACGAATCCTGCGCGCCGCTGTCATACCGCGGATCATATCGTTGGTCAGCACGCCCGCGCTTAAACCGTACTCACTTTCATTGGCCAGTGCAATCGCTTCCTCCAAATCATTCACCGCCACTACCGCAGTCACGGGACCGAACGTCTCTTCAGTCCATAACGCACATGTGCGCGGCGGCTCCCAAATCACAGTTGGTTGATAGACAAGCCCGCGATACACATCACCGCCCGCGAGAATCTCCGCGCCCGCTTCACGCGCACTTTGCACATGGCGTTGTATCTTTTCCAGTGAACGCTGATTGATCACGGGCCCATAGGCGGTCTGCAGGTTGCGCAAATCGCCGAGTTGCAAACTCTTTGCCTTCCTTGCCAGTGCTTCGGCAAATGGTCTTGCAATTTCCTTTTCAACAATGATGCGCGCACTCGACATGCAAATTTGCCCGCCATGAAAGAACGCCCCCACCGCAGCGATCTCTGCCGCTTCTTCGATATCCACATCCTTCAATACCACCAGCGGGTTTTTTCCGCCCAATTCCATTTGCATGCGCTTCATTGTTTTGATCGCAGATTGTGCAATACTAATCCCCGTTGATGTTGACCCCGTGAATGCGATTCCATTTACGTCGGACGACTCGATCAACGCGGGACCCACTTCTGCGCCGAAGCCTGTTACTACATTGAATGTGCCAGACGGAAGCCCCGCTTCATTCATGACCTTAGCCAGCTCCAGCGCAATAACAGGCGTCTCCTCTGACGGTTTCGCCACAACCGCATTGCCTGCGCCGAGTGCAAACACAATCATCTTCACCAGCAACGATAACGGCGCATTAAATGGGCTGATCGCCACGACCACCCCCAGCGGCTCACGGATCACCATCGACAAACGATGCGGCTTGTCATTTGGAAATGTGTCACCATATAAACGGCGCACCTCTCCAGCCGCTGCGCGAATCAGCGATGCGCTATATAAAACTTCGCCGCGCGCCTTCGTAATGACCGAACCGCTTTCATCGATCAGAATCTCGACCAGCGAATCGACTCGCGCTTCAAGCAAATCCGCCGCTTTGAGCATGGCACGCTCACGCTCTGCAGGCGGAAGCGCTGACCATTTCTCAAATCCCGCGCGAGCGGCGATCACAGCTTTATTTGCATCCTCAGCGTTTCCCCGCGCAGCCAATGCAAATATTTCCCCTGTATACGGATTCAAATCTTCGAAGGTTGTACTTGAAATAATTTCTTCGCCGTTGATGTAATGACCGTAGGTTTTCATAAGTTGTTATCCTCTACAATAATGACCGCAGGCGGCAGACCACCGCCACAATTACGATGTACCAATTACCAAGTACCCGGCCATCTGTCGGCGGTCAGATTCTCTCTTCCAACATGGATGCCCGCAGCAAATACGCGCGCGCTTTCACAGGGTCAGATGCAGCTTCTGAAAGAGACTTATTTCGTTTCTCGCGCACCTCTTCTTCAGACATGACCATGTTGTTATATTGCTGGTCTGTATAAAGTTGAACAGACTCAATCGCGTATCGTCTGCGTTCATTAGAATAATCATTTAAGATCGAATCCGATTCGCCGTTGTAGATGCGAATCAACTTCTCGGTCAGATTCGAGGCGTCGTGAATGCCGCTGTTCATGCCCATACCGCCTGATGGGTTGTTGTTATGCGCCGAGTCGCCGACGAGCAGCGCCCGTCCTACACGGAAAGTATCAGCCACTCGTTGATGGACTCGATATAGTTGCGTAGTCTTGATGATATATGGTGGAACTTCGCCAAAGAAGTTGCTAATTCTCGCCCGCAGGTTTTCTTCCTTCATCACAATCGTTTCATCTTCATCATCTGTCATACGAAAAACCACCCGCACGATATCTGGCAAGTTTAAAATAATGACCCATTCCTTGGGGTCAAAGATATAGCAGACTTGCGCTGCATTTGGGAGCAAATCACCTGTATTGAGGTCGCTGCCGATTAATAGAAAACGATCCTCATAAGTTTTTCCAAGAAAGCCAATATTAAGCTGCCTACGGACGGCGCTGTGAGTCCCATCTGCGCCGATGATGTAAGAACCCTCCCGCTCAATGATTCCGTTTACAGTTTCAAAGCGGGCAGTGACATGGGAGTTGTGATCAACGAAATCGATCAACTTGTGTCCCATATAAACTTTGCCTGTGGCTGTTGCTTCCACCGCAGGCTTAAGCACACGCGTAGCAATATGCTGGGGGCATTGCAAACGATACGGGTAGGGCGTGTCCTTCGAAACAGAAGCATACCCAAAGTCGGCAATGAGGCGGCGCGGAGCGCGTTCCCAATATTGCAGGCGGTCTACTTTATATCCATACTGGATGATCTCGTCAGCGACATCCCATTGTTGAAAGAGTTCAAGCGTTTTGGGATGAAACGTACTGGCGCGGATCTGTGTGTTTAGTTCAGCATCCGCTTCAAAAACTTCGGCAGGGATGCCTGCGCACGAAAGCGCCAGAGCCAGCGAAAGGCCAACAGGGCCCGCGCCCGCGATAAGGATGGGATGTGTGATGGTATTGTTCATAACATAAGAAACGACCGCAGACGACTGACTGTGTTCATTCGCGGTCAGCGGTCTATGGTCTGCGGTTAAGTACTATTCTCTCTCGCCCGCGTGTAAAATTCGCACGAGACGTTCGCGCATGGGAATGCCCAACATGCGGTCAGCCAGAATATTCGCAGGATCTTTTTCAACAATCGTCCTGCGTACAAGTTCATCACGGGCTTTGAGCGCGGCTCTTTTTTCTGGCGCTACAGGTTTTGCATTCTTCACTAACTCGACCCAATTGCGGACGTAGTCCAACATTACAGGTTCAACGGCGGATTTGAAATCTGCGAAAGGCAGTAAGCCGCAAACGGCGATCGGCGATAAGGTGCTGCGTGTGTAAAGGTGAACTGGATTGAATGTTTTATAAGCAGGGTCGCGGCGCAAGCCGATCCATTTTTGATTCATGGATTCATGATACTGATTGAGATGATCGGGGTTACTCACTGCTTCATAACGTGGAAGATAATCGACATAACAAAAGACATCAGGCGCAGTTCCCAACGCCATACCCAAATGAGGGACATCAATTTCAGCGTTCACCCAGCAGGTGAGATGAATATTGGTAAAGCCTGTTTCAGGTTTACCGATCCACGAACGGATAATCCAATCGACAGGGCTTTTATCACCTGTGTAGGTATGCATGTTGCCAACGGTGTTCCCTTGCAAATCAGGTATGTTTTCGACATCCTTGCACTTCAAATCTTCGCGCAGGCTCAACGCAGAATTAATTATCTCCCACGCCTGTTCGCGCACGTTCAATAAATAATTAAACACTTCGGTATTATCGACGGGTTTACGCGAATCAAGTACATCTGCCAGTTGTTGGGTGGTATCGCTCATGATTGGAATTCCTCTTTTCGTTTAATGTTTTGGTTACCTAATAGCAGATAAGCTGAGGGTCGGCCTGCCGTCGTCAAGTAATCATCGGCGCCGCCAACTTCCACGGCCTGCCGCTCAATACATCGGTTTTCTGTGAAACCATTTTATTTGCAGCAGCGGCAGGGTGAATCTCTGCAATTGTTAATCCATCACGTTCTGCCATCGTTACAACAGGATAATTGATGTTGCCGTCAAATGGTCGGTTCTTCCATTCTGTCCACAATGTAAAATCTTTAGTAATCGCATAAACGCCGCTGTCGGATTTGCTGGCAACCACAACATTCATTCTGTTTTCCGCGGCACGCTCCTTGAAGCCATAATCAACTTCCCATTTTTCCAAAATCATGGTTGGCACGCCAACTACTTCCACATTTTTCAACGCAGCCAAACGAAATGTTTCAGGATAAATCGCATCATTGCCGATCACAATTGCAACACGTCCCCACTCTACATCAATCACATTTAATTCGTCGCCCAACTTCGACCATGCATGTCGTCCCGATTTATGCAACTGCGGCTGTCTCAACACCACGCCATCTTTATTGAACATCACGCCCACATGCGTCCCATCTTCCACAATGGATGTAACTACATAACAATCATTTATTACAGATTGTAGTGTGCGAATCATTTCAACTGAATCTTTTTCCGCGTTTACAAAATCTGTGATGTGGAATAACTCTGGGAGAACGATAAATTTAACTCCAGCCGATTCCCCCTCCGCAATCATTTTCAAGGCTGAATCAATCGCATCTTTGCCTGCGCTTGAAACTTGTCCCGCCCCCGCAAGCAGATTCTCCATCCCAGCTTGGATGCCGCCATCTTTTGGCTCATCACCAATTGCGGTATATAGCTCAGGCCTGCGCGTGAGAAAAATATCTGTGCCATCGGGGCGCAGTTTATTATTTGCCAGATCAAGGTCAATATCGGCAACGACCACGGCTTCGCCAAATTTTGGTCCTTTGGCGAGCACTGTCCCATCCGGCGCAACAATCTGACTCTCGCCCGCGCCTTCGAGAAAACTCGGGTCAATCTTGAGTCGCGCCGCCACGGCTTCCCGCATAACTTCTGGAACAAGTGACCCCACCTTGTTTGCCGCAACCACAAATACCTTATTCTCCGCCGCACGAACAGGAATATGCAATGACGCCTCATCATGCGCAAACGAATTCAAACTGTTCAACAGAATTTGAGGATTACGCACCGCCAACGCCCGCGCCACTTCCGGGATGACCCCGTCCATGCAGGCATACATGCCCACCTCCCCAATATCCGTGGAAAGGATCGGCGCAACTTCGGAGGCTTTTTCTAAAAAGTTATTTTCATTCCCCATCAATATCTGCTTGTCATTGATACCTGCAATATTGCCTGCTGGATCAAATAAAATATTTGTACCTGAAACCTTGTTATTCTCGCGCTTCAAGGTCACATTGATTTTGATATAACAGCCATACTCTTTGGCTTTTCCTGCAATCGCCGCGACAAACTCATCGTCGAGCGAAACAGCTACCCCGTAGCAATGATCCGCGTTTTCATACCAGGCAATGTGATTTACAAATTCAGGTAAAACCATTACATCTGGCGTATGCTTGGCCGCTTCATCGATCATCCGCAGGCAAGTTCGCAGATTCGCAGTGACATCTGCCACCACACCAAACTGTACCGCCGCCGCTCGAATTTTGGATTTCTTCATTAGACAGGTTTATCCTCAAGTTCTAAATGTCATAACATTATGACAATATACCCCAACTAGGATTAATTTGTCAACTTAATACTTACCTGTTATTAAATTCGAACAGCATGCACGACCGTTTCTTCATATTTTTTTCGGGTCAAACCGAACTCAGCTAGCCCAGAAAACAACAGGCAGATTTTACTCGGTTGAATTGGCCAAGCCTAGGCGGCGAATTTTATTCCATATTGAT
>JAYVUA010000130.1:0-15798 GCA_043788255.1 Anaerolineales bacterium | reverse complement strand
GCTATCAACATCCATTCGGTATACTTGAGGTCAGTCGGGTAGGTTTGCTTGAATTTGGTCATTCTCCAAGCTTACCCGACTACTTAAGAAACGCTCTCTTAGGCGATTCTACACTACTAAAACAAATCTAGCTCTCGTTTAATCCATATCTCTTTAGAGTATCCATCCCCAAAGATTAATCGTTTGCACACGATAAGTCTACATACTATGAGTAAACCCTTTAAAGAAATTCTTGCTGTTTTTGCACAACACTACAGACTCAGCATTACAATTGGAACATGAACACAAACCTTCTCGAACTTGCCCGCAAACTGGGAAACCCTGTCATTGAAGGGAATCAAGCCACCTTTGTGTGGAAGGGGAAGTCTGCGCCGCATTTGATTGATGATATTCACGGCTGGGAGGACGGTCCGCAAAAGATGAAGCGGGTTGCCCCTGAAGTATGGGCATATTCCATCGAACTCGACTCCGCCGCGTATCTTGAATATGCTTTTTATGATCCACGCACCAGGAAACGCATCAAAGACCCGTTGAATAAAAATTCGGTTTTCAACGGCATCAAACATTACAACCATTTTTTCTACATGCCCGCAGCACGCCCCGCATCACTGGCCTTGAAACGAAAAGATGTTCCGCGCGGCAGGGTCACACGTCACCTGGTGGATACGTGGATGATCGAGCAGGACGGCGAGCGCGAACTGTATCTGTATCAACCGCCCGTCAAGGAACCTGTCCCGTTGCTGCTCGTCTACGACGGCACGGACTATCTGCAGCGCGCGATGTTAAACATCATCGTGGATAATCTCATTTACAAAAAACGCATCCAACCGATCGCGATGGCTTTCCTGCAAAACGGAGACAGTCATCGCGGCGTGGAATACGCCTGCTCCGATGCGACCTTGATGACCATAGACCATGTCATTTTGCCGTTTGCTCAGAAAAAATTAAATCTGCTGGATGTCAAAAAGAATCGCGGGGCATATGGAGTTTTGGGCGCATCCTGGGGCGGGTTGATGGCCATGTATACTGGCTTAAGAATGCCTGAAACATTTGGCAGGGTCATCAGTCAATCAGGTGTATTTGAATCTGAAGGAAGAGATTACGTCACCGTGGATTTGGTCCGCGCGAAGAAAGCACGCGAGATAAAAATTTGGATGGATATCGGTCATTATGACTGGCTGCTGGAAGATAACCGCCGTATGCAGCCGCTCCTTCAAGAGAACGGATATGATGTCACCTACCGTGAATTTGTCGTCGGCCATAATTTCACCTGTTGGCGGGATGAGATCTGGCGCGCGCTTGAAAAATTATTTCCGTTGAAATAATCAAGACCTGACATGTCTCAGAGAAACCTTGATCAATCATGACCCATGTCCACGCAAGTGTTATCACAAACAAAGATGCGCATAAGACATGTCAGGTCTAAGGATGAGAAAAATGAAACTCGAAACCATCACCCGCACGTCGAAGACTCAAACGCACAAAACCCCTTTGCTCTTTGTCCACGGGATGTGGCATGGCGCGTGGTGCTGGGATGAGAATTTTTTGCCATATTTTGCCGAACAGGATTTTCATGTCACCGCGTTAAGTCTGCGCGGACACGCGGGCAGCGAAGGAAAAATTCGTGGAAATAAAATTGCGGATTATGTCAGCGATGTGGAACAGATCGCAAAAACGCTTCCGACTCCGCCTGTACTGATCGGGCATTCGATGGGCGGATTTCTCACTCAGAAATATTTGGAAACACATGATGCTCCCGCCGCTGTTTTGCTGGCATCCAATCCGCACTTTGGGTTATGGCCCACATTTTTTCGGATTGCAATGCATCGTCCGCTGATCGCGTTGAAAGCGATCGGTCAAACACGCATGTATCCCGTTGTGGAAACACCCGACGCGGCGCGCTGGTCTTTGTTCTCCAAAGATATGCCCGAAGAACAGGTATTGAAATATCACGCCAGATTGAATGATGAATCATTCCGCATGTTCATGGATCTGTTGGGATTAAATCTGGCGCATCCAAAAAAAATAAAAACTCCCCTGCTGATCCTCGGTGCCGAACATGACAACGCCATCACACCTGACCAGATACATGCCACTGCCCGAGGATATGGTCAGCAGGCCGAGATATTCCCGAACATGGCCCACGACATGATGCTGGAATCAAATTGGAAATCTGTAGCCGAAAGAATATTAAGTTGGTTGAAGGAAAGAGAGATATAAAAATAAGGATGTCATTGCGAGCCGTTTTGTGGCGAAGCAATCCCAACGCAATGACATTCTTTTCATCATCATCCAAGCCGCACTGCATTACAGCGTTCACAATCCTTCCGCGTGCAAAGCAATGCATAGGGGTTTTCAGTTATCTTTTCCAATACAATATTGATCAAACTCTTCAAATGGACCGCCTGCACAAGCGCATCACCAATTTCCACACGGCGTGTATATTTTTCCAAGGCGGGTGCAATCGCATCAAACCCTTCTGAATCACCAGGAAAACCTGAGCACTCCATCACGCGGTCTTGCAATAACGCCCAGCGGATGAATTGCAGACGGCCCGCGAGTTTTTCAGCATAATGAATACTTGTGTTCACACGATGGTCCACGCCAAGCAGTAGCACCCAGCCATCTGATTCAGCCAATGCCTTGATCGGCGCCAGCGGTTCAAAAATGGTTTGCCGATTCAGGATCGCATCTGCGCGAACGCCTGCAAAAGATTGGATCGGATGCATCGAACGTTTCGCCTTGGGATGTTTGCGAAGCACTTCAGGCAGTATCCCCATGGTTGGGTCAACGGGCATATCAGGGTGGAACTGCTCGGCCATTTTGTTCAAGTCAGTTTGAGAGCCGTAGGTAATTCCATTATGCGGCGGCCCCACATCAGGATTCAACATGGTCTTATAGGTGAAGGTTGGCATGATGATACCGCGCACAGAATCAAGCAGCGCGCTGAGCATTGTATCCGCGCCGCCTTCGATGGGGCCGAATGCTTTTACTGCGGAGTGTGCAATGACCACGCTTTTGGTCAGGCCTAATTTGGCAAGACTCGTTTTGAGATTAGAAGAAGTAATCATAGTTTTATCAGAAGTCAAAACCTTTTAGCACGAAGTTCACAACAGGACACAAAGAAGAACAAAAAAGGTTTCCTTTGTGGTTAATTTTTTCTAAACTACTTCCCTTTCCAGTTCGGTTTTCTTTTTTCAATGAAAGCTTGCATGCCTTCCTTTTGATCTTCGGTGGAGAACAACGGATAGAAATTCCGCTTTTCGGTTTTCAATCCCTCGGTCAAAGTGGATTCAAATGCGGCATTGATCGAATCTTTTGCCATGCGGATCGCAAGCGGGGCACGCCCTGCGATCTCTTCAGCAAGCGCCACCGCTTCATCCAAATAACGATCCACAGGCACTACTCGATTCGCCAGACCGAATTGCAGGGCTTCCGCTGCGGTGAGCGTGCGGTTGTTTAGGATCATTTCAATGGCGAGGTGTTTGCCCAGCAAACGCGCAAGGCGTTGAGTCCCGCCGCCGCCTGGAGTAATGCCGATGGTGATCTCAGGCTGTCCAAACTTGGCAGTTTCAGAAGCGACGATCATGTCACATGAGATAGAGAATTCACATCCGC
This sequence comes from Anaerolineales bacterium, assembly GCA_043788255.1. Lineage (GTDB taxonomy): Bacteria > Chloroflexota > Anaerolineae > Anaerolineales > Villigracilaceae > Villigracilis. Next base: position 12,180 of record JAYVUA010000130.1, on the reverse strand, counting down.
CGCCGAGTGCCCAACCAGAGACTGCCGCAATGACAGGTTTTTTGATGCTGCGAATACGGTCCCATAATTCCACCCGTCCCTGGCTGATCATTTCAAAAGGCGAAGCTTCCGCCATCTCTTTAATATCCGCACCTGCGGCGAAAGCCTTGTCATTACCAGTCACCACCATCGCACCGACAGTATCATCTTTATCAAAAGCATCGAGCGCATCGAACAACTCGGTTAACATTAACGTATTAAAAGCATTCATCGCCTGCGGACGATTAAGAGTTACGACGCCGACGCGCCCGCGAATTTCTGTGAGAACTGTTGTATAAGACATGTTTCCTCCGAGTATTTGGGCGTTCGAGAAACGCTCAGCCTGCAAATTATAAAGGATGATACCCGCTGTTGTATAATCTGTAAAAACGGAGATTTTATTCATATGCTTTTTCCCGAATGGACAACCGGCAACATAATTTTTTACTCGTCCCTTACCCTCATTGTTCTGGCTTATGGGCCTTTGGAATACTTCGGCCAATCCATGATGGCATACAGCAAATTTCGCCCTACAAGCGGAATCCCCACACGGCTGGGAATGTTCATTTTATACTTCACGCCGCTGATTGCATTGCTCATAGCAGCCTTACCTTATATTTCAAATCCAACCACGGTACAGCTATTTGTTTTCGGCGCAGTCTTTATTCAATTTGCCAAGCGCGTACTTGAAGTTCTCTTCCTGCAAAAATACTCAGGACCCATTGGAATTTTAACAACCGCGATCATCGCAGGGTTTTATTCTCTTGCAGCTTTTCTGATCGGATACACCAACCGCCGCCCCATGCAAGCCATGGATATCTGGTCATACATCGGCATCGGTGTGTTTTTTATTGGGATCATCGGTAACTTCATTCATCACAAGATTCTGGTGGACTTACGGAAAAGCACACTTGATTATATAATTCCCTCAGGCGGATTATTCAACCTGATCATTTGTCCGCATTATCTGTTTGAGCTTGTCACCTGGTTTGGCATTGCCCTGCTTTCACGTCATTTCGGTGCCTTCCTTATACTGGCTGGCTTTACACTTTATCTGACAGCCCGCAGCCTGCGCACGCTCAAATGGTACAGGGAAAGATTTTCAGATTTCCCGTCAGATAGAAAAGCCTTGATTCCGTTCATTCTATAATTTCAACTGGAGAATAAAATGCAAATCCTACTCATGATCCATTCCATCGTCCGCTGGCTGATCGTGCTCGTCGCCGTTGTTGCAGCAGTCAAATTTGTTATTGGCTGGCGGCGTGGCGGCGCTTTCGGCAGCATGGACCGCGGCCTCATGTCGGGCTTTACGGGCTTGATCGATCTGCAAGTCACATTGGGCCTTATCTATTTCATATGGAACGGCATTGCAGACGAAGGCTTCCCTGGATTCCGAATTGCGCACGCACTTATAATGATCTTCGCTGCGGTGGTGGCTCATCTAAACGTCAAGTGGAAAGATGCTGAAGACAAGATCCGCTTTCGCAATTCACTCTTTATCATCCTGGATGTGCTCATCATTATCTTTATCGGGCTGGCGATTCTGCCCGCAAGCTAGAGCAGGTAACAGCTTAAAAAAGAAACGTCCATTTTTTATTTCTCGTAATATATTAATCCATGATAAACTACCAGTGTCGTTCAGGCTGGACGTTGAATAACTTGGAGAGAAGATGGAAAACAAGCTTTATGTAGGTAACCTGCCCTACGCCGCCAAGGAAGAAGATATTAAGGAACACTTCAGCCAGGCTGGCACTGTCACCTCCGTTGCGCTCATCATCGACCGCGCATCAGGCCGCGCAAAAGGCTTCGGCTTTGTGGAAATGTCCACAGCAGAAGAAGCCCAGAAGGCCATCAGCATGTTCAACGGCCAGGATTTTATGGGCCGCGCAATCACTGTCAACGTTGCCAAACCGCGTGAAGATAAACCGCGTGGCTTTGGTGATCGAAACCGTGGCGGCGGACGGAACCGCAGCTAAAAAAATTTCCAGCCCTGAACATCGAAATAAAATCAACAGCCCCGCAAATGCGGGGCTGTTATCATTCACGTATGAAACGAATCGTTCTACTCGGCCCCATTCTTTTTGCAGGTGTGCTTGTTTCGCTAAGCATTCTCGAATACGATTTTATGCGCGGGCTTGGCTGGCATCCGATCAACGACCCAACCTTCGACTGGCCCAGCGGACTCGCGCTCGGCAACTATGGATTCGTGATGACGGCGACCTTCATCATCAGCGGATTACTCATCACTGCCCTCGCTCTGCGTCTCAAAGCGGACCTCAAGCCTGCTGCGACATCTCAAACAGGTTCAACCCTTTTGGCTTTATCTGGTTTAGCTCTCGCCTGCCTGGCATTCACCACAGACCCAACCTTGCGCACCACTCCCGCTACCTGGCATGGAATATTACATGATCTGTCATTTGTGCTCCTTGGTCTGACACTTTTCCCATCCATGATCGTGCTTGGGTTTGCCTTTCGAGCGGATGAAAATTGGCGCAATCTTTCGCTGTACACATGGTTGACCCTCGCCTTTGCAATTCCCGCTTTCATTCTAAAAGGCGCAGCATTTTATATTTTTCTTTTTGCGATCCTTATCTGGTGCGAAGTGATCGCATTACGAGTAAAATAGGCCATAACCAAAGGTTTTATAGCAAAAAGAGATAGCGATTAATTACATTGTAAGTGTAATTAATCCGCTTTTTTGGGCATGATATACTAAATCAGGGCAATCAACCATTTAAACAGGAAGTAACATGCGCATCTCAAAAAATCTCCTAGCTGACCAGGAAAACATCAAACGACTTATCACCATCCTTAGCGGAGCGTCCATCGAAGTCCGCAGTAATAAACGGGCAAAGCCAAAATTTTTCATCCTTGCACACGAATTCATCGTTGACTATATTGACGAAGGCTTCTTTAAAAAAGAAGAGTTGTTGATCAAGATTCTCGAAGACGGCGGCTTTCCTCCCACTCAGGGACCGATTGGAGCCATGACCGCAGACCAGCAAAAAAGCCGCGAGGTTAGCGCAACCCTGCTCAACGCCGCAAAACAATGGGAATCAGGAGACGAAGGAGTCCGCATGGAAGTGGGCTGGGCCTCCAGCGAATACGCATCCACGCTCCGCCAGCACCTGGAACGGCTCAAAAGCCTGATTTTTCCCTTGATTGAGCAAACCATCTCCTTTGAAGATGAAGACAAGGTTTCTGAAGGAATCAACAGTATTGTCTTTGAAGGAAAATTAAAGGATGGCCCAGAAAGATACGTCAAGATGCTAAAAGAACTTGAAGAAGAGTTTAGCGATTGGAAGTAAACCCACTCAAAACATAATTTTCGCCAGAATATTAAGACGGACAAATAAGTCACATAACTTATTTTGTCCGTCTTTTTTATAGGGAGAGAAGTGACAAACGTCCATTGCCTAAAGATTATATATAATATACAATCCTGCCATTCTGGAGAAAAATCATGCAGGCATTTGAACTTACCCACCTCATTTCCCAACGCGCAGACTCAAATAAAGCATATCTTGAATTTCTCAAAGTCCCTGATTTAAGCATGGGACTTTATGTTTTGCCTGCGAGCGGCGTGGACACACAAAGCCCGCACACAGAAGATGAAGTTTATTATGTAGTGAGCGGCAAGGCGCAGATCAAAGTCGCGGATGAGGATCGCGCGGTGCAGGCAGGTTCGATTGTGTATGTGGCCAAGAATGTAGATCATCGCTTCCATTCGATTGAGGAAGAGTTGACGGTGATCGTATTCTTCGCGCCGGCGGAATATTTGAATAAATCATAGAAGATGGATAGTGGTAGAATGACGGAAAATATGCATCATTTAACGGACTTTTTCCGTCATAAGGAATTTGCCATGATCGAAACAATTCTAGGCTCTAAAAATGCAGAACGGGTATTAATCTACATTTTCTCCCGTGAAGAAGGATACGCCCGTGAGATTGCCAGTTTCTATACAACCGACTTGAAATCCATTCAATTGCAGTTGGACAAGTTCGAGAAAAGCGGAGTTCTCGCCAGCCGTTCGGTGGGTCGAACCAGACCTTATGTATTCAATCCGCGTTACCCGTTTTTGAATGAATTAAAAGCCCTGCTGGAAAAAGCACTTTCGTTTTATCCACACGAAGAACGTGACAAATTATTAATGAACAGACGTAGACCAAGAGCGCGCGGAAAAACTTTATGAAACAGATTAAGAACATGAGCCAGGTTGAACTGGCGGCGTATGTTCAGGATTCTTTGCAGAAAGAAGGAATCAAAGTTGTCCTTTCAGGCGGCAGTGCAGTTTCCTTTTACAGCAGTGATAAGTATGTTTCAAAAGATTTGGATTTGATCAACACCAGTTTTTCCAAAAGAAGCAAAATCAAATCAGTGATGGCGCAGTTGGGTTTTCAAGAGCAGGGACGTTATTTTGTAAGCCCTGAAACACAGTTCTTTGTAGAGTTCCCTGACGGCCCGCTTTCGGTTGGGGATGAGCCAGTAAAAGAAATCAGTGAGTTTGAACTGGCAACAGGGACATTACGAGTCGTTTCGCCAACCGATTGTATAAAAGACAGGTTGTGCGCATTCTATTTTTGGAACGATCAACAAGGTTTGGCACAAGCGGTATTGGTTGCAAAAAGCCAGAAGGTTGATTTCAAGGAAATCAAAAGATGGTCAAAGATGGAAGACAAGGAAAAAGAATATGAGCTGTTCAAAAGCAAACTCGATTGAGGCAGAGTTGACAGTGTTGGTCTTCTTCGCGCCAGCGGAGTATTCGAATGAGTCGAGCGGCTAAATTTTAAGTACACTAGCGCAAGAAACTTATGAAAACCTATTCTTTTATAAACCGACTCAAAAATTTGATTACAAAAGGCGCAAAAATAGGTGCAGTATTTGGGTTTTGTGCATCGCTTATTTACATGCTGATGTTTATTGCTGCTCTTGCTATAGACTTCTTTTTCCATATTCCAAATGGTGCAGAAGAAAATATGACGACTTTATTTATGATTAGCCTTGTGATGTGCTTTGCTGGGATATTACCTGCAACAGTCATAGGTGTTATTGGGGGTGGACTAATAGGATTAGTTCTTTCATTTTGGAGAAATAGGGTGCCAAGTATTTTAGCAATTGTAGTTGGGGTTATAGTTGGCGGAACTTTAATATTGGCAGGAAATTATTTACAGTGGACTCACTTGCAATCAATTGGATTACAAGATAGGTTTGGCAATCCATATTCTTTTTGGGAGTATTTATTTCCTCATCCTCCACAAGGACCTTTATCATTAATAAGTTTCACGTATACACCAAATGATTACTTTTTACCTAGTATTATTGCATTTCTATTGTTTGCTTATGCTGGATGGAGAATAAATAATAAGAGAATCTAGAATCTAAATTATAGATAAAAGGAATTTTTATGCTCCAACTCAAAAACACCCCCTTCCATGAACGAACGTCCGCGTTGTGCCAGCCGCAGAATTGGCGCAAGTGGGCGGGATATTTTGTCGTCGGCTCGTATGAGCATACGATTGATCGCGAGTATTGGGCGATCCGCAATTCGGCGGCGTTGATTGATGTCTCTCCGTTGATGAAGTACATACTCAAAGGCAGGGATGCGGCGGCATTACTGCACCGCGTCACCACACGGGACATCCACAAGCTGAAAGTGGGACAAGTCTATTACACAGGTTGGTGTGATGACGAAGGCAAGATGATCGACGATGGCACCGTGGCGCGTCTCGATGAGACGACTTTCCGTTTGACGGCGGCGGAGCCGAATCTGCGCTGGCTGATGCTGAACGCGGTGGGACTTGATGTGCAGATCACCGAAGTCACTGACAGCGTGGCGTCGCTTAGTTTACAAGGACCCAACTCGCGGGTCATTTTGAATCGTGTCTGTGAGTCGAATCTCGATGGGTTGAAATATTTCCGTCTGATGAAGAATAAACTCGGCGGAGTCGAAGTCACAATTTCAAGAACGGGATACACAGGCGATCTCGGTTATGAGATTTGGATGGACGCCAAGGATGCAATCAAAGTGTGGGATGCGTTGATCGAGGCAGGTGACGATTATGGCATTACGCCTGTAGGCATTCTTGCGCTCGATATGGCGCGCGTGGAAGCGGGACTGTTCATGCTTGATGTGGATTACACGTCCGCGAGCCATGCGTGGATCGAGAGTCAGAAGTCGTCGCCGTTTGAGTTGGGACTAGATTGGACGGTGGCACTGGATAAGCCTGGTTATTTCGTGGGACGTCGCGCGCTCGAACGAGAAAAACGCGAAGGTTCCGCGTGGAAGATGGTCGGGCTGGAGATCGATTGGGTGGGCATGGAACAGGTGTATGCCGCAGTGGGCTTGCCGCCGCAAGTGCCTGGCTCGGCGGTGCGCGCGAGTTTGCCTGTGATGGTTGGCAACGTGCAGGTTGGGTATGCATCCACTTCAAGTTGGTCGCCGCTGTTGAAGAAGTACATCGCGCTCGCGCACATCCAGAAGCCGTACTACGAACTCGGCACGGACTTGCGTATGGAGATCACGGTGGAACATCAACGCAAACTCGCGCCTGCGAAGGTAGTGAAGCTGCCGTTCTATGAACCTGAGTGGAAGAAGAAGTAAGAGAGCAGAGAATTAGATATTCGTGAGTAGTAATTGGTAATTGCTGAAGATATCGAAATTAGCAAGTTTCAAAGTACCTTGATAATGAAAAACTCCCAAGTGTGAACTTGAGAGTCTGTGTGAAAGAGATTTGAGTTTACGAAACTGTTTCAACTCGGATTTCTTTTAGAATAGCAGAAATTTCTTTTTCCGACTTAATGTGTTGCTTGAGGACTTGCGCTGTCTTCTCCATCACGCGGTCAGCGGAAAGTTTCGCCAGATCCTGCCGCATGGATTGACCAATGTATAACTTGAGCAACGCTTCCACGGACGTATCACGACCCGCAGCAATTTTTTCGAGCGACACTAAAGTATCGGCAGGAATATTGATGGTCACAGGCTTACTCTGGCGCGAACGTAATTTCAGGTCAAAGCCTTCTTCAGTTTTAGGAGTTTGTTCAGTTTGCTTCTTCATAGACAATCCTTTCAGCACGGGTCGCGGAACGGGCAGAGATAATTCGAGTTTGGTCGTCGCGATCGGTATACACAGCCAGTAAAAGACGCTGTGAGAAAGTATAACCGATAATAAAATCACGGGTTTCGGCGCTGTCCACAGAAGCGTCGCCTGTTTGATAGAACGGATCAAAGAAAACTTCGACGGCTTCTTCAAAGGTCACACCGTGTTTTTGGATGTTACTTTGGGCTTTGTTCTCATCCCATTCAAATAGGACGCCTTGCAGTTGATAGGAAATATCCATTGCTTGCTCCTAAAATAAATTTGTTCGAGAAATTATATCCGAAGATAAAAGGATAACTTATGACAAACAAGTACGACGCAATCATCATTGGCGGTGGACATAACGGACTGGTCGCCGCGGCATATCTGGCGCGGGCAGGCAAGAAGGTCGTGGTGCTCGAGCGCAGACACATGGTCGGCGGGGCGACGATCACCGAAGAGATCATCCCTGGCTTCAAGTTCACCGAGTTCTCGTATGTGGTCAGTCTGTTGCGACCCGAGATCATCCGTGATTTGAAACTGCCGCAACACGGATTGAAGATCCTGCCGCTGCCGAGCACCTTCACACCGATGGACAATGGCGATTACATCGCAGGCTGGGACGATCACGACCTGACCCGCCGCGAAATTTATCGTCACTCGCCCAAGGACGCCGAAGCCTACGACGAATATGGTCGCCGCATGGCGCGGTTGGCGAAAGCCATCAAGCCGATCTTGAGCATTATCCCGCCCAACCCGACCTCGTTGAGTCCAAAAGATTTGATGGGCTTGCTCAAGCTCGGTCAATTCGCTTCGACGCTGACCGAAAAAGAATTGTATGGTCTTGCCAAGATCATGACCCAGTCCGCGGCGGACATGCTCGAAGAATGGTTCGAGACCGATGCCTTGCTTGGCACAAAATCTGCCAGCGGAATCATCGGCACGTTCTTGGGTCCACGTTCGCCGAGTACCGCGTATGTGCTGCTCCATCACTACATGGGCGAAATTGACGGCGCGTTTCGTGCGTGGGGTTTTGCCAAAGGCGGCACTGGCGGCATCGCAGAATCCATTGCGAGTTCGGCGCGCGCGTTTGGGGCGGAGATCAGAGTCAATAGTACAGTGAAGCAGGTCATCGTTAAGAATGGACGCGCTGTTGGCGTCGCATTGGAAAATGGCGATGAGATTTATGCCAAGGTGACGCTTTCATCCGCTGACCCCTTCGTCACGTTCTTGAAACTCGTTGAAGCCAAACATCTGCCCGAAGAGCTGATCCACTCCATCCAAAAATTCCGCACGCGCGGTTCATCGGGCAAGGTCAACATTGCATTGAGCGAACTTCCGCGCTTCACCGCGTTGCCCGACGAAAACGTTCTGCATCGCGGCGCGGTTTCGATCAGCCCGAGCATTGATTACATCGAGCGCGCCTACGACGACGCGAAGTATGGGCGCTTTGCGAAAGAGCCGTACGTCGACATGATCTTCCCCTCAATGATCGACCCCGATATGGCGCCGCCCGGAAAACATGTGATGTCGTGCTTCGTGCAATATGCGCCGTATGATCTCGAAGGCGGCTGGGACGATGCCAGGCGCGAAGCCTTTGGCGAGTCGGTCATTGCCACCATCGAACGCTACGCGCCGAACATCCGCCGTGCCATCATCGGCAAGCAGGTCATCACGCCCGTGGATATCGAAAACATCGCTGGCATCACAGGCGGCAACATCTTCCACGGCGAATTGCTGTTGCATCAACTCTTTTTCATGCGCCCCGCCACGCAATGGTCAAGTTTCCGCACGCCGCTCAACGGCTATTATCTCGCGGGCTCGGGCGCACATCCCGGCGGCGGCATCATGGGCGCGCCCGGTAAATTCGCCGCAGAACTTGCGTTGAAGGATGGAATTTAGAAAGTGGAAAGTAGTTATTGGATGAAGAAGCGCTTCGTTCTTAGACGATGGTTGATTCTGTTGAATAGAGTTTGGTCTACGCTTTGAGTTGAGTGAAATCGAGATTGCATGGATAAAATAAAATGAAGAAAATCATTCTGGGTTTACTTTTCGTCTTGGTTTTGACTTCTTGTCAACAAACAACGGTTACTGCCATACCAACCGCTGATGAATTTTCTCCTTATTACGGAACCCCACAACCAGCGAAAGCCATTGTCAATGGCAAAATATACGATTCTGAAATTGGCACTACAATGTGGATTATCAAAGTTAATTCGGATGGAAGTCAAGTTACAGAAACAGGAGATGCTTTTGCGATTATCACTCCAACAGAGCCCATTGTTACAACATCAAATCTCTCGTTCACCCTAAAACTTCCTATCCCAATAAATCCAACAGAACTTTGGTATGGAATATTTTCAGTAACAGAGGATGAAATAAATTTACAAAACTCTAAAGAAGGCGTGTATCGCTGGTATCCTAATTATAAGCAACAGCCGCATCTACCGTTATTAGCAGAGCAAGAGTTAACCTTTTCCCTTGATCCTGGAACTTATGTACTTGAAGTTCATGCTGGTTGGGGAGATATACCTCCGCATACAGAACTAGAAGCAGATTATGGATTCTTGTTTGAAGTACAAGAGTAATTATTCACAGTATTTTGGAGCAATCAATGACAACTAACGGCTATGATTACATCATTATCGGTACGGGACACAACGGATTGGTCGCCGCGGCATATCTTGCAAAGAAAGGCAAGAAAGTTCTCGTCCTTGAACGGCGCGACATCGTCGGCGGGCAGGTTGTCACCGAAAACTTTGGCGATGGCTTTACCGTTGACTCTCTGCATGCAGGTGGGACTCTACGTCCCGACATTATCAAGGATTTGGGTCTCCCCCTTCGGGGACTTCGCGGTACGAGCGGGAAGAACGCCCGCTCTACTCGACCACCGTTCATTTCACTTCAAGCGGATTCCAATCACCTCATCCTTGACCCCGATCCTGCGAAAGCATCAGAGTCCATCAAACACTTCTCCGAAAAAGATGCGGCGAACTGGAAGCCTTTCATTGACTTTATGGAAAAGACTTCGCGTTTCATTCATCTTGCGAATGAAACCATCATGCCGCGTTTGCCAAAAAACTTTAATCTCAGCGAAGGAATCGGACTCGCTGAATTGGGTCTTGACCTGCGTTTGATGGGCGGCAAGGACATGATGAAGATCATCCGCGGCATCCCCATGACCGCCGATGAATTCGTCGACGAATGGTTTGAGTCCGATGTAATCAAAGCCGCAGTCGCATCACTGGGCATTCACGGTTTCACTCTCGGCGTCTTTGGTGCAGGGACTGGCTATACACTCATGCATAATTGGGCGAATCGCGGCGGCATGTCACATGTCTACGTGGAAGGTGGTATTGGACAAATCACCAAAGCACTTGCCAGCGCAATCAAATCTTTCGGTGGTGAGATCCGCACGGGCGCAGAAGTAAAACAAATCATCGTCAAAGATATCCGCGCCACTGGCGTTGTCTTATCGAACGGCGAAGAGATTGCCGCAAACAATGTCATCTCCGCCGCTGACCCGAAACACACGTTCCTGCAACTCCTCGGTGCTTTGGAATTGCCACCCGAATTTGTGTGGAACGTCCAATCCATTAAAATGCGTGGATCAGTTGCCAAAGTCCATTTACTCACCGATGGCAATCATGGCATCCCAGATGGAACCGTTGCCCTTGCGCCGTCCATCAAATATTTGGAGAAAGCCTACGACGCAGCGAAATATCACGAGATTTCTGAGAAGCCGTATCTTGAAGTCACCACTTCGGGAAATATGGTCAGCGTTCACTTCCAATTCGCGCCATATAAACTAAAAAGTGGTGGGTGGAAAGTGGAAAGTGCGAAGGTTGAAAAGATAGCAATTGATACGCTGAACGAATACTTCCCCAACCTGAAAGCGTCAATCAAAAATACAAAGACTCTCACACCTACAGATTTTGAAGAGACTTACGGCCTGACCGAAGGCGACTTGAATCACGGTCAACTCATGCTCAATCAATTCATGTTTATGCGACCCATCCCTGGCTGGTCAAATCACAAAACTCCGATTGATAATTTATATCTCTGCGGAAGCGGAGTCCACGGCGGAGGTGGAGTCAGCGGGGTGAGCGGACGGAATGTAGCGAAGGTGTTGAAGTAAAAACACAGGCCGCACTCGAAGTGTGGCCTGCTTATTTAAGAGTAAAATCCAAGCATGACAGAACCCAACAACGAATCATTTATCCTAACGTTAGGGTGATTATTAGCCTCGATAGGTCGATTTGTCATATCTGCTGATTACATCAAATTCCGTGTTTGGGGATTGATAATCGTTCTGGTAATTTTCGCGATTATGGGTCAGTTGTTAACTAAAGACGCACTACTAATCATATTGATTATTCGTAACAGTTCACGCCTTTAATTGAAAAGCGGTGTTGTAAAAGCCATGATACCAGAAACGGGAAAGTTGAAAATGGAGGAGCAAACACGCGAAGAACTAATAGCGCTGATCTATGAACTGGCAAAAGAGATCAGCGAATTGAAAGCGGAGATTGCGCGGTTAAAGCAGCCGCCAACAACATCACAGAACTCATCTCAGCCGCCATCTCTGGATTTTAAATCATCTACGAAGAAGCGCGCGCGAAGCAAGAAGAAAGGCGCCAAGCCAGGACACGAAAAACAAGAGCGTCAGTTGGTGGAAACCCCAAACAAAGTCATCGAAGTGTATGCCGAGCATTGCGAAAATCGTCTCCATAATTTATTGGATCAAGTTCCAGTGCAAGTGACACGTCGTCAGAGTACAGAACTGCCTGAGATCAGACCTGTGGTGATAGAAACAAGGCAATATGAAGTGCTCTGTCCAAACTGCGGAAAACTCCAACGCGGGAAATTACCCGAAGGCTTGGAAGTCGGGCGCTACTTTGGACCGCGTTTAGAAGCGGTAGTAACAGACCTGCACCATGAACACCACGTTGGCTTCAAACGGTTATTGAAGATATGCGAAGAGCTGTTTGGTTTGACCTTGAGCGCAGGCGGGGCAGTCTCGATCGTGGAACGCGCAGGCAAAGCGGCGCAAGCAGAAGCAGAGGCGATTGGCGAGCGAGTT
>JAYVUA010000129.1:0-34985 GCA_043788255.1 Anaerolineales bacterium | reverse complement strand
TTTCCGAAATGTTCCTCGATTGCTTCTAATGGTTTCTTGGGCATGCCTTCCTCCGTCTGTTTCCCATTTTTACCCCACTTTAGATGCAATCGCCCTGATCTTTTAGCGATGATACAGATTCAATCAATGCAGTTTCGACCATACTGCTTAAGAGCAGCAGGTCATCACGTATTATTTGAAGTTCCTGGTCAAAACTATTGCGTGGCATATTTTCCTCTTTGAGGGAATGGGTCTTTATAAGATAGTTCACCAAAGTTAACATCCCCAAAAGGTATTGTTAACAACAAGTAAAGGAAAAAACGGCAATTAAAACTTAAACAATATCTTAATTTCCCGTTGTCTGCGACTTAATAAAAGGCAGCTACACTTTAAAAAACAAAAGGAGCAAGATATGGGAAATATTCTTTTTATCTGCGGATCCCTGAATCAAACAACTCAAATGCACGCGATTGCACGCAATTTGATGGCTGAACATCAATGCTATTTCACATCCTATTATGCAGACGGAATCATCAATACAGCGGCCCAGATAGGCTGGCTGGATTTCACGGTTCTGGGAGGACGTCATAAACACGAAACTGAAGATTATTTTTCTCGTAACCAACTCCTTGTTGACAGAAGAGGAGCAGCACGCAAATATGACCTGGTTGTCACTTGTAGTGATCTATTAATTCAAAAAAATATTCGCAGAAAACGAATGATTCTGGTTCAGGAAGGAATCACCGAACCTGAAGGCGTGATGTATCAGTTAGTTAAATGGTTGAAACTACCTCGCTATCTGGCCAATACTGCCTCAAGTGGGCTTTCCAATGAATATGACATTTTCTGTGTAGCATCCGAAGGGTACGCGGAATTATTCGTCCGCAAAGGAGTGCGTGAGGAGAAAATAGCCGTAACAGGTATTCCAAATTTCGACAATTTGAAAAATTTCAAAAATAATGTTTTCCCATTTCATGGATATGTTCTGGTGGCAACATCTCCTTTGCGTGAAACGTTCCGCTATGACAACCGCAAGGCTTTCATTCGTAAGTGCGTTGAAATTACAGGCAATCGGGATCTAATTTTCAAGTTACATCCATTGGAAGATTCTCAACGGGCCATTCAAGAGATTCGAAAAATTGCACCAACAACCGTAGTATATGCTTATGGAAATATTAATCAAATGATTGCGAACGCGGATGTAGTCGTTACCCAGCAATCAACCTGCACCTTTGCAGCAATCGCCTTGGGCAAGGAAGTTCACACCAACTTAAACGTGGAAAATTTGAAACAGTTAATGCCGATTCAGAATGAAGGTGCTTCTGCAGAGCACATCGCACAGATCTGTAAGCGTGCCTTGCTTGAGTCCAAGGAATTATTGCCAATGGAACATAGAACGAGTCGTATCCGCCTAAAACAAGGAAAAGCAGATGCTTTTTAAGTTTGCATAAATGTTTACCAGTTGTTAACTGGTTCTTAAGTCGTTTTTGTCCACTTTGATGTATTATGGAAATATAGAAATGGAGAGCGTATGGAAACAATTTTACCTTCAGTTATTTTTGTATCTTTAGTTTTTGTCTTCGGTGTAGACGCGAACCGCAAACGCCGCGAATTCCTGAAGAAACACAAACGCGCTTAATTCATTTTCTTCTCCTCCTTCTGCCTCTTTGAGGCAAGCTACCCGCCTGTTCAGCGGGTAGCTTTCATTAACAAAACCCATACAATTTCTTAAAACAATCTTCACAGGCCCTTAATAGCCATGGGATAGACTACTCTTTATAGGAGACCAAAGGGTCTTCTCAATAAGGAGAAATAATGGGACTTGCAGATTTACACTTACATACAATTTATAGCTATGACGGCACAGCATCACTGCCTGCCGTATTAAGCCGCGCAAAACAACTGGGCCTGGATGTTATCGCCATAACTGACCACGACGAGATCGCGGGCGCGTTGAAGGCAATGGAACTCGCACCAAACTACGGGGTGGAAGTGATACCGGGCATCGAAATCACCACAGCAGAGGGGGATTTACTCGCATTGTTCATCACAGAGAAGGTAGACGCGGGTCTTTCCTTGATCGAAACTGTGCTGCGAGTGCGCGAACTCGGCGGCGTTTGTATTGCTCCGCATCCAATGGCAGGAGGAATGGGCATGAAAAGCCTGAGCACACGTTCCATTTTGAAAGCGTTGCATAATCCACATGTGGCAGAGACTTTGATCGGAATTGAAACCTACAACGGCACATCCATTGACCGTATGAGCAACCACTACGCCTTCATTTTAGCCTGCCAGTTGGATATTACCCAAACCGGAAGCAGTGATGCCCACATCATAGACACCATGGGATTTGGCGCAACGAAATTTGACGGCAAAACCGCAGCAGATTTATTAACTGCATTGAAAAATGGCAGAACCACCGTACAGAAGCAAAAAGAATGGAGCGCATTCAAGATATTAAGCAGTTGGGGAATGCGGTATGTTGAAAGTACATTTGTTCGAATCGGCGCAATGGCACACGCATAAAAGGAAAAAATAAAGGAAATGAAAAATATTTTAGTAACAAACGATGATGGCGTACTGGCACCCGGGCTTTTGGCCCTCGCACAGGAAATGCGTCATTTGGGCAAAGTGACTATTCTTGCGCCAGACCGCAACTGGTCTGGCGGCGGACATGTAAAAACATTGGACCGCGCCTTACGTGTTCGGGAGTTCCATCTTGAAGATGACACGCAGGCATTTGGAAGCGACGGCGCACCATCCGATTGCGTGTCGCTTGCAACACTAGGTTATTTCAAAGAAAAATTTGATCTGGTCGTCTCAGGCATCAATATCGGCGCAAACCTTGGGCACGATGTCACCTACTCGGGAACTGTCACCGCCGCGATGGAAGCTGTGATCGCAGGCATACCCGGTGTTGCTATTTCACTCGAAGTACCCGAAGGACATGTTGGGGCAATTAATTTTCAGCCTGCCGCATTAGCGGCGGGCATAGTTGTTCGCAATGTCCTTCAAAATGGTTTGCCCTCTGATACATTGTTGAATGTGAATGTACCTTTCTTAAAACAGGAGGACGTCCAAGGCTTTCGCATTACGAGGCAGGGTTTGCGTGTGTATCACAGTCGGTTAGATGAACGTATGGATCCGCGAGGCCATCCTTATTACTGGATTGGTGGGGAAGCGCCAACAGGTGTGCCCTTATCCGGAACTGATATAGGCGCATTGTCAGATGGATACGTCTCCATCACGCCTCTACAATTGGACCTGACCGCTTATCGCGCCATCTCAGATCTCAATACCTGGAATTGGCATTCACAACTTTCTGAAATATCATTGCTTACGAATTCTGTAGCTGCATAAATAGAAATATCTTAAATCAGAACTCGCAGGTCTTAAAGACCTGCGAGTTCTTTTGAATACAGAAAAATAAAAGTGACAGTCACCTCTACCCACAGGGTGCTACGCAAAGGTGACTGTCACTTGGCGTTCACTTCTTTTTTCTCTTCGGCTTCTCTTCCATCGCCGCGGACATTGGTTCAGTGTATTGACGATACAACGCGAACAAAAATTCCAGTCGTTCCAATTCCGTTTTGAAAGGTTCGGGGCGATAGCAAAGGTCTACGGCTTTATCCAGTGCGCGGTGAGCATCCACCAAATTTTTTGGCATGGTGGACGGATCGTACAAATCAGCCAGCGAGACTGCCGTGCGTGAGACTTCCGAAGTCTTGGAGACTTCGGAAGTCTGGTACTTTGCCCGCGCATCCAACACAGCTTGCGCGGACTTTTCGACGCGCTCTTTTTGTTTTTCGCTGACATTCATCGCCCAAGGGAAGTTGTTGTAAACGATATTATTGGAATAACGATAACGACCTTCCAATCTTCCACAAACGGCACGCATCCATGCCATGTGCATCTGTGACGTTAGAATGCCAAAATGATAAAGTGTGGCATAGGGAACAGTGTAAACAAGGTTGCTGGCAATAGTTTCTTTATTCATGAAACCAATCGGCACATACTCCCTTGCCTCAGAAGACACTCCAGGGATAAGTAAGTAATCTGAATCAGGCTGTCTTATTTCACCAAATAGATAAGGAGTTTTTGCTAGTTTTTTAGTCGCTTCTCTTTTGCTTTGAGCCCTATTCTCTTTCACTTTCTCAACGCGCTTCATGATTTCAGATAACGTTCGCATTTCTGCTGGCGATACATCAACAAGCCAAATACACCATCGCTCTTGATTGTTGATAAATTCTTGTGAGCCGAGAAATGGGCGAATATATTTTTTAGCGGCTGGCTCTACACCAAGAAGTTCTTTTCTTTCATTTGAATCCAAAAGCAAAAACCCGCCATCATTTGGCATACTTCCAAAGTTCATTTGGGGAACTTCACTGATTGGCGTGGTACGGCTATCAACAATTATGTCATCGGCGGCGACCAAATACGGGTTGATATTCTTCGCTGTGATTTCCATAGCCTCTGCGTCGGGCGACGCATAATCAAACAAACGCTTTTTATTCACCTCGCCCAAGCCAAAACCGATAATCACACAAAACACAGCGGCTTTGCCGCGTGCGTCATTGATCCAGCGAAAGGTGCGATGAGCAAAATGGATTTTTACGCCTTGCGCCAGCATCCATTTCCATAACACTCCCACCTGTTCACCTTGTGTAATGGAATTGGTGGAAACAAAGGCAACTTTGATATTTGTGTCCTTGATGAATTGTGCCGCCTTCACATACCACGCGCTCACATAATCCAGCACGCCGTAAGTTTTCAAAGGCGCACAGACGAAATCCATATCCGCGTTTTGTTTGGCGTTTCGCATACTTTTCCCAATGAATGGCGGATTGCCTAAAATGGTCAAATTCATTTTCGGTACAAAACCCCAGTCCATTTGCAAGGCGTTTCCATGTTTGATATTTGCAGATTTTTTCAACGGCAAACGAATATAGGTGATACCAAATTCCTGTGAAAGTTCCATGTTCATTTGATGGTCGGTCAGCCAGATGGCAACTTCCGCGATCCGCGCGGGGAATTCTTCGAGTTCGATACCGTAGAGTGAATCCACGTCAATGCGCGAGAGTTCGCCTGCGTCAATCGTCAATTGCAGCGCATCTTTTTTCTTTGAAAGCTTGCGCTGTTGCTTCAATATCTCGATTTCAAGGCGGCGTAATTCACGATAGGTAATGATCAGAAAGTTTCCGCATCCGCAAGCGGGGTCGAAGAAGCGCATGGATGAAATTTTGTAGTGCAGGGCAGTCAACTTGCGGGCATCGTTCTTCGTGTTTTCAAATTCCTCTTGCAAGTCATCTAGAAACAACGGACGCGCCACTTTGAGAATATTAGTTTCGGAGGTGTAGTGCGCGCCGATCTCGCGGCGTTGTTTCGTGTCCATGACAGATTGGAACAGCGAACCGAATATCGCAGGCGAAACCTTGCTCCAATCGAAAGAACAGCAATCCATCAAAACCTTGCGCATTTTTTGATTGAACATGGGAATGGATAAAGCTTCCTCGAACAGTCCGCCGTTCACATACGGGAATTGCAGTAACTCTTCGTCCATTCCGCTTTGACGTTTTTCATTGGACGTGTTCAGCATTTGAAAGATCAACGCCAGCGTCGAGCCTGTATCAAATCCATTGGGGTTGGTGCGGTTTTCAAGGAAATAATGAAAATGGTCTTTCGGGAAAATGCCGGTATCGTCCGCAAACAACGTATACACCAATCGCACCAAAAATATTTCGAGCGCGTGTCCGCTATAGCCACTTTTCAGGAGTTCGTCATGCAACTCCCCCATTTTCTCTGCCACGCGAATATTGACCGGGTCTTCTTCGCGATAGGCGTGTTGTTTGTAACCAGAAATAAAACCAAACAAATGGATTTTTTCAGGTAACTCGTTTAATGTGAAATCGAATTCTTCATTTGAATCAAGATTGTATAACTTGAAATCTGTAAAATCTGAAACGAGAACATATTGCGGTAAATCCTGCTCACTGATGCCAGGGAAGTAATCCAATGCCTGCTGGTAGGCTTTGGTCAAGTCTTTGCCTTTGGATTTATGCTCGACCAGCAAAGTCCCTTTCCAAAACAGATCAATCGATCCACGCGCATCACCCAACTTTTTGACTGGTTCCTCGAACGAAGCCACACGTCGGCGAGACAGACCGAAGATATTGAAAAAGTCATTCCAAAACGTCTGCGCTTCGGCGCGTTCGCGTGAAGTATTCTCCCATTCTTTTACAAAGGCATAGGCGCGTGACTTTATTTCCTGTTGAGTAAGAGGCATATGGGGTTTCCCTTTGGTTGATTGTACAAGAAAACATGGTGCTTGTGGGTGACAGTTTTGTTTCCAGTTGGAAATATTCCATTTTTTTCTTAACAAGATGTTAACCTATTCTTCCATTGCCATTAAGAGCGGGTAGGTATCATCATATCGTTGTATAAAACCTAAAGGAGATTTGAAATGTCAAAAACTGTTCGTTCATTATTGTTTGTAGTAGTAGCCATGAGCCTCTTGCTCGCCGCATGCGGCACCCCAGCTACTGAAGCCCCCACAGCGGCCCCAATCGTCCCCACAAATACACCTGAACCAACTGTCGCCCCAACCGCAGACCCGATGGCAATGTATGCACCGGATGCAGTCACAGGTGACATCGTTACAGCTGGTTCCTCCACCGTGTTCCCTCTTTCCGAACGCATGTCTGAACTCTTCCAACAGGAAGGCTACACCGGTAACCTCACCGTGGATAGCATTGGTTCAGGCGCTGGGTTTGAGCGCTTCTGCAAGACCGGTGAGACTGATATCGCCAATGCTTCGCGCAAGATCAAGGATGCAGAAGTAGCTAACTGTGCAGCCCTGAACCCTGTTCGCACACCAATCGCTTTCCGCGTTGGTACCGATGCGTTGACCGTTGTGATCAGCGCTGACAATGATTTCGTCACCGCTCTCACCCTTGAACAACTTGGCAAGATCTTCACAGCCCAATACACCAAATGGAATGAAGTCGATCCATCCTTCCCTGCTGAGACCATTTTGGTCTACGGCCCTGGTGCAGATAGTGGTACTTTCGATTACTTCAATGAAAAAGTTGTCGCTCCTTTGTACCTCAATGCAGATGGCAAGGCTGATACCGCTGCTGGCAAGGTAGCACTTCTCGGTGCCGCTGGCGCCCAGTTCTCTGAAGATGACAACGTGCTCGTTCAGGGTGTCGAAGGCTCCAAATATGCAATCGGTTATTTCGGCTTCGCTTATTTCAGTGAAAACCAGGGCAAGTTGAAGGCTGTGGCTG
This sequence comes from Anaerolineales bacterium, assembly GCA_043788255.1. Classification (GTDB taxonomy): domain Bacteria; phylum Chloroflexota; class Anaerolineae; order Anaerolineales; family Villigracilaceae; genus Villigracilis. Next base: position 27,720 of record JAYVUA010000129.1, on the reverse strand, counting down.
TCGAAGGTGTTGAACCTTCCACAGCCACCGTCGATGACGGTACCTACCCAATCTCCCGCCCGCTCTTCATCTATTCTGATGCAAACATTCTCAAAGAGAAGCCACAGGTTGCAGCTTTCATCTACTTCTACTTGAGCAATGTGGATGACAACATCTCCGATGTTGGTTACTTCGCTGCTCCCGATGCAGACCTTCAGGCTTCCATGGATGCCTGGATGACTGCCACTGGAAACTAGTAATACATTTTGGTAATCATACAGGACTGATCTCTTCGAGGTCAGTCCTGTAACTCTGTAAAAGATATTTTATGAATTGAGGCAAGCCTTGAGCGCCCAAAACTTTCGCCCACTAAATTTAAGAAAAAAAATAAGACTTGGGGAAACCGTCATTCAATCCCTGCTTTTTATCGCGGGTGTTTTATCCATTTTTATTACGATTACATTGGTTTATGAATTAGGCAAGGAAGCCCTGCTCTTCTTCGGCAATCCAGATGTCACCTTCGGAAAATTTTTTGGCACTACTAAATGGCAGCCCGGGATTGGACAATACGGCATCTGGCCGCTCGTGACTTCCACCCTTATTACCAGCCTGATCGCGATGACCATCTCGCTTCCTCTCGGACTGGCAGCTGCTCTGTATCTAAGTGAATATGCCTCCCCGAAAGTACGTTCGGTCTTAAAACCTATCCTTGAAATTTTAGCGGGCATTCCCACCGTGGTATATGGTTTCTTTGCCTTGCTTTTTGTAACACCGATCATACGCTCCATTTTTGGTGAAGATAATGTCGAAATCTATAACATGGCCTCCGCAGGACTCGTCATGGGCATTATGATCCTGCCATTGATTTCCTCGATGAGTGAAGACTCATTCAGCGCGGTCCCTCGCCCATTGCGTGAGGGTGCCTACGCCATGGGAGCCACCAAATTGGAAACCAGCCTACAGGTAGTATTGCCCGCGGCGCTTTCTGGAATTGGCGCAGCGGTCATTTTGGGAATCTCCCGCGCCATTGGCGAAACCATGATCGTTGCCGTTGCGGCAGGTTCTGGGCCTAACTTTACCTTGAATCCATTTGAAGCCGCCGAAACCATGACCGGCAATATCGCCCGCATCAGCGGCGGTGACTTAAGTTATGGCTCCATTGATTACACCAGTCTCTTTGCGATTGCGATGATGTTGTTCCTGGTAACTCTCGTGTTGAATTTGATCAGCCAGTGGGTTGTGCAAAGATTTAGAGAGCAATATGAATAAAATTCTGTATCGCACTATTCGAGAAATCAAATCATGAATCAAAACAACAATTATTATCCCCAAGGCGATGCCTTCCGTCGTGAATTAAACGGACGGTATCGCAGCGCAACGATTGGGCAGATCGCCTTTCTTTCCGCTTTGCTTATTGCAGTGATCAGCCTGACCGCGCTGCTCTACAACATTGTGGATGGCGCCTTCGGGTACACCGCCTACGAATATAAAGTTGACCCATCCACGATAACCTCCAAACCTTTGAATGAGTTAACTCAACAGGAATTGGTGGATATCCTCAAGGCAAACATCTCTACAGGCGCATATAACAAATTGAACAATGAGCAGGTAATGGAGACGCGTTCACAATCAGACCTTTTGTCATTGGTACTTGAAAGAATTATCAGGATCGACACAAAAGCAGTCTGGTCGCTTACTCAATCCTTGTTTCACAAGGCGGATATCGAAGCTGAAGTTACAGAAAAATATCCAGACGCAAGACTCGAATTTCGCTCCTGGCTAACCATGAGTTTTCTATCCAGCCCGATGTCATCACGCGCTGAATTTGCAGGCGCGCGTACTGCCATCCTCGGGTCTTTGTGGCTGGTGGGAATTGCGGTGTTATTTGCCTTACCCATTGGTGTCGGTGCGGCCATATATTTACAGGAATACGCACCAAGGAATTTATTCACTCGTATTATTCAAACCAATATCAACAACCTCGCAGGCGTCCCTAGCATTGTGTATGGGATGTTGGGACTCGCTCTTTTTGTCCGTGTGCTTGAACCGCTTACGAGTGGCAGCATGTTCGGGGTCACGGATTCAAACGGACGTACCGTGCTGGCAGCCGGGCTAACCATGGGCGTGCTGGTTATGCCTTTGATCATTATCAATGCTCAGGAAGCCATCAAGGCAGTTCCAGATTCTTTGCGCCAGGCTGCTTACGGCGTAGGAGCCACTCAATGGCAAACGATCTGGCATCACGTTCTGCCCAACTCCATCGCAGGGATTCTCACGGGCACGATCCTCGCGGTCTCGCGTGCCATTGGCGAAACGGCTCCACTGATCGTGGTGGGCGCATCAACTTTCATTACGGTTGACCCGCAAGGTCCCTTCTCAAAATTCACCGCTCTACCCATCCAGATTTTTAACTGGACAACCCGAGCCCAGCCTGAATTCCACGCCATTGCCGCCAGCGCCATTATTGTTTTGATGGTCATGCTGCTATCATTGAACGCAACCGCAATCCTGCTTCGCAATCGTTTTCAGCGAAGACTGTAATCTAATTTTTTGGATGTGAACCATGGAAAATAACTTAACACCAGAATATGCAATAACAACCAACGACCTCTCCATTCATTACGGCAGCTATACCGCTGTGAAAGGGGTGAATATTAAAGTGGAAAAGCAAAAGATCACTGCGATCATCGGCCCATCGGGTTGTGGAAAATCCACCTTGTTGCGCGCCTTTAATCGTATGAATGACTTTGTACCGAATTGCCGGGTGACAGGCGAGCTTCTTTTGCAAGGACAAAACCTTTACAGCAAAGATGTGGACCCTGTTGAGGCGCGCCGAAAAATCGGCATGGTCTTCCAGAAGCCGAACCCATTTCCAAAGTCTATTTATGAAAACATTTCATGGGGAGCCAAGATCAACGGTTTCAAAGGCAATATGGACGAACTCGTTGAACAATCATTGCGAAGCGCCGCGCTTTGGGAGGAAGTAAAAGATAAACTCAAGAAGAGCGCCTACGAACTTTCAGGCGGCCAGCAGCAGCGTTTGTGCATTGCGCGCACCATCGCCATTCAACCTGAGATTATTTTGATGGATGAACCCGCCTCGGCACTCGATCCGATCTCCACACTACGTATTGAAGAATTGATGCAAGAATTGAAGAAAAACTATACCATTATCATCGTTACCCACAACATGCAGCAAGCCGCCCGTGCTTCTGATTTCACAGCCATGATGATGATCGATGATAATCGTTCAGGCGGTGTGATCGAATTTGATGACACAAAAAAAATATTCACCCGCCCTCAAGATAAACGCACCGAAGATTATGTAACGGGAAGATTCGGATAATATGGAATGCAGGAGCCTGCTCCTGCATTTTCAACAGCAAGCTGTTGGATTCCATAAGGAGAATAATATGAATAAACCAAAAGTTATTTTTCTTTGCACAGGCAATTCAGCCCGCAGTCAAATGGCCGAGGGACTCCTGCGCGCATTGGCAGGCGCGCAGTTTGAAATTTTCAGCGCAGGTACCGAACCGAAGGGCAGTATCCTGCCCGAGGTCCAGGAAGTGATGCGCGAAGTTGGAATCGATATGTCGGGCCAGTTTTCAAAGTCAGTCATCGAATATCTTGGCAAAACCGTATTCACATATGTCATCACTGTATGTGCAAATGCCGAGGAGAATTGCCCCACGGTTTTCCTCAGCATGGGAACTCACGACCACTGGCCGTTTGACGACCCAGCCAAGTTCGGTGGAGATGAAGAACAGCGCCTCACGCACACCCGACACGTGCGCGACCAAATTGAAGCACGCCTGCGCTTATGGTTGACCGAGCAAAGAGTATCGTCAGATGTAATTGACAGTAGTAAAATAAGAAAGACAAAACCATCAGAGGTATTATGATCAGAAAAACATTTGAGAGTGAAATACAACAGGTAAAGGATGAGGTTCTTCTGCTTGGAAGTATGGTGGAACATGCCATCATCGGCTCAGTGGAAGCCTTGAAGAAACGCGATCTCAAGGCCGCCGAAAAAATCATTGCCGAAGACAAGGAAATTAATAAAAAACGTTTTGCGATCGAAAATCAATTAATGGTCTTGATCGCAACACAGCAGCCCATGGCGCACGACCTGCGGCTTCTCGCATCATGCATGGAAATTATTTCCGAATTGGAGCGCATGGGCGATTACGCCAAAGGCATTGCAAACATAAATCTTCGCATGGGCGAAGAGACTTTGCTCAAACCGCTCATCGACATCCCGCGCATGGCACAAAAGGGAGCAGATATGCTCCATCGCGCGCTGTCAGCCTTTATCAATGAAGATGTGGAAGCTGCAAAGACCATCCCCATGGAAGACGATGAAGTAGATGCACTCTATAACCAGATATATCATGAATTGATGTTGATCATTATTCAAGACCCCAGGTCCATTGAGCGCGCGAACTGGCTTTTATGGGTGGGACACAACCTAGAGCGTGTTGCAGACCGTGTGACCAACATCTGCGAACGCACGATCTTCATTGCCACAGGCGAGTTTGGTGAAATCAAATCCAGTGATGATGAGTTTTGGAAGAAGTAAGTAAGAAGTGATAAGCAAAAAGTGGACACAGATATTCTGTGTCCACTTTTTATATTAGACCTCTTACAAAAGTTAAAAACTTATTTACAGGAGCGCAAAAGTTCTACTTTTGCGTTTCGAAAGTAGAACTTCCGAACTCCAGAATATAGTTTTGCAAGAGAGACACTAACGAAGTGCAGACTAAAGTCTGCATTCCAAAGAAACTGCCTATCCCATTCTTCCTGTAATATAAGCCTCTGTTAATTCTTCTTTTGGTTTGGTAAACATTTGATTTGTTGGGGCAAATTCCACGAGATCCCCCAGCCAGAATAACCCCGTAAAATCAGAAACACGCGCCGCCTGCTGCATGTTATGTGTCACGATCACGATCGTATATTTTTCCTTGAGTTCATAGATCAACTCTTCCACACGCAAAGTGGCTATCGGATCAAGCGCAGAGGTGGATTCATCCATCAAGATCACTTCAGGCTGAACAGCAATGACGCGAGCAATGCATAGTCTTTGCTGTTGGCCAAGCGACAAACCCATCGCATCGGATTTCAAATCATCTTTTACTTCGTCCCAAAGCACGGCAGCTCGCAGGCTTTTCTCCACCACCTCATCCAGGTTTATATCCATGCCCATTACGCGCGGACCAAAGGCCACATTGTCATATATAGACTGCGGAAATGGATTCGGTTTCTGGAATACCATTCCCACACGTTGACGTAAATTAACCACATCCATTTCTGAATTATAAATATCCTCGCCTTTCAGTAAAATTTTCCCTTCCACACGTGTACCTGTGATCGTGTCATTCATACGATTCAAACAACGAAGGAAGGTGGATTTCCCGCATCCAGATGGGCCGATCAACGCAGTCACTTTTTGAGGCTGAACCTCGAGAGTGATGTTGGAAAGCGCTTTTGAGGCACCATAATAAAAATTAAGGTTTTGGACAGAGAAAGTGGATGAGTCTGTAGTCATGGAATGATTTTATCAAAGAATGGCGGGAAAGATGAATGGGAATGAAAACACAGAAAGATGCAACTTTACTTGTCTACTTGTGCGCGTGTCTACCTGCGACTATAATCCCACTCAATGAAACGCATCATCACCCTTTTCCTTCTTTTCTCGTTCATCCTTACATCTTGTGGGCCTGGTAAAAACTCAACTACAAACGCATCTAATTCCCCTGCAAATTACATTGAAAATAAAGGCTCCGATACCATTGTCAACCTTGCGCTGGCATGGGCGGAAACCTATCAGGGCGAGCATTCAGACGTCCGTATTTCTGTAACAGGCGGAGGGTCTGGTACTGGAATCGCTGCACTTATTAATGGCACAGTGGATATTGCCAACGCCTCCCGCAAGATCAAAGACGAAGAGATCGACGAAGCAAAATCCAAGGGCATAAATCCTGTGGAACATATCATCGCGAAGGATGCGATTGCCGTAATTGTGAATCCAGAAAACCCTGTAAACAAATTAACACTACAACAAATCTCCGATATATATAGCGGTAAGATCACCAACTGGAGTGAAGTTGGCGGAGATGACCGCCCCATCGTTAAATTATCGCGCGAGACAAACTCCGGCACACATGTATATTTCCTTGAAACCGTTTTGCGATTGGGGAACAAGGAAAATAAAACCTTTTTTTCGACAGACACGCTTTTACTTCCATCCTCTGAAGGGATTATCTCGGAAGTGCGCGATAACCCGAATGCAATTGGTTATGATGGGCTCGGATATGTGCCCAAAGATTTAAAAATGGTCGCCATTGCAAAGGAAGCTGGCATGCCTTATGTTTTGCCTGCCATCGAAACCGTTAATGATAAAACTTATGCCATTGCGCGCGATTTGTATATGTATACCAACGGCGAGCCCACTGGCATTATGAAACAATATCTTGAATGGATACTTTCAAGTGAAGCGCAGGCAATCGTTGCCAAGCTGGGATTTGTACCTGTAAAATAAACATCGTAGAGGCACAGCGGCGCTGTGCCTCTACAAGGTGAACTATGGAAAAATCATTAACCTTTCGTGAATTTATCATCACCCGCCTGATACAAGCCTCTGGTTATTCAGCCATTGTATTTGTAGCGCTCATCTTTTTCTTTCTGCTTCGCGAAGGATTGCCCACCCTCGCCGAAGTGGATATGTCCTCGTTGCTAAACATTCGCTGGTATCCCATTGAAAATTATTTTGGTATTCTGCCGCTCATCACAGGCTCACTGATTGTCACTCTCGGCGCGGCCTTGATCGCTGTGCCGTTTGGGATCGGTACGGCAGTCTACATTTCCGAGATCGCACCGCGGTGGATGCGTGAAATCTTAAAACCTCTTGTTGAATTACTCGGCGGACTTCCCTCCGTAGTTTTGGGATTTCTTGGAATTCTCGTACTCTCTCCATTTCTACGTGTCTTTCTTAACCTGCCAACTGGTCTCACAGCTTTTACAGGCTCCCTGCTTTTGGGAGGGATCGCAGTTCCCACTGTAGTATCTGTTGCTGAAGATGCGTTGGATGCGGTCCCGCGCGCATATCGTGAAGGCGCATGGGCATTGGGTGCAACCCGCTGGCAAACCATTTGGCGGGTAACCCTGCCTGCCGCCCGCTCAGGTGTGTTGACCGCCGTGATGCTGGGTGTTGGCCGTGCCATCGGCGAAACCATGACCGTGATGATGGTGACAGGCAATGCTCCTGTATTAGCTGTAAAACTTGGCAGTCTCTTCTCCCCCGTCCGCACCATGACTGCAACCATTGCAGCAGAAATGGGTGAAGTTGCAAATGGAAGTACACATTACCACGTGCTTTTCTTCATTGGCATGGTATTGTTCCTGATTTCCTTCATTGTGAATATTATTGCATCATCGGTTGTCTTCCGCGCAAAGAAGAGAGCTGAGAGGATATTATCCTAATCAATTATGATGAAATTATTTGCACGTAACCGCCACACTGTCCAACGGATTGGATTTATCGCCATCACGCTGATGGCCATTGCCACCGTTACCCCCATCGTGGGAACAATTATTTTTATCCTTGCCAAAGGCGGCTCCGCCATTTCATGGAAATTCCTGTCAGACTTTCCTCATGATGGAATGCGCGCTGGCGGAATTCTGCCCGCGATCATCGGAACGCTATATCTCACCCTTGGAACAGCCATTTTTTCCGTTCCATTGGGAATCGCTGCAGCCATATATCTTGCAGAATATGCAAGTGAGAATCGATTGACACGGCTGATTCGTATCGCGATCATCAATTTGGCGGGGATTCCCTCAGTTGTCTATGGATTGTTCGGCTTGGGATTGTTCGTTCTATTTTTGAAATTTGGTACATCCATCCTTGCTGCATCGCTGACCCTCTCGATCATGACCTTGCCTGTCATCATCAGCACAGCGGAAGAGTCCCTGCGTTCTGTGCCTCAGGCTTTTCGCACTGTGAGCATTTCCCTTGGAGCGACTCGCTGGCAGACCATTCGAAAAATCGTGTTGAAGGAAGCTCTTCCTGGTATTCTTACAGGGGTCATCCTCGGCCTTGAACGCGCCGCAGGTGAAACAGCTCCAATTTTATTTACAGGTGCGGCATTTTTCCTGCCGCGTTTACCAGGCTCCCCCTTTGATGCGACCATGGCATTGCCATATCATCTTTTCGTAATTTCCACGCAGGTACCTGAAATGCCGATCCAAATCCAATACGGGACAGCGCTAGTGCTGCTTGTCTTTGTGCTGACCATGAACATCATTGCCACAGTGATCCGTTCACGAGCAAGAGCGAGAAGACAATGGTAGATAAAATCGTCATCGAAAACCTCTCCCTGCAATATTCTGACGGTACCGAATCGCTGCGCGGTGTGAGCATGGGAATTCGTCAGAACGCTGTGACAGTTTTATTCGGTCCAGCTGGAGGCGGGAAATCCACTTTGTTGAGATGTCTCAATCGTTTGAATGATCTCACTGAGGTGAAAGCCAGCTCGGGTCGTATTCTGATGGACGGCGAAAATATTCTTGACCCCAAAACAGATGTGATCGCGTTGCGCCGAAAAGTGGGCATGGTCTTTGCGCGGCCAGTTCCACTGCCCATGAGCATTCGCGAAAATATTACTTACGGTTTGGAACTTACGGGTGAAAAACGAAAATCAAAATTAGATGAAGCGGTTGAGCGAAGTTTAAAACTCTCTGCGATTTGGGAAGAAGTCAAAGACCGCCTGGATGAGCCAGCTATTGCACTTTCAGGCGGACAGCAGCAACGTGTGTGTCTTGCTCGCGTAATTGCATTGCAGCCTGATGTAATTCTGCTTGATGAACCCACCTCCGGGCTTGACCCAATTTCAACAGGCAAAGTGGAAGCCGCATTATTAGAGTTGAAAAAAGAATATACAGTGATCCTTGTACCGCATTCAGTTCAACAAGCCGCGCGAACCGCAGATTACGCAGCCTTCTTTTTAACAGGTGAACTCATTGAATATGGCGAAGGCAAATCGCTCTTCACAGTTCCGAAGCAAAAGAAGACCGAAGATTACATTATGGGAAGATTCGGATAAAAAGAAATGGGCATCCTGAAGATGCCCATTTCTTTTTATTTACCAGACTCGTTCGAGGTTTATATTTTCCCCGACCTTACGCCCCACCTTTGCCATATCGATCCACTCGCCATGAATTTTCACACGCACCACATCACTTGTGTAATCGGTGGTGGTTGAGTCGCTGTTATTGAACAAATAGGAACCCACTGCGTAAATATCCACGGGGACCTCCAACTTTTCGAATTTACGGATCTTATCAGGGTGAAATCCACCTGACACAACGATCTTCACATTGTGACAAAATTCCTTCGCCGCTTCTTTCCAAACATCGGGAATGTTCCAGCTTTCCCAGGCATGGTCCACTCCCTGACGGATGTTAAACACCAGTCGTGGATTCACACCGAGGTCCAAAGCAGGTTCCCCCAAAGGCAGAACCGAGACATCACGCAGGCTGCCGCTTGTATCCAAACGCACACCGTATAATTTATATTTCTCAGCTTCTTCCTTATTCCCTGCATCCATCAACTCGCGATATTTTGCAAACATACTATCCAACACTCGCAAAGTATCACGGACAGAATCATTGTTGAAATCCACCAGCGCGATGCGCGGAATACGAGACGGCAGAATCCGCGAGAACTCCATCATGGCTTCGGCAGTGTCACCGATGAAGGTTGCAATCGCAGCGTGAGCCACTGTCCCGCCGCCTGCGCCGCCCCACCAATCTCCTTGAGCGTCCGTTGAGACGAAAGCACCGAGATCATGCGCATGGTCACGATTGAAACGCTGTAATGCGATGTTATATGCATATCCATCTGCAGCTTGAACTTCGTGAACATCAAAACGCGCGGGAAAAAATAATACAGGTTTACCGCTCGCTGCTACCAATGTTTCATATACATTCGTAGCCACACGGCTTGAACGCGTGAGAATTCCAAGGGAAGGAGTTTCAAGCAACGCAAAGTCGCGGTATCGTCCGCGCACTTTGATGACAGGCTGAATTTTCGTTGGGTCGCCGTCGTATTTGACAATGGTCCCATCCTGAACAGCCCATACTTCGAGTTTGTCGGAGGTATCAATAAATTTATCACCTTCGAAATAGCCTGTGCAATGTTTGAGCATGGCAAGCGATTTATCCACACCTACGACTGTAGTTTTTCCCATTCTGCGGGTAAACCACTGCATCTCGACTTCGATATCGCCTACATCTATATTTTCAGGAGAAACACCTTTCGGCAAATTATGAAATTGACCTGAATATTTATAACCTTCCAGTGACAAGTTGATCAACATGCGGTTGATGTTCTCGAAATATTTATCCGAGTACCAGCCGCGGCGCATGCGTTCGATATCTAGTTTGAATGTTTCGTTTGTAAGTCTTTTACCGTCAAAAATGGACATGGGATACCTTGTAAATTAATTCCGTCATTGCGAGGAGGGTACTCTTCCCAACGAACATTCCTCAATTAAGTTGGAGATTGCTTCGAGCAAAGTATGCTCTCGCAATGACATACTTGATCTCTTGCATAAGTGAGTTTAATATAGCCACAGAGCACACAGAGACCTTTGAGAAAAGCTCTTAAAACTCATTTTTTCTCTGTGACCTCTGTGGCAAAAGGACTTTTGCAAGAGGTCTACTATACTAATCTGTCGATTTCACAATCTTCATACCTGCTTTCGCAAAGCGGACATACGCTTCATTCGCCGCGTCGGTATGATCTACTACTCCAGGCACAACTACAGAGGACGTACAATCTTCAAGCAGGAAAACTTTTTCCGCAAGTGATGGGTCTGTTGTTTTAATATCTTCAAGCAAGTCAGAAACAGTCCATGCTACGCAGTGACTCTTGGCCTGCCCAGCGATGTACAGCTTATCAACATTCTGCAATTGTTGAATGAATTTTAGATTACGCGTGCCAAGGGTTTCACCCATTGGACCTGTCAGCACTTCAGGGCCGATCACTGAATAATTCTCTGTAAATGACTTATCGCCTTTAATTTCAAACTCAGCCTGAGCCAGTCTGGCAATGGAATGAAAGTAGATGGCTTCTTCAACCGCTGGCACAAGTGCATGACCGATTCCACCGAGCATGGCGTGATATGGCCAAATGGTCAGTGCGTATTTGCCTTTCTTCTCCAACTCTTCAGCATAATGGATCATCATTTGTTGACCGTATTCAGGGGCAATATGATGGTTCGGCGCGATGGCAGGGTTGAAGGTCCACTTCCCTTCGCGCAATTCAGCAGCATGAATATCAGTGTATGGCGCGGGATGGTTTCCATCTTTATCTACAAAGAAGATGGGATGAAAAATCTGTTGCGCCATATGTGTATCCATGGTGGCGGTGATATGGGTGATATTACCCAGGTTGCGATAGATGAATTCACACAGGCAGATGTTGTCATCCACGGCGCCATGTCCACTGCGGCCACCGACGAAGAGCTCAAAGTTGGGAATACAGAATGTATTTTGCACGTCGATCAGCAAAAGGGAGATTCTTTCCTTCGAAGCGGAGGCGGGTTTCAGTTCGTGTTGATTCGTCCAATCGCGTGCTTGATCTGCTCGGACGGCGTAATCCACTTTCCAGATTTCGCTCACGCGGGAGGCATCAAAAAAAGATGGGATGGGAAGAGTGTTCATAACCATAGTATACCCTTGCAGGCACTTCATAACGAAAAACAGGCTCCGCGTCACATTGGACTTGGAGCCTGTTTTTTAGACACCTTTTATCTCTTTCCTCGGATAAGCAGCGCTTTGATCTCGATAAAGCAAATAATTATCAAGGGTGGAATTTTTACTTTTTCTTCTGTAGACTCGTTTTACTTCCCTTTGTATCACGGCGATACGGGGGCATGTCAATCACAAGAATTTTACACCTTGAAGTATCAAGTAATTTCTGCCACAGACTAGGATAGCTTACGGCAAATGTGTTTGTATCCATGGAAGAAGTTAGCACGGTGGGTAAATGCGAGTGATAACGATAATTTAATATGCTGTGCAGTTTATCTTCTGTCCAAACTGAATTTTTTTGACTTTCTTTGATATCGTCCAATATTAATAATGGTGTAGTACGGATCTCATGAATACGGCGATTAAATGTAACATCAGAATCTTTACTAAATGTATCTTTTAGATAGTCCAGCAATGAAGATACGTCAATAAGAATGGCTTGCCCGCCATAGGTAATGCGATCATGCCCAATGGCAGCCGCTAGATGAGTTTTTCCGCAGTAAGATTCGCCTAAAAATATAAGCCAGCCTTTTGGGTCTTTTACAAAATTAATTGCCGCGTTGAATGCCACGTGTAATGTTTTAATATCGTTTTGTGTAACCGTTCTTTTGGTGACAACTCTTTCTTTTGTGCGGCTTCGATAACCTGTTTCCTTCTCTGTTATAACCGTAGTAACAATTTCTTTTCCCAGGTCATTATCTCTTGGCTCAAAACTTTCAAAAGTCATTTCTGCAATATCGGGCCATGAAAGCATAGAAAGGCCAGGGTTGCTTGTCTCTTCAGGTCTGCGATAATCGGGTGCTTTTATCTTGATGTGATTTACAAATCCATCGTCTTGTAAACGTGAACGAATGCGTCCTTCAATTTGATCGAGCATTAAATTGGTGGTAATAACCGTCGGCAGTTTGTTGGTGTAACGATAATTAATAATCTGGAATAATTTTTCCTGTGCCCAATTTGTGGCATTCTGTGTGCCAAAATCATCCATAATTAATAAATTTGCATTACGTATTTCTTCGAAGCGTTGTTCAAAAGTGATCTCAGGATCGGCATAAGCAAAGCGCAGTGAATCAAGCAAATCGGGCACCGTAATAAACAATGTCAGGATTCCATGATTGACAGAATAATTTGCAATTGCTGCTGCGAGGTGAGTCTTTCCGCAGCCGTATCCTCCTTCAAGTAAAAGCCAACCTGTTTGCAATTGCGCAAAATTTTCAGAAGTTTCGTGCGCTTCATGCAGGCTTTCTGCTTCTTGCGGGGTCATGAATTTTGCTTTTTTATTTCCTGAAGGAATAAAGTTTTCAAAAGTTAAATGGCTTAACCGATCTAAATTGCTTAAGGCGAATAAACGACTACGCGCACCATCTGCCACATCCTTCGCACGACACACGCATGATTCCAACTTTCCAAATTTTTCATGTCCGAGTGGAAAATCCATACGCACATATCCCACCCCACCACAATATGGGCAGTTCGGATCACCCAACGATTTCACTAAATTTTCAATCTCGGTTGATGAATTCGGAGAACTCGCTGTCTGTGTATCGTTTTGTATCTTTGACAGTGTTTTGTTGATCTTGTCTTTCATCTTTCCCTTTTTCCTTCCAGCGCACTAAAATGGCTTCCACGTATTTCCAGTTGCGGATGTTACGGCTTACTGCGATTTCAAATGCTTCTTCAAACCACACGCTTGGGTAATTTTTTTCGGCCTCGCGTAACATATCTGACAATAAAGGTGTGAGCGCACCAATGTTTTCTTCATATAACTTAAATATATTTGACTTGTTCATTGGCGCAGACATGATCCGCGCTGACTCGCGCCATTGACCTTTTGCGAACGCCTCGGCAGCAAGACGTCCCCGAGGAGAGTTGAGAAAATAAAAAACATCCGCTTCATGCTGTGACCTTAGCAGGGTGCCGCGTTTCACAGCTTTTCCCAAGCCAAGCTTTATCTTCTTAAACTCCAACCCAAGCGACTCAACCTCGAAATCTGATTCACACATCGCACGAAAGTTTCCTTCAATATGCTCAATCCGCCAGATCGCATAAAGGGTTACCTTCAACTCTGCCGGATCATCTATTTCTTTTAAAAGATGAATAAATGAATCGGGAAGCTGCGTGAAGGTTTCGGAGGAGGTAAAGCCAGAGAATTTATCCATATTATTGGAGTAGGAGCGGGACGGACCCCGCCCCGCCCTTATTCATTTGGTCTAAAAACCTTTGTGGCTGCATTCTCAAACTTCGCCAACGCACCGCGGAAAATCAACTCCACACTGCCTACAGGCCCATTTCGATGCTTGGCAATAATGATCTCAGCAACGTTTTGCTTCTCGCTATCCTTTTCATATTGGTCGGGACGATAGATAAACATCACAATATCGGCATCCTGTTCGAGGGAACCTGATTCACGTAAATCTGATAGCACAGGCCGTTTATCTGTACGTTGTTCAACCGCGCGGGATAACTGCGCGGCTGTCAACACAGGGACATTCAATTCACGCGCCAACACTTTCAAGCTGCGGGAGATGTGTGAAACTTCCTGTACGCGATTATCGTTGCGGGTATCTCCACCCATAAGCTGAAGGTAATCGATGATGATCAAGTCAATGCCGAACTCCATATGCAGACGGCGGCATTTTGTGCGTAGTTGCAAAGGTGTAATGGCTGGAGTATCATCTAGATAAACATGCGTGTCCGAAAAAACCTCGATGGCATGAGTAAACAGCGGCCACTCATGTTCCTGTAATTGACCATTACGCAAACGCTGAGAGTCAATTCCTGTTTCCTGCGCAATCAAGCGTTGAACCACTTGCTCATTGGACATTTCCAATGAAAAAATAGCAACATGCTTTTTATGAGTCAACGCGGCGTTCTTGGCAATGGAAAGTAGAAAACCAGTTTTACCTTGACCAGGACGGCCTGCAATAATCAGCAGGTCAGAAGGTTGTAATCCTGTCAGCATTCGATCAAGATCGATAAAGCCTGTTGGAACACCATGAATCTCATCAGGACGTTTGGCAAGATCATCTATTCGGTCATAGTAATCGCTTAATACGGCAGAGATCGGCTGAAGATCGTGTTTGAGACGGCGTTCGCTGACATTGAAGACAGCTTTCTCAGCCTCATTCATTACATCATCTATTGTAGAGGCTTCGTTATAAGCAATGGACGCGATCTTATTCGCAGCATTAATCATCTTGCGGCGAATGGAATGTCCCTCAACGATGCGGCCATAGGACTCAGCATTGAGGGAGGAAGGCACCTGATTGATCATCGAGGTGAGATAAGCCGAGCCGCCCACATCTGCAAGTTGACCTGCGCGATCGAGTTCTTCAGAAAGGGTTAGCAAGTCTACGGGAATGCGCTGCTCATGCAAACGCGCAAAAGCCTCCCAAATCCATTTATTGCGATGAATATAAAAATCATCAGCCGCAAGAAATTGGGCTACATCATAATAAGCTTCTGTATTAATCAGTACCGCCCCTACTACGGCTTCTTCGGCTTCGCGGCTATGAGGTACTGCCGATGGCGTCTGGCTGGCGGGGGCGGCTGAATCTGTATCGGGGAAATAATCTGCCATTGAGGTTGTATCAGCTTTAGGTTAAGGGTGAATCGGGTTTATCTTTATCAGGACTGTCGATATCGAGCTTGTCAATAAAGTCTTTGAAAACGGACAATCGATCATTGGCTTCATCCGAAAGCGGTGCGGGGGCTTCCTTACGCGGTGCAGGGGCTGCAGTTTCAGGCATATCCTGGTCTGGCAGCATGCCTGCCGCTTCCATTACACTGGTGTGAACAAGAATCGGAACATGCGCACGGACAGCGATTGCAATTGCATCAGAGGGGCGCGAATCAACGTTGATTTCGCGGCCGTCAACTTCAGCGACAATATTTCCATAAAATGTTTCATCCTGCAACCTGACGATCTCTACACGGGTGATGCGCGCATTGAAAGCACTAAATACATTTTTGAGCAGGTCATGCGTTAGCGGACGAACTTTCTCAATTTCCTGCAAAGCGACAGTAATTGCTTCCGCTTCGTAAGGACCGATCCAAATGGTTAGGTAGCGCTCAGTATTTACCTGCTTCAGGACAACAACCCGCTGAGGCGCCATTAAGTGAACACGAATGCTGTCGATGACAACTTCAATCATATCTGACATAGGGAACTCCAATATATCTATTTTAGCATAAAGGCTGATGGATGGTTGTGATTTGAAAGCGCCTGACAAGCTGAGATTCAGCTGCCAAAACAATTCGTCTTACGCAGTGTCGTTCAGAGAATCATGTTGGTGAGTAAAGTTGATTAAATAATTTAGATTTGCCAGAATAATGAAAGACGGCTATAATCCGCTTCGCTCAATCGGGGCGTGGCGCAGTCCGGCTAGCGCGCTTGCATGGGGTGCAAGAGGTCGGAGGTTCAAATCCTCTCGCCCCGACAGATTATGAAAACCGCCCAATCAATTGGGCGGTTTTTGTTGTGTACAATCCAAAGTTGCTAAAAATTGATACTAGCTTCTACTCACCAATAGCTACATAGTCAATATATCCCATCACAGAACCGCCTTCGGGGTGCCATAATTGGATCCCTGGAGTTAGGCTTACAACTTTTTTTGGGACGACATAAGACGCGATTTGTTTCCCGTCAATGAAATAGTTTAAAGCATTTTTTCCTTCGTCATATTCAATTCGCAACACATACCAGGTGTCATTCAAAACTCTTGCCTCTATTAAATCTATTACATGTAATTTTGCACCATTTGCGCGGGGCGTTAATCCCATTTCTGTCCATCCCCTCGGTAATTCTGGCGAAATACCGTCCAGGGTAATATTCCCAGTTGAACCATTTTCGTAATGCGCCATTACCCTTGCTTCCAAGAATCCAAATTTTATTCTCGGCCAATTGCTTAAACTTAGTATTATTCCCTGTCCATTGGATTTTTCTTTGTCTGACAATAAAAGAACACCATCTTGTTGAATTGCTTGAGCTGATGAAGAAGGTATATCTATTGACCACAAAATATGATTCAAGCCGCCATCGTAGGTTTTGTCATTAAAATCATCATAATAATAGCTCGCATCAGCAACCGCTGGTATTTTTGTTGACAGGGCTGAAAGATTCTCAGGCGATTTACCACGCAGGATGACGTTATCGACATAAATCGTCATTGGTGTGTTCGAGCCGTGACCCGGGCGGTCAATGCTGATTGTTTCATATTTACTGAGCATGGGTCCGAATACATCCAAAGGTATTTGGACATGTTGCCAGGTTCCAGGGACGATCTTTCCGCCTTCGATGAACTGGCTTTGCAATAATTCAACCTTGAAGAGAGATGGCTGGTAGGACGCATCGCGTAGCGATACCCCAATTGTGTAAACCTTCGGAAGATCTTTGGGTTCAACGTACAAATCGAATTCAAGCCACTGTGATTTTGTCCAGTCTATCAGGGGATTCCCAAAATCGAGAGTCCAGAAATTCTGGAGCTTTACTTTGATCGCATTGCCGCTGACTGCGATGTCTGACTGGTCAAACTGGATATTGGCCGGATCACCTTCAGGCGGATAGTTGTTCCAGAATGGAGCAAGCTGGTCATCGTAGATCGTTTCTGTTGTGGGCAGGCTGGCCTCTGGAAAAACGACCGGGGTCAGGGTCGGCATGGGTAACGCACCATAGAAGGAACGGATAATATCTTCAGCGGGTTTGCCAATATAATCATTATGGATATTCCACGGCTCAGCATAGTTTGAACTTCCTTCGAAAGCATACCAAAAAATTCCTACCACCCATTCCTTTCCATAGAAAGTATTGAAAACTGCCTTGAACAAATCTGTCTGTTCCTGCAGGTCAATTTGATTTGACGAATCAAGATTGTTATAGTCTTGAGTTGCGGTGTGGACGCTCCAAAAACCAATTTCTGTGATCAAGATCGGCTTGTTCCATTTTTTGGAAAGCGCTTCCAGGCGGTCAGCGTAAGGGCGAAATGCCTGCGTCAATTGTTCTGACGTTGGATCAGTGACACCCGGCAGGTCAAGATAATATGGATGGACATCAATGGCATCCAACGCATCCCAGAACTGAACGCTCTGTAGTGAAGATTCCTCACTGTAAGCCATGCTGATCTTGCCGTGATATACCTTGCGAACTTTCGCAATTAACCCACGCCATTCTTTCTCACGGTGTGTGGTGCTTTCGAATTCGGATGCCATGATGAAATAATCCGTTCCGGCAGATTCGGCCAGTTGCGCGGACTGTAAAATCATTTTGCCATAGCTGTCGAACCATTCTGCCCATTGTTGTTCGTTATATTTGGTGCCAATTTCACCAGCCCAGGAGTTTGTCCACCCACTGGAATTGATCCCGTGCTCACTCATCACGCGCAGACCTAAGCGATGCGCTGTTTCGACAAGGTGAATATATTCTGCGTCAGAGATTTCATCTTCTGGATTATGGTAAACATTCGTGCTTTCGACATTGTCTTGAGAAACTGCCAAATGTAGGCGAATCCAATTTGCGCCAGTGGGCAGGACAATATTCTCCAAAATCCAATCAGTCTCAGGGCGCTGGTTGCCACCTGGGACAGCCGGATAGTAAACCAGACCCTTCATGAAATCTGACATTGGAGGAAGGCTTGGTGTGGGTGTTGGTGTAAGAGTGGGGGTTACGGATGGCTGTAAGGTGGGGGTTATTGTGTTTACAACAGAGGCTGCAGGCTGTGCAGGATTAGCTGCCTCAGTCGGCGTGCAGCTTGACAGAAGTGCAATTAAGAACAGTGCTGAAAGAATACGTTGATAATTCATTTTGTCAATTCCTGATTTGAATTCTCAATGGCTGAGTAAAGATAATATAACATCATATAAATATTGCGTCACATGTCATTTGTCATAAAGTGAGGACAAGTCATCATGCCTGGACATACAAAGCAAAAGCTGACCCACACAAGCTGTTTAATCTTTATATAATAATAAGATGATATTCATCTATATTTCACCTGCTTCAGGTAAAATATAGATAAAATCACTGCCCTCAACTATTTATATGGAAACGAACGAAGAAACCACCTATTCGCCGACGAACAAACATTCCATTCTAAGCCTCGTGTTTGGAATCCTAACCATCCTCTTCTTTTGCGGAGGTTTGTCGCCCATTCCTTTCACAGGATTTATTTGTTTTCCTTTGAGTGTATTGGTTGGCTTGCTTGCCTTGATATTTGGGATCATCTCCTTAAATAGAATCCGCAAACATAACCATTCAGGCCGCCCGATGGCGTGGATGGGAATCACGATCGGGGGATTTGTGTTTGTCTGCATGCTTTGCATGCTGATCCTGATTGCTTCATTATTCATCTTTGCGCCAGATCGAGTTCAACCATTTCTGAATAATTATCAAATATAAATCAGCTCACTTGCGAATCTATCTTGTCTCGGTTATGCTTGTTAGCGGGAGTGGTTAGGTCCCGGTGGGCTTCCTGGTCTTCAACACCTGTGGCGGGTCGCGTTGCGAGCCGCGGTGGGTTCGACTCCCATCCACTCCCGCCTATTCTGGACGGTGGACAATAGACCATTGACCACCGTCCATCCTCTATATATTAAAACAAGGTGTCTCCATGTCTTACCCAGAAACTGAAGTTTTTACAAATCTTGTCTCTCGTGTGTTTCGCATTGACGATGTGACCAGCGAAGACCCGCGTAAGGGATTCTTCCTTCGCTATCGAGGAATGCTGCTAAATGATGATTCTGCTGGAGCGTACGATCAACTCGCAGAATTGCTATCCCCCTATAACGCGATGCCGCTTTTCCGTATTGAAGACGAGCGACAGATCATTTATATTGCGCCGAAAATGCCGGAACCTAAGAAGGATAATATCTCCACAAACATCATCCTTTTTGTACTGACTGTCTTTAGCGTTATGCTTGCAGGCGCCCAGCCTGAAGGCGCAATGCCCAATGATATTGCAGGTCAATTACTCATGCTTGCAAAGAGTATTTTTACAGGCTGGCCTTTCGCATTGAGCTTGCTCGGCATTTTAGTATCGCATGAACTGGGGCATTATTTCATGAGCCGCCATCACAAGACCCCTGCGACTTTGCCATACTTTATTCCCTTCCCGCTCAGTCCGCTTGGGACAATGGGCGCGGCGATCATTATGCGCGGCGTTCCCAAAAACAAACGCGTGCTTTTTGATATTGGCGTGGCTGGCCCAATCGCAGGGCTCATCGTTGCGATCCCTGTTTTGTTTTATGGGTTATCACTTTCCACATTAGGAACCATTGATCCAAATCCGAACAGATTTCTGGAAGGAAACTCACTTTTATATTTATTTGCCAAGTTTGTGACCTTTGGAAAATTACTTCCCTCACCTATTGACCCACAGGGATTTTTATACTGGCTGCGATATTTCTTCACAGGCGGTCCCGTCCCATTTGGCGGAACAGACGTATTCATTCACCCTGTGGCATTTGCAGGCTGGGCAGGGATTTTGGTCACAGCATTAAACCTAATCCCCGCTGGCACTTTGGATGGCGGACATGTGATCTACGGTTTATTTGGCGACAAGGCACGAAAAGCATTTCCATTTATTATCGGCATCCTGATCGTACTTGGTCTCTTTTGGAGCGGATGGTGGCTGTGGGCCGCAATCTTATTCTGGCTGGGACGCGTTCACGCACAACCTCTGGACCAGATCACCACGCTCGACCCGCCCCGACGCCTGCTCGCTTATGCGATGATCATCGTCTTCATTTTGGTATTCATGCCAGTCCCATTTATGACCTTGGCTCAATGAAAAAGATATTCTTCCTGCTATTTATTACATCCATTATTTTGTCAGCATGCAGTGCCAGCGCTACATCTACAGTAGAACCATTCAGCACGGAAGGCAGTTCAAAAACGCCGGAGACTGAGTCAGCTGTTGAAACGGTCAGCAAGCTCCTGGTCAAGGAAGAAGCGTTGAAGGGGTTGGAGATCACTGTCTGGACTCCGTGGTATGGCATTGAGTCGAGTCTGTTTGATACATTTGTCAAAGACTTCAATTCGCAAAATGAATGGGGAATAAAAATTACCGCGCAAAGCCAGGTCAATTTCACTAACATTTATGAAACTGTAACCACCTCTTTGCCAACTTCAGGTAAACCTGATCTGGTGATCGCTCTGCCTGAACACGCATTGGAATGGTATACAGATGGCGTAGTAACAGACCTGACGCCCTACGTGGACGATCCAAAGTATGGAATTGCCTCGAAGGATATTCCATTTGTGTTTTGGAATCAGGATATAACAAGCGAAGCGCGCGTGGCGATCCCTGCTCAACGGACTGCGCAATTTTTATTATGGAATGAGACCTGGGCGGAAAAACTTGGTTTCAATTCAACGCCAACAAACATGGATGATTTTCAAAAACAATCCTGTGAAGCGCATCAATTCATGACCAAAGATGCATCAACCCAAAATGATTTCATGGGCGGCTGGATCGTCGACTCGCGCCCCATGACAGCCTATGCCTGGATGCTTGCCTTTGATGGCGGCGTTACGGAAGGCGATGGGTATCGGTTCCTTACTCCCAACAACATCGATGCTTTCAAATTCCTGCGCGAACTTTCGGAATCCAATTGTGCATGGCAGGTGAATGACACTAACCCGTTGACTGCGTTTGCAAATCGCGAAGCCTTATTCATTACAGCCAACCTTGAAGACCTGCCGGCTGTTGCCCGCGAATTTGCCAGCGCAAACAGCACTGATAAATGGAAAGTGATTCCCTTCCCTGGCAAAACGGACGGCGCTTTTGTTATCTATGGTTCATCTTATGTCGTTTTAAAAACAACAGATGAGAAGCAACTGGCAGCCTGGCTGTTTACCCGCTGGCTTTTGGATAATAAACAGGATGCGCGCTGGGTGGAGACGACTCATCGCTTCCCGCTTCGCTCTTCAACCCTTGACCTGCTCTCCGACTATAAGAAGACTCATCCGCAATGGGCACAAGCCATTGACTATTTACCCCAGGGTAAATTGCAACCTCAGATGGCTTCCTGGCGTACAATTAAGGTGATGCTTGGTGACGGCTTCGACCAAATGTACCGTGTCAATGTGCCCAGCGGACAAGTCGCTGCGATCCTTGCACAAATGGAATCCCTTGCAAGGGATTTAAATAAATAAAAGGAGAACCCCGATGTCTCAGTCAGAATATCGAGCGCGTCAGATTGGCGCGAAAACAAATGAAGTGATTGACTATCACCGTGACGATGAGAAACCCGGCAAGCCGCTGCACATCCTAATCCCAGGCGGGTTGATCGCGCTGGCGACACTAGCGTTGATCATTTTTATCGGTTATCAAACCTGGGTTGAAAACAACATCACACAAAACCTCGGCCTTATATTGATTCTCATCCTGTCTCCGTTTTATGTAGGCGGGGTATTCCTGTTCAGTTATGGATACGAGCTATATAACCTTCCCCGTGCCCTTCGCCTGACAGCGATCATTGTATTCGTCACGCTAGCCTCAGTTGTGATCCTCGCGGTATTGGTTTTAGCTCTGGGAAATATGAAAGATGGCGGCGGGTCCTCCTCCAAAAGTAGTTCTTCTTCCAAATCGTCCTCTTCATCAAAAGGTTCTGGAAAAAATAGCAGCCTGAGTGGAGGGTTGCTCGGTGCGGCAGGATCAATCGGCAACAAATCTTCTTCCAACTCATCAAGCAGCAATTCATCCAGCGGAGGTCACTATTATGGCGGAGGAAATGTATTTGTAGGCGGCGGCGGTGGGACACGCGTTGAAACCCGCGAAGTGACGAAGGAAGTGATCAAGGAAGTTCCAAAGGAACCGATGCCAATTACCTGTCCATTTTGTTCGCGGTCATATATTCCAGTGGAACAAAAATATGTCTGCCCAAGCTGTGGAGCGGCGACACCCAGGGAAATGATCGAAGAGTCACAAATACCGAAATATGAAAAGAAGTGATAGCTGGTATGTAGGGTCACGCTTCTAGCGTGACTTACTTTATTACCAAGGTGTCACTCTAAAAGCGTGACTTACAGGGAATAACTAATGAAAAATTTCAAATGGCAGATCATTCTTATTCTGGCGGCGATTGCCGCCTTTTTTACCTTTCCATATTTTAATAGTGTCAAATTACCTGGGAGCGGATTCGCCACAATGGGTTCTGGCACAGTTCGGGCAGAGGTAATCCAGATCGTTGATGAAGGCAATATTGACTTGGGCGGCCAGACGCAAAAATATCAAGTGGCACGCGTCAATATTTTGGAAGGCGAATATGCAGGCATTCCCATGGAAATTGATTATGGCAAACGCCAGCTCCGCTCGGATGATTACGATCTGGTGGCCGGCGAGAAGATCATGGTCTCGATTACCAGGACGCCTGACAATGTGATCAATGCTTATTTTGTAGATTTTATCCGCAGCACGCCGATGTTATGGCTGGCTATTATTTTTGCTGCCGCCATTATTATTATCAGCCGTTGGAAAGGCGTCGGCGCGCTGCTCAGCATGGTATTTAGTTTATATATCATTATTGATTACATCATCCCGCATATTTTAATTGGCGAAGACCCACTGAAAGTAAGTATTATCGGCTCAGTTATTCTTCTGGGAGTCACACTCTATCTCACCTATGGCTGGACTCTCAAAACGCATTCTTCTGTAATCAGCATGATCCTTGTTTTGTTGCTTACAGGCGCACTCTCCGCCGTCTTTGTTGTCTTTGCGAAATTAAATGGGACTGGCGATGAAAATGTGATGTTTCTCATGCAGGCTATGGAAACCCCCATCAACCTGCGCGGACTTTTGCTCGGCGGGATGATCATCGGCGCACTGGGTGTGTTGGATGATCTAGTAACCACTCAATCCTCGGCTGTATTCGAGCTTCATCATGCGAATCCAAGTTTTGGATTCCGCGCCTTATACAATTCGGCCATGCGTATCGGGCAGGATCATGTGGCGGCCACGGTTAATACGCTGGTACTCGCTTATGCAGGCGCCTCACTTCCAATGCTCTTAGTCTTTTCGCTGGCACGTGGAGATTACGGTTACTTAATCAACTTTTCCTTCATCGCTGAAGAGATCGTGCGAACTCTGGTCGGCTCGTTGGGATTGATTGTAGCCGTCCCCTTAACAACTGTCATTGCAATTCTTTTTGCCCAAAGAGCCGAGTCGCTTGGAAAATGGGAGCAGGTTCTCGGTCCAGAAGGAAGTGGGGATCGGCATCATCATTAACTTAAACCCGACCAGCAAGCTGGTCGACTCCAGAGTTGTGCAACTTTCCAAATTTTCCTGCGTAAGATAAGTAGAAAGTCTCATCAAGGAGCACGCGTGAACGAAGAATTGGCCTGGGTTCTCCAGGCTCAACAAGGCAGTGACGAGGCGTTTACACATCTTGTCGAAACCTATCAAACCCCTGTTTTCAACTTGTGCTATCGCATGTTGGGAGAACCTGACCTGGCTGAGGATGCCGCGCAGGAAACGTTTTTGCGCGCCTTCCAGCACTTGCATCGCTACGACCAGAAACGGTCTTTCGCGACATGGTTACTTTCCATCGCAGCACATTATTGTATTGACAGGCTGCGACGTAGAAAATTCTCCATGTTTTCGATGGACGCGGAGGATGATGAAGGCAACACGTTCGAATTGCCTGACCCCGATTCTCCCGACCCAGAAGCTGAATCTGTCAAAGGGCAGACCCGCGGCCGAATCCAGTCCATGCTAAAAGACCTTGATGACACTGACCGTGCGGCAATCATTATGCGTTATTGGTACGACTATTCTGAAGCCGAGATCGCTGAGTCGCTTCGATTGACAGTAAGTGCGGTGAAGAGCCGATTGCACCGCGCCCGCAAGGAATTGGCAGGTTTATGGCAGGAAGAAGATGCTCGTGCCGAAACCGAAAGGAGACCCTATGAATCACCAGCCTTTTGAAGAATGGCTATTGAACGATAAAAATTTAACATCCGCAGAAAAGCGTGAACTCGATCTGCACTTGCGGACTTGTATAAACTGCACCGCTCTCTCTGCCACTGGATTGGCTTTGCGTTCTGCAAATGTAGTTGCACCCGCCACAGGCTTTACCTTCCGCTTCCAACAACGCCTCGCCGCTCAAAAAGTCGCCGAACGCCGCCGCAGATTGTGGGGCATGCTGGTATTGATCGTTGGCGGTTTGGGACTGCTGAGTTGGTTCGCAGCTCCTTATTTGTATGCATTCCTATCCTCTCCCGTGGAATGGGTCGCTGTAGCAATCAGCTATTTTCTATTTGTCATTACCTCCGTGCAAGTCTTAACACAAGCAATGACGGTTTTGGCCCACATTCTGCCCGATATTATCCCGGCATATATGTGGATGGTACTAATATCCGCGCTGGCTGGGTTTGGCCTTTTGTGGACAATTTCAATTTGGCGGTTTAGCCGCACCCCGCAAGGAGTTTCAGCATGAAAACTAAATTAACAACGATCTTTCTATTACTGGCACTATTATTTCTGCCGACCGGTAATGCATACGCACAAAGCCCTGGCGGCGATGTGATTCGATTCGGTGAGAATTACACGTTGAAAAGTGGAGAAACCCTCAATGGCAGCCTGGTGGTCATCGGCGGGAACGCAAACGTTGAAAAAGATTCATCCGTGGTCAGGGATGTTGTGTTGATCGGTGGAAATCTCACGATCGATGGAGATATAGTAGGCAGCGTGGTCATCATCGGCGGTAACCTGACGATCTCAGGCACAACAGGCCGGGATGTTGTTGTGATCGGCGGTCAATTATTGTTAACCGAAACATCGGTTGTGAACGGCAATGTGGTTACGATGGGTGGGCAGGTCACAAAAGAACCTGGCGCGGAGGTTGTTGGTAACATCGTAAATAATGCGCCGCCTATTGATGTACCCAATGTACCAAACGTGCCAAATATCCCCAACGTACCTAATGTACCAAATGTCCCCAACTCTCCAGACATCAACGTAAACATAAATCCATTTTGGGAAATAGCTGGTGTTGTAGGGCGGGCGCTCGCAGTAGCGGCCATTGCCATGTTATTAACCCTCTTCCTACAGCCCCAACTGGAACGGGTTGCTGATACGCTTACACGTCAACCTGTGATGGCAGGCGGGTTTGGTCTGCTAGCTTTGATAGTCACGCCATTGGCAATGATAATCATGATCGTGACAATTCTGCTTATTCCTATTGCAGTCATCGTAGTCCTATTGATCCCTCTGGCCTGGCTATTTGGCATCATTGCACTTGGTCAGGAAGTTGGCGACCGATTTACCAGGGCGATTAACCAGACCTGGGCACCTGTCCTCGCAACAGGCTTTGGCACCTTCCTGCTCCTGCTTGTTGGCGGTTTTGTGGGATTGATCCCATGTGTAGGCTGGCTGGTACAACTCCTGATCGGCGTGGTTGCAGTAGGCGCAGTGGCAATGACCTGGTTTGGCACACGAGCCGCTCCTGGCAATACACTTGTTCCAGTTGTACAAGTACCTCCTGCTTCATCATAAATCCTTGTTTTCAAAGTTGTATGGCAAATAAAATAATGAAATCTGCGTGATATAATGCGCCCGCCTCGGGGAATTCCCCGAGGCGGGCGCATTATGGAGGAAAACATGGTTAAACAAGAAATTCCAAACACCCCGGCCCACCACACTCCCCCGCCCCTGATCGAGGTTTCAGGAACTCACCGAGAAATGGGACGCCAGATCGGCGAAGCTGCACGTGAACAAGTTCAGCACAGTGTTGCCAATGCACGCGTACTGATTGACGCAGCCTATGGCGACCTTGAACTTACCTGGCAGGGCGCACAGATCCAATCACGTAAATATTTGCCGTTTGCTGAAGAACGCTACCCACAATATGTGGATGAAATGCGCGGTATTGCTGATGGTTCAAATATTTCTTTTGACGATATAGTTGTACTGAATGCCATGGAAGCAGTCACCATGGATGCGCTTCATCTTACACGCTGTACCAGCATGGCAGTCAACGATCAACGCACAGCAGATGGTCACGTATTAGCGGCACACAACGAGGATTGGATTCCCGAAGACGAGAATGACGTATTCGTTATCTCAGCCAAGCCTGATAAAGAACCCCCGTATCTTGCCATGACGTATGGCGGGCTCCTGCCCAATGTCGGGTTCAACGCCTATGGCATTGCCCAACTAATTGACTCTGTCTACCCAAGCGACTCACGCCTCGGCATTCCGCGTCTCGTTGTAGCGCGCGCGGTTTTAGCATCTCACCGCATCTCCGGTGCTATTGGACGGACGCTGGTGCAACACCGCGCCGCAGGATATAACCATTTATTGGTTCACGAAAGCGGAGAAATCTATTCCATTGAGGCTTCTGCGCGCAAGTTTGAAATCTTATATGCACACGACGGCTATATGGTCCACACCAATCATTACCTTGACCCGCAAATGAAAAAAGTGGAAAAAGACCCTGAGGAATTATTGTCTTCGCGTGTACGTTACTTCCGCGCTTCGCGCTTATTACGTCAGGCTGAACAGCATTCAATAAAGACATTGCAAGCCATCCAAAAAGACCATGTCAATATCCCAAATTCGATCTGTAACCATAACATTGAAGGACTCGATCCTTTGGATAGAGAGAAGACCATCTCTGCTCTGGTGATTGACTTAACGGCGCGTGAAATGCATATCACCTGGGGCAACCCATGTGAGAATGCGTATCATACCTATCATTTGAATGCGTAAATAATCTGTAGATCACGATTCTGGAGAAACTCCCATCAGCAAGCTGATGGGAGTTTCTCCAGATGTTTTTGTGAAGTACTGATAATGAAAGAGAAAGAGTCTGCTTATTGAGCAGACTCTTTCTCTTATTCAGGGTAACGAAAATAGCCTTACAATAAAAGGATGACATGGAAGCCATCGTACCTAACGAGAGAGCAAATGGAAGAAAGACGGCAGGCAGGCG
>JAYVUA010000128.1:0-88959 GCA_043788255.1 Anaerolineales bacterium | reverse complement strand
CGCCTGCCTGCCGTCTTTCTTCCATTTGCTCTCTCGTTAGGTACGATGGCTTCCATGTCATCCTTTTATTGTAAGGCTATTTTCGTTACCCTGAATAAGTGAATCGTCGAATGTTCTTTTACAGGATGTTGACCGCCGTCGGCGGTCTGCGGTCTATCGATGCATGAAAACAGTAGAGAAATTAAAACAAAAAATTGACCTTAATGATTTGAAATCAACTCACATATTTCAACCGATGCCGACTTAAGCAGATAATATCCCTGGTTGGCACAGGCCAGACATAGCGTGATGTCATTGATCACAACTTCACGTTCATTCATAATTTCCTCTGCGCAATATTCACAATTGACGCGCATATTAGGTTTGCTGAGTAAAACTGCAAGCGGAGGATTCAAAATGACTTCCTGAACCTGAAACATTTCTTCATCGGGCATGATTTGGTAGCCTTCGAGTTGGGCAATGTAATGCCGTTCTTCATCTGGCAGATAGGTGCTGGCGCGTTGACGTATATCCAGAAGCGGGGCGAGGCGGATTGCCCGTTCGGTTTTCACATCCACAAAGGCGGCCGCTGCTTTGCCGTAATCATTGACGCGCAAGGTGCGATGACCAATCGCTGCGCCAGTGGCGACTTTGATCCCATCGGCAAAGCAACCGTCAGTTTCAATAATGATTAGCCCAGTTTGTTTGTTGATTGGTGATTCAAGTCCTAATGCAGTCAAGCCAGCCAACCCCATCCGCACGCCCAATACCTGGCGCGGACAAAGATGGCTGTGCCTTGCCGATGATTGTTGAAGCAGGTCATATAAATTGGGAGACATATCAAACTCCTTTGAGATGATTAATCAGTATGCAATATCAAGTTTCCATTAAGGGTGGTTTCAACTCGAAGTGCAGTTAGTTGTTTATTAGCGGGGCCATTTAGCACATTACCCTTTACATCGTATTTCGAACCGTGGCATGGACAGGTAAATCCATTTTCTTTTGATTCGACAGTACAGCCAAGATGTGTGCAGACTAAACTCAAGGCAGAGAATCCTTTATCCGTGTGTAATAACGAGGCAGGGATTTCTGAAAGAAGCGTGCGTGAATTGATAGGGTAATTACTTGCCGGGCCGAGGTCAAATTCGGTTTGTGGTGCGGGTTCCGATTGATATCCAAGAAAACGAAATAATGCGCCAAGCCCAAACAACCCGCTGGCGGTGAGCAAAGCATTGGTGGTGAGTTTCAAAAAATCACGGCGAGATAACTCAGGCATTAACGCTCCACTGAATGACACGCATGGCAATATTGCGAACCCTGCTCATCTGGTTTTTGTTTGCAGGCTGTTCCCATCACTGGAAGAAAATTAAATCGTTTGTTGGTTGCCTTGCCGATTAATTCATAAGTTCCATTGGAAAGTACTCGTGTGTTCCAAAGCGGCTCTCCTTGTTCGGTGACGAGGATTGTATCGCCCACTTTTAAATCCGAAACAGGATTCAGGAATGCCATTTTAAGCGCAATGTCGTTTGGGTCTGTGATGGTTTTTGTTTGCGGCAGTTGAGTCATCGTGCCGTGGCAGGTTTGACATTGCACATATTGAATATCTTTTTGATTCGCGTGAATGTCGCCATCGCCCATCACTTCACTGCGGGTGTGGCAATCCACGCAGTCGAGCGTGTATTCACAACGGGTGAATTGCGCGATGGGCTGATAATAATCCTGAAGTCGCGTTGTGGGATGATCTGTTCTCTCAACAAAAGTCATTGTACGTAGATCATAATTGCCGCGGTTGTGACAGGCATTGCACTGGGTGTAAGGAATTGCGGTGGTTAGCTTATGTTGCTCGGTTGCATGACAAGCTGCGCATCCCGTTTGTCGTGCGTATGCATCGCCTTCGCGCGGCGTAGCGTTGATGTGACAAGTCAGGCAGTTTTCACCAAACTTTTGGATCATCGAGTTGGTTTCTGTAGTTGCATCAAAAGCAGCTAGCGCTGTGATACCCGTTTGTGTCTGCTTATCTGTGATTGTATTAATTCCAAGATGCGCATCCAAATTGGTTTGTGCGCCAAATGTAAAACGGATGTTGGCTATCGCACCCGCATACGTGGATTGGACGCTAGTCATCACACGCTGGATGTGGTCGCGGTTATCCGCTTCGCTGCCGGAGTGACAGTTGCTTCCACCGCAGGACTTTTCCACCACTGACAAATCAGATGGATTCGCGCCGCCGCGCATCGTGCTGTGTGCAAGATTGGCGTTAAGCGCAAGCCTCTCTCCGCTATGGCAGCTTACGCAACCGAATATTTTCAGTGGATGTGATTTGCTGATCTCGGGCAGGTCCGTATGGCAGGTGAGGCAATATTCTGTTTGCCTCGTGAGTGTTGGAGTGAGTGCAATTGGTTTTGGATTGCGTGAACTCTGCTGCCATGCAAAGAGAATGACAACCAGTAATAGTGCGGAACCAATAAAAAGCAGACGACGATACATTTTATTTAATAGGATTAAGTGAAACTAAAGTTAGTGTAATAATGACCATTGAAATAACAGCAAGTGTGATTTGTGCCAGACGATTGGATTTCGGAAACCAACGTCCCAATTCACTTTCGGCAGGCTTGGGAAAAATATAGGGGATGAGCGCGAGGATTAGAAGAACAATAACAGGGATTAATACGCCCCAAAAGAACGGGTCACCCCATTTGAGCATTTGCTGTACCCATAAGAAGAACCAGGGAGCAGTGGTAGCGGATTGTGAAACGGATTCGCGAATGGAAGCGGATTCTGCAATCGGCGGGGCGATGGGAGCAGCTGAAAAAATGGAGATCACGATCAAGGCCGAGGCCGTGAAAAGCATGGCAAGGAGTTCGCGGCGAACCAGTTCAAAGCGTGTAATCCGTTCATGGTCAGTGCGCAGGGCTGGGGGCGGTAGAGCGATTCCACCGTCACGGCGGACACGGAAGGCGTGCCACCCGATTAGGAATGCGGCGGGAATCATTAATCCGAAAATGTGCCAGGCGTAAAAACGAATCAGGGTGGTGGGGCCGGGCTGAGTTCCGCCAATTAACGTTTGATAAAGATTATTTCCAATGAATGGAATGGTCTTGATCAGATTCGTGCCGACGACCAATGCCCATTGAATTCCCTGATCCCAACGCAGGATGTAGCCTGTAAAATTTAATAAGATGGAAATGACAAACAATGCCAGGCCGAGCAGATAATTGAAACGGCGCGGCGGAGCATACGCGCCTGTGAAAACAACCCGCATCAAATGAACTGCGCTGACGATGATAAAAAGTTGTGCCGCCCAGAAATGCAGATTGCGAATCAACCCGCCAAATGGGACGAGATAGCTGATGGTTTGAATGGAGAGCGCAGCTTGATCTGGAGTGGGGATGTAGTAAAACATTTCCAATGCACCAGTTATTAGCAAAATCAAAACGAGAAAAATTGCAATACCACCAGCGCCTAATGTATATCGCCAGCGCGATTGTGCGGCTGGAATGGTGGGTGGGTGCAGGTGATGAAAGAAGGAAGGGCGCATGGGAAGAAAGGATGAATGATGAATGATAAAGGATAAAGGATAAAGGATAAAGGATAAAGTTTGTAAACTTTGGATAGTGAGATGATTATAGCAAGTGATTTGTGTTTTCCGAACCCGAAAGGAGTGATAAGTAACAACCTCCTGCTTGGGGTCGGCGGGAGGTTGTTATGGTGGGCGAATGCACGTCGAAACGGTATCAGGTTGAAGCACGGAAAGATGCGTTGTGGTTTTTAATCGCCTGCTGTGTGCGAATGCTCTTCGTCAAAAACGGGTAGATACTTGGCAGCGAGTCCAAAAGCGAGAATGCCTGCAGAGAAAATTCCAAGTGAGATCGAAATTTCAGGCAAGGTCGGGATGTATTTGACGTTGCTCATGAAGGTTGGTAGATAAAATAACGGATCGGGGTGTTTGACGGCAAACCAACTGACATCAAATCGATTCAAGATCATGCCAAGCAGCAGGATGATGGCTCCAGTGAGTAGGCCGTTGGGACTTGTGCGATTCTTTTTGATGGAGAACCAAATTATCGGTGTGATGACTCCGATAATGATTTCAGCCCAAAATAAAATACTCATAATGCCGCTGGTAAAGAGATAACTTAGTTCGCCAGCATAGGCAAGTTCGCCGAATTTTAGAATGGCATAGATACCGAGCACGACAGGAATTGCCTTTGCAAGTTTTTCGAGTAAATGTGTTTCCAGACCGCGTTGGAAGTAACGCGAGCTGAGTGAGGATTCAAAGATAATCATTCCCAAGCCGACTGAGATGGCGGAAGTAAAGAACATGATCGGCAGAATGGGTGTCCACCAAAGCGGATGAAGTTTGGCAGGCTGAATGAGAAGCAGGGAGCCAAGTGAGGATTGGTGAAGTGTTGAGAGAACCACGCCGAGAATTACGAACGGCATGATGAACCTGTGAATAAGGTGAGCCCATTTTTGGAGTTTAAATCCTTCAAGGACAACAGGCGCAAATTCAATTGCCAATACGGTCAGATATGTCATCACACAGATGCCGATTTCGAGTAAGACCGATGTGCCATTCCAGTGGATCATCATGTACCAGATGCGCAGAGGTTGACCCAAGTCCACAAGGAGAGCGATGGATACCATCACATAACCAATGAAGGCAGTTAACACGGATGGACGCAGCAGGGGTTGAAATTCCTTGATGCCAAGAATGTAAACTGTTCCTGCCATAAGGAATCCGCCACTGCTAATGACGACGCCGGTGAATAAGTCAAAGCTGATCCAAAAGCCCCAAGGATAGGAATAGCTTAAGTCGCTGACTGCCCCGATGCCAAAGGCGTAGCGTGTCATGGCGGCAATAAAAGCGATACCCATCAAAGTTAACAACACCCAAACCAACGGGCTGAAATTCAGGCGGAAGCGGGGTTGAACTATTAGATTAAGTTTCATTTGGTTACCTCTGTCTTCTCTTCCGCTGCAACTTTTTCCTTTTTCTTGTTATAAAGATTGACGCCAGCTGCAACACCGCTTAATACCGCGCCCCAGCCTAAAGCGAATGGAATGGTCATCTCCATTACTTTTTCGCTGACTTCATTGACAGGTGTTTCGGGTAAGGTAGGAAGTCCCAACTCACTAAACGGGATGTGCGAGATGATGAGATAGGATGTGCCGCCATTTTCCTTTTCGCCGTAGACATGGTCAATATAACGGTCAGGATGTGCTGCAATGCGGGCGTGTGCTTTGGCGATTAG
Organism: Anaerolineales bacterium; assembly: GCA_043788255.1. Classification (GTDB taxonomy): domain Bacteria; phylum Chloroflexota; class Anaerolineae; order Anaerolineales; family Villigracilaceae; genus Villigracilis. The sequence continues at coordinate 83,725 of JAYVUA010000128.1, read as the reverse complement.
TTCTTCGCGGTCGCCATATTCAAGCGCATCGGTGGGACAAGTTTCCACGCAGGCGGGTTCTTTTCCGTTATAGATGCGCTGCGGGCAGAAGGTACATTTATCAATAAACGCGCCTTCGATGATGCCTTTGTCATAGTCAAAGTGCGGCACCCCAAATGGGCAGGCATTCATGCAGTAACGACAGCCAATACACAAGTCGGGATTGTAGGTGACTGGACCGTCTTCTGCTTTGGTATATGCTCCAACAGGACAGGCCGACATGCAGTCAGGATGTTCGCAATGCATACAGTGATACACCATCGTGCCGCGCTGCAAATCGGGATACGTACCTTTGATTCCGATGCCCGCGACCCAGATGCGGGTCTTATCCATGTCAATGTTATTTTCAACGCTACATGCCACCATGCAGGCGCGGCAGTCAATACAGCGTGTGGCGTCGAAGAGATAGGCGTGATGTTTGATTTCTGTCATGTGTACCTCTAAGCCTTTTTGATCGTGACGAAAGTTTGACTGAGTGCCTGGCCGCCGCTAATCGGATCGGTAAATGTGACGTGAACCGCTGAATCCGCTGCGCCTACGCCGAAAGCTGTTTTCAGTCCCTTGGATAGATGACCGTAGCCCGGAGTCATGTACAAGCAATCGGGACGAATCGCCTGCGTGACTTGTAACCGCGTGTGAATCTGGCCAACAGAACTGGTGACTTCCACCCAATCATCGTCAGCGAGGTTAAGACTTTCGGCAGTTTTTGTGTTGATCCACAAGCGCGGGTCATCTGAATATTTATGAAGCAGTTGATTGTTCTGCGTGCCAAACTGTGTAGATTGCGCCACTTTGCCGGTCAATAAATAAAATTGACCTTCCGCAGGTTGCGGAGGTTCGTCCCATGTGGGAACGCCGGGAAAGCCAACTTTGGCAAGCGTATCGGAGAATAGTTCAATTTTTCCGCTGGGAGTATTCCATGATAATTCTGTCTCTTCACTGGTATGAGATGTTTCTTTAAATTCGGCAAAACCTTTTAATTTCAAGTCTTCCAGGCTGATGCCCGTTGGTGCCAATTGCTGGCGCAGATAATCTTCTTCATCTTTGTATTGGAAGAAGTCACCAAGCCCGAGTCTTTCGCCTAATTGTTTGTAAATCCATAACGCAGATTTGGCTTCGCCTTGTGCTTCAATGACGGGCTGGCGAAGAAAGACTTTATCGCCAATAGGTACAAGCGGATCATAACGCTCTAGATAGGATGCTTCGGGCAAAATTACATCCGAGAACCAGGCGGTGTCATTTAGGATGATATCCATGGTGACGATGAAATCCAACTTTTCGAAAGCTTTCAATGTCTTTCCGCGATCAGGCAGGGACATGATCGGATTTTGGCGTGAGATGAACCAGCCATGCGCTTGATACGGATCACCGCTGACGATGTTGTCACGCATTTCCTGAAACACGCCGATTTTGAATGGCACAACAGGATATTTCCACGGTACGCCATCGAGGCGCAATGCAGAAATGCGTGGGTAGGCCGGCTGTGACGGCGCGCCCAGCGTGCCACTCTCTTCGCCAGCGCCTGCGGTGATGGTCACACCCCAATTGCCCATGAGTGCATTCAAAATTGTGATGGCGCGTTGCGTATGAAATGAATTGACAAAGTTGGAGGTGCGCCATCCATTATGTGCGAGTGCGTGTGGGGCGGCGGCGGCGAATTCATGTGCGATGCGCAAAATGGTTTCGGCAGGAATCCCTGTCAGCGGAGCAGCCCATTCGGGTGTGTATTGATGGACTTCTTTTTTCAGTTCATCAAAACCGATGGTGTTCTGCTCAACAAAATCGCTGTTATATAGCTTCTCGCCGATGATCACGTTTAGCAGAGCCAAATGAAAGGCTAGATCATTCCCAGGTTTGATGGGCAGCCATTCGGTCGCTTTGGATGCGGTTTTTGTGTAGCGCGGGTCGAGATATACCACTTTTGCCCCGCGGTCGATCGCCATAATCAAGTCATGAGTTTCGGATGTTGAAATCGCCTCAAGAAGATTGCGTCCAGTTAATAAAATATATTTAAGTTTATCATCGTAGATGCGGGCGGGTTCTTCCATGCCATAAGTCATCAGGTTGGCAACGATCATCGCATTGAAACACAACGAGCGTTGCGTGCCGTAGTTTGGTGAGCCGAAGGCGTACAGCAAATTCTCGAAGAGCGGTTGACTCAAATTGTGCGTGGATGAAAAGACCATCGCCTCCGCGCCATATTTATCTTTGATCTCAGTCATTTTGCTGGCGACTAAATCGAGCGCTTCTTCCCACGAAGCCGAGCGGAATTTTCCTTCGCCGCGGTTGCCAACCCGAATGAACGGAGTCAGCACACGGTCGGGGTCGTACGTGTTCATTAATCCAGATTGCCCGCGCGGACAAAGATTGCCGCGTGAATGCGGATGCTCGGGATTGCCGTCTAATTTAATAACGCGGCCATCTTTGATCTTTGCCAGAACACCGCAGCGCCACACGCACATTTCACACATGGTTGAAATATAGCCGTCACCTTCAGCGTTCAATACTCCGCTTTCCTTGGCGGCTTGCGCCACTTTGGGCGGAAGCATTTGGCCGACTGCGAATGCGCCAACAGATGCCGCGCCCAACTTTAGAAAATCTCGTCTTGAGATCATGTTTGTCATTGAATTCTCCAATAAAAGAAATGCAGAATGTTACGCAGACTCAAATCATCCTTCATCTTTCATCTTTTCTTTCCTCTTCCATCCAGCGCGATCGATCATGTAGAAAAGCAGGAGTGACATCAATGCAAAAACTAAAACAGTGAGGAAGGGATTCAAATGCCACAAGTCGGGAATGGTCGTGCTACCGTAATTTGCAATTGCAGAAATTGCAGGAAATACTTGTTGATAGGTGAGTCCGTAGATAACTGCACCCGTGAGAAAACCCAATAAACCAGGGACAATGTAATCTAATTTGCCTTCGCCGCCACCGGCAGCGCAAGTACCCGGTCAGAAACCTGTGAGCGCCATACCTATACCGAAGATCAATCCGCCGATTACGTTTCCAACAACATACGTTGCAGGAATGGATGGGAAGGTGATCAATCCCAAGCCGCGCAAGGCAAAGAGTCCGCTCATGGCAACCACGAGTGCGGTCATCATGAATTGAAGAACTGCCATGTCTGTAAAACGAAATACATTTACGATCTTGTTGTATTTGGTCAGCCCGGCTTTATTGAGCGAAAAACCGAAGAACCCGCCAAGTACAAGAGCAGTGATGAAGTTTGTCATTTCAACCTCCTAATAGTTTTTGCGATAAATAACCATTGCCGTGACAATGCCCGATGCGAACATTCCGGCAATAAACAGGAATGCGGCGGGGGCAAGCAACATGCCGCCTGAGATCGCCAGTCCGCTGGTACAGCCGCCCGCAATGCCCGCCGCGTATTCAAGCAGGATCGCGCCAAGAAAAGCCAGCACCCAGCGCTTCCAAGTCTGTGTGCCAAAGATGCGCTTCCATTGCGCGTCAGAATTGACTGCATCTTTCTTTCCCCATTTGAGCGTGCCACTGGTTGCCGCGCCGATCATCCCGCCGAAAAATACACCGATCAGCAGAATAACGCCAACAGTGATGCCAGGCGGCATGATGAAGTTGAAATACATATTGTCAAATAGTTTTGGCGCAGCGGCTTTACCGATCAGCCCGGCCAAATTCTCAAACGCGCCGGAAGCTCCCAACAAGCTATTGCTCATCCAAACCATGGCAATGCCCACCACGCCAAGCAAAATGCCCGCCACATACGGTGACCAGGTTTCCTTGTGGATGTAATTCAGAATGAATTTCATGATTTACTCCTTGTCATCTTTTTTAACAACGGCGTCCATCAAATCAAGCACCTTGTCCGCCTTTGTATTGTCCAAAACATTATTCAAAGACTTGCGTGCGCCCGTCTTGAGTCCTGCGATCTTCGGCAGCATATCAACAACATCGGATGGATATTCGCCTTCCACTTTGCGCGTATCGCCAAATGAAACATGCACCAGCTTCTCGCGCATCATGACAAATCCACCGCCGCCCAAAGCCATCAAGCCGATCATTCCAAGCAGAATCATGTTGCCCCAATTGATGGGCTTCTTTCCTAAAACAATCTGATCGTAATTCTGTACATAGTTGATGGCATTTGGATCGTCAACAACCAGGGTGTTACAGCCCTGATCAGATATAGTGCTTGGATTTGAAGCGACAACAATAGGAGCCGCATCAGATTCTCCGCCGGTAGCTGGTACAGGAGAACCCGAGCCGATTGCCACGCCCAGAGTGGTTGCGTAAACCTGCGCGCGCGCATCCAAATCAGCGGCATGGCATTGTTGACAGGAAGCCTTCACATCAGCCAGCGGCGCGACCATTCCTGTATGTGCAGCGACTTTATCTGTAGCTTGATTGTTGCCCGCATGACAGATATAGCAAAAATCACCAAACGCATGCGATTGGTGCCAGCCGGTTCCATCCGCATTCACCGGCATGACCGCCTGCGTCTCATGGCAGTTCTTGCAGGATGAAGCCTGCGAACCGCACTGCGCTTTTACAGGCGTTGCTGTCATCAGCCAGAGACTGGCCGCAATCACCAGCATTATGCCCGTGCTGAGTGGAATTAAAAAGAGTCTTCTTTTTTGCATACGTTCCTCCACGTAGAAATTAAATCCCCAATTGGGATCATTGCCTTAGTTCGCTTCGTGAACTTCTTCCATTAAGTTTGCCTGATACGCAATCCGCTCGCGCATAATGCTGCGCATGATATCCAGTGCTTGAATGAGTCTTGGATCGGATAGGTGGTAGGTGATTACTGTTCCAGTGCGAATGGTGTTCACAAGTCCGCGCTCACGCAGCACCTTAAGATGGCGCGATGTAGTTGGCTGATTCAATCCGAGTTCACTCGCAAGTTCAGTTACATTACGAGGGCCATCATTAAGCGCATAAAGAATGAGCAGACGATTTGGGTCGGATAAAGCCGCGCAAAAATTGGCTTCGAGCTGGGTGATTTCTTGTTGTAGGGTAGGAGTGACCATGTTTTTACCTATATTCGTATAAATGCATATTCGTAACCCTATCATAATATTGTGACGGATTGTACAATAGTGGAGTGTGTCATATTAATTTTCGTTTAATGTCATATATAGTGGGTGTATAATTTGGGGAAGATTAGTTGAAATACAAAGGAGTATTTTATGGAAGCATTTCAGCGGGAAGCAATGTCAGTAGATGTAGCCTCAAGTTTGCGTGAGTTGCGCGAGGCGCGCGGTATCTCAATGCGTACTCTCGCCACCAAAAGCGGACTCTCCGCGAATGCGTTGAGCATGATCGAGCGCGGGAAGACTTCGCCTTCGGTCAGTACTTTGTATAAATTGGCAGATGCGTTGGGGGTTTCGATCACAGCGTTTTTTGGCGCAGAGACTGAAAAGAAACAAATTGTATTTATAAAATCAGATGAACGTACGCGCATGTCGTTTACTCGCGGCGTGTTTGAAGCTTTGGGCGGAGAACAGTTCTCAGGTCGTGTAGAGCCGTTTATGCTTACACTTGAGAGTGGTTCATCGAGCGGCCCTCATAATATTGTCCATTCAGGGCATGAGTTTGTCTTTTGTTTACGTGGTCAATTGGAATATTATGTAGAGAAACAGGTTTTTCTGTTATCGGCTGGAGATAGTTTATTATTTGCATCTAAACTACAACACCGTTGGAAGAATCCATCGAAGAATGTAACGAATGCCTTGATCATCATTTCAGGCTTCGCCGAAGGTGAGCAACCGCACGCCATGCATTGGAAAAAAGGGGAGTAGGGGGAAAGGATGAATTACCCAGCACTTGTCTACTGGGCAAGTGTCAAGGATGAAGGATAAAAAAAGACGCCAATCCAAAATGGATGGCGTCTTTTTGACATTTGACCTTAGACTTTCAACTTTCCCTACGTGTACATTCCCCAATCCAGCGCAGAAGGATCTTCCATCATTGAGAAGTCCCACATGTCCATACCCATTTCAATGTTGACGGGCATATTAAGACCTTCAACAGCCTTGGCTTTGGTCATTTCGATCATGGCGGGACCGTACGGGCAGAAAGGTGTGGTCAGAATCATTCTGACGTGACCAATGCCTTCTGATGTGATGTCAACATCGCGGATCAAGCCTAACTGGATGATGTTCATTCCAATTTCAGGATCAATCACCTCAGAAAGGCGGGCGCGCACTTCCTCTACGCGTTCGGGGTGTGTGGTGTGGAGTGTCCACTGGATTTCTTTTACTTCAGAGTCTGTCATTTTGTTGGCTCCTTTTTTAATTTATTTTTACTTCTACGGGTTGAATAACATACGTACAATGCGCAGCACCACTCAAAATACATTGCACTTTGTTGGCGGGTAACGCCAGCATTTTGGAAATCAAAGTTTGGTCAACTGTACATACTTCAGGATGGGCAATGCCGATTTGATAATAAGGGCATGATATTTCGTGAATCTGATACTGTCCATCTTTCTTCTCCCATTCCACGGTAAAACCTTCGCGCCCGAGCATCTCTTTGACGAAGTCGAGCCGTTCTTCCATGCTAAGCCCGCTCATATCCTTTGAATATTGGCTGGCAATATCTTCCGCGATCTGGCTGAAAAGTTTTGTTACTACTGGCCCAGGCATGGTGTCTTTCATCTGTGCCAGCAGGCGTGTCGTGAGCTGCATATAGCGGGTGGGGAAGCGTTCCATGCCTTCATCGGTCAGGATATATACCAAACGCGGACGTCCTACGCCGTGACGTTCCTCTTGTCCCTCCACCAGCCCTTCCATTTGAAGGTTGGTCAGGTGGTGGCGCACAGAAATGGGATTAATGCCAACGGCTTCAGCCAGTGAATTGATGGTTGAGCGGGGTTTTTGTAATAAAGTTTGTAAAATCCTGTCACGCGTTGATTTCATGTGTAAAAGTATAACCAACTCAATGATGATTGTCAATATACTAGATAAATATCATAAATATACAATTACCCAGGATTCGGAGACTTCCAAATCCTGGGTAATTGTATTGTGTTCATATGGACAAATTACGGAATTTTAAAAACAAAGGGATCGGACCAAATGCCCCAATTGCCTGCTAAGTCTTTTGCGCGAATCCGCCAGTAGTAGTTGCCTCTTCGCAAATTATAGGTTTGATACGCTGGGGAATTTCGCAATGAACTCCATTCAGGGCTTGAAAAATCTGAGTTGTTGTCAATATCAACTTGATATTTAGTTGCTGAATCGATTTTTTCCCATACAAAATTCGTTTTTGTTGTGGTTACATTATTTGCCGGGCTACGCAAAGCAGGGGCAGGCGGCGGCTTGGTGTCGATTGTAAATTTATAGGTGGGGCTGAACTTACCGGGTTGTCCGCCCGAGTTGTAAGCGCGGACATGCCAATAATAGAAATTATCAGAGAAAGACATGCTGCTTGCATAAGAGAGCCCGCTTACAGTCTGGCTTGAAACGATTTGAGTGAAGTTGGCATCCAGTGCAATCATAATCTCATAGGCGGAAGCTCCGCGAACTTTATCCCATGTAAAGGAAAATTTTGGGTTGTTCGTCAAAAAATCTTTTCGTGGTTCTTTTATCGATGGCGGCGGGAAATTAACAATTGTCTTTGAGATGCTGAATGTTTCGCCGTTGGTGAAAGTTCCATTTCCACTCCCTGGCCCTCCAGGCTTGCTGCCCGCAACGTTTGCGATACTATCGTCATCGATTAAATCCAGACGAAGGTCGCCTGTGCCCATACCGGTATTAACCGTGACAATGTAGAACGGGTCTACATTGGTTACGTTGAGAATAGATGCATTAATAAGATTTGTTGCGCTGATGCCAAAGTCGGACACATCCACGCCGCTAACGGATTCGGAAAAGGTGACGATAAAGTCCACGCTGGCTGCATTGGAAGGATTTGGACTCGCGCGGGTGATGGATGTGACTCGCGGAAAGTTTTTTTCAATGTTATATGTTTCGCCGTTGATAAAAGCCCCGTTTCCATTTCCTGGACCTCCGGGCTGATTGCCCGCGGAATCTACAATAGTGTCATCGTCTGACAGGTCAAGGCGGATGGTGCCGCTGCCAGTCCCTGTATTAACTGTAACAACATAGAATGGATTGGCATTAGTTATGGAACTTATGAATGCATTGGATATCTCGGATGAGGTTAAGTGAAAGTCAGATACATCCACACCCGCTACTGGTTCGGAGAAGGTGACGATGAAGTCAACACTGGTTGCCGCAGAAGGGTTGGTGCTGGCTCGAATGATCGAAGTTACTACAGGGATTGTTTTATCAATGGTATATGTATCTGCATTTATAAAATTGCCGTTACCCGTACCCAAACCGCCGAGCGGATTTCCAGATGCATTGAGGATGCTGTCATTATCAATGAGATCCAAGCGGAGTGTGCCATCGCCTGCCCTAGTATTTATTGAAATAATATAAGTATTGCCAGACCCGTTCACATTGCTGATTGATGCGTTGCTAACCCCGTCAGTACTCAAGCTGAAGTCAGATGCATCTACATCAGAAACAGAGTCTGAAAATGTCACTATCCAATCTACAATAGCTGAATTAGATGGATTGACACCTGCCCGAACTATTGAGTTAACCAGCGGGGCTGATTTCTCAATATTATAAATTTCACCGTTGATAAAGTTACCGTTCCCAACTCCTGCAGTTCCAAGCGGGTTGCCGATATTATCTAGAATGCTGTCATTATCTATTAAATCCAAACGAATTGATCCTGTTCCAGCACCTGTATTTACAGTCACTATATAGAAAGGACTCGAATTGGTGATATTAATAATGAATGCACTGCTGATATTTGCCGCGGATATGGAAAAATCAGTAGAGTCCACTCCACTTACAAACTCAGAAAAAGTGACGATAAAGTCAACAGTGGTTGTGTTGCTTGGGTTTACGCCGGCGCGGATGATCGAAGTTGCCATTGGGGCTACTCTGTCAATCGTATAGGTTTCACCGGCTGCGTAATTACCATTTCCGGTAGCGGTGCCGCCCAGTTGATTACCGGCAAAATCAGTCACGCTGTCATTGTCAATGATATCCAAGCGCAGTAAGTCGTTAGCCTGACCTGTGCTTAAGATAATTATGTAAATACTACCTGAGCCGTTAATGCTATTTAGCGATGCACCATTACTAGAAGAAATGGAAAGATCAGCCGCATCGACTCCTGTCACTGGTTCTGAAAAAATAACCTGGAAATCCACAGTAGCTACATTGGATGGATTGGGACTTAAGCGAGATATGGACGATACGGTTGGTGAACTTTTATCTATTGAATAAACTTCGCCGTTGCTGAAGTTTCCATTCTCCACGCCAACACTTCCTAGCTTAATTCCGTAGCTATTGCTTATGCTGTCATTATCGATCAAATTAAGTTGGATGTTTCCGTCACCAGTTCCTGTATTAACCGAAATAGTGTAGGAACTCCCTGAGCCATTCACACTATTGATCAAAGCTCCATTGATGTTGGAAGAGGTAAGGGAAAAATCAGAAGTGTCCACTCCACTCACTGCTTCAGAAAATGTGACCAGAAAATCCGCGCTAGAAGTGTTGGATGGGTTGGGACTGCTTCGCGTGATGGATGTTACAACGGGGACAGATTTTCCAATCGTGTATTCATCGACCAAAAGGCCGCTTCTCGTGAAAAATTGAAACTTCACTGACGAGCCGGTTGCTTCCACTCGCATCGCACCGAAATCCTGGTTATAGCGGATCTGACTTCCTGTGACGATTGTTCCGTATTCGTACAGTTCTGCGCCGCCGACTCCATTTACAAAATAAGGCAGGCCATCAATCAACAGCCGTTCATAAATATGATCGTGGCCCGAAAGGACCGCGTCTGCACCCCAGGCTTTAAACGGCCACTGCATGTAAGTTGTGGAGCCGTGTTTCCCTGAAGAATAAGGGGAGTGATGGAATAAAACAATATTGAAATCAGAAGTTGAGACTGCCAAGCCCTTTTTTAACCATTTAGCCTGACTGGATGTTGAAGATGTGCCGTCCGGTTCGTGAGGATCACTATCAAGCATGAAGAAATGAACAGGGCCTTTAATAAAATCGTAGTAGCCGATTTCGTTGAAGATGCTGAAGTAGCTGTAATATGGCTTGGCCCCATTTGTTTCCCAATCGTGATTTCCAAGGATAGGGAAAAAGCGTTTATACGCTGCGCCTGCGCCGAATTTTCCATGATACGGGAAAATGTAATCGTGATAGTACTGTCCAATATTGTCATCAATAGTGCTTGCTGCCCCGTGCGGATAATTATTGTCGCCTAATGTAACAATAAAATCTGGATTCCAACTTTTTACGAGGCTGGCCACATCCGCCTCAGGTTGACTCGCTTGCCCGAAGTCTCCAACTACGGCGAAGATCACCTTTTCCGTTGATTGTAAAGTTGTAACATCAAACCTAATGGCGCTTATATTTAATAGAGAGAGTATTGCCAGGCAAATGATGAGTGTTTTAGATGGATTTGTTTTCATGATTATATTGATCTCTGTAATGAGCTTGAAGTTTATATCAAAAGCAATTAAGCCTCATTACGAAAGCAGATTAATTTATTTCCTCGTTTCAGTGGCTGATTTTGTCCGAATATACTAGAAAAATATCATAAATATTGACATATCCCCCTAACCCTGCTATAATGCCTAAACATCGTTAAAAACGCCAGTAATGGCTTTCTTTAGGAGCAAATCTCGTTATGTCGCAACTTGAAATCAAGAATCTGCACGTCAAAATTGAAGATAAGGAAATTCTCAAGGGCCTTTCGCTCACCATCAATCAGGGCGAAATTCACGCAATCATGGGGCCGAACGGCACGGGCAAGTCCACATTGGCTTACACTTTGATGGGGCACCCCAATTACACCGTCACAGAAGGCGAAATCATCTTTAAAGGAAAGAACATGCTTGAGCTCGAGCCAGATGAACGCTCCCGCGCAGGTATTTTTCTAGCCTTTCAGTATCCCGTCGCCATCCCTGGCGTCACTGTCGCCAACTTCCTGCGCTCGGCTATTAACTCCCGCCGCCGTGCGGAAAACCCAGAAGATAAGGGCATGCCCATTCCTGAGTTCCGCAAGATGCTCAAGTCCAAAATGGAAATGCTTAAGATGGACAACGCCTTTGCGGGTCGTTACTTAAACGATGGCTTTTCAGGCGGCGAAAAGAAACGCGCCGAGATTTTGCAAATGGCAACCCTCAAGCCAGAGATGGCTATTTTGGATGAAACAGATTCAGGCTTGGATATTGATGCGCTGCGCATCGTCGCGGAAGGAGTCAACGCTCTTTCTGGACCTGAGCTGGGCGTGCTGGTCATTACACATTATCAGCGCCTGTTGAATTACATCAAACCCAATTTCGTCCACATCATGCTCGATGGCCGCATCGTTGAATCAGGCGGAGCCAACCTCGCCCTGCACCTCGAAGACCAAGGCTACGACTGGGTTCGTGAAAAATACGATGTAACAGCCGAAGAAGCCTAATCATTCAATCCTTAGTGGTTTAAAAATATCACGGAGATTCTCGCATGACAGAAGAAATGAAAATTGACGACAACAAACTCCTCGAAGGAGTGGGTGATTATAAATACGGCTTCCATGACCGTGATGATAATTACGTGTTCAAATCTGAACGCGGACTCAGCCGAGCAGTAGTTGAAAATATTTCACGCATGAAGGAAGAGCCGCAGTGGATGCTTGATTTTCGCCTCAAGGCGCTTGAGCATTACATGGCACGTCCCATGCCCAATTGGGGACCAGAACTAAATGAACTCGATCTCGACAATATTTTTTATTACGTCAAGCCGACCGAGAAAAGCGAAAAGAATTGGGACGATGTGCCCGATGACATCAAAAACACCTTCAATAAATTAGGTATCCCCGAAGCCGAACAGAAATTCTTGTCTGGCGTAGGTGCGCAATACGAATCAGAGATGGTCTATCACTCCATTTTGGAACATCTTGAAAAGCAAGGCGTAATCTTCCTTTCGATTGAAGACGGACTTAAACAACATCCTGATCTGTTCCGTGAATATTTCGGCACAGTCATTCCGCCAGAAGATAATAAATTTGCCGCGCTTAACTCTGCCGTGTGGTCGGGCGGATCATTCGTGTATGTCCCCAAAGGTGTGACTGTTGAATTGCCTTTGCAGGCCTACTTCCGTTTGAACACTGCCAATGTCGGTCAATTTGAACGCACGCTCATCATTGTTGATGAAGGCGCTTCGGTGCATTATGTCGAAGGCTGCACCGCACCTCAATACACCACCAACTCATTTCACTCCGGTGTGATCGAGATCGTGGTAAAGAAAAATGCGCGCTCACGTTATTCAACCATTCAAAACTGGTCAACTAATGTGTTCAACCTCGTTACCCAGCGCGCCCAAGTGTTTGCAAATGCCTCGCACGAATGGGTCGATGCAAACCTTGGTTCCAAGCTCACCATGAAATATCCATCCTGCTATTTGATGGAACCCGGCGCTCGCGGCGAAATGCTTTCGATGGCCTTCGCAGGCACAGGTCAGGTTCAGGATGCGGGTTCGAAGATGATGCATTTTGCGCCCAACACCACCAGCAAGATTACCTCCAAGTCAATCAGCAAGGGCGGCGGCCGTGCTTCCTATCGCGGCATGGTCAAGGTCTATAAAGGTGCGAAAGGTGTCAAATCCAATGTGGTTTGTGACGCGCTTTTGCTTGATCCCAAATCTCGCTCTGATACATATCCAACCATCGAGATTGACGAGGACGATGTGACCATCGGTCACGAAGCCTCGGTCAGCAAAGTGGGTGAGGAGCAGCTCTTCTATCTCATGTCCCGCGGACTGACTGAAGAAGAAGCCACCACCATGGTGGTCTCTGGCTTTATCGAACCGCTCGTCAAAGAACTGCCCATGGAATTCGCTGTTGAAATGAATCGCCTCATCCAGCTTCAAATGGAAGGCTCGATCGGATAACTATGCAAGAGAAACCAAAAGTAACTGTATCAAGAACTCGACGGACTGATTCTGCCGCAAATGATTTTTTCTTCACTCAGGCAGAATTGCCCGCATCAAGAAATGACATCGCTTCTTTCCGCGCCTCAGCTTGGGACTCTTTCAAAAAGTTTTCCCTACCAGTCACCACTGACGAAGCCTGGCGCCGAACTGATCTACATTTGCTTCCGTCTTCTGATTTCAAAATCCCAAAAGATGGCGCATTTCAGGATTTACCAGTTGTTCCCGAAGACTTGCTCAAACCGTTGACTGATGAAGCGCATGGTGGACAAATAACATTAGTCCCCGGCGGATCACAAGTTCAACTAGATGAAGCGCTTGTCAAAAAAGGCGTAGTCTTCACTGATTTCCGCACCGCCGAGCGCGACCATGCAGACCTGCTCAAGAAGTTGATCGGTCAAATTGTCAAAGCCGACGATGGAAAATTTGCTGCGTTGGCTTCTGCGTTTGCAAGCAATGGCATATTGTTATATGTGCCGAAAAATGTAACTGTTGAAGCCCCACTTCACTCCATATTATGGGGGCCTGGCACTAACCTTGCACATTTCTCCCACCTGATTGTGTTTGTAGATGACGGCGCTTCGGTGACTTATGTTCATGAAGCCGCATCGCCCAATGAAACAGGTCATGCGTTGCATGCTGGTGTTGTGGAAATTCATGTCGGCAAAGATGCAAGTTTACGCTTTGTAGAGTTGCAATCCTGGGGGCGTCATGTCTGGAATTTCTCGCATGAACGAGCTCATGTCGAACGTGGTGGTAACCTCGATTGGATCTTTGGCGCTGTTGGTTCACGCCTTACCAAGAACTTCTCTGATCTTGATCTCGCGGGTGAAGGCTCGGTAGGGCGCATGTCTGGTTTCTATTTTACCGATGGCACCCAGCACCTTGATCATGATACGCAACAGAATCATCTTGCTCCTCATACCACCAGCGATTTGCTTTTCAAAGGCGCGTTAAAAGGAAAGAGTCGCTCCGTGTGGCAGGGGATGATCTACGTCGCGCCCGGTGCGCAAAAGACAGATGGTTATCAGGCAAACCGTAATCTTGTGCTTGACGATCAATCCCGCGCAGACTCGATTCCGGGTTTGGAAATTCTCGCAGATGATGTCCGCTGTACACATGGCGCAACGGTTGGTAAACTTGAGAAGGAACCATTGTTTTATCTCAAAAGCCGCGGCATTCCACAAGCTGATGCCGAACGTTTGGTTGTAGAAGGTTTCTTCGACCCAATCATGCAGCGCATCCCGTTTGAAGGTGTGCGCGAAAGATTTCAACAGGCAATACAGGATAAATTGTCAGCGTAAATACAATTGGTTTGTGCGTGGCGCAAACCAATTTTTAAGTAGGAGACCGAGGGCGTCTCTTTTATCAAAGATAGGATGTGTGTGATGGCAGCGAAATCGAAAGTAAAGCCAAAATTGAAGCCAAAGGTTAGGCCTGTGGCGAAGCCGAAAGTGAAGTCAAAGGTGAGGGTAAAGGGTATGACAAAAACAAAAGATTTGAAATCAAAACCAGCCGTGAAAGAAGCGCCTGTGACTGTTCAGCGCAGCGCAATGAAAAATGGCGCTGGTACTTCAGCAGGAAAAACTTCTGTTGTTAAATCCGCCGCTCCGATCGTGAAGCGAATTGTCAATCAAATGGTGGAACGCCGCCGCCCGGCCAAACGCTCTGCTCGCGTTAATCAATTCAGCTTCATGAAGGCTCCGGGCGTTGAGTATGCATTTGAAGTGGGCGGGGGTGTCGAAGTTTTTTGCGATCATGAAAAAAACAAGGAACGCATTCGAGGCTGGGTAAAGGGCATCGTTGTGCAAGTTGACAATAAAATGGTGGCAGTGCAATTCCGCTCAAATGTATACCTCACCGATGGGTGGATGGTACCTGACCGCATCCTCTGGTTCCCAATTAATTCAGAGCATATGCGCACTGTGCCTGGTAAAAAAGTGGTCACAAAAGATTTTATTCCTGATTATTAATAGATAAGTAAACACATAGTCAGGTACTTATACCCGCCCATGTGTTTACTTTATATACTCACCCATGAAACTTAATGTAGCAGAGATACGCAAAGATTTTCCAATTCTGGAGCGTGAGATTCGCCCTGGAGTTGGTTTAACCTACCTTGATTCGACGGCAACTTCGCAAAAGCCGCTGGCTGTGATCGAGGCCATGAATGATTATTATCGGCACTCAAATGCAAACATTCATCGCGGTGTGCATGCGCTTGCAGAAGAAGCGACTGCCATGTATGAAGGCGCGCGTGAGAAAATTGCAAAATTTATTAACGCCGCTTCGGCCCGACAGATCATTTACACTCGCAATACAACTGAGTCGATCAACCTCGTTGCATACAGTTGGGCACGTGCGAACCTAAAGCAGGGCGACCTTGTCATCCTTACAGAGATGGAACATCACAGTAACCTTGTTCCTTGGCACATGCTTCAAGCTGAACGCGGGATTGAATTGGACTTCATGCCTGTGACGGAAGAAGGCTTGCTTGATCTTGAGACATATAACTCGCTTCTTTCCCGCCGCCCGAAACTGGTCTCGTTTACACACATGTCCAACGTTTTAGGAACGATCAACCCCGCAGCTGAGATCATTCGTCTCGGACACGAAGCAGGCGCGGTCGTTATGGTGGACGGCGCGCAATCCGTCCCGCATTTGAGCGTGGATGTGCAAGCTCTTGGTGCAGATTTCTACGCCTTCTCTGCTCATAAAATGTGCGGGCCAACAGGCATTGGCGCGTTGTATGGAAAGACTGTGTTGCTTGAAGCCATGCCTCCGTTTTTAGGCGGGGGAGACATGATCAAGGAAGTCAAACTTCGTTCTTTTCGTCCCAACACCCTGCCGCATAAATTTGAAGCTGGGACTCCCGCAATTGCGGAAGCCATCGGTTTTGGCGCAGCGGTAGATTACCTAACCGCAATCGGCATGGACAAGATCGCTGCGCACGAACATGAGATTACCGAGTACGCCCTTGAAAGACTGGAAGAGATTCCTGGTGTGAAATTGTTTGGTCCCTCAGCAGATAAGAAAGGCGGAGTTGCCGCTTTCACACTTGAAGGTGTGCATCCGCATGATGTAGCGCAGATTTTGGATCAGGATGGAATTGCTGTGAGAGCAGGCCATCATTGCGCACAGCCATTGCATGAGAAATTTGGAATTCCAGCCACAAGCCGCGCTTCCTTCTATTTGTATAATACAAAAGAGGAAGTGGATTTGCTTGTAAATGGAATTTATAAAGTAAAAAAAGTATTTGGATAATTATGGACGATCTCTATCGCGAAGTCATTATTGAGCATTATAAAAACCCAGCCTACCGCGGCAAACTAGACCCGCATGATATTTCATTTGCTGATAATAACCCTTTATGCGGGGACCATATCCAAATTGATTTGCGTGTAGACACAAACGGCGTTGTCACCGATGCAAGATTTGACGGTCATGGGTGTGCCATTTCGCAAGCCTCTGCAGACTTGCTGGTCGAATCGATTATTGGCAAGCCGCTCGATGCGGTAAAGAAAATAAATAAAGACACAGTGCTCGAATTGCTTGGCATTGAGCTTGGCCCAGTCCGCCTGAAATGCGCATTGCTTTCACTAAAGGTTTTGAAGGCAGGTGTATATGGGTTGGGCGAAGCCAGTGATGAATTGGTGGAATAATTAGACCGTGGACGGCAGATAATAGACTATTGAAAACGGTCTACGGTCTATCTTCCACTTTCGGGAATTGACATGTTTAATTACACAGTAATGGAAGAATCGAAAATTGAATATACAGAGATCGCTCCTGCTTCTGAACTCCCAAATGGGGAACGGTTATTTGTAGATATGGGTGATAAGCCGATCGTGATTTTTAATATCGCGGGTCAACTCTTCGCGATTGGTGATGTCTGCACTCATGATGATGGTCCGCTGGGAGACGGTGTGATCGAAGGTAATAATATCGTCTGTCCGCGGCATGGCGCAGAGTTTGATGTGCGGACGGGTCAGGCGGTGCAAATGCCAGCTGTGGTGGATATCCCCGCATATCCTGTTCAAGTGAGGGATGGGAATATTTTTGTGGGGATGCCGAAGGAATAATAAAATAGTCAACAAAAACTGCAAAGTTATAACTTTGCAGTTTTTGTTTCTAATGGTCAGTTTTAGGTCTTTCTTTTTAGTTATAAAATTCACCCACAATTCTCAAGATATCAAACCCTTCTGCAAACTGACATTCAGCCAGCGCGCCATGGCGGACCATGATGGAACGGGTCAGCTCACTGTTGAAATAGTATCTGTCTCGATACGTTTCATATTCCGCCAAAGCTTCAATCTTTTTGTTGACATCTTCTTCCGTAACCTTTGCCAAAAAGTGTGGAAAAAATCCATAAGAAGAACGAACAACGTCAAAGCCTAAAACAGTGATGCCGCGAAAGGCGCGCAAAGCTTCGTCGGTCATGGTGTTATGGTCCTGATGCACATCCTGTTTGCTATGAGTGAAGATCAGGTCAGGTTGAAACTTTTTGCGGAGTTTCAAAAAATACTCGAGGATTTCCTGGCGCGAGTTTGGGAAGATGCGTGTTTGAAATGGGCCCAGCACGATTTTTTCTTCTGGCACCCCTAAAATTTTCATGGACCGAATATGTTCGTCTCTAACCTTTTTCAGGTCAGGGTTTTTTTGATTGTCCGAGAGAGTGACGCAGAGAACATCAGTCTTATTGACAATATTGTGCAGCAATGCGCCGCATCCCAATTCAATATCATCAGGGTGCGCACCGAGGAAGAGGACTTTTTTGCCAGAGAAATTCATGATTCATCCTGTAGAGACACTGTATCCCTACGATTAGATTATTTCGTTGCCAAAATCCCACCGACAACTTTGGTCATTACCAATTTGCCGTCACGGTCAAGCCATTTTTGGGCAACTGCTTGAATCTTCCCGATCAAAGCTTCATATTCAGCATTGCCATTGAACATGGATGTCCACAGTTTTCGGTCTTCGCCTAGTGAAGCCCGGACGTAGTCAATGAATGGTGCAACCTCAGGGAAGGTCAGATGGTTTTCGAAGGTGTGTAATTCTGTTTTTGCGAAGATCTTACTGATCGTGTTGAAGATGTCGCCTTTAAAACGTGACGAACCAGGCATTGGGGGGATGGTGGCATTGGTCGCTTCTTTGATGATATCGTAGAACATCTGCTTGTTTTCTGGCAATGGCCCTGAAACGAAAAGCCGTCCGCCAGAGTTAAGCACCCGATGAGCCTCACCAAACGTAAAGTCGAGGTCTGATGCGTAGTAGATGGCGAAAGCGCTGGTGCATAAGTCAAATGTATTATCGGGGAAGTTGAATGGCTGATTGAAATCCAAAAATTGGAAATCTATGTTCGCGCCGATCTTTTTATTTTTCTCGCGGGCTTTGCCCAACAACTCTTCAGAGAAGTCGCCGCCAGTGATGTTTGCTGCACCTTTTACATAATCGTTAAATAGAAAGGATAATTTTCCCGCGCCACAACCAACATCGAGGATTTTCATGCCAGCTTGAGGCTTTAGCAGATCATTTGTCCACACGTCAATATTAGCTGAGCCGTATTTTTCGTGAATGTCAATACGCATGAGCAGGTCTTTACTGGGTTCTTGATAATCAATTTTCATTTGTCTCTCCTTAATAAGTAATAGATTCATTATACCAAAAGCATTCCAAAATTCAATGGCTGAATTTTGGCGGCTGTTTTCGTTTGTTTGCCTTTTGTTTCAACCAATAACGGATACCTTTGCCTGCAAGAGGCTCATCTTTATAACGAGGAATAAAGTGTAAATGCGCATGGAATACTTCTTGCCCACCGACTGTGCCACAATTCCAACCCAGATTGTAGCCGTCAGGTTGAAAGTTATGCTCAACTAATTTTTTGACATGGTGGATTAATTCATATGTTGCGTTCCATTCCTGCGGGGTGAGATCGAAAATCGTTTCGCGATGTGCGCGCGGAATAATCAGCCCCGATCCGCTCAATATAGATTCTTCCCGTTGCAGGAATACGCAAAACTCGTTTGCCATGACAATTTCATTTTGATTAATAAACTCTGTGCAAAACGGGCAATTGTTCATTTTATCCTCCGTTAAATCTCATGATAGAATTCGCGCACTGGAGTTACTATGGCGAGCAAAATTCAAACTGTAAAAGGCACGAGAGAATTCTACCCTGAGCAAATGTTCCTGCGAAATTTCATTTATGAAAAAGTTCGCGCGGCGTCTCAGGCTTTTGGATATCAGGAATATGATGGCCCTTTCATTGAGCCTATTGATTTGTACGCAGCGAAGTCTGGCGAAGAGTTGGTCAAGAAACAGTCCTTTACATTTGAAGATCGCGGGGGAGACCTGGTTACACTTCGGCCTGAGCTTACGCCAAGTCTGGCACGCATGATCGCAGCCAAACAAGGCGAGTTGACTTTTCCTGCGCGCTGGTGGTCGTTTGGTCCATTCTGGCGTTATGAACAGCCGCAAAAAGGACGCTCACGCGAATTCTTTCAGTGGAATATTGATATGCTGGGAGTCAGCTCACCAGAAGCGGATGCGGAACTAATCGCGGTTGGTGCTACATTTTTACGCTCGGTCGGACTTAATCCCGAGCAGGCTGCTATTTATGTGAATAATCGGCGGCTGATGGATTCTGAATTCGACGCTCTGGGTATACCCGCCGAAAAACGCATGGACGTGTCAAATCTCGTGGATCGCCGCTCCAAGATGGAACCTGCGAAATGGGATATATACGCATTTGACCTTGGTATGAATCAAACCCAACTTGACGGCTTAAAAAATATTCTCGGTAATTTGGATTTGTGGAAAAAGAGCGATGAACTTGTGCGTCTTTTCTCAGCACTTGAGTCTTTGGGCGTGAAAGAATATGTCAAGTTTGACCCAAACATTATGCGCGGACTTTTGTATTACACAGGCACAGTCTTTGAAGCCTTTGATACAAGCGGTTCTGTGAAACGTGCTATTTTAGGCGGTGGACGCTATGACAATTTGCTTGCTGATGTAGGCGGACAGCCGCTCTCTGGTGTTGGTTTTGCAATGGGCGATATGGTAATCGGTATTATTCTGCAGGAAAAAGGATTATTGCCCGAATTCATTCCAAGTCCCGCACCTGTGCTTGTGACGATTTTTGATGAGAGCCTGCTGCGTGAATCATATTCTTTGGCTACAGAATTGCGTAAAGCTGGTTTGGATGTGTTGTGTTACCCTGAACCTGCCAAGCTGCAAAAACAGTTCAAATTTGCAGATAAAATGAAGGCCCGCATCGTTGTCACAATTGGTCCCGATGAGGCGGCAAATGGTCAGGTGGCAGTAAAAAACCTGCTTAATGGCGAGCAGGTCACAGTTAAGCGTGATGCGGTGGTTGAAGTCATCCGTAAAATACTTGCGAGTGTTAAAGCCTAATGTTATAATGTCGCTCGCTCCAAATATGGAGCCTGTAGCTCAACGGCAGAGCGCCGCCCTGTGGAGGCGGATGTTGAGGGTTCGAAACCCTTCAGGCTCCCCAACTTTCAAACCTCCGAGTTCTCAAGAACTCGGAGGTTTTCATAAATCTTCTAGAGTAAAATATCCTCATGCCTAAAACGATCAATGTACTTTTCCTCGCTGCCGAAGCTGAACCTTTTATAAAAGTGGGTGGGCTGGGCGATGTTGCTGGTTCCCTGCCGCGAGCATTACGCGCCCTTTCAAACGAAGATTTGACCCTTGATGTAAGACTTGTGCTGCCTTATCACCCGGCAGTAAAAGCAGATGGATTAAAGCCGTTGGGAATGTTTAACTTGAAACGCAGCGGGGCAGAAATCCAGGTGGAAGTATTTGAAGCCTTGTTGAACGGCATGCCAGTTTATCTTATTAATGGCGAGCCGATTCGTGCAAATGGATCGGTTTATTCATTGGACGCCAAGCTTGATGCTGAAAAATATGCATTCTTTTCACTTGCCGCGTTGGAGCTGCCAAAGCTTATCAATTGGGCGCCCGATGTAATTCACGGGAATGACTGGCATACAGCCCTTTGTATGTATGCTTCACTGACGAAACGTTGGGAAGAGGGTGCCCGTAAAATTGCATCAATGATCACCTTGCACAACCTGCCGTTTATGGGGCCAGATGTAAGCGCCATTTTGGAAAATTACGATATAAAACTTGCACAAACAGATTTACCGGATTGGGCACGTATTATGCCTTTACCATTGGGGCTGTGGGCATCAGATGCTATTGTGGCTGTCTCACCCACATATGGAAAAGAAATACTTACGCCTGAATATGGCTGCGGATTAAATGAGTTCCTCCAATTTCGTCATGAGACTGTGCATGGCATTGTCAACGGGTTGGATGTTGACTCTTTCAATCCCGCTGATGATTCTGCACTACATGTCAATTATGATTTTGACACCATTGAAAAACGTTTCGCCAACAAAGGCGCACTTCAGGAACGACTTGGTTTGCCGCGTGAAAGTGAAACTCCATTACTTGCAGTAGTATCGCGTATGGATGTTCAAAAAGGGGTTGACCTTGCTTTCTCAGCTCTGAAAAGTATGAAGAAGACCAATTTCCAAACGATTATTTTGGGAACAGGCGACCCAAATTTGGAAGAAGCCGCGATGAGTTTGCAAGCTCTTTATCCTGATAAGATAAAGGTTGAAACACGTTACGATGCAAACTTGGCGCGGCAAATATATGCTGGCTCTGATATGCTTCTTATGCCGTCTCGTTATGAACCCTGCGGCCTTTCTCAAATGATCGCAATGCGATATGGGTGTGTGCCAGTTGTCCGTGCTGCTGGCGGTTTGAATGATACCGTTCGTCATGGGGTGACAGGCTTTGTCTTTGAGAAGATCCATCATTTGGCTTTGGCGGGGGCAATTAAGAATGCAATAAAAACTTATACAAACCACGAGAAATGGCTCTCCATTCAACGTTCGGGAATGGCGCAGGATTTCTCCTGGGAAAGTTCCGCAAAACAATATCTTGATCTCTACCAATCCATTCTAAAACCATGACCTTTAAACGCTCCTCTGGAATCCTCCTTCACCCCTCAAGCCTGCCGGGTCCGTACGGCATTGGCGATATCGGTCCGCAAGCCTATCGTTTTGTTGATTGGCTTGCTTCAACAGGTTCAAAACTTTGGCAGGTGCTTCCACTCGGACCTACCGGTTACGGCGACTCACCATATCAATGTTTTTCTGCATTTGCGGGAAATCCATATTTAATTAGTCCTGACGATTTATTTGCCAATGGATTATTGACTCAAGATGACTTAAACACGAAACCAGATTTCTCCGCATCTCTCGTGGACTTTGGCCTGCTCATCCCGTGGAAACTTGATCTTTTGCAAAAGGCATTTTCCCGCTTTCAATCCGCACCCGACTCTTTGACTTTGCTCAGAGCAAGCTTTGATTATTTCCGTGCGGAGAATACTTCCTGGCTGGATGACTACACTCTTTTCATGGCGTTGAAAGAATCCAATGGCGGCGGTGCGTGGAATGGCTGGCCTGAGGCGCTGCGAAAGAGAAAAAAAACTGCTTTAAAGAAAGCACAGAACGAATTAGCAGAAGTCATCCTACGTTATGCATTCTATCAATTTATTTTCTTTCAGCAGTGGAATAAATTGCATGCATATGCCAACGAACGCGGTATTCAGATCATAGGCGATATTCCTATTTTCGTTGCTTACGATTCGTCTGATGTGTGGTCGCATCCCGAACTGTTCTTTTTAGATGAAGATGGGAATCCAACTGTTGTTGCTGGTGTCCCGCCGGACGCCTTTTCTACAACAGGACAGTTATGGGGCAATCCGCTATATAACTGGGAAGTTCATAAAAAAGATAATTATGCATGGTGGTTGTCTCGCGTTCGCGTTTCTTTGCAAATTTTCGATATTTTACGCTTTGACCATTTTCGCGGCTTTGCCGGATATTATGAAATTCCCGCAGATCACAAAACTGCTGAAAATGGCCGTTGGGTAACCGGCCCCGGCACGGACTTATTCCGCGCAGTAGCTAAATTTCTAAGTGATGGATTAGCAGCTCAGGATAAGGGCTTGCCCATCATTGCAGAGGATTTGGGAGTGGTAACGCCTGATGTGATCGAGTTGCTTGAAGCTTTTGACCTGCCTGGGATGAAAGTTTTGCAATTTGGATTTTCGGATCCTTCCAATCCCTTCCTTCCACATAATTATGTTCCAAACTGTGTTGCCTACACAGGCACCCACGACAACGATACGGCACGCGGCTGGTTTGAATCTGCGGCACAGCACGAGCGCGAATTTGCTCAACGTTACCTGCGAGTGGATGGCAGCGATTTTGCCTGGGATTTAATCCGTGCTGTTTGGGCCTCGATTGCAGACTTGGCGATCACTCCCATGCAGGATGTACTAAATTGTGGCGGTGATGCACGAATGAATTTCCCTTCCCGCCTCGGCGGCAATTGGGAGTGGCGCATTCAAGAAAGTGACCTTCGCGAGGATCTAGCCAACAGACTGCGTGACCTCAATTGGCTTTATAAACGATAAGGGCTAACAAGAATGGGGCTGCAAAAACAGTTATAACTATTTTCTAGAGTTCGGAAGTTCTACTTCCGAAACGCAAGAGCAGAACACGCAAAAGTAGAACTTTTGCACTCCTGTAAATAAGTTTTTCTGACTTTGAATTGTCCATCTTATATTTGTACTGGTTTATCGTGGTTGGTTAAATTCACGACAATCGCATTACTGGCTTTGATCAAATTTTCTGGCGTGATCATAATCTCTTCACCCCATTTGCCGGCTCCTGTCCCTAAAATGGGCTCCTTGAGTAGACTCGCTTCAAGGAAGGACCTGAAATTTGATGGCTGCCACCCAAAGGCGGGGATCGATCCAATAATATATCCTGTGGTTTCTTTGACTACTTCAGGCGCAGCCATTTGAATATTGCGGGAGCCTATTGCTTTTTTCAAATTTCCTGAAATTGCATTTTGATCACCCCCAAGCATCACTAATACTCGCTCGCCAGTATCCACCTGAAAAATTAAAGTTTTTATAGCCTGTTTTTCAGAGAAGCCCAAAACACGAGCTACATTTGCGGCGCCTTTTTCTGTTTCTGGGGAAAAGCTGAGCATTTCGTAAGAGATGTTTGATTGATCGAGATGTAGGTGAGACTGAAGTTTCATGGATTTAATCCTTTTCGAATGAGCGAAACTATTTCTTCCGGAGAATTTTGGATATTAACGACCAGAGTGTTTGTTGGTTCTTCCAATATTTCGAATTGACTGGAAAGCATTTTTGCTGACATAAAATGTCCAGAGCGATTCTTGAGCCGCTCCTCAATTTGTTCGTAGGTCCCTTTAAGATAAACAAAATGAACTTGCTGATTTATTTGTAAAATACTCCGATATGATTCCTTTAATGCCGAGCAAGCTAGGATAGTGGATTCGCCCGTCTTCTCGTTTTGGGTGAGGAGGTTTCGTAATACAAAAAGCCAGTTTGCCCGATCTTCATCCGTGAGGGGAACACCTTGAGACATCTTCTCACGATTTGATTGGGGATGAAAATCGTCTGCATCATAAAAATCCCAGTTAAGTTCACGGGCGAGGAGAGAGCCAATCGTTGTTTTTCCTGAACCTGCAACGCCCATAAGAATAATATCCATAGTTGTTTTGGTATTCTACTGGATTAAGTGATGATCAAGTTTCCACTTTCTGTGATTTCAATTTTATTTCCTGTATGGATTAAACCAAAATCTTTCTCAGAAAGTGCGATCAACGGAAAGGACTTTTCATAAAGTTCGCCTGCGACCACAGATGCCAGTGCAAAGAAAAAGTCTGTTGCTGTGGTGATAATCGCAATGGGCGCAGTCCCTTCGCGGATCGCTTCCAGTAAGACTGCTGTTGTTGTAGATGAGCCGCGGGTAAATGGAACAACCAATATTTTACCTTTGGCATTTTCGCCTGAAAGTGGATGTCTGCGGTCAGTGATTTCTCCACTCTTCCAATCGTATCCGCCCCAAAAGGAGAGCGGTTCACTGCTTACGAGGGCAATACCATTTACGTTACCTGAAATTACAGGCTTCCCGAATAATTCTAACTTTGCCATAAAGTTTCATCCCGAATCACTTCGCCTTTAACGGCTGAGTTTACACAATCTGACAGACTACTAAAGGCAATTTTTTTGTCAAGTAGGCCTGGCGCATAATAGGCAAACTTTGCTGAGTTGGTCATTAAGAATTGAATTTCTTTTGGAAGCATGGGTGTGGTTAAGATGCAAGTATCGACTGTAAATTGTGCTCCGAAGGATTGAATCGATTCAAGATACCCTGCATGCTGGGCAAGTTGAGTCATGGCTCTGCTGGATGTGACCAGGAATTTAACCTCTGGATGTTTTTTCTTTCTTGCGACAAGGCCGGCAAGAGTTTTGAATTCAGCCAAAGAAAAATGCGGACTGCCGAGTACAACCATGTCCAATCTGGAATCGTCTGCGTGTGTTAATTCCTTACGTGCCTGGCGGAGAATCTCCATTGTGACAATCAATGTTTCTTCGGGTTGATTGCCTTGAAAAGCTGCTTCCACCGTTGGCGCTTCAGGGGTCACATCAACCACGTGGAAGAGCGCCACTGCTCCAGAAGAAGCGGCTGCAGCTCCAAGCGCTTTGAGTTGATCATCATTGGGTATCACTTTCATTCCTTCGATGACTGGAATTCTTTCGAGTGAGATCTTCCCCAAATAATGGCCCAATACCGGATAAAAATCATCGCCTCTTTGAAGTTCTTCGGGGATATCCTTGAGTTTTAGGAGTATTTTCCCAGCACGATTTTCTGTCAAATGTAAACCAATTGCAGGCGCGCGGCCAGTGATGGCGCAGCATACATCAAACATATCTGGATATCGTTCTGTGCGCGCCCCGATAACTGAGTTGGCAAAAACAATTGCATTGGATTCTCCCCATGCAATTTGCTGACCAAAAATGGGTCTCATTTCAGTTTGATAAGGTGCACAGGTCCAGGTTGGGATGGTTCCCATGCTTTGGTATGCAATCATTTGCCGATGTGCCTGTTTCGCCCAAAGTGACGGAACCGACCATTCTTTCCAATGATGTTCATCCACTCCGCTTACGTTAAGGGTTGTTGGTACAGCTACTTTTGCTCCCAAACTGGCAAGTCGCTCTGCAAACTCCAGCCCGGCGTCTCCGATGTAAACTGTGCTGTCGATGTGCGCGCCGCTGATATCGAGCAACGCCGCAGCTCCCGATATTTCTGCCATGCGAATCAAAATGGACATAGCCATCTTTGTCGCAGGGCCGTGTGTACCGTTCAGCATTTCCAGATCCATGGTCGTTAAATTTAATGTCATCCTGATGCCTTTTCACTCTTCAATGTAAAATAAATGCTTGAGAAATCGCCGAGCAGAATCTCAATTATATTTCCTCAAGATGTTTTTGAGCAAGCATACAATTAAATCCGAGCGTACGCAAGTGATTAATTCTTTGATTCTCGCTCACGTCGGTTTTTATAAGATATTCATATAAAAATCATCCAAATTCTTGACGCACTATGTCAATCGGGCTACAATCCATCTTAATAATCTGTTATTTCACGGATATATTGTCAACCAACTCTAAGGAGAAACCTCATGGCTTTTGAACTTCCCAAACTTGCTTATGCTTATGACGCTCTGGAGCCGCACATTGATGCGCGCACCATGGAAATTCACCACACCAAACATCACAATACTTATGTAACCAACTTAAACGGCGCAGTTGACAAGACGCCCGAACTGGCTGGAAAATCATTGGAAGCAATGCTTGGTGATCTAAATGCTGTTCCCGAAGGTGTACGAATGGTTGTCCGTAACCATGGCGGCGGCACTTACAATCACAACTTGTTTTGGGAAGTGATGGGTCCCAACGCTGGTGGCGCACCGAAAGGCGAATTGGCCAAGGCCATTGATGCCTCCTTTACTTCATTTGATGCTTTCAAAGCTGAATTTGAAAAGGCTGCTACAACCCGTTTTGGTTCTGGTTGGGCCTGGCTTGTAAAGAAGGGAACTGGTCTTGCGGTTGTATCCAGTGCAAATCAGGATTCTCCTTTGTCTGATGGGCTTACTCCGATCATGGGAATTGATGTTTGGGAACATGCTTATTATTTGAACTATCAAAACCGCCGCCCGGATTATATTTCGGCATGGTGGAATGTGGTCAATTGGGATGCTGTTGCCTCAAAGTATGTAGCTAAATAGATTGTAAAATTAAGATGATAATCAGTCCGCAAGACTACCTTGCGGACTGAATTATTTTTTAAGGATATTAGATATTGTACACGAAACAAATTCACCCCTTGCCATAAGAATAAACGAAGATATAATTAGTAAATTCAATTCGTTCAAATTCTCACTAGGAGTGAATTCCCATGACCCATATTATTACCAGCTTATGTATTCGTGACCGTGGTTGTATCGAAGTATGCCCTGTTGAATGTATGATCCCCGGTCAGCCTATTGCCGAGTGGCCGTGGATTTATATTGATCCCGATACATGCATTGACTGCGGCGCCTGTGTACCAGAGTGCCCGTTTGCGGCTATTTTCCCTGAAGATGAGGTTCCCGCTGCTTATACCGCCAAAGGCGGAGAATATATCAGCAAAATTGGCCTGACCGGTCATTTTGAAGGCACCAATCATCATGGCAAGCCAATCGTCCTTGAGAACACGAAACAGCTCGCTGCAGGCGAAACAGTTGACCTAACCGCTGA
The DNA here is from genome assembly GCA_043788255.1 of Anaerolineales bacterium. GTDB lineage: Bacteria > Chloroflexota > Anaerolineae > Anaerolineales > Villigracilaceae > Villigracilis. Next base: position 55,963 of record JAYVUA010000128.1, on the reverse strand, counting down.
TATCAAGCCCAATTATGATTTCTTCAAGGGTGGTCCTGGTTACGGCGCAAAAGACAGCGATCAGGGTTCATAAATTAACTTATAAATCAAAAAGGCCAGACGAAAATTCGTCTGGCCTTTTTGATTTATTGATTCAAAGCAATGTCGAATATTTTGTTTCTAATATTTTCAATAAAAGTGATATTGTTTTCTTCCAACGAAATTACCAGCACCAGGGGGGTTCCTTTCCAATCAGGGACAGTGCCTGCAATGAGCCATGTGATCGTGGCTTTTTCTGTACTTGTATTGCTGGAATGACTCCAATAGGGCTTGCCTTCTAAAATAAAGGATGTTGCCGCTTCATGCGCCGCTGCAATTTGGATCACCTCAGCAGGTTTGTTCTCAGCTGAGAGCACCACCCATCCCTGTTCAGGTGTATTGACCGCAATTGCGATTCTTGGCACCGGCATTTTCCCATCATGGCTTAATGCGGCGGCAGCAAGACTCAATTGCAGTGGGCTAATTTGTAAATCACTCGGATTCTTCGTTTCAATTGTTGAAGCGACGGGCATGTTAATATTTGGTTCATTGAAGAGCTTGAGTTTTTTGTAAAAAATACTTAATTCTGAATCAGTGGGATTAGTGTCGCCATACTCTGCTTTTATGAGCGGGGATAAGATATCTCCAATTGGATACTGGCCTTGTGTTGCGCGATTTACCAGCGGCGCTTCTAAGTTTTGCGAGAGCGATTTGCCTTCTTCATCCAATTTATTTGGATCATAAGTTGGATGTGACGCCATTGCAAGTATTTCACCTGTTTCTGCATTCATCAAAATAATGGAGCCTGTTGAATTTCCGAGCAGCTCATCTGCTTTGGCTTGTAGGGTAAGGTCAATGCTCAGGCGTACATCCAAACCAGGAGGGGGAGTGCCATAAAGCATGTGGTCCCACCAAATTAAACTGGAAGGATTTCCTTGCAGGCCTCGTAAATAATCGTCAAGTGTTGCTTCCAACCCAGCCTGACCATATACGGGATGTGTGTAGCCAGTTATGGGTCCGAGGCTGGGATAAAGATAAACTCGTTGATAGGTGCCGCTTTGTCCTTCTGTAAGGTTTATTGGGTGATTATTGATATCGAGAATTTTCCCTCGTTGAACAAAGCGATCTGCAATGGAGCGGCGAGGATTATCAGTACGGTCAAGAAGCTCGGGAGCGCGAACTACTGCCCACCACGAGGTTGCTGCTATGCAGGCGGTGATGCCAAGAGCCATCACTCCAGCCAATATCGAATAGGGCTTTGGGTCTGGCAATGGAGTTGGTTCGCTGTCTTCGAGATTGCTGATTGACAGCAAAATGAATAATGCTAAAAACGAGGTCAGGAGAGATGATCCGCCATAGGATACAAACGGTAACGTAACGCCCGTGAGTGGCAGCAGGCGCAAATTTCCGCCAATGATGAGCAGGCTTTGAATGCCGATATAAGTTACGATGCCCGCTGCAAGATAGCGGCGGAATCTGTCTGCGGCACGCAGGGCGACGATCAAGCCTCGAGCGAGGATAAGCCAAATTAGGGCAAGCAGGCCCATGGTCCCGATGAGACCCGTTTCTTCAGCGATGGCTGCATAGATAAAATCCGAGATTGCTACTGGAACCAACAGCGGGCTTCCAATTCCCAATCCTCTACCCAATATGCCGCCATTTGCAACGGCAAGAAGCGACTGTACGATTTGATATGATTTTCCTGACGGGTCACTCCATGGGTTTATCCATCCAGTTACGCGGACTTGAATTACATCAATGAAAAAATATCCAGTAAAGAGCGCAAAGGATAAAAAGAGGATTGTACCTAATAAAATGCGTCGTTTGCCTGTTGCGAGAAATAGGATGATTGTAAAAATGGAAATAAAAATTGAAGCAGTGCCCAGGTCTCTTTGAACGAGTAGAAGCAAGATAGCCAGGCCTGTGACAACAAGCGTTGGAATTAAGAGTGAAATAGACGACAAGCGAATGCTGGCGCGGTCAGCCAGATATGCGGAAAGGTAAATCACCAGTAATAATTTTAGCGGTTCGGAAGGTTGGAAATATACACCACAACAGCCCAACCATAATCGCGGGCCAAGCCCTAGTGGGTTTATTCCAAAGAGCAAAGTTAGCGCCGTGATGAGGAGGCCGCTGAATAAAAGTAAATATTTGTAACGCCTAAGGAAGGAAAGGTCTTTTGGAATGTATAACGCAAGTGTGAAAGCGAAAATGCTGATTGCAAACCAGATTGTCTGTTTTAATCCGAAGGCTTCATCCAGACGCCAGATGGTGAGCAGACCCCACCCGCTCAATAACGCTGCTGCTGGCAAAAGATAGGGATCTCGCTCAGGGAGCTTTTTTGCTGTTGTGTAATTTGTAAAAACCATCAAACTGAGCCAAACAAAATATCCCACCCAGTGCGAAAACCTATAATCTACATCCCAAGTACGTTCTCGTACTGCTGGAGAAATGGTCAGGATCGTTGATTGGATAAAGAGAAATAATGCCGCCCAGCGTAAAAGGCGGCTTTGGGTCATGTCATGCATGCCTCAATGTTACATCATTTTTGAATTGTGGGTGATTGAGAGAACAGATATTTTCTCTTACTTGAGATATTTTCCTACAAGTAGGTCGAGCTTCTTGCGTGTTTCAGCTGGCACCGCATTAGGGTTTGTAATCAAGGCAGTCGAAAGTGCGCTTCCGCATTGACAGGTGCGTTCGGTTTTCATACTACGAACTAAATTTACAACGGCATCCTGTGCAATTTGTGTGTTCTTGTTTAGTGTTTGTATAACCATTTGAACCGTGACAGGAGATTCGCTTTCATGCCATACATCATAATCGGTAACATGCGCCATGGTTGAGTAGCATAATTCAGCTTCTCGTGCGAGAAATGCTTCTGGTGAGGCGGTCATACCTATAATTGACATACCCCAGGCGCGAAACGCATGCGACTCGGCTTTTGTGGAGAATCGTGGTCCTTCAATGGTAATAAATGAACCGCCGCGGTGAATGACTGCCCCAGTGGAGCGGACTGCCTTTTCAACCTGGTCTGATAGATCACTACAGAATGGATCTGCCACTCCAACATGCGCTACCAGACCATCACCAAAAAATGTACGTATGCGATCTTTGGTGTTATCAAAGATATTGTCAGGAATCACAATGTCACCTGGGGCGTAGTCTTCGCGAAGTGATCCGCAGGCGCTAATACTGACAACACGCTCCACACCAATTGATTTCAAGGCGTAAATATTTGCGCGGTATGGAACTTCTGTAGGTGTAATATGGTGTCCAACTCCATGGCGGGCCAGAAAAGCCACGTGAACGCCGCCCAAAGTCCCAATAATAATTGGCGCGCTTGGCTTCCCGAATGGAGTGTCAATATTGTATTCTTGCGTATCCTCAAGGCCAGTCATATGATATAGGCCAGATCCGCCAATAATTGCAATGGATGCTTTTTCTGTCATTCTTTTTTATCCAATCTGACAGTAGGTTCTATCATTATATTTGCTGATAGGGCTACGGTTATTCTTGTCGCGCCGCATGTAAATTCATCACCAGATGTGATTACCGTTGGCATACTTAGAACGATCTCATTTAAGGTTGTTCCATTCATAGAAGCGAGATCTTCCAGCCACCATTGACCATGATGATAATTGAGCTGCGCGTGGCGGGTTGAAACCGTATCATCCATAATTGGAATATCGCAGCCAGGATCTCTTCCCAATATGATCTCAGGCTGAGCAAAATGCTTCATGATCGGTGATACGCTTCCATTTCGGACCGTTAGACTGATTCCAGGAACGCGGCGATTTGCAAGCGATGTGCCTTGGTTGCGAACATCCCGCCATAAAAAAACCAAAGCCCATCCTAGAAAGCCATATAAGGCAATGGCCGTAATTAGTCGTAAAGCCAAAACGATTGAGCCGCTCATTTATTTTTTATTGAACTTTGCAGTAGGATGTTCTTTTAATGTTGCTGTTGGTCGATCTGATGAAGTTCTTTGGAATGGGGCAGTTTCTTTTAAATCGGGTCGAGGAGGCGGGTTATCCTGTCCAAATATTAAAGCTACACCCGCAAGAGAAATTACATCCCCAGGATAAAGTACGCTTTGGCTGGTACGTTGTCCATTAACAAAAGTACCCCCCGTTGAATTTAGATCGAATACCACATACCGTCCTTTAATAGCACGTAGTTGCGCGTGGTTTCTAGAAACACGCGGGTCGTCAATAATTAATTGATTATCCAGTCTGCGGCCAATATTAACTACCGGCAAGATCAGAGGAAAAACTTTTACGCCTTCGACGATCAAGAAAGCGTTTTCAGGAAGCTTGCTATCATCAAGTCTGCCAGTATCAAGAGGGGTTGCATTAGTATCTGCCATAGATTCAATCCGATGAGACGCCACAACATCGGCGTCATTTAAGGGAATTTTTTCGTCAGTCGAAACCGTAATTGCAGGTGATATTGTAAACCTAAAACCCGCTTCATGTGCCACAGTAGTAATTGAATGTAATAAGACTGTAAGTAATTGCTGATCTTGCCATTGCGCTGCTGTATTAGGGTGAATTAACAGTGTGAATACATCCGGCGCAATTAAAGAGCTGCTCCCAGCGGAAATAGTATTCAATTGTATTGCAGCAGCCAGTTTCTGAATAATAACATCCTCTACTTTTCTGCCGGGTAATACCTTTAATAAATCCACTTCAATTAACGACTGTAAACGATCTTCTAATTCTTTTAAGTTCATTTTTTTATCACAATGCATGCTTGCAGTTTGGACATACTTTATAACCCGTGTCTACAACATATCCGCAGCTCTTACAGGTCTTAGGTTGCAGGTTGCCAAGCGGTGCTCCACAGGCAAGGCAGGAGGGTTCTCCCACTGGATTTGCTACGTTACAATATTCACAGGTTAAACTTCTTAGTTTATCTGAAAGTTCAGCTGAAGCCCCGGCAGCGTGTGCTGTTTGAGCAATAACCTGCCAGATTCGTTCGGTTAGTTGTAGATTTTCAATATCTTGTGCAATATCATCCAGACGCTCCAGTAAACTAAATGGATTACGTATGGCGGCCAGTGCGCTCATTCCCAAACTTGCCGCTACACCAAGCCAGGCTTGTTGGCCCAGCTCGACCATGATTCCATCCCCTACTTTTTGAACGGTGATTGTCATTGCAGTTTGTCCGCCGGAGGCAGCGTCTGGTCGCGAGCCGACTTGAACCACCATTTTTTCACTTTGACCCAGTGTTTGTGCCCGCAGATTGCCTTGATTGAATTCGCCAAGTAATGCCTGGGCAATATCCACAGGTTTTATTTTTCCGTGATAAATTCGTCGTTCCATGAAGTAGATTATAATCGCCTTTGCGATTCTCCTTTGAGCATATACGATAATGAAGCGAAACTGGTTTCCCCCGATTCTATTAATAATTTTAATTGCCATTCTCTGTTTTTGGATGTTTCCCGCATCTTCCTTGACCGTTGTGCTGGCTCAGCAACCGACAGACACACCTTTTGCTGGAGCATCCTCAACCGGCATGTTCATTACAGTAATTACAGAGGAACCACAGATCAACGTGCGCATGGGACCAAGCTCTTCCATATACCCAATTGTCGGTACTTTGGCTAGAGGTGAAACAGCACCTGCATTAGGCAGATCCCAAGGTGGCGATTGGGTTCAAATTGAATTCCCAGGCGCACCGAATAATGCTGGGTGGGTTTACTCACCTTTGGTCAAGGTTTCTCCAGGAACATTACGAATTGCAGAACCTCCGCCAACGCCTATACCGCCCGCCACGCCTACAATTGACCCGACTCTTGCCGCACAATTTATTATCATCCCTACGAATACAAGGCTACCTACTTTTACACCACCTCCTTCCCTCACTACGCAGGTTTATACTCAATCTTCAACGGCGAGCAGCGAGAACTCAGTACCAGTTGCCACGATTATTATTGCTCTGGCAATACTGGGCATCTTCGGGTTTTCCCTCTCTTTGATGACTCGACGGTAATATATGAAATTTACCAAAAAAATAAAAGCAATTCTTTTTTTTATGCTGATGTTTGCTGGAATTTCACTTACGCTATATACACCTGATTCATCCCCAGCGTATGCTCAACAGCCCACCGGGTCGATCTCCACTGTGACAGGTACTCCATCAGGCGCGATTATAGCTTTATATCTTGATGAAACCCGACCACAGGAAGATGTGTATTCCGGGCCGAGTACATTTGATTACCCTGAGGTTGGTATCCTATTGGCAGGACAGGAAGTTCCAGCATACGGATATTCTGAAGATAAGAACTGGATACAAATCTATTACCCAGGGGTTCCTGGTTCTGTTGCATGGATATATGCGCCCTATGTCAAAATAGTAAAAATTGGGCCTTTACCTCAATTAGCCGCACCCCCTACTCCCACCTTGATTTCAACCCTAATTAGTAATATTGACCCGACTCTACAGGCGGCTTTCAGCACCCCTGTGGTTTCCACCCGCTTGCCAACCTTTACTCCGCCAGCGCCTTTGGTTTTAGCGCAATTTACAACAGACCAATCTGCGGGAAATAATATACCCATGGGTTTATTGATCTTTGGTCTTGGGTTTGTAGGTGCCTTGGGTGCTTTTATTTCATTTCTACGCGGCCGCTAGATAGTCAGTTTTACAAATTAAATAAAAAATGACCGAGAGTTCTCGGTCATTTTTTTCGTTTAAATCAGATTAATTGTTGCAGCCGCAGGCACCACCGTCACCGCAAGCACAAGATGAAGTACTGCCACTGCTGCAGGCGCATCCGCTTTCGCCGTGAGAATGGCCGCTTTTAGCGTTAGGACTGCTAACTGCAAATCCCTGTCCATGCTGAGGATCGTTGACAAAGTCCACGGTCGCATCACGGAGATAGTCAACGGATACGTTATCAACCACAACCTGAACGCCATTGGCATCAAAAATCGTGTCGACATCACCAAAGTTATTGTCGAGGGCCATGCCAAAGTTTACGCCGCAACAACCACCTCCGGCAACATACACGCGCAATGCGTACCCTTCAAGGCTGCGTTGAGCAAGGATGTCTTTTACAGCCTGACTGGCTGCTGGAGTTAATGTAAAAAGTTGAGTTTCAATTTCCTGGAGCATGTTTTTTTCTCCTGTATAAGAATACGCCTAATTTCGCCAAATGTTATCAGATTTGGGGTGCAATGTCAACTTTTATGACGCGCATGTTTCATATGACCTTACTGCATTTCTTGACACATTCTATTTGCAACTGTAAAATCTCTCTGCTTAATGGGCGAAAGCCTATGCACATTCTTAATCTTCGGAAGGAATAATCTACATGTTTGAGATGGGACTTACTCCGTTAGAGACAACTGCGATTTGGGCTGTATTTGCAATCGCAATTGTCGGTTTGTTGTATGCAGTGTTTCTACGTTCCCAGATTATGCGGGAAGACAAAGGCACTGAAAAAATGCAGGAAGTTTGGAACGCGATTAAAGATGGAGCGAATGCTTATTTACAAAAGCAGTTACGCTCCATTTTGCCTTTAATTGCCATTTTGACTGTTGTGCTCTTCTTCTCGGTCTATATCGTCCCGCCATCTCCTGAAGCTTTGGAGCGATTTAAGAACTCTACACCAGATCAAGTACGCTTGATTATTGGGTTCGCTCGTGCGATTGCGTTTGTTATGGGAGCAGGTTTCTCACTGGCGGTTGGCCGAATCGGCATGCGTATGGCTGTCGAAGCAAACGTGCGTGTGGCTTCCGCTTCCAAGCGTTCATTTGGTGAGGCGCTTCGGATTGCGTATCGTGCTGGCACTGTAACCGGCATGCTCACAGACGGCCTCGGTCTGCTCGGCGGAACGATTATCTTCATGATACTTGGTATTGCTGCGCCCGATGCTTTGCTTGGCTTTGGTTTCGGCGGTACCCTCCTTGCGTTGTTCATGCGCGTGGGCGGTGGTATCTTCACCAAGGCGGCTGACGTCGGCGCTGATCTGGTCGGTAAAGTAGAAGCAGGCATCCCTGAGGATGATCCGAGAAATCCCGCTGTGATTGCTGACCTCGTCGGTGATAACGTCGGCGACTGTGCAGGTATGGCCGCTGATATTTTCGAATCCTACGAAGTAACGATCGTTTCTGGACTTATTCTTGGTCTGGCCCTCTGGCACATTACTGGCCGCCTTGAGTGGATCATCTTCCCATTAATCGTGCGCGGTATTGGTGTGTTTTCCTCCATCATTGGTACGTACTTTGTTAAAGCCGGCGATACCGGTAAGAGCGAAGATGCCATGAAGGCAATCTTTAGTGGATTCCTCACATCAGCTGTAGTATCTGCCGGTTTATTCTTTGTAGCTGGCTTCTTCTACCTTAATACCCCTGCAATGAGTGAGTGGGGCGGTTGGTGGCGTTTGCCAATGGCTGTGGGTGTAGGTGTTTTGCTTGCCATTGTAATTGACCGCCTGACCGAATACTTCACTGGCACGCATGCCGCGCCAGTGAACGATGTGAAGAAAGCTGCTGATACAGGCCCGGCAACGCTCATTCTTAATGGTATCTCTCTTGGCTTTGAATCTTCTGTTTGGTCTGTACTGGTAATCGCAATGACCATTATTGCGTCCATTGCGATTTTTGGTACGATTAATAACCCAGCATTGGATGCGGTGGGGCACTCGACGTTTATTTTATACGGTGTTGCAATGACCGGCATCGGCATGCTTACCCTCACCGGTAACAATGTGGCTATGGATTCCTTTGGCCCGATTTCTGATAACGCAAATGGTATCGGCGAGATGGCCTGGTCTGGCAAAACAGACAAGGCTACCAAAGATGCCCAGCAAATTATGGCTGACCTTGATGCAGTAGGTAATACCACCAAGGCAATTACGAAAGGCGTGGCCATTGGTTCCGCAGTAATTGCGGCTGTTTCATTGTTTGGTTCATTCCTTGTTGATGTATCCCGTGCACAAGCTAGCCTGGGTACTCCTCTTGCTGAACAGATTCAGGCAATCGGTATTCGAGTTGATATTCCACAAGTATTCGTTGGAATGTTGATCGGCGGTGCGTTGCCCTGGTTGTTCTCCTCCTTCGCTATTCAGGCTGTTGCACGTGCAGCTTCCTTGATCGTCCTGGAAGTTCGCCGCCAGTTTAAATTGGGTGTACTTGAAGGCAAAGTCAAGCCTGACTATGCTCAGGCAGTGGAAATTTCAACAACTGCTGCACAAAAAGAATTGGTTTCACTTGCCTTGCTTGGCATTGTGACACCAATCGTTGTAGGCATTTTCCTGCACGTAGAAGCACTTGGCGGTTTCCTTGCGGGCATCATTGTTTCCGGTCAGTTGTTGGCTGTGTTCTTGAATAACTCTGGTGGCGCATGGGATAATGCCAAAAAGCTTATTGAAGATGAGCCTAAAGATTTGGCGAATAACACGGGTAAAGGCTCTGAGCGTCACAAAGCTGGTGTAGTAGGTGACACTGTCGGCGATCCATTCAAAGACACTGCTGGTCCTGCGCTTAACCCAATGATAAAGGTTGTAAATCTTGTGGCTGTGATTATTGCCCCTATCGTTGTGCAATACCAGCACGTGACCGGATTAACTCAATGGGTCGTATGGGCCGTTGGCGTTGCTTTGATCGGTCTGCTTGCCTGGGCAGTCACTCGTTCAAAAGCTCCCGCTCCTTCAATGGCCATTGCGATTGAAGAAGCACCTGCAAAAAAGAGTACCAGTAAGAGCAAGAGTAAAAAGAAGTAAGATTAGTTGACTAACCGACCCGTCAGAACATGGCGGGTCGGTTTTCTATTAACAATCCGGAATGCCTAAATACTCAAAACAGACATGTCTTTGCGAGGGTGATTTTCCCGAAGCAATCTCCTGTAAAGTTGGAGATTGCTTTGCACCAAGAACACGGCTCGCAATGACATGAAACTTATGCTTTCGAAATTGGATACCCCAAACAATCCTGTAAGAGTATGATTGAACCAAGTCCATGTATAATCGTATTATCTTTTACAGAAAGGATTCATTCTAATGAAAGTTGCCATCCTTGCAGGCGGATTAGGGACACGCCTCTCCGAAGAAACAACAGTCAAACCAAAGCCAATGGTTGAAGTAGGCGGAAAACCAATTCTGTGGCATATCATGAATATCTATGCGTCCTTTGGATATAAGGAATTTGTTGTCGCGTTAGGATATAAAGGGGAGATTATTAAGGATTATTTTCTAAACTATCATTATCACTCGCGCAGTTTGACAGTTCAGCTTAAAACTGGCGATGTGAAAATACACAATGATAAAGGCGAAGATTGGATTGTTCATTTACTTGATACCGGCGCAGATACGAATACTGGCGGCCGTGTTAAACGAATAGCCGAATTTATTGGTAATGAACAATTCATGTTAACTTACGGCGATGGCGTGAGTAATGTAAATATTTCCCGGTTACTCGGGTTTCATAAAAAACAAAATAAACTTGTAACGATGACAGCAGTCCGCCCACCTGCGCGTTTTGGGCAAATGGTGATCGAAGATCATCGTGTGGTGCAATTCAAAGAGAAGCCCCAGATTGGTGAAGGCTGGATCAACGGCGGATTCTTTGTCTTGCAGCCTGAGATCATAAAATATATTGAAGGCGACCAAACCGCATGGGAATTCGAATCACTCGAAAATATCGCTGCAGATGGGCAATTGTCTGCCTATCAACACGAAGATTTCTGGCAATCCATGGATACATTGCGTGACGTGCATCTCTTAAATAAATTATGGCAGGAAGAAAAGGCTCCATGGAAAATATGGTAAATAAAAACTTCTGGCAGGATCGTCCAACTTTTGTCACAGGTGGAACGGGATTGGTCGGCTCGTGGCTGATGCAACGATTGGTCGAAGCAGGCGCGGACGTGGTTTGTCTTGTCCGCGATTGGGTGCCGCAAAGTGAATTCGTGCGCTCGGGTTTTATCGAAAAAGTAAAAGTCGTGCGCGGCGATATTCGTGACCGCGACATGCTCGAACGTGCGTTGGGGGAGTTTGAAATTGACACTGTCATTCATCTCGCTGCGCAAACAATTGTTACGATTGCAAATCGCAATCCTATTTCTACATTTGAAACGAACATCGCTGGCACATGGAATCTTCTCGAAGCCAGCCGCCGCAGCCCAAAAGTGAAGCAGATCGTGATGGCTTCATCTGATAAAGCGTATGGCGACCAGGAAATTTTGCCGTACAGCGAAGAGACTCCCTTACAGGGACAGCATCCATATGATGTCAGCAAATCCGCCGCAGATTTGATCGCGGCCACCTATGCCAAAAGTTATGATCTGCCTGTTGCAATTACCCGTTGCGGTAACTTTTACGGCGGTGGTGACTTGAACTGGAATCGCATTATCCCCGGCACCATTCGCTCGATCTTGCGCGGACAGAATCCAATTATCCGCTCAGACGGCGAATACATCCGTGATTATTTTTATGTGGAAGATGGCGCGGCGGCCTATATGCTGTTAGCTGAGCAGCTCGCTCTGCGGCCAGAACTCAAAGGGCAGGCTTTTAACTTCTCGAATGAGATTCAAGTGACAGTGCGAGAGATCGTCGAGAGTGTCATCAAATTAATGGGATCGAATCTCAAGCCTGAAATCCTAAATGAGGCCAGTAACGAAATCCGTCATCAATATCTTAGCGCCGAAAAAGCACAACGCATGTTAAATTGGAAGCCGCTTTTTAATTTAGATCAAGGCCTAGCCATGACCATTGACTGGTACAAGAATTTTTTTGCCCATGAACTCAAGAGCTGAAGAACTGCGCGCGCAGATTCGCGCGCTTACCGCTGAATATTTTACAGAAGCTTTTCCGAAGCGCGAATTTATCGCGGGCGAATCTTTTGTGCCCGTTTCAGGAAAAGTATTCGATGAATTCGAAATGCAAAACCTTGTCGATTCGTCTCTTGATTTTTGGTTGACCACAGGCCGATTCGCAGACCAGTTCCAAAAAGAATTTTCAAAGTTTATGGGCGTGCGTCATACTATTTTGGTAAATTCTGGTTCTTCTGCAAATCTTGTGGCATTATCATGCCTCACATCGCCGCAGTTGGGTGACAAGGCCTTGAAGCCCGGCGATGAAGTTATTACCGTTGCGGCGGGTTTTCCAACAACTGTCAACCCGATCATTCAAAATAATTTAATTCCAGTTTTTATTGATGTTCAAATCCCAACCTATAACGTGGATGTGAATTATCTCGAAGCCGCGCTAAGTCCGCGCACGCGCGCTATTATGATCGCACATACGTTGGGCAATCCATTTGATCTTGAAACCGTAACTGAATTTGCCCGTAAACACGATCTCTGGTTAATTGAAGATTGCTGTGACGCAGTCGGCGCAACCTATAACGGGCGCAAGGTCGGCACGTTTGGAGCGCTGGCAACCACAAGTTTTTATCCCGCGCATCACATCACCATGGGCGAGGGCGGCGCCGTATTAACCGATAAACCCAAATTAAGAACTCTTGCAGAATCCTTCCGCGATTGGGGGCGTGATTGTTGGTGCGAGCCAGGCAAAGACAACACCTGCGGCAAACGCTTCGAGCATCAACTCGGTGAACTGCCTTATGGCTACGATCATAAATATACCTACTCACATATTGGCTACAACTTAAAAGCAACCGATATGCAGGCCGCCGTAGGCCTCGCGCAAATGCAAAAAGTGAATGGCTTTATTGAAACACGCCGCGCCAATTTTGCATATCTGCACGAAAACCTTCAAGACCTGCAAGAGATTTTGATTCTTCCAGAAGCCACCCCCAACAGCGAACCAAGCTGGTTTGGTTTTCCCGTCGCTGTCCGTGCCGATGCGCCTTTCACGCGCAATCAACTTGTTCAATTTCTTGAGAGCCGCAAGATCGCAACTCGCTTGCTCTTTGGCGGTAACCTGGTACGTCAGCCTGCTTATCGCAATGTGCAATTCCGTGTTGCCAGCCCGCTCGATAATACTGATTTCATTATGAATCAAGTTTTCTGGCTTGGCGTTTATCCCGGACTCACACGCCCCATACTTGATTATATGATTGAGATTCTTCATGCCGCAAAATCTGCCCTCCGCTGATCTGCATCACATCCTCGACCATACCCGCGACCTATGGAATGATCTGCGCGGCGCGCGTATCTTCATCACGGGCGGAACAGGATTTTTTGGAACGTGGCTTCTCGAAAGCTTCCTCTTCGCCAATCAACAATTGGATTTAAAAGCACACGCATCTGTTTTAAGCCGCAAACCTGATTTATTTCAACAGGCATTTCCTCACCTCGGGCTTGACTCTGCCATTGCCCTCCATCAAGGCGATGTGCGAAACTTTGAATTCCCAAAAGGTGGGTATTCGCATATCATTCACGCCGCAACAGATGCAAGCGCAAAACTAAATAATGAAAACCCTCTTTTGATGCTGGATACTATTATCGAGGGAACACGCCATACGCTTGATTTTGCAGTTCAATGCAAAGCGGAGAAGTTTCTATTAACCAGTTCCGGCGCTGTCTATGGGAAGCAACCCGCTGGCATGTCACACATCCCCGAAGATTATATGGGCGCACCTGATCCGCTTGACCCGCGTTCTGCGTATGGAATTGGCAAAAGGACTGCCGAACAATTATGCGCGTTATATGCCAAACAATACGGAGTTTCATCGACCATTGCCCGCTGTTTTGCATTTGTCGGTCCGCATCTTCCGCTTAACATTCACTTCGCCATCGGCAATTTCATCCGTGATGCATTGAATGGCGGGCCGATCATTATCAAAGGCGATGGAACACCCCAGCGTTCATATTTGTATACTGCCGATCTGGCCATTTGGCTGTGGACAATTCTTTTGCATGGTGAGTCAGGGCGCGCATATAATGTCGGGAGCGAGGAAAGTGTATCAATTGCACAAGTGGCTAAAACAGTAGCGTTAAGTGTTTCGACTAACATAAAAATTGAGATTCATGGCACGAAAAAAGTAAATCAACCAGTGGAAAGATATGTTCCAAATGGACAAAGAGCAACAACTGAACTAAAATTACAACAAATAATTTATCTTGATGAGGCCATTAAGCGTACAGTTCAATTTTTGAATTCAAATAATTAGGAGGCACTAACATGAAAGAAATAAAGATTGGAAATACCTTAGTAGGTGACAACTATCCTTGCTATATTGTCGCGGAGATAGGCATTAACCATAATGGTGACATTGAAATAGCCAAAAAGCTAATTGATGTTGCTATAGAAGCTGAATGTAATGCGGTTAAATTCCAGAAACGCACCATTGATGTGGTTTATACGAAGGAAGAATTGAGTAAGCCGCGCGAAAACCCATTTGGTGAGACAAATGGTGACTTGAAATATGGGCTGGAATTCGAGAAAGAACAATATGATCAAATTGATGACTATTGTAGAGAAAAAGATATTACTTGGTTTGTCTCACCTTGGGACGAAAAATCTGTAGACTTTGCTGAACAATATAACCCACCCTGTCATAAAATTGCATCTGCATCTTTAACAGATGACAGTTTGCTTCAATATATTCGCTCAAAAGATCGCTTGATTATCCTTTCAACGGGTATGAGCACATTGGAGCAGGTGGATCATGCAGTGGAATTATTAGGCAGGGAAAATTTAATTCTTTTACATACATGCAGTACATACCCTGCTAATTATGATGAGTTGAATTTGAAGGTTATTTTAACAATGAAGCAACGTTATGGGATACCCATAGGATACTCTGGACATGAGACAGGGCTTCCAACTTCAAGCGCGGCTGTCGCCCTCGGTGCTTGTATGATGGAGCGTCATATCACACTGGATCGTTCCATGTGGGGATCTGATCAGGCTGCTTCTTTAGAGCCAAATGGGATTTCCCGCTTGGTTCGTGATATACGTTTAATTGAATCGGCAATGGGGGATGGTATTAAACGCATTGGGGAACGTGAAACGCCTATTATGAAAAAATTGCGCCGTGTCGACACGGTTGGAAGTAAATCGTAACAATGAGAAGGGTATGGTGAAAGTGAAACTATCAGATTATGTGTTCCAGTTTATTGCCGAAAAAGGTGTTAAACATGTCTTTATGTTGACCGGAGGAGGTGCAATGCATTTAAATGACTCAGTGGGGCGAACTCCGGGTATTGAATATGTGTGCACTTTGCATGAACAAGCTGCCACGATTGCTGCTGAAGCATATGCGCGGGTCACCAATAACCTGGGTGTTGCTTTAGTAACAACCGGTCCCGGAGGAACAAACGCCATTACAGGCGTGGCTGGTGCGTGGTTGGAATCTACACCCTGCTTAATTATTTCGGGGCAGGTGAAACGTGCAGATATGAAAGGTGATCTTCCCGTTAGGCAAGTAGGGCCTCAAGAGTTGGATATTGTCTTGATTGTTAAGTCCATTACCAAGTATGCAGTGACAGTGACCGATCCCCTAACTATCCGCTACCATCTGGAAAAAGCTTTTGCATTGGCTATCTCAGGACGAAAAGGGCCGGTGTGGATTGACATTCCTCTTGATGTTCAAGCTGCATCCATAGAGGTCAATGAACTAGACGCCTATATTCCAGAAGAAAAAAAAGCGAAAGCATCTCCAGTATTGCTTGGTCAAATAAAAGAATGTATTAAGTTGTTGAATCAGGCAGAGCGCCCAGTTTTATTAATTGGAAACGGTGTTCGGTTGGCAGGGGCGCAGGATATTCTTTCGGAATTAATAGATCGCATGGGTATTCCAGTATTAACTACATGGATGGGAATAGACCTCGTTTCAGATGATTCCCCATTATTTTTTGGCAAGCCGGGAACTGTTGCGTCTCGAGGCGCAAATTTTATTGTCCAAAATTCTGATCTGTTAATTTCCATAGGTGCACGATTGGATTTTGCTGTCACTGGATTTGATCAAACGAAATTTGCGCGTGCAGCTAAAAAAATAATTGTAGATGTGGATGCTGGTGAAATAGCCAAGTTGAAAATGGATGTAAACCTGCCGGTCTGTTCCGATGCTAACTTGTTTGTTCAGGAGCTATTAAATAATTGCGATTCAATGACTAACAATACTCGTGAAGTATGGCTGACGCGTTGCAATACTTGGAAGTTAAAGTATCCAGTGGTACTCCCCGAGTATTGGGAGCAGAAGAATTTTGTAAATAGCTATGTGTTTACCTCCGTTTTAGCGGATGAATTAAAGATGGATGACTTATTGATACCGGGAAGTTCCGGCGCCGATATTGATATATTTTGGCTTGCTATGCGCGTAAAAAAAGGTCAGCGTTTGTTTAGTACGGGCGGGTTGGGAGCAATGGGATTTGGCATCCCGGCCAGTATTGGCGGGTGCCTCGCAAGTGGACGTAAAAGAACGATTACCGTGGAAGGCGATGGCAGCTTTCAGATGAACATACAGGAGCTTGAGACCGTTGTGCGCCTAAATCTCCCCATTAAGTATTTTGTGATGAATAATGGCGGCTATGCTTCAATCCGCTCTTCGCAGCGCAATCACTTTAATGGTCATTTGGTGGGCTGCGACCCATCCAGCGGTTTGACTTTGCCCGATACAATCAAAATAGCGGCCGCTTATGGTATTAATTCCAGGCGTATCGCCAATCACGCTGATCTGCGTGACACTGTTCGGGAAGTATTGCAAATGTCAGGCCCGGTCATTTGCGAGATAATGACAGACCCAGACCGTCCTATTGGGCCGCGTGTTTCGTCACATGTTCGCGCAGACGGCTCAATGGTATCTCGGCCACTGGAAGATTTGTGGCCATTTCTGGAACGTGACGAACTATTTTCAAACATGCTCATTCCTACTTTGAGCGAATCTGAATCGCAATAACTATACGATTTAATATATCAGGTAACAGAATGAGAAATATTGGAATAATGCAGGGACGCCTCGTTCCCCCCACTGATGATCGCATTCAATGCTTTCCTCGTGACCGCTGGCAGGATGAATTTTCACTCGCCATGAAAGCCAATCTTAACTGTATTGAATGGATCCATGATCAATATGGCGCGGATATAAATCCCATTGCCACTGATGCTGGTGTGGCTCAAATGAAGTCCCTTGTAAAGTCGAGTGGGGTTCAGATTCTTTCTCTTTGTGCAGATACTTTTATGGATCTGCCGCTGTTACGAATCACTGAATCGGAATTGGATGAGCGGCTTTCTTTGCTCGAGTGGCTGCTGTATCGCTGTGAGCAGGTTGGCATCAACAGGCTGGTACTTCCTTTTGTCGACGCCTCACGGATTAATACCGATAATGAAATGCAAATGGTATCCGCAGCTTTAAACCGTGCTTTGCAGACCGCAGAAAAGACAGGCGTTGAAATTCATCTTGAGACATCTTTAACACCTGCTCGTTTTGCAGAGCTTCTTTCCACAATTCCTGATCCCATGCTTAAAGTCAACTATGATTCTGGCAACAGCTCCTCTCTTGGTTATCTTCCTCGTGAAGAATTTGCGGCATACGGTTCCCGGATAGGGAGTATCCATATCAAGGACCGTATGTTGGGCGGCAGCACTGTATCTTTAGGAACTGGCAACGCAGATTTTCACGCACTTGCAGATTGTCTTGATGCCGTAAATTATCAGGGTGATATTATCCTTCAGGTTGCACGGGGAAAAGTTGGGGATGAGGTTGTCTGGGCAGGCCTAAATCGTCAGTTTGTCATGAAATATATTTAACACTAAAGAGGAACTGACATGAAAATTCTCATGGTAGGTTTGGGAGGGATTGGACAGCGTCATGTTCGTAATTTGCGTTTATTGAAGGGCTCCGATGTTGAGATTATTGCCTATCGTTATCGAAATAGTTCTCCGGTTCTGACTGACCAATTAAGTGTGGAACAGGGAAGTAATTTGGAGGAAAAATACGCTATCAAAGCGTATGACAGCATCGATCGAGCTCTTGACGAGAAGCCAGATATAGTTTTTGTTTGTAATCCCAGCAGCTTGCACATTCCGATCGCCTTGAAGGCCGCCCAAGCTGGTTGTAATTTATTTATCGAAAAACCGCTTTCTCATAATTTGGAAAAAGTTGAGGAATTGATTAATGTCATTGAAACCAACAATGTTAAAGCAGTGGTTGGATATCAAATGCGTTTTCATCCCTGTCTTCTCCGGCTGCGCTTACTTATGCAGGAGCAGGGTGTTGGCAGGATTATTGCGGTGCGTGTGGAAGTTGGTGAATACATGCCGGGCTGGCATGCCTATGAGGATTATCGCCAACTGTACGCGTCAAAGAAAGAATTGGGGGGTGGTGTTATTTTGACTCAAATTCATGAACTAGATTATATCTACTGGCTTTTTGGCTTGCCTGTGCAAGTGTTCTCAATGGGTGGACACTTAAGCAGCCTGGATATTGACGTGGAAGATACAGCAGATATCTTAATGGAATGTGTCGTTGACCAGCGCCCCGTCCCGGTCAGTGTGCATTTGGATTATGTTCAGCGCCCTCCCAAACGTGTTTGTGAAATTGTTGGAGATGCCGGAAAAATAATTATTGATCTCAGGGAATTAACTTTGAAAGTGTTTGATGCATCGGGCAGCCTTGCTGAATCCAATTCATATGCAGGATTTGATCGTAATCAACTCTTTGTAAGCGAGTTGAAATATTTTTTTGAATACCTGCAAGGCGACCTAGGCCCCCTGGTAACAGTACGCGAAGCGGCGCAAAGTTTGCGAATTGCATTTGCGGCGAAAGAGTCACTGCGGACTCACAAAGTAGTGGATTTGTCAAAGTAAATAATATGAAAAAGATAAAAAAAGATTTTTTCGATTTGTCCGGTCGCGTTGCAATTATTACGGGCGGCACTGGCTTGTTGGGACTGCAACATTCAGAAGCTATTGCCAGTGCGGGGGGAATCCCTGTGCTGGCTGATATTCGGTTGAGTAATATAGACCCTGAAAGTGTTGAGTGGAAAGAACGATTTGGTGAGTTGGCTTGTGCCATCCAGGTTGATATTACCCAGCCAGAGAGTGTCAGAGAGTTGTTGAAGACTGTATTAAACAGGTTCG
The DNA here is from genome assembly GCA_043788255.1 of Anaerolineales bacterium. Lineage (GTDB taxonomy): Bacteria > Chloroflexota > Anaerolineae > Anaerolineales > Villigracilaceae > Villigracilis. The sequence continues at coordinate 36,951 of JAYVUA010000128.1, read as the reverse complement.
GCAGGGTGGATATTCTTGTAAATAATGCGGCCAATAATCCCAAAATGGAAAAACAGTCGGATATTGAGTTTTCTCGTCTCGAGTTTTTCCCTTTGAAACAGTGGGAAACCGACTTGGCTGTGGGGTTAACTGGAGCCTTTCTTTGCAGTCAGATAATCGGGAGTGAAATGGCTCGTCGTAGGCATGGTGTGATTGTTAATGTTGCTTCTGACCTTGCACTTATCGCACCGGACCAACGTTTATATCGTCAATCGGGGCTGCCGGATGACCAGCAACCTGTAAAACCCATTACATACTCTGTCGTGAAAACTGGGCTGATTGGATTGACACGGTATCTTGCAACATATTGGGCTGATGACGGCGTGCGGGTAAATGCCATATCTCCAGGCGGGGTATACAATAATCAGCCGGAAGAATTTGTCCAGCGCCTTAGTAAATTAATTCCCCTGGGGCGTATGGCAAATATCGATGAATATCAGGCTGCCATTATTTATTTATGTTCGGATGCGTCGTCATATATGACGGGCACAAACCTGGTTGTAGATGGCGGCAGAAGTTCCTGGTAAACAGGATTGTAAATATTCGTTTGCGTATCACACATTATTAGAAAAGAGGTCGGAACAATGACAGGAATTATTGAGGCTGAATTAAACTCACATAGATTAATACTGGAGCAAACAGTTCAGCAGTCTGCGCAGTTAATTAATGACTTGGCTGTGTGTATGGTTGAATGTTTTCAAAGGGGAAACAAAATAATGCTCTGTGGCAATGGCGGCAGCGCAGCGGATGCTCAACATGTAGCCGCTGAATTCATTAATCGTTTCCGCTTCGATCGAGGACCCTTGCCGGCTCTTGCGCTCACCACTGATTCGTCCATATTAACTTGCATCGGCAACGATTCTGCCTTCGAAAATATATTCTCGCGGCAGGTGGAAGCTTTTGCTAACAGTGGAGATATCTTGGTTGGCATAAGTACAAGCGGAGGATCTGCCAATGTTTTAAAGGCGCTTGATGCGGCAAAGGCGCGCGGCGTTATCACAATAGGTTTTACAGGCGAAAAAGGAGAGAAATTAATGGGAACAAGCTGTAATTACTGTCTAATTATTCCTTCGTCTGATACAGCCCGAATACAGGAATGCCATGAATTTGTTTGGCATGTAATTTGCGGAATTGTGGAGAAGACAATGTTCGCAGGGTAATAAATTAAGAACACAGTATTTTAAAATCAAAGGAAAAACATAATGAGTAAAATTTCAGAAAAAGAAGAACTCAAATTACTTTTTAGTGAACCCATTACTTCTGTTTATCAACGGGAACAATCTGCTTTTGATACGCTGGCCGCTCCTTTTGAAAAATCGCTGGTACTCTTTGGAGCAGGTGGTTTGGGCAAAAAAACATTGGCTGGTTTGCGTAGTATGGGCATAGAGCCCCTGGCCTTTGCCGATAACAACCCGGCTTTGTGGGAAAAGGATATTAATGGCGTGCAAGTAATGTCATTGGAGCATGCGGCCAATAAATTTGGCCAAGACTCAGTCTTTGTGATTACGGTCTGGAAGGGTGAAGCTGTAGACACTATGGCTGAACGATACCAGCAGTTGGAAAAATTGGGTTGCACCAAAATTGTCCCATTTGGTTATTTGTATTGGAAATATAGCGATATTTTTCTCCCGCACTATGCCTTTGACATGCCTCATAAGGTATTCGAGCAGGCTGGAGATGCGCAAAAGGTATTGTCGCTATGGGAAGATGATGCATCGCGGCAAGAATACCTTGCACAATTAAAATGGCGGATGCTTATGGATTTTGATGCTCTGTCTGCCCCTGTGTCACATGAGATATATTTTCCAGATGATCTCGTAGATATTTTGCCTGACGAGTTGTTTGTGGATTGCGGCGCATATGATGGTGATACAGTGAGAAACCTTTTTAGCACACAAGTGGCATATTCCGGGAGGGTTATAGCTTTCGAACCAGACCCGGCTAATTTTAAGCAGTTGGAAAAGTATGTCTCCGAATTGCCGCAAGATGTTAAGGAAAGAATAAGTGTGTACCCATTTGCGGTTGGCGCCGAGAAGTTGAAGGTTCGTTTTGAGGCTTCAGGGACAGAGGCTTCAGCAGTTGGTTCTGGTGATTTTGAAGTAGATTGTGTAACCTTGGATGAGATTTTTGGAGAAACGAAGCCAACATATATAAAAATGGATATTGAGGGTTCCGAGTTGGACGCCCTGATAGGGGCGAAAAATATCATTAAGAAAAACCTCCCTGTTTTAGCAATATGTTCTTACCATCGCCAGGATCATGTATGGAAAATACCGGCGCTAATACATTCATACTCGGATGAATACCGGTTTTTTCTGAGACCGCATCTGCTTGAAGTTTGGGATCTGGTTTGTTATGCAATTCCCGTAAGCCGATTGAAAACTAGGCAGTAAGCTATGGCAGAAATTATTTCTCATGATCAATATCCAAAACGTCTCTGTGCTGTATGTAATAGTGCCAACAGCAGACTGCTATTCCGCCAGAGTTTTTCCAGATTGTCTGATAATAGCAGCCTTTTATCAGGTTATGACGTCGTTGTTTGTGATCAGTGTGGTTTTTGTTTCGCAGACAATATTCCTGACCAAAAAATTTTTGATGCATATTATCGGGAAATGTCAAAATACGAGAAGGCTGGGCGCGAGGGGCAGGATTCTACATATGATCAGGCCCGCTTCCAGGTAATGGCAGATGTAATACTGGGATTTTTAATTTCGACACAAACGAGAATTTTTGAAATCGGATGTGCGAATGGCCAGTTGTTGGCGTTGCTCAAAAAAAATGGATATGAAAATGTTTCAGGGATAGACCCATCTCCTCTTAGCGCGGAAATTGCCGCTGAACATTACGGTGTCCGGGTTACAGCAAATACACTATCTGACCTGCCTCTGAATAATCAAAAGGTTGATTTTTTGATTATGGCCGGTGTGCTGGAGCATGTTCAAGAGCTTTCTTCCGCCCTACAGAAACTGAAATTGGTATTGTCTGATGACGGCTCCATTTTTATCACTGTTCCAGATGCATCCCGTTATATGGAAGGTGAAGATGCGCCGTTTCAAGAGTTTAGCGTGGAACATATCAATTTCTTTAGCCCTGACTCTCTAGAGAACTTACTTAAGGTAAATGGATTTGAAAAGTTGTCAATTCAAAGGGCGGTGATTGAGTCTAATTACCGAACTACAACTCCTGTTATACACGGTGTTTTTGTTAAAAGCGAAACCCTCCCTCCTGTCTCGTTTTCCTATAATAACCAGACTGAATTCAGCTTGAAGAAATATATTGATCAATCTGTTGAGGCAGACCAGCATATTCAACGGAGCATTAATAAAGTTGTTGACACAGGCAGTCCAATTATCGTTTGGGGGACCGGTGCGCATACATTAAGATTGCTGGCCTCCAGCCGGTTAGGTGATGCAAATATCCTTGCTTTTGTCGACTCGAACCCAAGATATCAGGGCAAAAAATTGAATGCAGTAACAATTATTTCCCCACAGGATCTCAAAAAACTATCCGCTCCAATTTTGCTCTCGTCGCGCGTATATCAGGAGGAAATTGAAAGTCAGATTCGCGCAGAGCTTAATATAGATAATGAGATAATAAAGCTATATAGAATATAAACAGGATTGGCTAAAAGGATTGGTTGGTATGAAACTAATAAGCATAATTTCTCCTTGCTATAATGAGGAAGGGAATGTTCAAGAGTTACATGATCGTATTGCAAAAGTGATGGATAATCTTAATTATGATTATGAACATATATTGATTGATAATGCTTCCACAGACAGTACTGTGGAAGTGCTTCGGGCTATATCGGCAACTGATAAACGAATAAAAGTTATTGTCAATACTCGAAACTTTGGTCAAATCCGTTCCCCATACCATGCATTATTTCAGACTAGCGGAGCTGCAGTGGTTTGCATGGCGGCTGACTTGCAGGATCCCCCGGAACGCATCCCGGAATTCATTCAAAAATGGGAGGCTGGTTATAAAATTGTTATCGGGGTTAAGACGCGCAGCGAGGAAAACCGGTTTTATTATTTCTTGCGCACGATTTATTATAAAATTGTCAGAAAACTTTCAGATGTTCCACTTGTCGAAAATTTTACCGGCTTTGGAATATATGATCGGGAAGTTGTTAACGCTTTGCGTAATCTTGATGACCCATATCCTTATTTTAGAGGCCTTATTGCAGATCTAGGATATGAACGTGCTCAAGTTGAGTTTAGCCAGCCTCGCCGTAAAAACGGGATTACTAAAAATAATTTTTATACACTCTATGATATAGCCATGCTTGGTTTAACCGGATTTACTAAAGTTCCGCTTCGCGTTGCCACCATGTTTGGTTTTCTTTCGGCGGTCATCAGTTTCCTGGTCGGGCTGATTTATCTGATTTATAAGCTGATTGATTGGCAAAACTTCTCACTTGGCCTTGCCCCTGTAGTGATTGGCTTGTTCTTTCTTGGTTCGATCCAGTTGCTTTTCCTTGGGATTGTTGGCGAATACATTGGAGCTATCTACACCCAGGTCATGCATAGGCCTCTTGTAATTGAAAAAGAGCGGATCAACTTTTGAAACCAACAGGTTTGTTTTCCTCTCTTTTAGAAACGCAGGACGGAAAATCCTCGACACGTTTTAGTCGTTGGATGATCCTAATTTCCGTCATCCTGGCTGCGGTCTTTCTTTTCCTTGCTCTTCGTAACCTCGACTGGCAGATATTTTTTGACACGCTCAAAAATGCTCAATACGCCTTTTTACCAGTTGTGCTGTTGTGGAGCAGTCTCAGTTTTTTAATTCGTGCTTTGCGGTTGCGTGTTTTATTGACCAACGAAAAGAATCTGCCCCTGCCAAATGTTTTCTGGGCAAATATGGCGGGCTATCTGGGAAATAGCATCCTTCCAGCGCGCGCAGGTGAACTTGTCCGCGCCGCATACCTTGCGCGGAAAAATAATATTGGAGCATCCTACGCGTTGGCCGTTGGGCTGGTCGAGCGCTTAATGGATTTAATCGCATTGATCGTACTCGGCTCATTTGCGCTTTCATCCACTGGAGTTGTCTCGCCTGTTTTTCAAAATGCATTAAGAGGCGTTTCTATTTTGGGATTGATTGGCTTGATTACTATTTTTGTGGCCCCGCATTTTGAAAAACTGATCGGCCGTTTAATCTTGGCTTTTCCTATACTAGGTGAAACACATAAAATTAAACTGGAACACTTTATTCAACAATTTCTCAATGGATTAAAGTCATTACATAGCTTCAAACGCATTCTCCAATTTACCGGGCTTACCGGCCTGATCTGGCTGATGGACGCAGTGGGCACTGTGCTGCTGGCTTATATTCTAAAAATACCACTTCTGCTTCAACAAGCTTTTGTTCTTCTCGCCGCGCTGGGACTTTCCAGCGCGATACCGTCTACGCCGGGGTATGTGGGCGTTTATCAATTTGTGGCGGTCACCACACTTGCGCCCTTCGGGATTTCAAAAGCAGATGCACTCGCATATATTCTCACCAGTCAGATACTCGGCTATCTCATCGTTGGTTTTTGGGGAATGTTGAGTTTGTGGCAATTCAATAAAAAATCTCAAACATGAACTTTACTCTCCAGGACATCTTCGGGGCAACTCTCGCCTTTTGCCTTTTCCCTTTGGTTATTGTTATTCCCGGATATGTTGTCGGCTGGAGTTTGGATTTATTTGACTTTAGAATCCGCCAGTTCATTGTGCGACTTGGGATTGGCCTCGCCTTGTCTTTCGCTGTCAGCCCCATCGTTCTCTATCTGACCTCAAGCCTGCTCTCGTTTAAATTTTCTCTTCTCACCCTGATAGGGTTTGCAGCCGCGTTCGTGGGAATTATTCTAAAAAACAAACCTGTTTTTACAGCAGAAGCAAAAAAACAATCCAAAGTTTTATTTTGGATTGGCGTAGGCTGGACAGCTTTTGCTATTTTGTCGTTGATAAATATTCAATGGGGCGATAAATTATTTTTAAGCGTAACTTCATTCGATCAAACGACGCGCGTCTCCATCATTGAGGCGATGACTCGCACAGGCATCCCGCCGATCAACCCCAGCTATTATCCGGGACATTCGGTTCAACTTACCTTCTTGTACTATTTCTGGTATATCCTTGGCAGTATGATCGATGCAATGGGCGGCAAATATGTAGATGCGCGTGCTGCACTAAACGCAAGTTCCGCTTGGGCTGGGTTGGGACTGATGGCGGTCATTGCTCTTTATCTTCGCCAGAGAAATGCAAATAATGGCAGAACAGGCTGGAGGTCCGCTCGAATCGGGATCGGCTTATTATCCGTCAGTGGCCTGGACATCCTTCCCATCATCCTGCTCATGGCAAGGACTGGACAAATTGTTGGCTCGATTGATGTTTGGAATACATGGATCCCATCCTGGATTGCATCTGCTTTATGGGTGCCGCATCATGTCGCCGCATTGATTGCTGGATTGATCGCGATGATGCTTGCTCAATTTGCACGCGGAAAGCCAGCCTCAAAACAATTTATAACTCTCGCTATTGCAGGTTTGGGATTCGCGTCTGCGTTGGGGCTTTCAATTTATGTCACGCTTGTGTTTGTTGTGTTCTGGGGTATCTGGCTTATCGCATTATTTTTTCAAAAGCAAGACCGCAGTTTGATTCTGCCAATGATTTTTTGCGGGATATTGGCGATATTGCTTGCCAACCCTTTCTTAATAGGATTGCTCCAGGCTTCCGGATCTGGCGGGGCGGGGCAGTTCCCGATTGTTTTTGAAATACGCACATTTTTGCAGTTGGAATCTTTTGTAAAAGAATGGATACCGATTGCACGTTCCCTGATTATGTTATTGGTCTTGCCGATCAACTATATTTTTGAGCTCGGCTTTTTTTTCATGACAGGCTTGTATTGGTTCAAAATAAAAGACAAACAAAACTTCCAGAGTAACCCTTTTTATAGCGCTGAAATTATTCTCTTGAGTGCTGCGCTCTTAATTGGATCGTGCCTGCGTTCAACTCTTATCACAAGCAACGACCTTGGCTGGCGCGCCTGGCTGCCAGGTCAATTCATACTCCTGATCTGGGGCGTGGATGTATTGGAAAATTTTGTGTTTACATCAAAACCTGTTTCATCAATAACGGGCGAAGTAAAAAAGAATAGAAATTTATTGTTGGCATTTCTTTCAATTGGAATTTTGACATCGCTTATGGATGCTGTTTTGTTGAGAATCGCATGGCCGATAATGACAGGCCCGGATGTGACTCGGAAATATTATTCCGCTCGCCTCGCATATGATTACCTGCGCGATAATATTCCTGCTGATGTCATCACGCAAAACAATTCATTAATGTATACAGACCGCCCAAGCGGCTTGTATGGTACACATCAAATGGTAATTTCAGACCGCACAGCGTATGGCGTTCCTGCGGATGTTTTCACTAAATTAGCGGAGGATGTTGGGGTAATATTCATGAACGAGAACATTAATGACTGGCAATTTACAGACGAGGCTTGCCGAAAATATTCAATTGATATATTGATTGTTGAAGATACCGACCCATTTTGGAATAATATTCCATCACTTAAAGTACAGCGTTCTCCAATTTATGAAAATACCCACTACGTCCTTTTTGCTTGCGGAGAGTATGCCGTTTTACCTTTTGAGCCATAAATTAACTGCCACGAAAAAAATATGCTTCCAATGTTCACTCTTCAAGATATTCTCGGTATAACTCTGGCTTTTTGCTTTTTTCCGCTTGTGATCGTTTTTCCCGGATATGTTTTCGGTTGGATATTCAATCTCTTCGAGTTTCGGAAGCGCCTTTTACCTGCGCGGTTTGCTATTTCTCTTTTACTGTCTATTGCGATTAGTCCCATTTTTTATTATCTTTTGAGTAGCTTATTTTCTCTGGTTGCCGCAGTGATTGCCACTGCCTTGATCGCGGTTATTTTTATGATCTTATTTATTTACGAAAAGCCATCCATGCGGAAAGATGGGCCGTGGCGTATTTTCTTTTGGGTTTTTCTGGGCTGGTTTGCTTTGGCAGTCTTTTCTCTTATTGATTTGCAGCAGGGTAGCCATGAGTTGTATTTTAGCGTCGCATCCTTCGATCACATGACACGCGTTTCCATTGTCGATGCGATGACACGCACCGGCGTTCCCCCCATTAATCCAAGTTATTATCCCGGCCATTACGTAAAACTGACCTTCCTGTATTTCTTTTGGTATATTCTTGGAAGCATTATCGATTTTATAGGCGGTTCTTTTATAGATGCGCGTACAGCTTTCTTTGCCAGCATTATTTGGTGCGGATTTGCCCTCATGGCTATGATCGCTTTCTATCTACGCCTGCGCGATAGGCGAGACCAGGGAAAAATATGGCAGCGCGCTTTTATTGGAGTTGTATCCCTCTCCATCACAGGATTAGATATTCTCCCAGCATTAACTGCGATGCGTTCGGGCGGTGGTGCAATCGGTGATCTTGAACATTGGAATGAACAGATCACAGCCTGGTTTGGGTCTCTCGTGTGGGTCCCTCACCATGTCGCAAGCCTGATCGCAGGGTTTGTAGGAGTGATGCTTCTTCATTCTGTATGGGGTCAATCACGGGCAAGGCAGTTCACTGCACTCGTATTCTCAGGAGTTGCTTTTGCCTCTGCCTTTGGCCTTTCAGTTTGGGTCACATTTGTCTTTGTTCTTTTCTGGGGTATATGGATGTTGTTTTTATATCTGCAAAAAGAACAACGCGCACTTCTTATTCCAATGTTCATTGCTGGTGTTGTCGCACTTCTTTTGGCCGGTACATTTTTGTTAGGGTTGCTGTCGGGCGGCAGCGGCGGGGAAGCTGGTGCATCTCCCATTGCTTTAACCGTCCGCTCTTTTTACCCGCTTGATGCATTTTTGGAAAACTCTTCTCTATTATGGAAATTCTTGATCCGCCTTGTTTTCCTGCCGCTCAATTATCTTCTGGAACTTGGTTTTTTTGCGCTCGTGGCATTTGTTTGGTTGAAATTACATAAAAATGATCTTCGTAAAAATCCATATTATTTTGCCGAAATCCTTTTGCTGGGCGTCTCGTTTTTTATTGGTACTTTCACCCGCTCCACTCTGATCGGGAATAACGATCTTGGTTGGCGCGCATGGCTGCCCGGCCAATTTATCTTGTTGATCTGGGGCGTGGACGTGTTAAGTCAATTTATTTGGCCGTCTCAAAAACTCCCTGTTCTTTCACCAACGACAAAATACAATCTGGTTGTATTGGCCGGAATCGGTATTGCCACCACCATGCTGGATGTTACCTTGCTTCGTTTTGGCTATCGTTTTGCCTATGGTTCAGAAGTTGGGCATCAAATTTATTCTGCGCGGCAGGCTTACACAGTCATTAACCAAACTCTGCCAGAGGATGCCATCGTCCAATCCAATCCAGCGAACATGGCTGATCGTTCAAGCGGATTATATGGCATGCATCAATCTGCAATCTCAGATCGTACATCATACGGCGTGCCTTTGGATGAATACTATTCCATGGTGGATGCGGTTGCTGAAATTTTCAATTCGCAAAATAGTAAAGACTGGAATAATCTTGATGCCCTTTGTGACGAGCATTTCATCAACGTGATTGTAATTTCGGAAAAAGACCCGCTATGGACTTCACTTGACATGCTCGAAATGCAGAGAACCCCACTCTATACAGACGACTACACCGCGGCTTATTTCTGTGGAAGTAAAAACGCATCACCCACACCCTGATTCTTGATTCTATCTATTCGGCATTTCGTCCCCCCGTTGCCTGGACTGCGGACTTTAGTCCGCTTTTTATGAAAGCTGAAATGAACACTAAAAAAGAAAAGAAGAAACTCACTCAAAACGAATGGATAATATTATTTTTAGGAACAACCATCCTCTTTGGGGCAATTACCCGTTTCTTTCCAGGAATTCAAACAGGCTTCCCCTTAAATGACGGCGGTATGTTTCTGAGTATGGTTCGTGATTTACGAGTCAGTTATTATGTGCTCCCAGCGGTGACTTCCTACAACAATTTAGATATCCCCTATGCTTACCCGCCTTTTGGCTTTTACTTCGCCCGTTTGCTGTCGGATATTTTCAACATTTCAGAAATTACCTTGCTTCGCTGGATTCCTCCAACAGTAAACACGTTCTCTATCTTGGCTTTCTATGCACTGGCATCGCAACTGCTTGAGTCACGTCGGCGCGGCGCTGTGGCTGCTATTTTCTACGCGTTGACTCCCGGTGCCTCGGCCTGGTTCATTATGGGCGGCGGTTTGACGCGCAGCTTTGGCTCGTTGTTCATGTTACTTTCCCTTTACTGGGTGTATCGTTTATTTCGCAATGGCGGAAAGTTTGAGTTGGCATTGTCCATCTTATTTTGCTCATTGACCGTTTTAAGTCATCCCGAAGTTGGAATTCATACCGTTGCGAGTTGCATCCTTTTGTGGCTTTTTTATGGACGTACGCGCCGCGCAACTTTTCATGCCTTTGTTGTTGGCTTCGCAACCTTGTTGTTATCTTCCATTTGGTGGGGAAGTGTTCTCTATTATCATGGCTTAACTCCATTTATCTCTGCGTTGAATACCGGGTATCACAATATTTCAAAATGGAATGCCTTATATTCCGCGATTATTGCCAGCCAAACCATTTTTCCAATTCTTCTTCTCTCTCGCATTGCAGGCATTCTTTGGGGGTTGTGGAAACAAAAATACTTTCTTATCTTATGGTTCATCATCCCATACTTCTTGGAGCCCCGCAGCGCGCCAAGTATTGCCTTCTATCCATTTTGCATGTTGATAGCCCTTGCGGTTACAGATGCGCTTCCCGCCCTTGTTGATTATTTCCATAAAGCCGATTCTTTTTCTCGTAGGCCTGAATTTAATGAACGTGGCTGGTTGAACATAACCTTGCTTTTGCTGATGATATATCTATTTGCCGAATCCAGTTTATATGGATTCAAACTTATAAACACTAGCCTCACGCTAGCAGATCGTGATTCAATGGCGTGGATTAAACAAAACACGCTCCCGCAGAGTTTCTTCCTGCCGATCACCGGTGTGCAAAGCCCCGAGATCGACCCTTTCGTGGAGTGGTTCCCCGCGTTAACCGACAGACGCAGTCAAACAACCATTCAGGGATATGAATGGCTGCTGGGGCCTGAGTTTTATACGCGCTATGCAGATTTTGCCGAATTGCAAACCTGTGAATCTATAGCCTGTATTGACAATTGGTCTGTCCGCACCGGGCTGGATTATCAATATATCGTCATTCAAAAAGCAGGCGTAAATAAAAGTCTGATTACTTCACTTGATGAAGTAATCAGACTTAAGCTTGTTTACTCTACAAAGGAAGAGTTGATATATTCAATTCAAAAACCGTAATGGTTGTCATTGACCGCCGTCAGCGGTCAATAACTTTTAGAAAATTATTTTGTAAATTTTTTCTGCCATTCAAATAATCTATTCAAGGCTTCAATCGGGGACAAAGTATTTACATCTAATTCTTTCAACTCATCCAACAGCGGACTTGTCTCCGGGAATAATGCGGCTTGTTGTGCAGCCTGCGGGTGAATCTTCACAGCGCGGCCCGATGTCTTTTCCAACTCAGCCATAATTTCATTTGCGCGTTGAATCACTGGCGCAGGCAAACCTGCCAGTTGCGCCACATGAATTCCATAGGATTTATCCGCGCCACCTGCGATGATTTTATGCAGGAATACAATTTTATTATCTGCTTCACTCACGGCTACGTTGTAATTACGGATACCAGGCAGCAAATCAGCCAACTGCGTTAATTCATGATAATGAGTTGCAAACAAAGTCTTTGCACGTAACTGTGGATGATTGTGAATATATTCAATGATGCCCCATGCAATAGACAACCCATCATAGGTTGAAGTGCCGCGCCCAATTTCATCCAATATCAACAAGGAGCGTGAAGTAGCGTGATGCAAAATATTCGCGGCTTCCACCATCTCCACCATAAATGTGGATTGCCCCGCGTGAATTTCATCCTGTGCGCCGATGCGTGTGAAAATCCTATCCACCAATCCGATCTTTGCAGATGCGGCTGGCACGAATGATCCCATCTGCGCCATTAACACGATCAACGCCGCCTGTCGCAAATAAGTGGATTTACCCGCCATATTCGGCCCCGTGATGATGCGCACCACTTCGCCTTTTTCAAAGATGACATCATTGGGGATGTATCTATCATTTTTCAATAACTGTTCCACAACAGGATGCCGCCCCTCACGGATTTCCAACTCGCTTCCTTCATGGACCTCAGGCCTGTTATAGCCTCCGAGAGCAGCGGCTTCGCCCAAGGCAGACAACACATCCAGCTCGGCAATGGCACGCGCTGTGGAAAGTAGCTTATGCGCGGCTTTCGCCAACTCAGCGCAGACTTCTCGAAACAAGCGCGTTTCAATTTCTTTAATTCTTTCTTCAGCGTTCAAGACCAGTGTTTCATATTCCTTCATTTCAGGTGTGATGAATCTCTCAGCATTGACCAGTGTTTGCTTGCGGATATAACTCTCAGGAGCCTTGTCAGCCGCGCCGCGTGAAATCTCAATGTAATACCCAAAGACTTTGTTGTAGCCAACCTTGAGAGTCTTGATGCCTGTTTTTTCGCGCTCAATGCCTTCCAGATTTGCGATCCAATCTCGCGCGTGTTTGGAAGCCTCGATCACGCCGTCTAATTCCGCTGAATATCCAGCGCGGATCACGCCTGTATTTTGCAGTGTCGCTGGTGGATCCTCATCAATTGCATTCTGCAACAACGAATATTGTTCTTCGCAAACAAACCATTGCCCATTGTCCGCCAATAACCAATTACCAATTACTTCTTTTACCTTGGGCATTTGCTCCAAAGTATTCCGCATCGCCACCAGATCACGCGGCTGAGCCTGCCCAGCAATGACACGGTTAACCAAACGTTCCAAATCTGCCAATGGCTTTAGCGCATCACGCAATTCAGCACGGATCATGCCATTGCTGACAAAATATTGCACCCCATCCTGTCTTTTGATTATTTTTTCAACTTGCAATAATGGTTGGCTGACCCATTGATGCATAAGCCGCTTGCCCATGGGTGTAATGGAAAAATCCAATGTGCCGAGCAATGACCCTTTTCTCTCGCCGCGCAGGGTTTCGTCTAACTCCAAATTTCTACGGGTGGATGCGTCGAGAGTCATGAATTCATTCAGGCTGTATGAGCGTAATGAAGTAAGCAAATTCAATGCATCAGGCTGAGTCTCTTTGAGATACTGCACGATTGCGCCCGCAGCTCGTACCGATAGACTGTTTTGCTTTAATCCAAAACCATCCAGTGTGGATGATTTGAATTGCGCCAGCAAGGTTTCATTACATTTACCTGCCTCGAATTTCCAGGAGGGCAAAGATGTAAGATGGCCTGTAATTCCATCAGGCAGAATTTGATTGTCAGAGTATAAAATTTCTGCGGGATGTAAACGTGTTAGCTCAGCGCGCAAGGCTTCGAGCGGAAATTCGGTGACGGCAAATTCTCCAGTGGTCACATCTGTATAAGAAACAGAAACAGTTTCCCCGTTAAGAATGATCGCGGTCAGGTAGTTGTTCGCGTCGCCGGGCAGGAGTCCAGGTTCGGTCACAGTTCCCGGAGTCACAACTCTTACCACTTTGCGTGGAAAAATTCCTTTGGCAGGTTGATCTCCAACTTGTTCGCAAATGGCAACGTGATAACCTTTTTCAATTAATCGCGCGAGGTAATTATCAACGGCGTGATAAGGAATGCCTGCCAGCGGCGTGCGCGCGCCTTTGCCGATGGGGCGTGACGTGAGAACGATGTCCAGTTCGCGTGCGGTGATTTCGGCATCTTCATCGAAGGTCTCGTAAAAATCGCCGAGACGAAAGAAGACAATGGTATCCGGGTATTCGCGTTTGATATCTAAATATTGTTGACGGGCGGGGGAGACATCTTCATTGTTGGACATGACTTGATTTTACTATGACGGCGTGACTTGGGCTATAATTCGCGCGAATCTTTTTAAGGAGTAAATCATGTATAAATTAGTTTTGGTTCGTCATGGACAAAGTACGTGGAATCTCGAAAACCGCTTCACAGGCTGGACCGATGTTGATCTGACCGATCTTGGCCGTGAAGAAGCTTGCGGGGCTGGGCAGTTGTTGCGTGAAGGTGGATATGATTTTGATATCGCATACACCTCTGTCTTGAAACGCGCGATAAAAACTTTGGGTCTTGTGCAGGAAGAAATGAATCTCGAATGGCTGCCGGTGATTCGCGCATGGCAATTAAACGAGCGTCATTATGGCTCGTTACAAGGTTTGAATAAATCAGAAACTGCGGAAAAATTTGGCGAGGAGCAGGTCAAAGTTTGGCGACGCTCGTATGATGTCCCGCCGCCCGCGTTGGAATTGACCGATGAGCGCCACCCGAAGTTTGATCGCCGCTACGCTTCATTGACTCCCGAACAACTGCCAGCCACCGAGTCGCTGAAAATTACGCTGGATCGTGTTCTGCCTTACTGGCACTCCACGCTTGTGCCTGAAATTAAATCTGGCAAGCGTGTGTTGATCGTGGCGCATGGAAATTCCATCCGCGCGTTGGTGAAATATCTTGATAATATTTCCGAAGCAGATATCACCGAATTAAATATCCCAACAGGCCTGCCGTTGGTATATGAATTGGATAAAGACTTGAAGCCCATCAAAAATTATTATCTTGGTGATGCCGAGGAAGCCGCAAAGAAAGCTGCGGCGGTGGCAAATCAGGGAAAAGCAAAGTAATACTTTTCACGACAATATAAAGAGCATGAAGGAAAACCTTTGTGCTCTTTGTGTTTAAACTGTTTCAAGAAAATAGAAACACCTTCACGAATGAATTGACCGCGGACGGCGGTCGATTGGAATAAAAAAGTTTGTGCGATAAAGAAATTTAAACAGAGTAGAATCGATGTATGAACCCAGATTTTCTATATGAATTAAAAAAACGCTTCACAGGCGACTTGCGTCTTGATTCCGCTTCGAAAGTTTTATATTCCACTGATGCATCCATGTATCAGATCGAGCCGCTGGGAGTTGCGATACCTAAAACGCAGGATGATTTGCAATCTGCGGTTGAGTTGGCGGCGAAATATAAAGTTCCCATCCTGGCGCGTGGCGCGGGTTCTTCGCTTGGCGGACAAGCTATTGGCGAAGCGTTGATTTTGGATTGCTCACGCTATTTAGATTCCATTCTCGAAATTGACTCTGACTCTCACACAGCCACTGTCGAGCCAGGAGTCGTTCTCGCGGACCTGAATCGGGCTGCTGCCAAATTTGGCTTGATGTTTGGTCCCGACCCTGCCTCCGCCGAACGCGCCACAATGGGCGGTGTGATCGGAAATAATGCAACTGGGGCGCATTCCATTTTGTATGGCATGAGCGCGGACCATTTGATTTCAGCGGATGTAATTTTGAGTGATGGAAGTTTGGCAATATTCGACGATTCAATATTGGATCCTAGAAGGACAGACTCGAATTCTCGAATATCGAATATCATTTCTGTTGTTCGAGAGATCAGGGAAAAATATTCTCTATCAATCAGAAAAGATTTTCCCAAGTCGTGGCGAAATTCAGCAGGCTATCGTTTGAACTATCTTTTGCCTTTTTCGCCTTCAAAGCCGCCGCAGTGGAAAGGTGAATATCCTCCCATTCATCCTTCATCATTCAGCCTTCATCCTTTGCTTGCGGGCAGTGAAGGCACGCTGGCTGTCATGCGCAGTGTAAAAGTAAACCTTGTTCCAAAACCAAAACATACAATTTTGGGCGTGCTTGCCTACAACAGCATCGTGGATGCCTGCAATGATGTGCCACGCTTGTTGGAATTTAATCCGAGTGCGATTGAATTGATTCCGTGGCTGATTATTCAGTTGGCGCGCGGAGTCCCTGCGTATGCACATCAACTGGGGTGGATGGTGGGCAACCCTGCCGCGGTGCTGATTGTTGAATTTAGCGCAGATCAACCGTCGGCTTTGAAAGACGCGGTTCGTCGTCTGGGGGATATGGCTACGATTGCAGAGTCGGCAGAAGAACAGGCTCGTGTGTGGAATATCCGCAAAATGGGATTGGGAATTTTGGATTCACGTCAACAGTCTGCGCGGCCCGCGGCATTTATTGAAGATTGCGCCGTACCTGTCGAACGGCTGGGTGAATTTGTGCGCGAAGTTGAAAAAATAATGCAAGCGCACCACACTGAGGGCGGGATTTACGCCCATGCTTCTGGTGGATGTTTGCACATTCGCCCGATTTTGGATTTGCAAAAAGGGGAAGGTGTGCGCGCCTTGCGAAGTATTGGCGAACAGGTTTTGCGTTTGACATTGAGTCTCGGCGGTTCGATGAGCAGTGAGCACGGTGATGGGATCGTGTCTGGTGAGTGGATCAAGAAAACATACGGTGTGGAAGTGACAGAAGCCATGCGGTTGTTGAAGCGCGCGGCTGACCCTGATCATTTATTGAACCCGAAGAAAATGTTGGATGCGCCGCCGATGGATACGCATTTGCGTTACGGCGAAAAATATCAGGTAAATGTTTGGAATTCATCTTTGCATTTCGAGCACGAGCGTGGACTTGCCGGCGCAATCGAGCATTGTAACGGGCAAGGTGTCTGCCGAAAAACTTCTGGTGTGATGTGCCCTTCATTTCAGGCAACACGGGATGAGGCATTTAGCACACGGGGACGTTCGAATTTATTGAGGGCGTTGATTACAAGACCACAGACCATGGACAATGGAACATTCGCGGTCGGCGGTCTGTCGTCTGCGGTCTATGCTTCACTTGACCTCTGCCTGGCTTGCAAGGGCTGTACTTCTGAATGTCCGAGCGGCGTGGATATGCCGAAGTTGAAGTATGAATTTATGAATCAATATTACAAGACTCATCGCAGACCATTGCATGATTATTTATTTGGATACTTTCATGTGGTGTCGAAATTGATGATACCTTTTGCGCCGTTGGCGAATGCGTTTATGAAAATGAATTGGTCGAAGAAACTGATTTCGCAAGTGATGGGGATTACAGATAAAAGACCGTTCCCTGTGTTTGTGAAACAAAAAAATGTTCAGCGCAGAATCGCGCAGAACGCAGAGAAGAAATATGTCATCTTTCTATCGGATGCCTTCTCAAGATATTTGGAGCCTGAGGTGGAACGTGCAGCTTTTGATATTCTCCATGCGTATGGATATGAAGTAAAAGTCCTGCCGACTGTTGGCGCGGGCGCTTCGCTGCTTTCAAAGGGATTTATTGATGCTGCGCGCAAACACGCAGAAAAAGTTTTAGCTGAGATTAAACATCTCGAAGCAGGGACAGATTTGAGCGTGGTCGGATGCGAGCCGCCTGAGGTGTATTGTCTCAAGCATGAATACGTCTCATTGCTGCCAGAGCGCCGCGCGGAAATTGAATCCATTACGAAGCGGGTCTGGATGGTAGAGGAATTTCTGATTCGGATTCTGGAGTTAGACAGCTTGCTGCCTAATTTGCCGCGGGAGCAAGCTCCCGCACTCCAGAAAATTACTTTTCATCCACATTGCCATCAACGCGCAGAGGGGCTTGCGGAGGATGGTTTGCCAACAGGTACAAATGCAACGAAGGCGATGCTGCAAAGATTTGGTTTTGATGTAGACGTGATCGATGCGGGCTGCTGCGGCATGGCGGGCACTTTCGGTTATGATGCGGAGCATTATGAGCTTTCGATGCAAATCGGCGAGTTGGGAGTTTTGCCCAAAGTGCGCGAAGCGGAGCATGTTGTTTCCACTGGATCTGCTTGTAGATTGCAGATCAGGCAGGGTGCTGGAAAAGAAGCGGAACATCCACTTGTGTTGATATCAAAATTAATAAACTCAAAGGAACTGTTATGAAGAGACTGATAATTATATTGTCCATTTTGCTGGCTGCTTGTAGGC
Organism: Anaerolineales bacterium; assembly: GCA_043788255.1. GTDB lineage: Bacteria > Chloroflexota > Anaerolineae > Anaerolineales > Villigracilaceae > Villigracilis. The sequence continues at coordinate 18,985 of JAYVUA010000128.1, read as the reverse complement.
AGGATATTCCCATGACGATACCAACAATAGTGCCAACATCAACCATCCAGCCAACGGATGCGCCGCCTACTGTGACTCCGATTCCTACCTTTGCATTTTCACCCCCAGCTCCGCTTCCAACTGGACCTGTGACTTTGGTTGCGCTTGGCGACAGCTTGACTCAAGGCGATGGAGACGAAACAGGCCGTGGCTATACGGTGCGTTTATTAGAGATGGTTAACACCATACGCCCCAATTCTTCGTTGTCAAATTTTGGACGATCTGGCTGGAGTTCAGATGCGTTGATTAATGGAGATCAAGGGCTTACCGGTCAATTGGGACGCTCGGTGGGGGAACTGGAGGCAGCTAAATCACAAGGCCGTGCCGCAGTTGCGTTGGTGTGGATCGGCAGCAATGACCTTTGGTATCTTTACGAGTATGGCGGCGATGTTTCAGACGAAGGCGATACACAAGATGCCACCCGCTTCGCCACGAACATAGATAAAATTTTGACTGACCTGCGCAAAACTGGCGCTCAAGTAATTATCGCTTTGCTGGACGATCAGTCCAAGCGTCCAGTCGCTTTGAAGGGTGAAGCCTTTACCTCAATTACAACTGATGAGTTGAATCGAATGTCTGTGCAGGTTACAAGGTATAACCAAATTATTACTGAAAAGGCCGCCCAATATGGCGCATTGACTGTGGATTTTTACTCAACTGACATATTTACCAACCCTGCAACTTTGTATGATGATGGCAATCATCCTAATGCGACGGGATATGATCTCGTCGCTCAGAAATGGTTTGAGGCTATAAGCCCAATAATAAAATAAAAATAACTATCCCATGCAAGCAAATGCATGGGATAGTTATTTTTATGAGCTTGACTATTATTCTGTTGTAATTGTTATGCTTTCGATTGCATCCCCTGTGAAACTTGGGTTTTGATCAGGATCGCGGAGGGTAATGTTGTTCACAATATCCATTCCGCTGGTAACCTGCCCAAAAATAGTATAGCCGCCGTTTAAGAATTCTTGCGGACCGAAGGTAATAAAGAATTGACTTCCATTCGTGTCGGGCCCCGCGTTTGCCATTGCAATGACTCCCGCCTTATCAAAAGTCAAATCGCTATTTTCGTTGACAAATTCATAGCCTGGACCGCCCGTACCTGTGCCCGTTGGGTCGCCGCCTTGCGCCATGAAATCCTGCAATACGCGATGAAAAGTTACCCCGTTGAAGAATCCTTTGCAAGCGAGGAAGGCAAAACTATTTACGGTGATTGGGGCCTTGTCTGCATATAACTGGACAACAAACTCGCCCCCTGTAGCCATTTTGAATTTGGCAAAGTATTTTCCTGAAGTATTGACCATCATCGCAGGGGCAGCATTATATTGAGCTGCGGCAGGAATCGAGTCGAAAATGTTGCAAGCTGAACTGTTTATTGTTTGGACGGCTGGTTGAGTGGCAACTGGTTCTGTAGTGGAAGGTGCGAAGGATGAAAAGAGGGAACATGCGAGCGTGGCGCTGACTAACGTCGTAATCAGAATTATTGGGTATTGCAGTTTTGAATGGTTTTTCATATGAAAAATCTCCTAGTTTGAAATTGAGCGTCTTGTTACTATCTTAACTCATTCCTGTGTTATTAAGATTTGAGTTATTGGTTTCCAAAGATATATCCTGCAACTCCGAAAGCGACAGAAACATTGAAGGATTTCTTTTGCCCATGCATGGGGATGTAATAAATTGTCTGTGAGAGATCAAGCAGACCAGGGTCAACCCCTGTTACTTCGCTGCCAAGAATAAGGACTGAGTTTTTAGAAAGCTTCCCATGTTGATTGATTGCTTTTGCGCGCGCATGATCTTCTAAAGCATATATTTTCCAGCCTTCTTTCTTTAATCCTTCCACCAACTTTACAGCATCCATATGATGAGACCAGGTAACGAAATCTTCAGCGCCGAGTGAAGTTTTTGCCACAGCGGCGTTTTCTGGTGTGGGAGTAATCCCGCATAGATACGCGTGTGAGAATCCAAACCCATCGGCACTTCTCAGAATTGAGCCGACATTCCATGCTGAGCGGATATTATCAATGAGAACTGCAAGGTTATTAGGCCGTTTATTTTTTTCAATTAACGGTATGGAAGGCTGATCATTAAAATTTTTCACTAGCACAGCCTGGGTTTCTCCCAGACAAAGCGGGCAGCGTGATCCAAAGGATACTCCTTCAGTGATGGGGTAACGTAGTCCGCAGCTTTGGCAGACTCTGATTTCAAAAGAAAATGTGGTCATTACTTTATTATATTCGCTTGTGCTAAAATCAAGAAAGAATGCAAACCCTTCATCAACTTGTTCCAGAGTTTATTTATAGCAGGTATCGCGACGGTGAGTCTCGAGGTACTTTTCAAGGTGCGGCCATGTTTGTGGATCTTTCAGGTTTTTCCACGATGACCGACACGCTTTCACAGCACGGTTCGCGTGGTGCGGAAGTGCTGGCTGAAATGATGAGGGTGGTTTTTGAGCCGTTGGTTGGTGCAGTATATTCACAGGGTGGATTTGTTATTGGTTATGCCGGAGACGCGTTCAATGCTGTTTTTTCGAATGAGCAGGCTAGAGGTCAGGCGGCGATGCGATGTTTGGCCTCAGCGGTTTCCATGCAGACACATGCAAATTCCCATTCAGAAATGTCAACTCCTTTTGGAGTATTCCCGATCCATATTAAAGTGGGGATTGGGTTTGGTGAAACGAAATGGCAAATATTTAAATCTTTGGATAAAACGCGGGCAACTTATTGGTTTCGCGGTCAAAGTTTGAACGGAGCCGTGGAGGGCGAGAGTTGTGCCGAGTCAGGAGATATTGTTTTGTCTCAACTGGCATATTCAATATTGAAGGATAATATTTCCTGTTCACAAGTGGATAATTGTTTTTGTTTACGAAAAGTTGATGTGGATTTACCAGCTCCGCTTCTTGTTTCTTCGCCGAAGCCTGTTGAAGAATTAATTAAAATTTTCTTCCCTGAAGCAATTACCGGTTTGCCGATGGCTGGTGAATTTAGACAATCGGTTAACCTGTTTATTGACATCCCGACAAGTATTACAGATGAAGCCCTGGTTGCGCCCTTTATGGAAACAGTTTATTTATTGCAGGAGCATTATGGCGGATATTTTCTGCGGCCTGATCTGGGTGATAAGGGATTTAATTTGCTGATGATGTGGGGAGCGCCGATCGCTTATGAAAACGATGTTGAGCGCGCACTTAATTTTATTCTTGAACTTTCGGCGCGTACCCGCCTTCCATTGCGCGCGGGGCTTTCCTATCGCATGGCTTACGCCGGGTTTATCGGAGCAAGCCTTCGTGAAGATTACACCGCTTATGGATGGGGTGTTAATTTAGCCGCCCGCCTGATGGAGAACTCAGGTCCCGGTGAATTTTGGATGGATGCAGAAATTGCGCGCCGGGCTGAAAAGCATTTCCATATTAATTTTTTGGATGAATATAAATTTAAAGGTTTTCACGTTAATCAAAAAACTTTTCGCTTGATCGGGCGTAAGCAGGCCGCCGAAGCAGTTTATCAAGGTCAATTGGTGGGGCGCAAAGGCGAGCTTGAATCCCTTGCTTCCTTTGTTGACCCTTTGAAGGAAGGAAAATTCGCCGGGGTTATGGTGTTAAAAGGTGAAGCGGGGATTGGAAAAAGCCGGCTTGTGCACACCTTTCAATTATCAGATTATTTTCATGACCAGTCGACGAATTGGGTGGTTTGTCAGGCGGATGAAATATTACGATTGCCATTCAACCCCTTTAAAGACTGGTTGAAAGAACGCTTTGAATTACTTGAAGGTCATTCCGATAAAATTAATTTAATCGCATTCTCGCGAAACATTCAGGAATTGATTGATGTGACGCCTGACGCCGAGCTTGCCGCCGAATTGGCACGTACTATTTCGGTGCTGGCCGCGTTGATAGATATTAGCGTACCGGGCTCTCTATATGAAAGTTTGAGTGCAAAAGGTCGTTACGAAAACACATTGATTGCATTAAGCGTTTTCCTGAGAGCTGAGTCTTTGCAAAAACCAATCGTATTGTTTATGGAAGATACGCATTGGCTGGATGAAGAAACGGGCGAATTCATCAGCTATTTTGTAAGAAGCCTGCTGGCCGAGTCTGCCAAACAGTATCCAATCGCCATCATCGCCACTCAACGTCCTGAAGGCGATTCGGTAAAAATGATGGATGAAGTCTCGATGTCTGGAATCAGGCTTGGAAAACTTTCGACAGCTAGTTTAAACCTGCTTGCAGAAGAAATTTTAGGCAAACCCATTTCAAACTCCCTGACGAAACTTTTGGATGATCGTGCAGATGGGAATCCGTTTTTTGCAGAACAGATTTTGCGTTACTTGTTGGAGCAAAATGCATTGACGTTGGACGAAAGCGGAAAATATTTTGCGAGTGAAAATGCGCAGATATCCTTACCAACTGATGTGCGGGCTGTGTTGATTGCCCGTCTTGATCAATTAACACAACGTGTCCGTGAGACAGTGCAAACTGCTTCAGTTCTGGGCAGGGATTTTGAAGTGCGCGTACTGGCAGAGATGTTGAAGAACGATGATTATTTTGTGCATTCCCTAGATCAGGCCGAGAAAGCAAATATTTGGGCCCCGCTTACAGAACTTGAATATATATTCAAGCATGCGCTTTTACGAGATGCGGCCTATTCCATGCAACTTGTGGTGCATCAACGGGAAATGCACAAACTTGCAGTTTCTGCAATGGAAGTTGTTTATCGCGATGACATGGAACCGCATTATGGCGAGTTGGCTTATCATGCCGAAAAAGCAGAGCTGCAGGAGAAGGCACTTCATTATTTGACAATGGCAGGTGAACTGGCGATGAGTGTTTTTCAGAATCATCAAGCCGTTGACTATTTTACACGGGCACTTCTTTATGTCCCCGTAGAGGATCTGCCTCGAAAATTTAACCTGTTACTTAAACGTGTTGAGTGTAATTTTCAAGCGGGAAATCCTTTTGCTCAGGTTGATGACCTTGCGCTGCTGGAAAATATGGCCGCAGAATTAAATGAACCTTTGTTTTTTGCGCAGGTCTTTAATCGACAAGCGTACCTCGCAGCTCGACAGGGTGATTACAAACGAGTAGTGGAATATGCCCTTAAAGCAAAAGCGATTGCAGAACAAATTGGAGAGGATGACATTTTATTTGCAATAAACCTTGTTATTCCCAATGCTTTGGCGCATTTGGGAAGACTTGAAGATGCAATGAAATATGCTCATGCTGGACTTGAATTCTCCCACATGAAAAAAGATATAACCGCAGAGGCACGTTCATTAAGTGTGCTTGGTCTGGTGGCTTTGGAAGTGGAAGGACCAAGCGCTGCATTTAATTATCAGTCAGAAGCACTGCGGCTATCCAGGTTGGGAAAAAGCCGTACTTTGGAAGCATCTATTTTGGATAATCTTGCTAATGCGGTTGGTCTGGCTCAAGGAGACTTTCATACCGCCCGTGAGTATTTTCAACAAGCCATGTTGATCTTTAGTGAATATGGAGATTATTCCAGCAAGGGCCATGTTATGGCAAATTTAGGCTGGGTTGCCGGTATTCTTGGCGATTACCCGGCGGCATTGGCTTATTATGAACAGGCTCTGGTTATTTCAAGGCAAATGGGAAGCCGTATGGAAGAAATGTTTACTTATGTAAATTTAAGTTCTTCTGCCAGCGCACAAGGACATGCTGACGATGCCTTAAGATGGGCGAAGACAGCCCTTGATGTGTCTGTAAAAATCGGGGACAAGATTGGCGAAGCATGGTCTTTCTATTGCATTGGGCTGGCAAACAACGTAACATCACAGTTTGAAGAAGCAGTGAACTCTTTTACAAAAAGTATTGAGATTCGTGAATTATCAAATGCTATACCATTGGTGATCGAATCTCGCGCAGGGTTGGTTAATGCGCTTTGGGGGCTGGGTGATCAGGTTTCGGCACAGAGAGAGGCGGAGTTAATTCTGACCTTTATGGAAAAGGATAAATCCTTTGAAGGCGCCGAGGAACCATTGCGAATCTACCTTGCATTGTTTGAACATCTAAATAAGAAAAAAGACCCGCGTGCCCAGGTTGTTTTGCAAAATGCGAACAACTTGTTAAGCATACAGGTCGCAAAGCTTCGTTCAAATGAGGCGAGACTTATGTTTGTGGACAATGTCCCATGGCGCCGGGCAATCGCTGAGGCTGCCAAGAAATTAAATCTGTAATTAAACTATGGCCATTTTCCAATGGCAGGGTCGCCATCTGTCAGCTCGAATGTGTTGTTTGTGATATCGCCGGTGTAATAATAAGGGTTACCGTTACCGTCAAAGATGATCAGTTTTGATGAGCCGATCTTTGGAATGGTAATGAAGAAACGTTCATTAATATACTGGCCATTCTTCTTGATGTAGAAATTGTTAAACCAGGTGATGGGGTTTCCATCAATCATGGCGGCGGGCAGGCCGTCTGTACTTAATTTTTCAACTTCATAATCACCGTCACCTAAAAGTTCGATGGTCAACTCGGATTCATGGTTTTTGTGTTTTTTAATCACGTATCTTTTATTGTTGGTTTCGTGCTTTTCAGCCTTGCCCGGTATAACAACTTTATTTTGCATGGAATTCTCCTCGTTTGGGTTGTGAAGTTTGTGCGATTATACTCTTTGTTAATTGGCTTTTGCCACTCTTGATTTAGTAAAGCTATGTAGTTGATTTCTTTTCTTGCCCATGGGCTTTCGAATTAAGGGCTGGAATAAATTTTCCTAAAAATAGAGCAATCGCCATAGACCTGTGAATAGAGCGAAATTGTGCAATGCTATTTGATGCTTTTTATATATCGCCAGCGCAGGAAGAAGGCGGTTGTAAAAGCCGTGATGAAAACTCCAAGCACCGAAAGTGCATACCCGTCAACGGTAATATTTGGCAGGTAGAAAAGTCCGATTGAATGGTGATAATTATTAAGGAGACAAATAGCTGAAGCTTTGCGAAATACATATTGGTTGCGTACCACAGGTCTGAATTTGCCATGGTTTGCGGGGTACGAAAACCATAATAAGGATTTGGCTTAATTTTCCCTGTGATCAATGGAAGCGATAGGAGAGCAAGTAGCACCCCGCCGCCTGTGTAGAAAAATAATAGAGTCTGCAAAATAAACCTCCTGGTTTAAGCATGTCACTTTTGGATGGACTTTAGATATAACGCTTCCACTTTGGTTCTGGCCCATGGGGTACTTCTCAAGAATTTCAAGCTGGATTTTATGCTTGGATTGTCCGTGAAGCATTTGATGGTGATCTGATTTCCCAACTCTTCCCAGCCGTATTGTTCTACAAGCCGATTAAGAATTGTTTCAAGTGTAATACCATGAAGGAGATTGTTTGGTTGTTCAATAGGCATGGAGAACCTTTTGTAACATGAATTGGATGATCTGTATTTATATATTTTAACCCCTTTGGAACTTTGAAGAGCCCCGAGATTTGAAAGTAAAGGAATATGGATTTCAGTCGGTATTTTATGTGCAAATTTGATTTGTTGTGTTGGCTTCATTTTTACACTTGTGGTATCCTAAAAATCTCCCATGAAAAACCTTCTTCGCATCTCAACTTTTCTCAGACCTTATGCGGGACAAGTGACCGCTTCACTTGTGATTCTGTTGACGATTACTGGGCTCAACCTGCTTGTGCCGCGTATTATTCAAACCGTCGTTGATGATGGCCTTGTAGGCGGCCATACGAATAGCCTTATCCAATCTGCGCTTCTTCTGTTAGGACTTGGGCTTGGCTCGGCGGTATTGAATTTGGTTAACCGTTACCTTACTGCATGGATCGCCTCAAGTGTTGGCTTTGACCTGCGTAATCGGATGTATAACCATATCCAGTATTTGCCGTTCACATATCACGATCACATACAATCGGGGCAGCTGATCAGCCGTTGTATCGAAGATGTGCGATCAATTGAGAGCTTTGCGGGTTCATCAATTGCCGAACTTGTGCGTTTTGTTTTTCTGTCCCTTGGCATTTTGTTTGTCATGTTCTCAGCGAATCCCGCCCTGGCAATTATTTCGCTGTTGCCGATCATTCCCTTAATTATTATGACCACCAGCTTTGGGACGAAGATCAGCGCTCTGTTTTTTGCCGTGGATAATGCCATCGGTGATGTGTCAAATCGCCTTCAGGAAAACGTAACTGGTGTGCAGGTAGTTCGTGCTTTTGCGCGCGAGAATTACGAAATTGAGCGCTTCGATAAAGCCAATAAAAAAGTTTTCCACACCTGGATCAAAGTGATTGACGAGTGGGCAAAGATCATGCCAACCACCAACTGGTTAACTTTGATTAGCACAATGTTGATTTTGTGGTTTGGGGGCCAAATGGTGATGAATGGGATTCTTACTATAGGAACGATTGTCGCATTCAATGCTTATATCTTGATGATGGCCGAACCCGCACAGGCACTCACTGGTTTGGTTAATGCAGGCGGAGAAGCTGCTGCGGGTGCTCATCGTGTTCTGGAAGTATTGGATGTTGAGCCAGAAATCCAGTCACCTGCTAACGCAGTCAAAATGGATTTGCTGCGCGGCGCGATCGAATTTCGTGAAGTGGGCCTGAAATATCACAACGAAAAAACAGCCTCATTGTACGGAATCAACCTAAAGGTCGAGCCGAATCGGTTGATCGCTTTAATCGGGCCTACAGGTTCGGGGAAGACATCATTGGTGAATCTCATACCGCGTTTTTACGATGTCAACGAAGGCACTGTTTTTGTGGACGGTTGTGATGTCCGCAGTGTGGATTTGATAACCTTACGCAAACAAATTGGGATCGTCCTGCAAACTTCATTGCTGTTTTCCGATTCGATCAAAGCCAACATTGCTTATGGCCGACCCGAGGCCACAATGGATGAAGTGATTGCGGCGGCAAAAGCCGCACAGGCACATGATTTCATTGAAGGCTTTCCGAATGGATATGAAACTGTTGTTGGAGAGCGCGGCGTTACCCTCTCTGGTGGACAACGCCAACGTGTGGCAATTGCGCGCGCATTGCTCATGAACCCGAGAATTTTAATCCTTGATGATTCGCTTTCAAGCGTGGATACGCAAACCGAGAAGCTCATCCAGGTTGCGCTGGATACTTTGATGGAGGGACGTACCACTTTTGTCATTGCTCATCGCTTATCAACTGTGCGCCGTGCAGATATGATTTTGGTAATGGATAAGGGCTGTATTGTACAGCGCGGTACACATGATGAGCTTTTGCATGAGAGCGGTTTGTATAAAGAAATTTACGACCTGCAATTAGTGGGTCATGCAACTTTTTCTGAAGAGATGGAGGCTTTGGAATCTGTTATTGACCCAAGCCTAAATCACGAAGAACATGAGAACACATTGATGCAGAGAAGGTCGAACACTTAAAAGTCTTTCTCGCTAAGCGGAGTGAGGCAATGCTCTTTTGCCGGACGAAGTCGAAGCGTGAGTAATCTGGAAACTTAAACATTAAAATGAAACCTGTCCTTCGACTACATTCCTCGAAGAGTACTCGTCACTCCGCTCAGGACGGAGAATATAAATGACAACAAAAATCGTTCCCCCTACATTTATCACCCAAACAGAAGAGTCCCTGGATAGGGGCTATGACCCTAAAGTGGCGCGCGGACTATTGCAATTCGTGAAGCCTTATACGGGTCAAATGTTGGTTGCGTTGTTGTTTATGATTTTCGTTGCAACAGCCTCGGTCTTAGGTCCGTACTTTGTAAAACTTGCAATCGATAATGGCATTACCCCGAAAGACCCTGCGGCCTTGAAAAAGATTGTGCTGATTTTCTTCGCGGTATCAGTCGTGCAATTGGGCGTGAACTATTTGCGCGTGCGCATTATGTCACGGGTGGGGCAGCATGTACTCTATGATGTGCGTACGGCGATGTTCGATCATTTGCAGAAGCTGTCGCTTGGATTCTATAACCGCTACAGCGTCGGGCGGGTCATTACGCGTGTGATCAATGACGTGGGCACATTACGTGAGTTCATCACCTGGGCGGTACTGGCAATCGTGAGAAATGCGCTTGGCATCATTGGTACGATCATTGCGATGTTGACTTTGAATCTAAAACTATCCCTGTTGACCTTTGCGGTGATGCCTTTTATGGTGTGGGCAACGATTGCGTTTCGTCAGACGGCGCGCAAGAATTATCGCAAGGTGCGCGCAGCGGTTTCGTGGGCAAATTCGGTGCTTGCAGAAAATGTCAATGGGGTGCGTGTGGTACAGGCCTTTTCTCGTCAGGAACATAATTATTTAAAATTTAAAAATTATGTTAATCGTTATTTTTACGAGACCAGTCTGGATGCTGCGAAGGTCGCTTCACTGTACACGCCTGTTGTGGATGTGCTCGGGGCTGTAGCAACCGCGGTTGTCGTTTATGTGGGCGGCACTGCCGTGTTAGGTGAGTCGATTACGCCAGGTGTGTTAATCGCGTTTGTGCTTTATGTTGACCGCTTCTTTGAACCCATTCGCGATCTCAGCCGCCGCTTTGATACTTTGCAATCTACAATGGCGGGCGGGGAGCGTATCCTTGATTTGCTCAATACGGAGATCGAAGTTCGGGATGCAGAAAATGCCAAAGAAATGGGAGCAATTGTCGGCGGAGTCCGATTCGAAAATGTCTCCTTTCATTATTCCGATGATCCGACATTAGTCCTCAATCAAATTAATTTGGATGTGGATGCAGGCGAGACTGTCGCCTTTGTGGGGGAGACGGGTGCGGGCAAGACGACGATTGTTAAACTGTTGACGCGCTTCCATGACCCAACCGAAGGCGGCGTGCTCGTGGACGGTGTGGACTTGCGGACGGTGACTCAGCAATCGCTGCGCCGACAAATGGGTATGGTGTTGCAGGATCCATTTTTGTTCAATGGAAGTGTGAAGGAAAATATTTTGTTTGGCCGTTTGGATGCAAGTGATGACGATGTGATCGCTGCGGCAAAAGCTGTTGGCGCGCATGAATTTATTGAGAACTTGAAAAACGGCTACGAAACTTCTGTTGAAGAAGGCGGGGTGATGCTCAGCGTGGGGCAAAGACAGTTGATCTCGTTTGCGCGCGCCTTGCTTGCTGACCCGCGTATTTTGATTTTGGATGAAGCCACATCTTCAGTGGATATTCAAACCGAGCAGATCATTCAGGCCGCATTAGGGAAGTTGTTGAAGGGACGTACGTCCTTTGTGATCGCGCACAGGCTGTCGACCATTACTAATGCTGACCGAATTGTGGTAATTCATGATGGGAAAATTGTTGAACAAGGTAAACATAGTGAGCTGCTGGCAAAACAAGGCATGTATTATGAGTTGTATAAAACGGGATTTCAGGAATAGTAGAGGAAAACTTTTAAACACTAAGTATACAAAGGGTGCGAAAGTTTACCGTCAGATTTAGTTTTTTAAATAATTAAGGAGCAGAAAATGCCTAATGATAATAAACAAAATGAATTTCTCTATAAAATGTCCAACCACATGCGCGCAGGCTTGGCCGAGGTGCAGAAGAATGTCAATGCGCTTTATCGTGTTGAAGAGTTGGAAGATTATATCGGCGTGAAGGATTCGCCGATTGAATATATTCAGGCGGCGTTGATTCCTTTGATTGCACAGGTCAATGATTTTCAGGATTACACTGAAACCGTTACAAAAAGAATGGAATTGAACCTTGAAGAGGTGGATATTTACGCCGTGCTGGATGGCCTGATGACAATTGTCGATCAGTTATTGGAAGATAAACCTGGTGTGACCCTCGAAGAAGAAATTGCAGAGAACCTGCCAACCATTGATGCGGACCCAACTCGCTTTTCTCAGGCATTGCTTAATTTGATCCATAATGCAGTTAAATTTACAGACAAGGGCTATATTACTATTTGCGTTTCCTGCGAGCCGAGCAATATTTTATTTGAAGTCCGCGATACAGGGATTGGGATTTCGGATGCAGATCAGGAATTGGTCTTCCAGCCCTTTGAAACCATCCTTGAAGATAAGAGTGACCCGCGCCTCGGTTTTGGCTTGGGCTTGAAGATCGTCGAGCATATCATTGACTTGCACGATGGTGAAACCTGGTTCGAGAGTAAAGCGGGTGTGGGTAGTTCGTTCTTTTTTACTATTCCGCTATAGCCTGGATTCGGCAACATGGGACATAGATCGATTTCATGAGGTAAAATTCCAGCCGCATTTTAGTTTAGTTAGAAAATGGAGATAAAAATTTGAATCGCAATTCTCTAATTATTAGTCTGGCGTTAATTCTTGCGGCGTGCGCGCCTCAGGCTGCTCCTACCGTTGATTCTGTCCAAATTCAGGCATCAGCGGCTGCCATGGCGAATACAATGGTTGCAGAGACTCAGGCAGCCATCCCGCCAATAGCTACGGCAACCGATACTCCTTTGCCCAGCCCAACGCCCCTGCCCACTTCAACTGAGACGCCTGTTCCCACAGTTGTTGAGGTATCGCCAACCGTAGCTAACCCTTGTAATGTTCCGTTTTTTGCAAACCCTGTGGCCGCTCCTGACGCGGGCAAGGTTAATAATGGGGCAAGTATTTTTATTACAAATACCACCAAGGCACCCATCACCGCTTCCTTATATCTTTCGAAAAATGAATTTGGTCAGTGCGGATTTGTATCTTATGTGATCGCCCCGATGCAATCTGTTTCCATTGTAAATGTTTTACCCTACGGATGTTATTACGCTTCGGCGTATGTGAATGACCCCAAGAAGCCAAGCCATCCTACTGGCGGCCCAGCCTGCATCACGGGTCCCGACCGTACGACATTTACCGTGTCTGCAGATCGGATTAAGATCACTGGGCCATGAAATCTCTTCAACTTTAATATTGGACTCGCCGAGCACATCATTGACCTGCACGATGGCGAAACCTGGTTTGAGAGTGAGTATGGGACGAGGATCTCGTTCTTTTTTACGGTGCCGTTCTAGTGGAAATTGGAATAATTCAAAAGTCCCCGCCAGTTGACAGGGACTTTTGATTCGTGCGCCAGCGGACTTGCGCTGTGAGGGGAGGTGGGGTTTACTTCACTTCCACAACCTTCATTACTTCATCGCCATAATGATTAATCACCTTGACCGCAATCCTGCCAGTCTTCGGTTTCGGGAATGGACGGGAGGTCGTTGAATACAACTCTTCCCATAATTCTTCGTTGATGTCTGCCTTCAAAGCCTTCTTCAATTTTTCATAGGGCTTATCCGCGCCGAGGAAGTAGGCGTGCGTCACAAAGAACGCTTCGCCGTTGTAATTGGTGTCAATGAACCACGCGGCAATATCATGTTCTGGATTACCAGAGCCACTTGTGCGGATTTCGCTTTTAACAGGGTCGTAGACATCCACACCAAGAATTTCCACCACCATAGACCCGTCAGGTCTCTTAAGACCTGACGGGTCTTCTACTTCATACACTTTTACTTCTGGCTCGCCGAAGGCAAGGAATAAATTTCCTGAACCTGTTTTCTTTAGCAAATCACCCATTGATAAATCGGGGTTGATTTTTACTTTCATGATTTTGAAACCCAGACCTGACAGGTTTTCACGAGGATTCTTTTTGGAAGTGTCCTCTGTAAAACCTGTCAGGTCTTTTTCGGTAATCGAGTGCGCGGACGCATCAAATGATGTTGCGGCGACCACCAATAGATCGGCAAAGCGTTTGGCAACCGTAACAGCATCGCGGATGAAGTCATCGTCCACACTGCCGAATTCGGGACCGATTGCCAGAGCCACTTTCTTCAAGCCGTCTTTCGTTTTGTATTCGCCCACTGCCTGCACTTCGGGACCTGCGGGCAGGATGTCGAGATTTTCAAATTCAACTCGCGCGCCTTTTTCGCCCGTTTGCACGCCTGCTTTCAATAAATTTTCAATGACGATATTGACAAACCTTTCGGTGCTGACCATGTCCTGCGCGTCGCTGACGCGGTGCGGACTGAGCGACTCAACCGTGAACGGACCCGCCACGCGCACGATCTTTTTGTTTTCAAGCGGTTTGTCGTATAAAACTTCGTTATCGGCTTCTTCATCGTTCGCCAGTGATTTCAAAGTAACATGCGGCACGGTTTGATATTCAAAACCTGCGCTCACGCGCCCCGCCATGTCATTGCGAGAAGGGCGCTCTTGCACTTCGCCCGACGAAGCAATCCCCTCATCATTGGGAGATTGCTTCGCCGCAACGAACGCGGCTCGCAATGACATATCATCTTTGAGTTTGTAATATGGATATTTTGCAGTCATTAAGCGTGTTCTTGCCAATGCCAATGCCACACGCGAAGTATCGGTAGTAATCCAACGCCTGCCCCATTGCTCGGCAACAGTTGCGGTTGTGCCAGAACCGCAAGTAGGGTCAAGCACGATGTCGCCTGGGTCGCTGGTCATAAGAATACAACGCTCAATAACATAGTTTGAAGTTTGAACTACATACTCTTTTCCTTGTGCGGGGGCTGTATCATCCCAAAAATTATTGATCTTTTGGTATGGAAAGTCATCGTGATAATAAACGTAACTTAAATTATCGCCTTCGGCTTCAAGTCTATCTTGATTTTTCAGGAGTTCCATTTTCTCTTTAGTCGTTACCCAACAACCACCTTTTGGCGGTTTATATGTTTTTCCCCTAAACTCAAATTCATAAACAGTCTGTTCAGTATAGGATGGTGCTCTTTGAGAAACTAAACGATAAACTCTACTGCCATCAGGTAATAACAATAGATTTTTCCCCTCTTCTGCCGATAATTTTCTTCGAGTACCGTTTGGCAATTCTACATTTGTCCACCGAGATTCAATTTTTGGCGTAGTCTCTTTGTACAATGCTCTATATTTAAAATGATCTTGATTCTTGCAATATAAAACTAAAAAGTCGCACATGCTTTCAAGGGTTTTAGAACCCAAAGGCATAAGTTTTTTTCTGAAGGGAATTAAACTCACAAAATTCTCATTACCAAAAACTTCATCCATTACATTCCGAATAAGATGAATATTCTCATTGCTTATCTGCACAAAGCACGAACCGCTTTCGTTGAGCAATTCACGGGCGGTAATCAATCGGTCACGCAAATACGAAAGATAGGAATGAATGCCCAATTCCCAGGTATCGCGAAAGGCTTTAACCTGTTCGGGCTGGCGAATGAAATCTTCCAGCTTGTTGTTCTTCACGTCGCGGTTTCTTGTGCTGACCTGCCAATTCGAGCCAAACTTAATCCCGTAGGGCGGGTCCATGTAAATAGTCTGCACTTTTCCGCGCATGCCTTCTTTTTCGAGCAGGCTGTTCATCACCAAAAGGCTGTCGCCTAAAATCATGCGGTTCTGCCAGTTGTCTTCGTGTTTGTAAAACTCAACGGCTTTGTGAAACTGGTCTTCGGCGGTTTCGCCAAAGAGTAACATCTGCCTGTCGTCTGCTGAACCCGCTTTCAGCCGCGCAATGATCGCTTCGGGCGCGATCTTTTCCTGCACATAGATCGGCACAGTCGGCACGTCAAATTCCGCGCCTTGTTCGCGCTTTCCACTCCAAGTCAACTGCGGGTCAAGCGCAGGGTCATAGTCATATTTCTTTTTGACTGGCTGTTTCTCACGCGCTGAAAGTTTGACCGATTCTTCCTGTGTGGGAATGCGCGCGCGTTTTGAATCGTGCTTATACGATGATACAGGCGCGGCAGTGGTGGGGGCGGGGGTGTTTTTTTTCTTGGGGGGCATAAGTTCTAATCCTTTGTGCGGTGCGGGCTAAAGCCCTGCCTTAGTTCGTGGAAGCCCTACGGGCTTAAGTCCGCTTTAGCGGACTTTCATGTACTGAGCAGGGGATTTATCCCCGCGATTCTTCGGTATCAAATAAAGTTCCGAGCATCAAATTATCAAATCCGCGTTCCATCCCTGCGCGAATGAGATTCATCGTTTCGTGAATATCCTGCACTTCGAGCATCGCCCATGTACCGTGTTTCCCGCTGTTGTTCACGGCGGGAATCCACATCTCACGCGCGGTCTTGACCTTCAATCCCTTTTTGTCGTCTTTCTTGCCTGTCACTTCGATGAGCAGGTTCAATGTCGGCGGCAGACTTCCGAAGTCTCCAAGACTTCGGAAGTCTTGAATGCCAGACATATCCAACCTGACCACAAAATCAGGAATATATTGCCTGCTCACGCCCTGATATTCATACGGAATGCTGAAACCGAGATTTTGATTTTTCACATACGCCAGCACTTCGGGCATTTGCTCCAAACGCTTGGCCACGCCCTGTTCCCATTCTTCGGTATCTGCCACCACATAATTCACATGGCTTTTGATGGTTTCGCTGACGGGCTTTGTGGTCAAGAAATCCACGTAACGCGTTGAGCCGATTGAATCGTAAGGCGCGAGTATCGGCAGCAATCGCTTGGCTTCCTGATGTTCCAGATTCTCTTTGACAATGCCTTGTTGTATCTTGGTCAATGCGCCTGAGAAATAACTTCCAACCGAGAGATAACCGATCACCATGCGGTCTTTCAAGCGCACATGATTCTTGACGTATTCAGAAACAATGCGTTGAAGTTGCGGGGTCAGCCAGTATTTTTCTGTGCCATCGCCATCCGAATAATATTTCTTGAGCAGGGCTTGGGTTAACCGAATCGCCACTTCGCCTTCGCGCCGTCCGCGAATTTTGCTCATATCTTCTTTAACTTCTGCGCCAATTGCGCCTTCCGAGATAATTTCAGTCGGCTCGTTCTCGATGATGGTTCTTGATTCTTCTGTGAAGCGCGCCGCCAGTTTGCATTCATTCAACTCATAGCGATAGCCTTCCAAACGCGGGAATTTAATTTCATATCCTTCGCGTCCTTCCAAAGCAAAGACGCGGTGAATCATTTTTGGCGGTTGAACAGAACTGCCTTCCACTTTCAAGAAATTAAACGGGACTCCGTACACTTCGGCATATTCTGCGCTGAATTTTTCGACGCCATCTTCGGGGTCCATCTCCGCGTTGTAATCCACGCGCCGCAAAGCCCGACCGACAACCTGTTCGCACAACAATTGGGTCGTGAATGCCCTGACGCCTAAAATGTGCGTCACGGTGTTCACGTCCCAGCCTTCGGTGAGCATCGAAACCGAAACCACACACTTGATATTCTCGCCGAGTCTGCCCGCTTTCCCAACGGTATTCATCACTTCGCGGATGAGTTCTTCGTCGCTTGGGTCTTCGCGCCCAGGAAAACGCTTGCGATATTCCTTGTGAAAATCCACGATCTCTTTGGCGAAAATCTTTTTGAACTCATCGTCGATCTTTTCGCCGCTTTCAATTTGCGCGCTGTCAATGACGAAGGTATTTGGACGGTCGAAGAAATGCACACCGTCTTCATTGCGAAAGATATCGAGATTGCCTTTTTCGATTCGGATTTGTCCACTGGCGGTTGTGCGTTCATAGCCTGCAATCCAACGATAGACCATCTCTGAAACCGTTGTATTATTGCACACCACGATCATCACAGGCGGCATTACCGCTGAATTAATTTTCTTATGCGCTTCATATTCCTTGTAATACCCTTCGTAATTTCCATAAAGCGATTCAAGGGCTTCCTGCAACTTGGTCGGCAAAATAATGGTGGAAAGGTCGTAATCGCCAGTCTTCTTGCCCTTTTTGGGAAGGTCTTCGCTGACATGCTCCCAAAGATTCCTAAATTCAGGAATATCTTTGCGAGAGATTGAATCTGACTTCACAGGTAAGCGCGGAATTTTTACAACGCCGCATTCCAGCGCGTCGAGTAGGGAAAAATCAAACACAGTCCAGGTGAATAATTCTCCTTCTTCATAGCCTGAGCCGCGCAAAAAGTAGGGAGTTGCTGAAAGGTCAATGATGGCATTGACATTCATCTTTTTGGATAAGGCTTCCAGCCCATTAATCCAAACCCGCGCGGCTTGGTTGTTCTCGTCCGCTTCTTTTCTATCTTCGCCCTTTAGTTTCTCCGCGTCTGGTTTTTCACGATAACAATGATGGGCTTCGTCGTTGATGACCAGCACGCGCGCCTTGTTCAATAAACTCTTGAACGCGCGATTGACCATCGCATTTGGCGATTCTTTGGCAACTTCTTCTTTGATCAGCCCTGTTGCTTTAAGTGTGCCGCCCATCGCAAAGCGTTGATTGTCGCGCAGCCCCAATTGATGAAAATTGGTAATGAATACAACTGCTTGTTGAAGCAGGTCAAAATCCTGGTGTGAGATAATGTCGCGCTTCAGATAATAATTTTGCGGGTCATTTGGCAATAACACGTTCAAACGGTCGCGGATCGTAATGCCAGGCGTAATGATGGCAAACGCATCCGTAAATCTTGTGTCTTGCGGGTAACGCGCCTTGTTCAAGGTGTGATACGCAATAATCATTGCCATGACAACGGTCTTGCCTGAACCAGTCGCCATCTTGAATGCCAAACGATAAAGCCCAGGGTTGGCTTCTTCATTGGCTTTCTTCAAATCATTGGGAATCCATGTCTCGCCTGATTTCTCCGCCACTTCATTGATATAAATCAATGTTTCCATGGCTTCGATCTGGCAAAAGAAAAGTTTATTCTGGCGGCTGTCGTCCTGCCAGTAATACAATAAATCGCGGGATGTTTTGGTAATGCCCGAATATCCAGCATCGCGCCATTCTTTTATTTTTGCGCGTACTTTATTGATAAATTCATTTTCTTTTTGCATCTCATCGCTAAATGCCCCATCCGCGAGATTCAAGTCCAATTGCCTTTCGCGTTTGCGAGTGCGCGGCACAGGAATATAGAAACTACTTGGGCGGCGTTCTTCGATGATCTCATCCGAAATCCCGCGCTCATCCGCTTTGAAATGACGAACTGGTTCTTTATATGGTGAGTTGATGATTGGATTTTTCATTCATCCCCCATTATTAAATTAAATTGAACTACACGATTTAATTTAATAAATCGCGTAGAAATGGCATGACTGAAATTTAAGAAGCTAACTAAATGGGGGGGGGGGCGGTAAAAGAAAG
>JAYVUA010000127.1:0-10227 GCA_043788255.1 Anaerolineales bacterium | reverse complement strand
TCTGCTCCTGCTCTGCAAAGTCTTTATGCTCTGCCATGAACTTCCCGATCTCTTTCTCCAAGCGTTTCTTTTCCGCTTTCAACTCGTCGATTATTCTCTCCAACGAGCCACACATGGCCTCATGCACCGTGCGTTTTCGGCTTTTTTCCGCCTTCAGCATCTCTTCCACCTGCTTACGCCTCACCAAAAGGGCTGATAAGTATCTTCCAGCTTCACTTTTGGCTTCAAAGTGCCTTGGCTTCATCTGTTTCCCGAACTCTGCCAGGTTGAAGGCATCCAATTTGTCTGTCTTGGCAAGCAGTCCACATGCTCGTGCGTATTGTCTCACTCGCTGTGGATTAACCACAGCCACCGGTAGTCCCGCCTCATACAATTCCAAGACCACTGCTCGTTGATATCCACCCGTTGCTTCCACCACGATCAATTGCGGCGCCAACTTCTGCATCTTCTTTACCAGGCTGAATATTCCTTTCTTGTCGTTTGCCGCCTGGCTTGCCTTTGTTTCCCCCAGCACTGCTATATCCAACTGATCCTTGGCTACATCAATCCCGACGAACTTTCCGCTACTAGTTGTCATTCCTGCCTCCTCTTTGTATAATGGAGTTGAGCCCACGCTAGTATTCGGTCTTCAAGACCATTCAACTGCCGTGTCCGCTTTTCATGATACTACCCGACAAGTGGGAGTCTGCGCAATTTACAAACATTTTTGAATTCAAGTTTATTCCGCTCTCAGGCAAAGTCCGCGCATGCGGGCGATGTTATCCAACAATTAGCATACGAGGCTTATGCTAATTGTTGGATAACCGTTCATCGAAGGATTTAAGATATTGTCTTTTTTGATAACGAAAAATGACGTCAAGTGTTCCTGATTGCAAATAACTGTTACAAGGAGAAAATCCATGAATACTACTTTTGCCATGTGGCGTAAAACGTTCACACAATTGATCAAGATGGAAGATAAAAAAGAATGGGATGCGTTGGATGTGCTTTCCAAATGGTTTGTAGCAACACGGTCCGCGGTGGGGCGCATCACGCTTTACTCAGGTTTCATCGGCGGACTGTTCGCCTGGCAATACCTGCATGCGGCTGGCAAATCGTTCAACTATCTTCTCTGGATCATTCTAGTCCTCGGATTATTCATCGCACACGGCACAAATAATCTGATCAACGACTACACAGATTTCAGCCGCGGCATTGACAAGGATAATTATTTCCGAACACAGTACGGAGTCCATCCGCTGGCACAGGGTTTCTGGGATAAACCCACCCACTTACGCTGGTTCTTTGTCAGCGGGGCGCTGGCTGCTTTTTCTGGCCTGTATGCAATGTTCTACACAGACTTTGCGCCAATTGCACTATGGCTCTTTGGGATTGGCGCGTTCATTTTGTTGTTCTACACTTATCCGCTTAAATATCTAGCCATTGGTGAATTATCCATCTTTCTGATCTGGGGACCGATGATGATCGGCGGTGTATATTTTGTGTTGACCAGTGACTGGAGTTGGACGGTTATTCTGGCCAGTGTTCCCATCGGTGCCACGGTTGTGACCATTAATCTCGGTAAACACACTGATAAAGCACGTGAAGACAAAGTCAAAGGGGTATATACCCTGCCCGTGCTCGTCGGCGAGACTGCGGCGCGTTACATCACCATGTTCGCGATTTTCATGGCCTATGCCATCACAGTTTACCTCGTCTTTGTGACTCACTTCTTTACGCCTATCATGCTGCTTGTCTTCTTCGCGATCAAACCCGCCCAAACCGCCATTCAGCGTTTGTCCAAACCACGTCCTGTCGATGCACCTGCTGGTTATCCCATTTGGCCGCGCTGGTTCTCGACCGTTTGTTTTATTCACAACATTGCCTTCAGCAATTACTTTGTGCTGGGACTGATCTTGCATACAGTCGTCCGCGCCTTACTGCCAACTTTTTGGCATTAACAGTTAATATTTTTTTTAAATATGGAAACAAAAAGAACTCGGAGTCCTTTGTGACTCCGAGTTCTTTTTGTTCACTACTCCCTGTTACCCGTTCTTGCTTTGGAATTCTTTCATAAACTTGACCAGTTCCTGCGTGCCGTTTAAATCCATGGCATTATAGATTGAGGCGCGCATGCCGCCCACTGAACGATGTCCTTTGAGGCCGATCAGGTTATTCTTTTTCGCATCCTTCGCAAAGGTATCTTCCAATTCCTCAGTTGGCAAACGGAAGGGAATATTCATCAAGGAACGCGCATCGGGTTTGGCGTGCCCGCGATAGAAGCCGCCGCTTTGGTCAATCGCATCATAAACCAAACCCGCTTTAATGCGGTTGGTCTTTTCAACAGCAGCAAGCCCACCGAGTTTCTTGGCCCACTTGAAGACCAGTCCCACCATATAGATGGCAAAGCTTGGTGGGGTATTATGCAGGGAACCGCTCGCGGCCAATGTTTTGTAATCCAACATCACTGGCAAATTCGCAGGCGTACGTTCAAGCATATCGTCGCGGGCAATGACCACGGTCACGCCGGAAGGACCCGCGTTCTTCTGCGCGCCAGCGTAAAGAAATGCGTATTTGGAAATATCGATCGGGCGGCTGATGAAATCAGATGAACCATCACATACAAGCGGCACACCATCCGGCGGAGTCGGCTCGCTGAAAAATTCCACACCATGAATTGTTTCATTGGATGTGAAATGCAAATAAGCGGCTTTAGGGTCAAGATCCAATTTGGCAGGGATGCAGTTGAAACCGTCCGCTTCGGTGTTGGCCGCGGCGCGTGCTGTACCCAATTTTTGTGCTTCCTTGATCGCGGTCTTACTCCATGAACCCGTCACAATATAATCGGCAGAGCCAGTAGCCCGTAAATTCATCGGCAGCATGGCAAATTGCAAAGAGGCACCGCCCTGCAGAAACATGACTTTGTAATTGGATGGAATGCCGAGCAGTTCGCGCAAGTCCGCTTCGGCAGTTTGAATCACTTCTTCAAATTCTTTTGAGCGATGACTAATTTCCATCACTGACATGCCCGTACCTTTGAAATCAAGCAATTCAGATTGCGCTTGCTGTAAAACTTCCAATGGCAATACGCCTGGGCCGGGATTGAAATTATGCGCTCGTTTAATATCAGACATTTATATGCTCCTGAAAAAAAGATTTACGGTTCATTCGTGACCGTTGAACTGTTTCTGTTTCCGATTTATTTTCTCCACCTCACGACCTTTCGAGAAGATAAAGAACAATATTTCAAACTATTATATCTGCTTGTCAGATAATCCATCAAGAACATTCATCACGTTTCTGACCTGATTGCCTGCGCTATTTTGTTGACAAAGTTTTTTGTCATTGTTAGAATGAATTTGTGATAAGCGTACCTTTTCTAACAGGAATCAGCCGGGGCACCGGTTTGGTTCCTGTTATTAATATCAACCCACTTAAGGAGAATTTTCATGAAAGTTTTGATTTGCGATAAAACCGAGAACGAATATATTGAACAAATGCGCGCCGCAGGTTTAACTGTGGACGTGCGTGACGACATCACCCCCGAAGAACTCCCCAGCGTTCTGCCCGCCTATGACGGCATGGTTGTGCGCTCACGCACCAAGGTGAAACAGCCCCTAATTGATGTTTGCCCCAATTTGAAAGTAATTGTTCGCGGCGGCGTGGGGCTTGATACCATTGACCATGAATATGCCACGTCCAAGGGCATTACAGTGATGAACACGCCGCTCGCCAGCTCCGCTTCAGTGGCCGAGTTGGCTATTGGCTATATGTTCGCACTCGCCCGCTCCATTTACAAAGCAACTTCTTCGATGAAAGCCGAAAAATGGGATAAGAAAAGTTTTGAAGGCGATGAGATCGGCGGCAAAACGCTCGGTCTGGTTGGTGTTGGCAATATCGGCAAGGAAGTTGCCAAACGCGCCAGCGCTTTGGGCATGGCAGTCCTCGCTTATGATCCTTATGTAAAAGAAATTGCTGGCATTAAATTGGTCACCCTCAATGAGTTACTGGCTCAGGCTGACTATATCAGCCTGCATCTGCCAAAAACCAAAGAGTCTGCGAACATGATCAGCACCGATCAATTCTCCAAGATGAAGAACGGCGTACGCATCGTCAATTGTGCGCGCGGCGGGATTATCGATGAAAATGCTTTGTATGAAGCACTCACCAATGGCAAGGTCGCCGGGGCAGCGTTGGATGTCTTCGCTGAGGAACCTCCCACCGATTGGAAATTGCTCAAACTGGATAATGTCATCGGCTCCCCACACATCGGCGCAGCCACCAAGGAAGCGCAAGCCCGCGTCGGTGCGGAAGTAGCTGAGAAGTTGATTGCGTTTTCGAAGAAATAATACCGCATGTCATTGCGAGGGCATACTTGTTCTTTGCCCGAAGCAATCTCCGAATCAACAAAAGATTGCTTCGTCGGGCTAAAGCCCTCCTCGCAATGACATGTAAGAGGTCACATGAAAATCATTAACGATATCGGTATTCAAATTCCGCAAGTGTATTTGCCCAAAGCAGGCACGGACTTAAACAAATGGGCCGTCATTGCCTGTGACCAATTCACGTCCGAGCCAGAATATTGGCACGATGTGGAAAAAATCGTTGGCGATGCGCCCTCCACTTTGAATTTAACTTTCCCTGAAGTGCATCTTGAAAAGACAGGCGAAGAAGAACGAATCAAGAACATTCAAGCCACCATGCAAAAATATATGGACGAAGGCATTCTCCAGCCGCGTGATGGATTAATTTATGTGGAACGCACTGTTTCAGGAAAGACTCGCAAGGGCGTGATTCTCTGTCTTGACCTTGAATGCTATGACTACACCAAGGGTTCATCCAGCCTCATCCGCGCCACCGAAGGCACGATCGTTGACCGCTTGCCCCCGCGCATTAAGATCCGTCAGGGAGCGGCGATGGAGTTGCCGCACATCCTCGTTTTGATCGATGACCCAAATCATACAGTCATTGAACCATTGAGCGCGGCTAAATCCAAGCTTGAAAAAATTTATGATTTCGACCTCATGCTTGATAGCGGTCATTTGGCTGGTTACGCAGTCAATGCGGAATTTGAAAATCAAGTCATTGAAGCATTGCGCGGACTCGCCAAACCTGAAACCTTCGCCGCGAAATATGGAATTGGCACAGATGAACCCGTATTGCTCTTTGCCATGGGTGACGGCAATCACTCGCTCGCTACAGCAAAAGCTATTTGGGAAAAGATGAAGCCGCAAGTTGGCATGGACCATCCTTCACGATACGCTTTGGTGGAAATTGAAAATGTCCATGATGACGGACTGGAGTTTGAACCTATTCATCGCGTGCTGTTCAATATTAAGAAGGATCTGTTCGCGGAACTTAACCAAACATTCGGTGAGAACTTCACCTACACGGAAGTCCGCAATGGGGATGAAATGATTCAAAGGGTAGACTCTGCTGAAGAAGGGAAGCAGGCAATCGGTCTGGTTGGAGGCGGTAAGCAATTCGGCGTGATCGAGATCTCACACGCATCATCTAATTTGGCTGTCGGTACGATTCAATCCTTCCTCGATACCTACTTAAAAGATGGCGGTGCTGAAAAAATCGATTACGTTCATGGCGAAGATGTAGTTGAACGGCTCGCTTTGCAGCCCGGGAACGCTGGCTTTTATTTGGCGGGCATGCATAAGTCTGAATTGTTCAAGACGGTGATTTTAGACGGCGCACTCCCCAGAAAAACTTTTTCGATGGGTGAGGCACGCGAGAAACGCTTCTATATGGAAGCTCGAAAGATTTCGTAAATTTGAGATTTATAAAAACGAGTTTGGCTTACAAAGCCAAACTCGTTTTTATTTTAAATAGCTAACTATAATTTTAGCCGTTCCAGTGCTTTTTTAAAATCAGCAGGATAGGGAGCTGTAAAAGAAACTCGTTCATCTGAAATTGGATGCGTAAACGTTATGGAATGTGCATGCAAGGCAGGGCGGGCAATGACATCCGTTTCAGGCGCGCTGTAGAGAGTATCACCCAACAAAGGATAGCCCAATGCATAAGCATGGACTCTAATCTGGTGCGTTCGCCCGGTCATCGGGCGCGCCTCCACCAAGGCCATTCCTTTGATATCCTCTGTAAAAGATAGCTCATCAGAACTGGTATTGTTCCAATTCAGCACTTTGAATTTAGTCTCAGAAGGAATCCCTTTTTTATTATCCACCATGGTTCTGTGCTTGTGCCCAACGTTGACTCGCAGTGGAAATTTTGTTGTTCTTTCCTTCCAGGGCGGGGCTCCCATGGTGATGGCGCGATAAACCTTTTCAGTCTCATGTTTTTCAAATTGAATATTAAGTGCACGATGGGCTTCTGCAGTTAACGCAAAGATCAAAACACCACTGGTAAATTTATCAAGACGATGAACGACCCATATTTTTTCGTATTCTTCTTCGAGCATTTTCACCAAATAAGGCGCGTCGGGTTCCCAGCCTTCGGGAAGAACGGAAAGCCCGGCTGGTTTGTTGATAATAAGTATGTGTTCGTCTTTGAAAATGTTATCCATGCCAGAGATTAAACCACAAATTACCAACAGGCGCGAGAAATCCTTAAACTGGGAATTGATTCGAAAAAATGCGAAACTCCTGAGGCATAAACCCTTGACATTAACGTTACGTCAGGGTTTATGATGTTGCCATGTTAACTGTAAAGCAGCTCTCCAAAATGGCAGGTGTCACGCCGCGGACTTTGCATCACTATGACGACATCGGCCTGCTTAAGCCATCCCGAATTGGCGATAATGGCTATCGCTACTACGGGGAGGAGGCCTTGTTGAAGTTACAGCAAATTCTGTTCTATCGTGAGTTGGAGTTTCCACTTGACGATATCAAGAAGATCATGGGACGCCGTGACTTCGATGTAGTTGGCGCCTTATACGGTCACAAGGAAGCGTTGCAAAAGCAAGCTGCGCGATTAAATCGCCTGCTTACCACAGTGGACAATACCATCAAACATTTGAAAGGAGAAAAAAAAATGAGCAATAAACAATTATTCGAGGCTTTTACTGATGAACAGCAGGCCGAGTACGAAAAGGAAGTTGCGCAGAAATATGACCCTGCAACAGTAAAAGCTTCTGTCAAGAAGTGGAAATCTTATACTGATGACGAAAAACAACGAATTGGAACAGAGGGGAATAAAATTTATTTGGATTTCGTTGATGCAATGCCGAAAGGCGCAGGGTCAGCGGATGCCCAGGTTTGTGTGGAACGCTGGCGGAAGCACATAGAGTACTTCTGGATTCCGAAAGATGAGCAACTACTCGATCTTGCCAACGGATACAACGACGATCTGCGCTTCAAAGCGAACTTCGATAAGATCAACCCAAAACTAGCTGGGTTCATACTCGAAGCGGTAAAGGTGTATGTGCAGGGGAAAAGATAGAAGAAAGTAAGATTTACAAAAGAGCAAGGCATTTTTTATAGTAAAGGCTCTGCCTTGCTCTTTTTCTTTTTAACTGCTTGCTCCGCTGTAACGTTTTAATCCTGACTTCCATACTCGGGTTGCAATCCAAAAACTGACAACTCCAACGGCAAAGAATAAAACGATTTGATTAATATTCAACTCTCCACGCAATGCTTGCAGGGGGATTGTGGTTGCTACTGCAATTGGAATGATAAACGTAACGATCACTCTTAACCAAACAGGATACACCGTGGCAGGATAGCGGCCTGAATCCAGAAGAGCCTGCAGGATGGTGACGTTATTGTCAAATTTGGTGAACCAAAAGGTGAGCGCGATCAAGACGATCCACAGGCTGTAGATGACGATCGTGCCTGAGATGGCGAGCAGGATAAAGGTCAGGATGCTGGATGCGGTGGCTATATCTCCTGACATATGGATGCCCACAAAAATCAAAACAATGGCGAGCACCAAATCCCAGATCCGCCAGACGGTGATGCGTGAGAACGTGACCAGGAACATGCTGTTAATCGGCTGCAGAATGGTGTAATCCATCGAACCATCACGGATGCTTTGATTGAATTTTTCAGTGTTAGGCCAAATGAGTGCAACCATCATCGTGTTGACCAGACGGAAGACACCCAGCAAAGCGATCAACTCGCCGAGTCCCCATCCGCCAAGTGTTGTAGTGTTGCTAAAAATAATATTGAGACTGAGCAACTCCCAACCCAGCCACATGATGTTGAGCAGAATGTTGACAATCGTATCTGCGCGATAAGCCAAAGCCATTTGAATATTGACTTTGAGAAATGAAGAGAGCAATTTTAAAGTTTGCATCATTTATGCTCCAACTGCAGAATAGCGTTTTACACCGTTTCGCCAGACCCAGTTAAATAAAGTGATGGCAATGACAAGCCAAATGACCGCCATGACATACCCTTGAATGATCTGCACAGTGGAAAGTTTTCCCAAAATTAACTGAATCGGATAATAGATTAATAATTGAAAAGGAAGGTATTGGGCAATATCTTGAATCAACTTTGGCATCAAGGTCAGCGGCACAAATTGACCAGAGAAAAGCAGGATCAGAGCAAAATAAAACTCGTGAATGGAATACACGCGTGTCGTCCAAAATGCAAGTGATGTAATAGTTGCTGAGAGCAAAAAGCCAATGACAAAACCTAAAAACATGGCGGGTATGGCAAGCAAGATTCCAGATAAAGCCACATTCTTGAAATCTGGTTTATAGAGGAAAAATAAAATGATCCAAATGGGAGTCAGCCCCATGATGGTTAGGGCTTTAAATGCAATATTGTTGACCAATGCATTCGTGAGCATGGGATGGATTGGGCGAATCAATTCACCTGAAAGAGTTCCATCTTGAATTTTGTATCCGAATGTATGAATCACAATATTGCTGGTGACCTGATCACAGATCAACAGCACCATGTAGTAGGTGATGAAGTCGTTGGCGGTGAAACCATTGACAGAACCTTTGACATTGGCGATGCTAGTCCATACGGCGAGATAAATAATCGGGGAGACCAGCCAGTACAATAAATACATCAGCAAGTTAGCGCGGTATTGCCACTGTTCCGCCCAGTTGACTTGCCAGAGTCTTTTGATGATTAGAAACATGGGAACTCCTTTTGGAGTCAAGCAGCGAGCTGCTTGACATGCAGGAGCAAGCTCCTTCACTCCAGAATTAATCTATTGATTAAACGCCTGCTCGATGACATCCTCAATGGGCGGGTCGGTGATGGTAATGTCGTGGATGGGCAGATCAGCTAACAGCTTGGATGTGATGCGCGTGACATCTTCGGCTTTGACTTGAATATATTTTTTATCCGCATCCTCTTCGTTCTGGACCTGTGTACCGTATCCGCTTAAATCGTGAGAGTCAGCATCTGACAACCTGACCCCGATCAACTTGAACGGCGCGATCTTGTGCGAAAGGTCGGTAATGCCACCATCATATTTAAGTTGACCCTGATGAATGATAATGATTCGTTCACACAGTGCGGTCACATCAGCCATGTAATGACTCGTGAGCAAAATCGTTGCGCCTGTACGCTTATTATATTCACGCAAAAACTCACGGATGCGCACTTGTCCTGTAATGTCAAGTCCAATGGTGGGTTCATCTAAAAATAAAACCTTGGGACGATGCAGCAGACCCGCTGCGATTTCACATTTCATACGCTCCCCCAGCGAGAGGTTGCGCACAGGTTTTTTCATCAAGGGATCAAGTTCGAGCAGATCATCCAGTTCTTTATAAGTCTGCTTGTATTCATTATCAGGGATTCGATAAATGGCTTGATTGAGCAGAAAAGAATCTGCGGCGGGAATATCCCATGAGAGACGGTTGCGCTGCCCCATCACAAGGGTCATTGAGCGTAGATAATCTGGCTTGAGTTCCCAGGGAGTATACCCAAGCACGCTGGCCGTTCCGCCAGTTGGATGCAGCAAACCAGAAAGCATTTTGAGCGTAGTGGTTTTGCCTGCACCGTTCGGGCCGAGAAAACCAACGATCTCTCCCTGTGCTATCGTAAAGTTGACTTCCTGTACGGCCTTCACATCTTTGTATTTGCGATTAAAGAAACCACGGACTGCCGCGCCGAATCCGCCTTCACGCTCGGGCACTTGATAAGTCTTGCTCAATTGTTTAACAATAATGGAATTTGAAGACATAGACACTCTCTCCTGTGAAGGAAAAATTGTATCATTATTCAGGGTAACGAAAATAGCCTTACAATAAAAGGATGACATGGAAGCCATCGTACCTAACGAGAGAGCAAATGGAAGAAAGACGGCAGGCAGGCG
>JAYVUA010000126.1:0-5249 GCA_043788255.1 Anaerolineales bacterium | reverse complement strand
TCGGCGATGAACAAAGTGGAAAGACAACTTGCTTTGCCCGAAGATAACATGAAAGAGCCACCAAGGATCGGGGAGTTGATCGCGCTGGCCGATGCGCTGCGCAGCGGTTCGCTCAATCCCGCGCACTGAGGGAGGGGCTGGGGTTATTGGAGGATGTTAATAAAGTAGCGGTATAATTCCAATCACCCCACACAAGAGACGGACTGAACTGCGAAAACAGTTTGGCTCGTCTTTTTGTTTGGTAGAGTGTTACTTAAGGCAGATATAGGTTTTCTATATGCCATGTCAAGTCTGTCGTAGAATGATCGCTATTTAGTGAGTAATGCTATTCTTCATAAGCATCTATCGCCTCAATCAAATGCCCATCTTCTGAGTAAGACATAAGTAGAACGACGTTTCCAAAAGGATTGTTGCAAAGCCGTATATGCATCTCTATATTTGTTTCACGTTCCTCATCAACAAAGGTTTGTGCTACTTCAATGGGTCCAATTTTACTAAGTGTTTCCTCGGCTATCTCTGGTGTCATACCAGGTTTGAGCGATTGAAGGATATATCTTTTCACAGCAGTAAAGTCGTGTTCAATTCCCAGTTTGTCTGCAACACGTGCCGTACAAATTGGTTCATCTACCACGGAGGTGATTGCCCATCTAATATGTCGTGGAAGCATAAAGTATATCCCGAGGCAAGAGAGAAAAATACCAATAATTACTAGAGAGATTATTATTTTATTTGTTCTCATAACACGCATCCTTACGGAATTTGTATCCAATATTTAGGCGGTGTCCAGGGACCGGCCGGATTATTCCAAAAATATGCCGAAGCCGAATCTTTGGATAAATTATCTCGAATGTATTGACCTGCCCCCTCAGGAGATACAGCTCCAACGTATAAAAGAAAACCTAAATCCGCGCCTTCTACTCCTAACACAAAATCGTGATAGGATTTTTCAGGTCGGTCAGACGACGGGTCTATAGTCTCGTGAAAGGCATTCCCTGCTATCGCGGTATTCCATCCTTCAAAGTAACCGCTTTGGACATATTGCCAGTAATGTCTAATTTGATTGGCTTTACCATTGTTATCCCTGAAGATTGGGGCAAAGCCTGTGTGCCTAAATGTTGTGTGTCCTGTGCGTGAGTCTACATAATATTTACTAAGAGGGAATTCACTTGACTTCCACCGGTTCAAAAGAACCATTGCACCTGGTGCAGACCCAGTATACCCAGTAGCCACTGCTCCCATGTTGTTCACAAAACAGGCTGCACAATCAGGACTTAATGAAGCTGCATATTCTGTCAGTTGTGCAAGAGCTTCCAGATCATCAATTCCTCCCTCCTCCTTCTGTGTTTGCTTATATAGCACAATGGACTTTTTGTAGATCAGATATTGCTGGATACCAGTAGACAAGCCTGCTCCTCCCCCATCCCCTTCATCTATCATATGTCCAGTTGGATCGGTATATCTCGTGGGCGCGTTATTTGCATGTTAGCATCTGAACACCCTGGCCGCCGGGTTGGGTGAGTATTGAAAGTCAAGGCGTTCTGGTGGATAATGATTCTGGCGAGCGAACGGATCGTTGTTCACCGGCGCGTGACGTTGGGGCCAGCCGTCTAAGCGTATGGGATTCCCGTTTTGTGGAAAGCCCGCGCACATGTTTGGCTGACCGTTCGGATCCGCTCACCTGAGATGCCTTTCGTGGCAAGCTCGTATCCGTGTGTGATGTCCTGCTCCCAAAAGAACGCGCCCGGCCCGGCTGGTCAGGGTTTTGCCAGCAGTTGTTTGGAAGGAGGCTCAGATGCTTTCAGAACAGGTTCCAAAACGTTTCATTGGGCTGGATATTCATAAGAAGTATTTCGTAGCAGTAGGCGTGGACTCGAAACAGAATCAGGTACTCGGTCCGTATGAAGCGCCGATGCGTCAGATCGAAAAGTGGGCGAAGAAGAATCTCACATCCGAAGATGCCGTCGTGGTGGAGATGACCACCAATACCTACACAGTCTATGATGCCTTGAAGCCGCTGGTACATTCAGTGACTGTCGTGCATCCGCCGCACGTGGCTTTGATTGTGCGCGCGCAGGTCAAGACCGATAAGAAGGCGGCTTTCACACTGGCACAACTGCACGCGGCGGGTCTCTTGCCCGCAGTCTGGATCCCGCCCATCGAGGTGCGTGAGATGCGTGCTTTGGTGGCGCATCGCCGCAAGATGGTGAAGCTGTCCTCCATCGCAAAATGCAGATTGCACGCCCTGCTCCATCGGCATGACATCGAAGAACCCGAAGGCTTTGAACTGTTCACCGAGGATATGCAGGCTTGGTGGAAAAGTATGAAAGTCAGTCCGCTGGAGAAACAATGTATGCTTTCGGATATGGCAACACTGGAGTTTGCACGTGAACAGGTGAAGCAGATCGAGGCAACATTGAACATCGAGATTGCCAAAGATGCGCGCGCGCCGCTGCTGGTGCAGATCACGGGCATTGGCTTGCTCACGGCGGTGACAATTCTTTCTGCGATCGGTGACATTCGGCGTTTTCCCACAGCCAAGCAGTTGGTGGGCTATACGGGGCTGGGAGCGAGAGTTCATGCCAGTGGGATGATGTATTCCACCGGGCGAATCACCAAGAGCGGACGCAAAGACCTGCGTTGGGCGATAGTGCAAGCGGCGCGGCAAGCCGTTTCGCATCATCCGCACTTCAAGGTTGAGTATGAACGGCTTTCAGTCCGTATCGGTACGAAGAAGGCGGTTGTGGCCGTGGCAAGAAAACTGCTGGTGGTGGTCTGGCAGGTACTCACAAAGGAAACAGCAGACAAGTTCGCAAACCCGACCCAAGTGGCGTGTGGATTGTTCGCGTTTGCGCATCGAGCGCGGGCGAAGAACCTGCCGAATGGACAACGCGCGTTGGAGTTTGTGCGCGAACAGATGGACAGGCTCGGCATCGGCGAGGATGTGACTGTGATCCCCTGGGGCACGAAGACCTTCAAGCTGCCGCCGAGTAAACTAAAAGCGGATGAAGTTCAAACGTCCGAGTCTGAACTTCATCCTGCTTCTGCCTAGAAAGGTGAGCGGCCTCCCAAACACATGTTTGTGTGAACTCCTGTATCGGAGACCCTGATTAGGGGTTTGCGGGCTTGCCGCTCACAATTAAATTATACATCCGCTGTCAAGCGCGCCGCAGGGTGCGAGGTATATTTTGTTGTTAAAGTACAAAGGTGCTTGAAATTTTCCGTAATGTGAGTACAATAAAAGTACCCACGAGCCAAAGGCGAGCAGGTCGGTTTTCTTAATCGGCTGGCTCGTCTTCTTGTTTCTTGTTTTTCTTCTTGTTCCAATTGCTTAAGTTTATTTTTGCCATCATCGGAATCAGCCGAATATTTGGGTCCTCTGCAATATTTGTTAAGACAATTTCTGCTTGTTGAGTATGGATTTCTAATTCTAGTGCGTAAACCGAGGCTAACAAACGCACTGAGGGATAAGCGTGGGTCAGTAATGGAATCAGTACAGCCTCGCTATATATCTTATCCTTGCTAAACCTCATTATAATTTTTGCTATCCTGTTATTTTGTTTATTTGCAGTCCGATGATCACCATTGGTAAAGGCATCACCCCAAGAAATAGAGAGTTCAATTAGCTCTTTTTGCATCTCTTGCGTGTTTTTCATGTCAAATCTCCTATGGAATTACACCAAGATTTCTTAAAACTTGCAAACCGTAGTCGTATTGAGCTTCAAAACTTTGACCTACAAGCCAATCACGAACCCTTCCACTTCCCGGTCCAAACACATTGGAATTATAAACAGCGGATATTAAATCATGTGTGGCTTCGTCAACTGCAATGATGTTATTTGTATTCTGAATTTGCTCTTTTGGAAAACCCGATTTGAGTATTTGGTTTTGTTCAACAATATGATGCCATTCTTTACCGTCGCCAGGATCGCCTAGAAATTTTTTCAAGGCACGAAAACTACTAAACCCTTGACCTGAATCAGCACCAGATCCACCCACCATACCTGTAACCCATTTACAAATCATACTGCGGATACAAGTCAGACCTGCTTTGTATAAAGCCGTGTCCACCGCCGCTGCCGCTCCGCCTTCGAGGACGGCATACTCAACAATCCCTGGGGCGGCAAGTCCAACACCAATAGATATTGCAGTTTCTACTGGATGGAGTTCGCCGTATGAACAATAGGTGTCATTTCCAGATTGACACTTAAGGGCATCGAGTCTTTGCTTATTATATTCTGCGTCCGCTTTGGTGTAATTGCCGTCATCTCCATCTAAAGCCATGTGACCAGTCGGGTCTGTATACCTTGACGGGTTGTTCAATCCGTACGCATATCGATCCCAAGCTTGCACGCCTTGTGAAGCAACGGGTACAATGGAATCAGGTTGAATGAAACGTCCGAGTTCGGGGTCGTAGCGTCGGGAGCCGTAGTCGAGCAAGTTAATGTAACTGTCAGAGTATTGACCTGTGTAGCCGTAGCCCGTTTGCTTTGTTCCGCTGGAATATCGCTCCTCGCCCCATGCTTTATATTGGGTTTGATTGACCATGTTGCCAGAGGCATCGGTCACTATGCTCGTAGAACCAAGATGATCAGAGAGTAGATAATTGAGAGTGCCATTCTTCCGCATCGCGATTCGTTGACTTCCAGCATAATAATATTTGGTGACCACTTGCCCTGAGCCTGTCGAAGGGTCGGTCACCTCGTAATAGTTGCCCACGAAGTAAGTCGTAGAGGTTGCGATATTGGTTTGCATCACTGATTTTACCCGTTGACCGTCACCATTGTACGTGAAAGCCGCGTTCGAGAAGATAGGTCCGCTTTGGAGAGGGGGTAAATATGCAATCGGAGCGAATACCACTTTGGCGGCTGGCACTGCGGCGATGGGGATTGTATATTGAATCACCAGCTTGGGTCGCTGTGTCGCAATTGAGTAATCGGAAGAATAATATTCATGCAAATCATCCACTTCCGTATCGGGTTGAAGCACGAAACCGTTGTTCGTAAATGAACCAGCCACCATCTCCTGAACTTTGGCAGGGTCCAAATTCCACTGTTGCACAAAACCGTCCACCGCACCAGCAGTCACAAGCGATGAGCCGATGTCTGTGCTTTCGCGGTCATTGACTCCGCTGGCTCCAGCTGTTTGCCAACTCACCCCAGTGGATGCAGAATTCCAGGTGCCAGTCTGTTCGCTCCAGGCGGTCTTTACCCGATACACACGCACGGTGCGGTCGTTGCTGGCATTGGAGG
>JAYVUA010000125.1:0-23218 GCA_043788255.1 Anaerolineales bacterium | reverse complement strand
TCCATTCAAGCTGTCGTTGGTCAATATGTTCGCGACTGATGTACCGCCTGCGGTTCCGTTGACGGTTATGCCTGTGTCGTTGACTGCATCGATCGTCACGATGTTCAAGCTTGCATTGGCTGTCGTTCCAGTTAATACCACCGGTCCCGTTGCAGTGACCGCATTAGTTGTATTCGTGATCGCTCCAGTAGTCGAGCTGGTTACGTTCGCCACCACCTGGCAGTTCGCTCCCACTGCCACGGAGGCCGCGCTGAATCTCACATTGTTATCTCCAGCCGCAGAGGCTGCGCCTGTTGTCTTCGTCACGGTTCCGCACGCTAAGGGCGTGAAGGTGAAGGTCGTATTCAATAATGTCAAGCCCGCCGGGAAGGTGTCGTCCACCTGCACCGTCGTCAATGCTCCAGGGTTCGTGCCCGGGTTCACCAGGGTCAACGTCAAAGTCGTGCTGCCACCCGAGGCAATCGATGCTGCTCCAAAAGCCTTCGTCACTGTCGGTGGAATGTATACATTTAATGTGGCATTCGCTGCTGCCGCATTGTTCCCCGCTGTCGTTGTCAGCGCGCTTGCTGCGATCGTATTCAGCGCCGCTCCGGCTGTGCTGCTCTTCACGTTCACGATCACTGTACAGCCGCCCGCTGGGATGCTCGTGCCGTTCGCCATCGTGAAACTGCCTGCGGCGGCGGTTGCAGTCACACCTGTGCACGTGCCGCTGTTGCCCGCCGTGTTGATCGTCATACCACCCGGGAAGGTGTCTGTCAATACGCTCGTCAGGGTGATCGCACTTGCGTTTGTGTTCCCGATCGTCACCGTCAGGTTCGTGTTCCCGCCACTCGCTAGGTTCGCCACCGCAAATGCTTTCGCAATTGTCGGCAGTACAAGAACTACATCGATATCACTGGCAGTGGCAGGTGTTGGGTCTGTTGTCCCTACTGCGGGTGTAGCAGTAAACGTATTTGTTACACTACCGCTCACGGCAGTGACTGTAGCGGTCACGCTAAAGCTGATGCTGCCACCGCTCGGCAGAGTTGGAACCACCACGCTGCCTGCTTCCAGGTTGGCGATGCTCATTTGTCCCGCGCCCACTCCCACCGTCGGGCAGACTGCGCCGCCCGCTGCGGTACAGACACCAATGGCGGTCTTGGTCAGTCCCACTGCAACTGCGTCTTGAAGGGTTGAGTTGTTCGCGGCGCTTGGGCCGTTGTTCGTTAAGGTTAATGTATACGTGGTCGTGCCGCCTGCGTTGACTGTTGCCACGCCGTCGGTCTTGGTCACCACCAGGTCTGCACCGGGCCGAGTTACTGTCTTACTATCTGTATTGGATGTAACACTGCTAATCGTAGCAGATGCAGTATTGGTTACAAGTCCTGCAGTTACATCTGCAGCTAAAACTGTATAAATGGCTGTACAAGTGAGGCTTTCAGCGGGGTCGAACCAATTATCGAGATCACCAACCGTACTTACTGCCGGGCAGGTAACAGTCGCTTTATTATCAGTAACAGTGACCGGTCCCAGAAGAGGCGCAGATCCGCTATTGGTAACTAGATAGCTGTAGTGCAATAAGTCGCCGGCAGCCAGGAATGATGTCTCCGTCACGCTCTTGGCAATTGTTACGCCAGTTGTAGCATAGGTGGCAGTGGATGTATCGGTATAGGTTGTGCCACTGAATGTGCCAGAAGCTGTCGCGATATTTAGGTGCGAACCAGTTAATGCAACGATCGGGCCAACCACACAAGTTGCAATATGATTATTATTGGCCGCCACAGCCACGGGCAATGAAGCGGGCCAGGTACAACTCGCAGTGCTAACAAGAGGATCATTAATACTTACAGGGCTAAGTGCAACATCGCCCGCATTTTCAATCGTGAACTGGTAATATACATTGGCACCCGTAGCTACACTTACAAAACTAGTCCATGGCCCCCCAGGGCTAGTGGAAACCTGTTTTAGCAGGGCAATCGCCGGGTTGGCTGCTTTGACAGTTAATGTATTAGCAGCAGTATTGCCTATGCCGCCATTTGTGGAAGAAACCGCGCCACTTGTATTAACATAGCTCCCAACGGTTGGGGCAGTAACATTGACCGTAACAGTACAAGTACTGCCGCCTGCAATCGCGCCACCCGAAAACGTGAGCGCAGTAGCATTTGCCGCGGGCGCGAAAGTTGGCGCGCCACAACCGCTCGTGGTTGCAGTTGGTGCGGCAGCCACACGCATTTGACCGGGCACAGTCGGCAATGTATCATTGAAAGCAACCCCCGTGAGTGCATCGTTCTGGTTCGGATTTGTGATCGTAAAAGTTAACGTTGATACACCATTGGCAAGGATTGGATTCGTTGCGAACAACTTCGCGATGCTCGGCGGTTTAATCACCGTGAGCGAAGCGGTCGCACTACCGCTTGAACCGGTATTCGTACCACCATTTGTAGATGAAATAAATCCACTGACATTTTGATACGCCCCGGAGGCGGTCGCCGTCACGTTGACACTGACCGTACAGGAACTACTCAATGGAATGGTTGCCCCTGTAGGTGATCCAAACGTGAGAGTTGTCGCTCCGGCACCAGGTGCCCACGTGGGTGCGCCTCCACAGGTTGTGGTGGCTGTTGGCGTCGCGGCAACTTGAAGGCCCGTTGGCAACGTATCTGTAAAGGTAACGCCTGTCAATTGATTGGAAGCATTCGGGTTGGACAATGTAAACGTTAGCGTCGAAACACCATTGATCGCAATGGGATTCGGTGAGAAGGCTTTCGTGATTGTGGGAGGATTAAGTCGTGGGCAGCCTTTGAAAATGATGTTATCCAGATAGAACGCGGCTGTTGTTTTATTGTTACCCGAACCATCCACTCCAAGTCGGAATGTTGTTGTCGCTGTGCCAGTGGGAACTGCCGCAGTAGTTATCGTCGTCCAGGCATTTTTAGCCGCGAGAGGGGCAGGGGTATATGCTGTAAATGCGCCGCCATTTGCACTGGTATTAATAAAAACATTACTATTGGGGTTTGCCCAATCTCCTGCATTATCAGGACGGCCATCGAAAGTAATAAAGACTGCACCATAGTTGGTTGTATCTAGGGCAAATTGAAAATAGTTCGCCATGGAGGAGGCAGTTTCTTTCCATCCGTCGCCAGCGGTAGGCGCTGTACCACCCCAGGCATTCACTAGGTTGCCCACTGTTGTGCTGATGTTTTGAGTACCTGATACGGTGGTGTAACTCGCCGTAGCTGTCGCTACGTCAGCGGCCTTCGTAGTAAAAGGCGGAGGAGGTCCACCAGAACCTTGGCCAGCGGCTGGCATCGTCCACGTAGCCAATATTTGCGGAGTTGTACAAGAGGAAGGCACGGGAGGAATCGGCGGCGCATTATTGACCGTCAGCGACGCGCTGGCAGTTTTACCCGTATCCAAAGTGTCTACAAATAAGTTATTGGTTGTATTGTTATATGTTCCCGTAGCAGTGGTAGTTACATTGACTTTAATAGTACAACTGCCATTCGCGGCAATGGTGCCATTGGAGAAAGAAATAGAGGTGGCTCCAGCAGTCGGCGAAAAAGTGGGCGTACCGCAACTGGTGGTCGTGGCTCCGGGCGTGCTTGCCACAGCCATATTCGCCGGCAATGGATCTGTAAAGTTATAACCAGTAATTACACCAGGGTTGGGATTCGTGAGTGTGATCGTCAAGGCCGAGACGCCATTCACATTGGTGGGATTCGGACTAAAACTTTTCGATATAGTGACATTGGCAGGGTCAACAATATTGGCAAAACGAAAACCCGTACTGTAGTCCGCGTTGTAGTGATAGCTGCTGCCAGAGAAATCGTAAAGCAGAGTGTTGAGGGTTTGAGTCGTACCGCCGCCACTGATGATCTTGATCGTATAGGTGGTGACAACATTACTGCCGCCTGTTTTCCCTGGGGTGCCGACACAGGCGCGGTAATTAGGACTATTCGAATCGTTTTCCCATTTACAGGCATCGGCATACAACTTGTCGTTGGGAGAAGTTACATAAATGGAGGTATTGGCGGAATAGGTTGTACTAACGGAAAGGATTTGAAAGATCGTGTTTGGAAAATTAATAAAAGCTTCGAACTGTTCATAGCCCTGTGTGGCTGTACCGCCGAATAACTTGATGGTATAGGTATTGCCAACCATCAAGGTCATTGAACCGCCTGCAGGAATTGAAGTGCCATTCAATTGAACATCAGTGATTGAATTGCGGCTCTGCGAAATCAGGTGCTCCACATATAACGCGCGCGGTGTGGGGGTACTACCCGTTGCTCCAAGTGAATCGGTTGCGGTGATGTGATATTGACGAGAAGTATCAAACGCTCCTGCAACCTGGGTTACTTCGGCTTCAAAATAAGCATCCGAACATGCACCCACAGCTAAAGAAGCGACCGTGATAGATGATAACGAGCCAGGTCTGATATTGATGTTCGCATTGACCGAATCCCAAACATAATTAACAACTACATTTGTCGCTGCGGTAGTTCCGGTATTACAAACGCGTGCTCCCACTGGAAAACGATAAGGGCCCGTGGCGGGTCCGTTACTATCCAAGCCAACAATATCCCAAGTTAAGGGTGTAACAGTTAAAATTGCGGCGGCAGAAACAGGGAATTGGGGTTGCCCAATCACCCCTACTAATAATACAACCAATAAAGCAATACGTAAAAATAAAATCAACCAACGATACATAGAACATTCTCCAAGACGTGCTGTGATCAAACCCAAATAAAACAAAACTACGGCGAGTCTCGCTACTTGCTAAATTCCATCCCTGAAAAACCAGGAAGAAATAGACTGCCTAGTACATTAAAGGTTATTGCATATGCCGTAAATAACCAACAAAAGATTAACTATTATTCTATAGGTAAAAGGTCATGGCTACAATAGCTATTCTTATCAAATTTGTTAGGAAACAACCTACAGAGTATCGCGTAATTTACTACACCGGAATCCTGGCGTTTGCGCGCAATTTTCAATAAAAAGTTAAGTGAATTATGAGGCCAGCGATAAATCTTGTGGGTCAATCTTTATTGATTTTTTGAGTGATTTGTTATAAGATGGTTATAGAAACATTGCTATTTGCTAAACTCGAAAAGGCAAACTCACTGTGAAGTGAGGGCGCAAAGTTATGGGTCTGTGAAGCAGATCGCCAGACTGCCGAAGGTGAATATTGCCTTGGCAGTTTTTTATTTAATCAAAAGGAGGTGATGCTGCACATGGTTTTGCGGCATTGGTGTTGCCGTTAACAAGCCTGGAAACCTAATTTTACATAACAATCACTATGCTCAGTATGAAGGTTTTTCTCAAAGTAAGCAAAAACTATCAACTCAAGAGGAAAAATGAAAATAACCAAAGCTCTTACAGTTTTTCTGGTTTTAGTGGTGCTCGTTGGTTCAACCGCAATGAACGCTGCTGCAGCCAATGGCCCCACACCACGTCAGGTTATCAGTAATCCGTTCCATGAGTACAGTGGTATTCCCGGCCTAAAGCTTGGCTATGGGGATGTGTTGGCTCAATGCCAGACGTATAACAATGTTGCTAATGCTAATCCTTATTTGCCTTTCGTGACCAACGTTAACGCCATAGTGAATGATAATTACAACCTGGGCGCAGGCGTGAATCAGGGCTGCCGTACTGCACAAAACGAGACGGTGATTGCGGTTAACCCTGCCAATCCTAATAATCTGGTGGCTGGCGCCAATGACTATCGCGATTGTTGCGTAGTTTCTGCAGGTACTCTGCGCAATGATGGCAGCGGCTGGGTATATGTATCTTTTGATGGCGGCTTGACCTGGACCAACCAGAAACTTCCCGGTTTGGGCAGCACTGGTAATCCGCAGGGTGTGTTTAAGAAACTCACTTCCGTGGGTGACCCAACCATTTCCTTTGGCGCGAACAATACCGTCTACTATGCCAACATTGGTTTCAACCGCGTGGATGAATCTGATGGTATCTTTGTCAGCGTCTCACATGATGGCGGTTCCACTTGGGATAATCCCGTTTTGGTCGCCAACAGCGGCGGAGCAACCTTCTTCAATGATAAGTTGTGGGTTGGGTCTGACCCGAACAGCGGCAAGATTACGATCAGTTGGACACGCTTCAAGGACAACCCCAAATATGGTTATGTAGAGTCGCCCATTGTCGCAGCCACATCCAGTAATTATGGGTCAAGCTGGACGAGCTGGGTGGATGTAAGCGGCCAATATAAGTATAACCAGGGTTCTGTACCCGTTTATGGCAATGATGGCAACATCTATGTGTCCTTCGAGGGCGCGGTAGCGGCAGATGGTTATAACGATTACAACATCGTAGCCAAGAGCACCAACGGCGGTGCCAGCTGGACTCAAACTGTGGTTAGCCGCAACACCGATGAGAACTTCCCAATCTTCGGCGGGCGCGGTGTGCTCACTGGTTTGCATTTCCGCACCAACACATTCCCTGCTCTTACAGTGGATCGCGTTACTGGCAAGTTGTATTTATCTTGGGCTGATAACAGCCTCGGTAATTCCACGACCACGAGTACCCAGGTCTTCATTCAGTCTTCGACGGATGGTGTAAGCTGGACTCCACGCCAGCAACTCACTTCAACATCTGAAGACAAGATATATCCCTGGGTCGCGGCGAATGACGGCAATGTGATCGTGTCCTATTACACGCGTGAATTTGCTGGCAGCGCCAGCAAGCAAATTGACTTTGCCTATGTCAAATCCAATAATGGAGGCGCTACTTGGTCTGCCTCAACTCGTATTACTGAAGAGTCGTCTGACCCAGGCATCCAGTTCTCTGCGGGTGCATTTATCGGTGACTACACGGGTGTGACAATTGGCTCAGATAATGTTGCTCACCCATTGTGGACTGATTTCCGCGGCAATCCGGGCGTGACATCGCCAAACCAGGATGCAGTTACTGTGCGAATTTCTCTTCCATAACCCTTAGTTTGAACATTAGTTTTAATAGTGTATAAAAATCTGGCAGGATAATTCCTGCCAGATTTTTCTTATATATTATTATTTTTCTTTGAACCCGTATTCATAAACGGTGATGATGGATGATTTTTTGCGAGGCAAAAAGAACTCATATAAAAGCGTCATTCCCACGCGAAAAAAAAGTCTGTTTCATATGGACAAGATTAAGTTGGCCTTTCATAATTTCTTATCCTCTCTTGGGCAAGTGAATTGATTTGAAGAAACGAGATTTTACACAAAAAATATAAATCCGCCATTTACAGGATTGTTAATTCCCCTACATTTTTGAAAAGGGTTTTCTGTTGTTTATCAAACGTAGAAC
This sequence comes from Anaerolineales bacterium, assembly GCA_043788255.1. Lineage (GTDB taxonomy): Bacteria > Chloroflexota > Anaerolineae > Anaerolineales > Villigracilaceae > Villigracilis. The sequence goes on along the minus strand of JAYVUA010000125.1, from coordinate 15,934 downwards.
CCATATCCAATTTGACACTCCCCCTTACATCGGGTATCCTTGCCCACGTCCGGGCAGGCCCGGCGCGGCGAAGCCTTTCGAACCCCGCCAGGATCGAAAGATAGCAACGGTAAGGAAGAGTCTTCGGGTGCCGCCGGTAGCCTGCTCGGATATTCATTCAGTTATTGTTTATAATCTCCCTATGACCTCATCAAGCTGGATCAAACTCATCATCGCTGCGAGCGTTGGCATTGCGCTTGGCATAGTTTATGGCTGGGTAATAGACCCGATCGAATACACAGATGTAACCCCAAACATTCTCAGGGAAGATTACCGCGCCGATTACGTTCTCATGGTGGCTGAAGCTTTTCAAAGCGAGCATAATTCCGAAACTGCCGCGCACCGTTTGGCAATTCTTGGAAGCGAAGCCCCCGATCAAATCGTAACTGTCTCACTGAATTTCGCCACAAAGAACGGCTTCACTCAAAATGAAATAACCGAACTGCAAAGTTTATTAACAGCAATGCAAACCTATCAGCCACAGGGGAATAGCGCCCCATGAGACAGCTCTTGCGGAATTCATTCCTTCATCTAATAATACTCGCGCTTCTTATCGGACTTGGACTTGGTCTGGCGTACTCATGGTTTATCTCCCCTGTTACCTATGTAGATGCCAACCCGGCCATCCTGCGCAGTGACTTTAAAGATCAATATCGCGTGGTCATTGCAGCATCCTACGCATCGTCACATGACCTTGCACGTGCACGGGCACGCCTGCAATTACTTGGCGATATAGACCCCGTGGGCGAACTAAGCGCTCAAGCGCAGCGATTGGTTGGCTCGGGAGAACCACTTGAGCGTGTTCAACCTCTTGCACAATTAGCCACTGATTTACAACAAGGGTTTGCAAGCATTCTTCCCAGCCCCACATCATTTACGAATTCGAATATTTTTACTCCTGTCATTGAAACACCGATAGAACAACCGCCAACAACCGAAACATCCAATACACAGATAATAGAAGAAGCCACTCCCTTTGCAACACTTTCCTTCGAGCAGACCCCTCTTAACCCACTCCAAATCACAACGAATACGCCAAGGCCAACCTTTACACCCATGCCCGGGCCTGGAGCCCCATTCACACTCGTTGGTCAAGACCCAGTCTGCGAACCCGGGCTACAACAGGATCTATTACAATTTATGCTCATGGACGGAAAACGCAAACAAGCGGCTGGCATTGAGATCACCGTCACATCGAGTCAGGGGGAAGATCGCTTCTTCACCGGATTCAAGCCCGAGCTTGGAGATGGATACGCGGACTTCGTCATGCAGGCAGATATTATTTACAACATCCGCGTTGTGGAAGGCGGAGCTTTCGTTCCAAATATTTCCGCTCCACAATGCACAGATCCAAATGGCGTGAAATATACCGGCGGCCTGTTATTGACTTTTCAACAGCCTTAAGTTTGCAACCAAATTTGTTTTCATTCGTTATATCTTGCATACAAAACAAGGAGTAACTAATGAATACATCTTATCCAAATCAAAAACCTGGTTTACTGACTGCCATCGCCGTAATGACTTTGACCAGCGGCATTATCAATCTCTTCTGGGGGTTCGTTGCATCGGCCACTGTGCTCAGTACGATCGTCGGCGTGATCTGCCTGCCAATCACCATTTTGCCCACCATTCTTGGCGTTTTTGAAATCATTTATGCAGCGAAACTTTTAAGTGCACAGCCTCAACCCGTTCAACCTTCACAATCCATTGCAGTTTTCCAAATCCTTACCTTCTTAATGGGCAATATCTTTTCTGTTGTAGTGGGTATTCTTTCACTTATCTTTTACAACGACCTAAGTGTGAAAGAATATTTCGTCAGGATCAATGGTGTGCAAACTTTTTCGCCAGAAACCGTGCAGCCAATTCCTGCTCCAATTCTTGAATCGCTTCCCTTACCATCCGAGCCAGTTATCTCTGAACCTGAATTATTGGAAGAACCAGTCAAACCAAAACGTCCTCGTAAGGTTACAGGCAAGTAACCAAAAATATAACAGACGCCTTTTGTGAAAGGCGTCTGTTATATTTAATCAGGATGTTTTACCCTTGACTCTCATTCCCGTCGCCCATAAAATGGAAGTACAAATTAACGGAGTACAGGGAAGAGACTCTACTTGGAGCGATTCGGCAGTTGAATACTGAATCACCAGGATGAGCGCCGAAGGTGCAAATCTGGAAACAGGCGAAACCAGACGAATCTCTCAGGCAAAAGGACCCTGCATCCGCTTCAACTCTGGAAAGTCTCAATCCATTCGAGACACCGACGGTGTAAATCCATGATGGTTGAGTAGAGCCATGCTCTTGGCTCGTATCGAAACCAAACGGATAATCTCTCAGGTTCCATTACAGAGGACGCGCGATTCTATAATCATGCGTCCTCTTTTGATTCGCCTACATCCCTCTGGAGTCCGCCAGTTCGCTGGCGGGTTGCAATCCAAAATTTAAACAGGAGAATAAAATAATGAAAGTACCTTCCAATCTCAAATATACAAAGTCCGATGAATGGTTCGACCCAGCTAGTGGCGCAGTCGGCATCACGGACTTCGCACAAAGCCAGCTCTCCGATATCGTCTTCGTTGAACTTCTCGTCGAAGAAGGCGAAGAAGTGACAGTCGGCAAAGCGATCGCTTCCGTTGAATCTGTCAAAGCCTCCGCCGAAATTTACGCGCCTGCCGCAGGAAAAGTCAGCGCCGTTAATAAAGGCCTTTCAGACAAACCTGAAACCCTTAACTCCGATCCATTTGGCGAAGGCTGGATGATCAAGATCGAAGGCGCCGCCGGCGACATGCTGGATTCAGCTGCATATGAAAAAGATTGCGCAGGAAGAGCACATTAGATTTTATTATGTCGTTGCGAGGGCGTTTTTGCTTTTCGCCCGCGGCAATCTCCTATTAAATTGGAAATTGCATCTTCGGGAAGAGCACCTCCTCGCAATGACATGGAGTTAACATGACCTATATCCCCACCTCCCCCAACGAACGGGATGCGATGCTCAAGACCGTCGGTGTTAAATCACTCGACGATCTCTTCGACGCCATCCCAAAGAAACACCGCTTCCCCGAACTTGACCTGCCCCCCGCATTAACCGAAATGGAAGCCGCTTCATTATTAAGTGAAATGGCAAACACCAATGAAAATGTGCGCGAGCATATGATCTCATTTCTCGGCGCCGGCGCATATAACCATTATGTCCCAGCGGTTGTAGATCACATGCTGCGCCGTGGCGAATTTTATACGGCCTACACACCCTATCAGCCTGAAATTTCACAAGGCACATTACAAGCCATCTTTGAATACCAATCGCTAATGACCAACCTAACCGGCATGGAAGTTTCCAACGCCTCCCATTACGATGGCGCAACTGCCACAGCCGAAGCGATGAACCTTGCCTTTGCGCAATTCCGCGGCAAACGCAAAAAGATCGTCATGTCTCCCACAGTTCACCCGCAATATCGCGAAGTCATTCGCACCTACTCCCAAAGCCTGAGATTGGAAGAAGCCGGAGATGACGCATCAGCCAATCTCGAAGTTGGACCCGAAGCGTTGATGTCGCTCGTCGATGAAAACACCATGCTGGTCGTCGTCCAATATCCCGATTTCTTCGGACGCATCCACGACTACACAAAGCTCATCGAAGATGCACATGCAAAAGGTTCGCTCGTTTGCGTGGTTGCGAATCCGACTGCATTGATCATGCTCAAGACTCCCGCTGAAATGGGCGCGGATATTGTGGTCGGCGAAGCGCAGCCGTTCGGGATTCCGCTTTGGTACGGTGGACCCTATCTCGGATTCTTCACCACGAAAAAATCCTACGTTCATAAAATGGCCGGGCGTCTGATCGGTGAAACCGTTGACAATCGCGGGCAACGTTCATATGTACTAACACTCACCGCGCGCGAACAACATATAAAACGAGAACGCGCCACATCCAACATCTGCACCAATCAAGGATTGCTTGCGCTTTGTTCCGCCGTATATATGTCAGCGCTCGGCAAAACTGGTTTGCAACAGGTTGCGAATCTTTGTTATCAAAAAGCGCATTACGCCGCCAGCGAACTCAGCAAAATTGATGGCTTCGGTTTATGTTTCAGCGAGCTGTTTTTCCATGAATTTGTTTTGTGCTGCCCCAAGCCTGCCAGCGAAGTCAACGAATATTTGCTCGAACATGGCATCTTCGGCGGCTATGATCTTAGCAAAGATTATCCATCGCTTAAAAATCATATTCTCATGGCATTCACCGAAATGAATAGCAAGCAGGAAATTGACACGCTTATCGAAGTCTTAAAGGAGATGAAATAATGGCTACCGTAATCGAACCCACCATTTTTGAACTTTCCTCCCCCGGGCGACTCGGCGTGACCATGCCCGCATCAGACGTACCCGAAACTGCTCTGCCTCCCGAATATTTTTTGCGCTTTGAGCTGCCCCTGCCCGAGCTCGCCGAAGTAGACGTTGTGCGCCACTACATGAAGCTCAGCAAATTCAACTACTCGGTTGATGATGGCTTTTATCCTTTGGGTTCATGCACCATGAAATACAACCCAAAGATTAACGAAGATACTTGCCGCTTACCTGGATTCCTTTACACACATCCATTACAGCCAATAGAAACCGTGCAAGGTAATCTCGTTCTGATGTATGAATTGCAGGAATGGCTGAAAGAGATCAGCGGCTTTGCAGGTATGACTCTCCAACCCGCCGCTGGTGCACACGGAGAATTTACCGGCGTGCTGATGATGGCCGCCTATCATAAATCACGCAATGACACCAAACGCACCAAGATGCTCATCCCTGATGCCGCGCACGGCACGAACCCCGCTTCGGCTGGCATGTTGGGCATGAGCGTTGTCACCATCCCATCCGATGCGCGTGGCAATGTTGACCTGAAAGCCCTCGCCGCCGCCTGTGACGATACAGTTGTTGGCATGATGCTCACCAATCCCAACACACTCGGCATGTTCGATGAGAATATTGAAGAAGTAGTGAAATTGGTCAAGGATTGCGGCGGCTTAATGTATGGCGACGGCGCAAACTTAAACGCGCTGCTCGGCATCGTCCGCCCCGGCGACCTCGGCTTCGATGTGATGCACATCAACCTGCACAAGACCTTCTCCGTCCCACATGGCGGCGGTGGACCTGGCTCTGGACCTGTGGGTGTCAGCGAACGCCTTGTAGATTTTCTCCCATCTCCATTGGTCGGCATCATCGAAGAAGAGGATGAAGACACTGCTCCTCTTTATGGTTTTGTCACGCCCAAACATTCCATCGGACGTATGAAAGCCTTCCACGGCCACTTCGGCGGCGGACTAGTCCGTGCATATACTTACATCTCAATGCATGGCCCAGATGGATTGAAGGCCATCTCGCAATACGCAGTACTCAACGCAAATTATTTACAGGCTCGTTTGCGCGGCACATACAAGATTCCGTATGACCGTATCTGTATGCATGAATTCGTAGCCGAAGGAAGCTTTGAAGGCAGCGACGTCCGCGCCTTGGATATTGCCAAGCGCCTGATGGACTACAACTTCCACCCACCCACAAACTACTTCCCGCTTATTGTCCACGAAGCGTTGATGATCGAGCCGACCGAAACTGAAAACAAGGACACGCTGGATCGCTTCGCCGATGCGCTGATCAAGATCGCAGAAGAAGCCAAGTCCCAGCCTGAGCTGCTCCACGACGCACCGCACATAACTCCCTTCGGTAGAATGGATGAAGTCAAAGCTGCCCGCGAGTTGGTCTTGTGCTGTTGGCTGCCTGAAAATTACGAAACAATGAAGTAAGCCAGTAAAATTAGCATTAATCGAGCCGCAATTTCCATAGTTGCGGCTCGATTTTTTAATTGATTTATTCCAATGGTATCTACCTGCAAGCCGCAGGGTTATAATGAACAATCATTTGAAAGATGAAAATCAGAGGAGAGATATGCTAAATAAGGTCTTATTCCATCGATTCCCAAATGTCAAAAGCTGGCTGACGCGCCTGCAATATGAGTTTATCTCCGCTCTCAATTTGAAAAAAGAAGTTCTCTTCATGAACTTTGGATACACTGGCAAGCATGAGGATTACGAACCGATTCCACTTGACTCAGAGAATGAAAAACATCGCTACCCCTTGCAGCTATATCATCACGTAGCTAAATCGGTGGATTGGAGTGGACGAGACGCTCTTGAGGTTTCTTCAGGCCGCGGCGGCGGGGCACACTTTATTATGGATCACTTTAAGCCAAAATCCTACACAGGCGTGGATTTTTCAACACGCGCTGTTGAATTTTGTCGAAGCCAGTATCAGGTTGAAGGTCTCAAATTCCATCACGGTAATGCAGAGGCTCTTACCTTCCCTGATAATTCGTTTGATGTCGTTGTTAATGTGGAAGCATCTCTTTATTACCCAAACATCGAAAAATTTTTTGAGCATGTCAAGCGTGTCCTTAAGCCAGACGGGTATTTTCTTTATACAGACCTGCGTTATGAAGAAAAAGTTGAACTCTGGCATGCACAGCTTAAAAGCATGGGATTAAAATTTATTAAAGAAGAAGACATCACTGAAAACGTGCTTAAAGCCATGGAACTCGACAGAGAGCGCCGTATGCAATTGGTCGATAAATTCGTGCCAGCAATATTACGCAAACAGTTCTATCACTTTGCAGGCCTTACGCCAGACTCGCCCAATGGCATTCCGCATCTCGATAACAGAAGATATTGGTATTTTGTTTTACAAAAGGCATAACAAAAAGGATGCGCTTCATGGCGCATCCTTTTTGTTATATTTCATATCGTAACTACGAATTATTTTTCAGGAGCCCAAAAATACAGATTTGTCATTTTACAATGAGTGCCATAATCTTTATTTGTACCCGAAAGCAAAGTTAAGCCGATGTTACCATATAAAGGCCTGCTTTGCGACAAGGTATATTCTCCTACTACAGCGCCATTCACAAGAACATATGCATACGCTTCTTTAACGATTAGTGTAAAGTCAGCTTCGGTGTTTTCGCCAAAATTCACACTGCCATTTCCGCGAGTCCTGCCGAGAGGGCTTGCTCCACCAGCGCTATGATCAGAACTGATGAATAAAACTCTGGTGCGGTCCAGGAATACAGCATAGTGATCATTGTTGTCTTGAATGTCAAAGACGAATCCACAACCAGACACATCAGAATTTTTATAGGCGCTTTCCCATTTAAAATGCGCGCTCATATAAAAATCACTGGCTTTGTTGTCAAGAATCCACCAGTTATACCAACCGAGTTGTGCCCACTTTTCATCAAAGTCATCAAGCTCAGTGAGCTTACCTTTTGCAGTTGTCAAGAATCCTTTTTCGAAATATCCCTGTGCAACTGTGTTTAATTCCTCAACATGCTGAGTTGCAACCAAATTTGGTGTTATGGTAGGTCTTGGTGTTGCAGATGGCCTCGGCGTTTTTGAGGAGACAATAATAGTAACAGCAGCTGTTGGCTCAGGTGTGGGTGTAGATTGAGACAGTCCGCCACATGCCATGGACGCTAAAATTAAAGATAAAACAAAAACTATTAATGAGTATTGATTTTCATGTTGCATGAATTCCTCCCGAATAATGTGATGAGTAGATATTACGACAAGATATAAAAAAACACAATCACCAATTTCCAAATGGCAGAATAATTCGTCAGACAACTATTTCTCAGGGCTGACCAATTTCTAGAAACAGGATCGGGCATAAAGACGAAAAATGCGTATTTTATCCAAATAAAATCGCTTACAATACTGGGAACAAAATCCAGGAGTCGTAGAATGCAACTTAGTGAAGATATCCGAAAAAAAGTGATTCTTTTTCAACAGACTGAGATCACTGAATATCATATTTACAAGCGTCTGGCACAACGCATTAAGTCTCAGGAAAATGCAAAGATCCTTGGCGAGATCGCCGAAGACGAACTACGGCACTATAACGGTTGGAAGGAATATTCAAAGGAAGAAATACAGCCGCGGTGGTTCTTTGTTTGGTTCTATTATCTCGTGAGTATACTTTTTGGTTTTACATTTGGTGTAAAACTTATGGAACAGGGCGAACAAGCCGCCCAGGCAAATTACGTATCTGTTTCAAAAGAGATACCTGAAGCAGCCAAATACCGTGACGAAGAAGACAAACACGAGCATCAACTCATTGAAATGTTGGACGAGGAAAGATTGCAATACGCAGGTTCTGTTGTACTTGGGTTGAACGATGCCCTTGTGGAATTAACAGGCGCTCTCGCCGGGCTGACACTTGCCCTGCAAAACGTAAAATTGATCGCTCTTTCGGGACTCATCACGGGCATCGCTGCGTCGCTCTCGATGGCCGCCAGTGAATATTTATCCACTCGTTCCGAAAAGACAAGCAAGCACCCCGTGCGCGCCGCAATTTATACAGGCATTGCTTATATTGTTACAGTTACTTTGCTAATTCTGCCTTATCTATTATTTGAAAATTATTACCTTGATCTTGCCATTGCTCTCACTACAGCCGTTATTATCATTGCTGTTTTCAATTACTATATCTCTGTTGCTAAAGGTGAATCTTTTCGCGAGCGGTTTTTGGAGATGGCAGGTTTGAGTCTCAGCGTGGCCGCCTTCTCGTTTGTGATCGGATATTTCATTCGCCAGTGGCTTGGAATAGAAATATAAAATTATCAAAGTGTAATATTTACCGTTCAGATTCGACGATATTAACCCAATTTTCCAACCCACATTCAGTGAATAAATCACTGGCTTTTTCAAGAGTGGCTGCACGTTCGGCATTTCCTTTTTCCAAATGCCGCCCCAATTCGAGATGGGAGCGGGCTTCTTCATATTTCATTGGAAAAGCATGTGCCTTCTCAATGGCGATCCGCCAATGTTGATATGCCTTTGCGGGTTTATTGCGATGCCATTCCAAGCTGCCCATATAGCGGTTTAAGGCGGGGCCGCCAATCGAAAAGATGCCAGTGTATTTCTTTATATTATTGATCGCGATCTGTGCATATTTTTCGATCTCAGCCATTTTTGATTTAGGCAGACCATCACGCCTGCCCTCTTCCAAAGCCAGAAAGGCAACCTCTGCCAGATGCGAATCAGCTAAACAGACTGAATAATCGACCACGGAAGCCTTGGCGAATTTATCCAGTGCAGCTCTGACAGGCTCCCAAACCCCTTCACGTTCACCTTTCGTCCACAAAGCCAGCCACATTGCGCTGCGCACAATGTATTCAGGGATATCACCCACCCAGCTCTTTTCAGAAATAGCCAGACACATCCTGGCCTTGGCAATACAGTCATCGTATTCGCCTTGCCAGACCAGGGCTGAACAATCGATCTGATAAGCAAATGCAATATGAATGGGATTTTCACGCCGCATGGCAATTTCCCAAACACGCTTGCTATAAGGCTCGGCTAGTTTGGGTCCACCCTCCATTAAAGTATTACCACTAAGATATGCCACAGACTCTGCACTCCTACGATGATCGCCAATCTCTTCACAAATAGCAGAAGCCTTTTCAGCCAGATCTTTTACTTCCTGCCATTCACCATTACCGCTCGCCACAGTACAAAGTGCAATGGCACCATCCACAAATGCATTCGGGGCATCGATTGTCTTGCCGAGCGCAACCCAACGGTCTCTGTAATATTTCGCTTGTGAATGAAGAGGGATAAAATCTGCCACCGCGCTCATGGTGGCATACATCGCCCACGCTTCGGGTGTCGGCTTCATTGTTTCGCCAACGTTCAAACCTGCTACAACACCAAACAACATCGGCAATGGATTTGGGTCGCCGTTCAGGAACTGAACCACTGCAAGTTTCTCCGTAAGGATCACGATTTCCAATCGGGTCTCTTCCTCTTCTGAGTCAAGTTCCTTTCCAAAATAGCGATCAGGCCACAGGCGGTGACCTGTCTGACGTACGACATGCTTGAGAATACCGCCGACCAGCCCCAAGTCCGAAGAAGGAAGCGCAAGCCCAAGGGTCGCCATCGCTTTTAAGATATATTCCTTGGCTTCGACGAGTTTTCCCAACCCCAGATATGCATCACCCAGTTTTCGGTAGAGCTTGCCGAGATATAACTTACTCACCATATTTGGTTTTAACAAATTGAGTAATTCTTTGAAGAATTCAATAGCCTCTATATTCGCAAAGTTATTCAATGATTGGTTGCCAGCTTTTTCCAAATATTCGTTGGCTTTAATACCGACCAAATCATGTATGGTCGCATCCGTTGTTTTTGCAGCTTGTTGCCAATGATATGCAAGCAATGTATAGAATGATTCAATATCCTGTTGGTGGTGCAGTTCGATCCATTCGGCGACGGCTTGATGCAATTGACGACGTTGGGCAAACAACATTAAGTTGTAGGCCGCCTCCTGTGTAACTGCATGCTTGAAGATATAAGCCAGGTCCGGGGTCTCAGATTCAACCAGCGTGAGACTCAAACGAGTCAAGGCATCCATGTAATCACGCATTTCCGGCTTATCTGATTCGATGGGATGGATCGCCTCAAGCACACGATATGAAAAGATACGTCCAATCACACTTGCCACTTTCAATGCCAACTGCTGGGATGGGTTCAACCCATCAATACGGCTGGTAATCGCGGCTTGAAGGTTATCTGGCAAGGTGACACGCTCCAAAGAATTCCCTAAAGCAAGATGTGATTCTTGTCCATCGATCAATAACACGCCCGAATCGCGTAAGGCATAAGCCAATTCCTCAGCGAAGAATGGATGCCCCTCGGATTTTTCACGGATCAATTTACTCACCAAAGGCGGGATCAATATAACTCCCAGCCGTTGACAAACCAATGCATCCACATCATCCAATTGCATCGCATCCAACTTTACGATATGCGTATCAGATTTGTCCGCGATCATTTTGAATTCCTGCGGGACAGGTTGTGGCAATGGTCTTGTAGTTAATACCAGCATCAGTGGACGTACCTTTTGGTAAACATCCGTCAGAAAAGTCCATGAAACCGAATCCACCCAGTGCAGATCCTCGATCACGATCAACAATGGGGCTTGAACGGCTTCGTGTTGCAAGATTTTCACGAGTAATTCACGAATATTTCCGCCGCGGGTCTCACCTGTCAGTGAGGATGTAAAATCATTTTCAGGAATGGGCACGGGCAGTAGAACGGTCAGCAACGGTGCATAACGAAGCAGGTCAGGGTCAATTTGATTCAACTTCTCCAGGACCGTATCCCGAATGGCGATCCAATCTTCATCGGAAAGTTGCGGCCTTCGAAGAATCTCCTCAATATCAAACACGCGATTAAATGTTGACCTCCAGGCATGATACGCATTATTCTTTTCAATGGCGTCTCCTTCGCCCATCAGAATTCTTATTTGTGAAGTTTCGGCCTGACGAACAAGCTCCTCGATAAGTTGTGATTTGCCAATGCCAGCTTCGCCCTGCAGTATGACGGTTTGCAAGGCAGAGCCGCGCTGTAATTCCAAAAAAGAATTTATAAGAATACTTTTTTCTTCCTGCCGCCCGATCAACTGAGTTTGCTGGCGCAGGACAGCCTTTTTCCCATGCAACGGATGGAAAATAGACACCGCTTCATTTCTGCCTTTGACTTGTTGAGGCGCGAGCGTTTCAAATTCAACCTGATCCCTGGAAGCCTCATAGGTAGGCTGGTCACATAAAACAGCAATCCCTTCACGCTTGATCACATCCCGTTGAGACATCCCAAGCACCATCAACCGCGCGGCAAGGTTTACAGGGTTCCCCAAAAATGTATAAACACGGCGGACATTGTTCCCAACCAAACCGCAGAATACCCGTCCCGTCGTAATGCCGATCGAACTTTGTATCCCAAGTTTTTTCAATTCGTCACGGATCGCCATTGCAGCTTGAACGCCTCGTAACGGATCATCCTCATGAGCCAAAGGCGGCAAACCAAAGGCCGCATCGATCATAATGCCTTTATCATCCTGACTGATCTTATTAAGACTGCCTTCAAAACGATAAACCGTACGCTGGATTGCACGCATCAGGTTTTGAGCAAGATCCAATGACAATATCTGTTCAGCCGCGGGCAGGTTGATAAAAATGATCGTAACCTTGCGCAATTCAGCCAGCCACTCTGATTGACCAGCCGCTACGCGATTAATGACAGAACCTGGAATATATGGACTTAATGAAGCCCGCAAATCATCCGTAATGACAATCCGCTCTTTCCCAGCTGGAAGCTGGGCGCTGTTGCGAAGTTTGATCAGGCGAGCAGCTTTTTTCTTTTCGCCATGCATATCAAACTCAAGTGGAGCAGAATCAATTTCATCATTAATTAAAGCAAAAGAAGAGGGGCTGATAAGAATATCGCCTGCGTTGGCAAGATTATTAGCAATTCCCACTTCCACGAGCGGGTCCCCGACAAGTACAAATTCCCAGCGATTGAAAACACCGCCAATATGTACCTGTGTAATTACGCCTATTGCAAGAGCCATCTTTAGATACAGAGAGCCCTCTTCGGTTTTGAAATCCAACAATTGCTCGCGAATCTTCAGTGAACATTCAGCCGCGCGCAATGTCCATTGGCGCTTATTTTCTTCAGAAATAGAATCAGTTGTGTCTAAGCTAAGCGGCCAGATAATCATCAATGCATCACCCGCAAATTTCACCACGTCCCCGCCATATTCATCAATGACATCGATTATCTTTCCGAAATAATCATTAAGGATATGCGCCAGTGTTTCAACGCCCGCTGGACCTTTCTCAGCAAGTTTTTCAGTAAGGGCTGTAAAGCCTGAGATATCGGCAAACAAAACCACCGATTGAAAGTCCTCACTAACCGGTGACTCTATGGGCGAGGGATTTTGAAGCGCACGTTTTTGAATTAATCTCGGCACATAACTTGCGAGCAGGCTGGTCAATGCAGGGTTGTTCATTAATTCCTCTTGTTCCACTAAATTCATTATCTAACTGGCTAAGTTCAGACGATGATACACCCACTCCAGTTTGTTTGAAAAGGAATTTAATCATATGGTTCCATTTCGAAATGGTTTAGAATTCATCCAACCATGAAAATCCTAACGATAGACATCGGCACAGGCACGCAGGATATTTTTCTTTATGATTCGAATCTCGACATTGAGAACGGATTCAAACTCGTCCTGCCTTCGCCGACCATGATGGTTCATCGCCGTCTCAAGCAGACGCTTCTTTCCCGTACCCCGATCCTGCTCACTGGACATCAGATGGGCGGCGGACCCTCAGCTTGGGCAATTGAAGAATATGCGCGCGCGGGGATTCCTGTGTACATGACGCCCTCCGCCGCAATGACTCTCAATGATGAACTCGATAAGGTGGAGGCGTTGGGGATCAAGATTGTTTCAGAAGAAGAGGTTAAAGGTCTAACGTCGAGGGTCGAATGTCTGGAGCTGAAAGACTTTGATTTCGAGTTAATCTCCAAAACCTTCAATGATTATGGAGTTTCATTGAGTGACTTAGGAGCCATTGCTGTTGCAGTATTTGATCACGGCAACGCGCCCGCGGGGGTTTCAGATCGTCAATTCCGTTTTGATTATCTGGATGAAAGAATTAAAGAAAAGAATTCGCTTTCTGCTTTTGCTTATCTTTCAAATGATATTCCCAAAATTATGACCCGTTTGCAATCTGTTGCGGACTCGGCTAACAATCTGCCTTGTCCGCTAGTGGTGATGGATACCGCACCTGCGGCTGTGTTGGGTGCGAATTTTGATCCTACGGTTATGAATCTCGACCGCAAGATCATTGTCAATGTTGGGAATTTCCATACTCTGGCGTTTCGTTTGGGGGAAAAGGGAATTGAAGGCGTCTTTGAACATCACACAGGTGAGATCAATCTGCCGAAACTTGAGTCGCTGATAAAAAGATTGGCGGATGGCACATTGAAACACCAAGATGTATTCGATGACATGGGTCACGGCGCGTTGATGTACACCGATGAAATTTTCGAATTTGGAAAAGGCGAGTTTGATGTGGTGGTCACGGGGCCTCGTCGTTCCATGTTTCAAACAATTCATCCTTCAGCATTCAGCCTTCATCCTTTCTATGCCGTCCCATTCGGTGACATGATGATCGCAGGGTGTTTTGGTCTGCTGGCGGCAACGGCGGAGGTGATGCCTGAGTTGGCAGAAACAATTCACGGGTCATTGCGCGGCGGAGGTCGCGGTGTCGCGCCGTGGGATGCATGACAAATCGCCAGATGATTCATGCAGAATGTTAGTTATCCCTTTCAATCGGCAAAGATATAATCCAGAAACAAATTCATTGTAGGGGCGGAGCAATACCCTAACGGGCACTCGTGCTCCGACCCTACGCATCAGGAGAATAAATCCATGTGTGGAATATTTGGATATATCACAAATCATGAAGAAGCGCTTGGTCCAATTCTTATTGCCGCCGCGGAACGACTCACCTACCGCGGGTATGACTCTGTCGGGGCGGCGACGTTGAATAGCGGGAAGATTGACTTACGCAAAGATGTCGGCAAGGTTGATTCGGTGGCGGCGAAATATAACATCGCTGAAATGCGCGGACAGCGCGGTATTACGCAGTTGCGCTGGGCAACCTTTGGCGAGCCTTCGCAAATCAACAGCCAGCCGCACTTGGATTCAACTGGCGATATGGTCGGCGCGCACAATGGCAACGTGGTGAATAACGTTGAGTTGCGTTTGGAATTTATGGCGGAGGGTATGACCGTCCGCTCGCAGAATGACGGTGAGACTTGCGTGCATGCGGTGGAGAGATATATCAAGCGCGGATACGAATTCATTGATGCGATTCGACTCGCGTATGGCGACCTCGAAGGTGATTATGCGTTCGTGATCGGGCGCGCGGATGATGATAAGTTATACGCCTTTAAAAAAGGTTCGGGCATGGTGATCGGCATCGGCGATGGCTTCACTTGTCTTTCGTCTGATTTGCCGTCGATATTGCCGCTGACGCGCGAAGTGATTCGTCCGCAGGATGGGGAGATCGTCACGTTGTGGGCGGATCATGTTGAGGTGCGCTCGGTCAAGGATGGGCGCTGCGCGAAAGTCGATCGAATGCCAGAAACAGTTACGGAGTCGATGGATGCGGTGCAGAAGGGCGGGTATCCGCATTTTATGTTGAAGGAAATCCACGAGCAGAGTCAGGTCGCCCGTGAGTTATCGCATGTGCTCAATGGCAATCGCGAAGGCGAGTCGCTGGTCGAGAAGATGAAGAATGCGCGTCACCTGTATTTCATCGGATACGGCACGAGTTATCACGCCGCTTCGGTGGGGCGGTTTATTTTGCGCAAC
Organism: Anaerolineales bacterium; assembly: GCA_043788255.1. Lineage (GTDB taxonomy): Bacteria > Chloroflexota > Anaerolineae > Anaerolineales > Villigracilaceae > Villigracilis. The sequence goes on along the minus strand of JAYVUA010000125.1, from coordinate 634 downwards.
TGGCTGGGTAACCATCCCGTAAAATCATACCAGAGAGAAGTGAGAAGGAAAAATATGTCATCAAACAAAGATAGTGATAAGCTTCAAGATCGTACAATAATTAAATTTGTGGCGGTAGGCACCTTTATGTTTCTATTCTTCTTTATATTATATTTTTCCTTGAGCCTATTTTTTTCAAAAAACCGCGCATTTACAACATCCAGTATTTTATTTGAAACAGACACGCTGCGCGTTATAGGCGATATGACCAATATTTCCGCTAATCATTACCGTACCGAAGTCCACCCATTATATGTATTGCTAGTGAATCCATTAGGCTCATCATTAAGTAGGCTCTTTAAATCACAACTTATTGCAGCCATATTTCTTAATTCATTTTTAGGCGCATTAGGTACGTTTCTCGCCTTTATCTATTTCTATTTATTAACCCAAAACCTTATTGATTCGTGCCTGTTATCCGGTCTCTTTGGAATAACCGCAAGCCAGTTTTTCCTTTCGACGATTCCAGAGACAGCCACTTTGGCAGTTTGTAGTCTATTATTCAGGGTAACCTAAGTTGCCTAACAGAAAGACCAGCGGCGTGAAAGAAACTGAGGATTAAATCGGGTCTGCGCCGCAAACGAGCAAAACCGAG
>JAYVUA010000124.1:0-20274 GCA_043788255.1 Anaerolineales bacterium | reverse complement strand
GGCGTGACCAATAATATGCACGCCTGGGCTGCGATAGGTGAAAGTTCCTCAGGCGCGAGGCGTAAAGCTTCCTGCGCATGTTTGGCAGCGGAGATTGGGTCACCATGCCACCAGCAAATTTGACCGAGAGATTGAATAAAGGTCGCACGTGATAACGCAGATAGTCCATCTGACTTACGCGCTTCTTCCACGGCTTGCTCAGCCAATTCACGGCCGCGATCCATACTGCTTAAAAAACCTGTTGCCTTTGCGAGCGCCATAAGCGCCTCAGCCCGCGCAGTATGATCATCCAACGGTGCGGCTTGCAAGGCTTGTTCTGAAAGTGTTTCTGCCTGACGGTAATTTCCCTGTGCGCGATAAACTTCAGCGAGTTTGGTCAATGCGCGGCTCGTGCCCGATGCATTTTTCTGAGCTGTAAAACTGGTGCGTGCATCTTCGTAGGATGTGACCGCCAGCCCCGCTTCACCGAGTCTACGATGCGCATTTCCATTTTGAAGCAGTAACTCCGGACTGGCGCGCAATGTTTCGATGGGGAGCATGTTCAAATAGCGGTGCAAAACTTCTACGCGGCCACGTTCAACATAATCTGCGGCGAATATGGATGCTACTCGCGCTGCGGATTCGTGATCTTGTGCAGATATAAATTGAAGGAAGGCCGCTTCATATTCATGGTGCGATTCGTAATAGGCTCCCGCGCTTCTTTCCAAACCCTTGACCTGTTCGCCAGCCTCGCGGCGTAATCTGCTCTGTAGGAATTCCCGAAAGAGAAAGTGATATTGATACCAACGTTGATTTTCGTCCAGGCTTGTAAGAAACAAGTTCTCACGTTCCAATTCCTCAAGCATGTCTTGAGAATTTTTTATACCCATAACCGCATTGCAAGAGGCTGCGTCCATTTGTGAAAGGAGGGATGTTTGCAATAAAAAGGATTGTCTTGCTTCAGGTTGACGGCGAAAAACTTCTTCAGCGAGATATTCAAAAACAAAACGATTCGAACCACTTAATGAGGTCACAATCTCACGCGCCGATTCGGCGTTTTGGCCTGCCAGTGAACTACGTACGATCTGTAAAGCCGCAGCCCAGCCTTCCGTTTTTTGGCTGAGAGCGCTCAAACTTTCAGAAGAGAGATCGGGAACTTCACGTCGGAGAAGAGTTGCCACTTCGTCATCATTGAAGCGTAGATCATTTGCGCGTAATTCTGATAATAACCCCCGGGCCCGCAAACGTGCCAATGCAAGCGGCGGGTCTGTGCGGGTGGAAATGATTAAGTGCAGGGAGGGTGGCGCGTTTTCCAATAAATAGTCTAATAACTGATGAACAATTGGACTGGCAACAAAGTGATAATCTTCAAGAATAATAAGCAGTGTGTCGGTGATCTGTTCGGAAAGTTCATTAATCAGAACGGTGAGCACACGCCGCGAGTCCACGCCTGATTCGGCGCTGTTAAGCAGTGACTGTGCGTTTTGCCCGATTTTGTTCAATTTTTTATTTGCTGTCCGCATACGGCGAATTGACTCGATCAGATGGGTCAGAAAAACTGTCGGGTCAGAATCAGATGCTTCAAGCTGGTACCAGGCTGCGGGGCCAGAATGAGCGTTGAAATAATCCGCAAGCAGGGTGGTTTTGCCATATCCTGGGGGCGCAGAAACCAGGGTGAGTCGCTGTCCCGTATGATTATCCAGCCATTGGATCAAATGCGGGCGCGGCAGGTATCCTGCACTGGGAGGCGGTGTAAATTTTGTGTTTAGAAGCGGGGAGGGTTTCATCCGCTGGCAATTATATCCGCTAATGTATTGCAAACTTTCTGCAAACTCGCTGTGATAGGATTACCCAAATTCGTCCAACAAAAGAGGAGAAAATATGAAAAGAAATCTGTTTGTTTTGTCTCTGTTCGTGGTATTGGCAATGCTTGCAACGGCTTGCGGTTCTGCGGCAACACAGGCACCCGCCGCCACCGAAGCCCCAGCCATGACCGAAGCGCCCGTTGTTGCAACGGAAGCTCCCGCAGCTGGCCCTTTAGTGTTGAAGATCGCATATTCTTCTACAATCGACACTTGGGATCCAATCGCTTCATTCTCAACCGAAGCGGCTTATCTGCCCAATGTATATGAAACACTCTTGAAGATCAACAAGCCAGGCTCCGCCGAGAAATTCACCCCGGTGCTTGCTACAAGTTGGTCGGTGAGCGACGATAAAATGTCCTACACATTCAATCTTCGCCCGAACGTTAAGTTTCATGATGGCGAACCAATGAATGCCGCCGCCGTGAAGGCTTCCATTGATGCTGTTAAAGATCATGGCGGCGCAGGCTTCATTTGGTGGTCTGTAAAAGATGTGGAAGTCGTGGATGACTTGACTGTTAAGTTCAACTTGAGCACCCCTCAACCTATTGATTTGATCGCCTCCTCCATGTATGCTGCTTATATTGTCAGCCCGAAGGCTCTCGAAGCATTCGCCAAAGATGAAAACTTCTGGGCTGATGGCAAGAGCTACGGCACTGGTCCTTACATGGTTGAATCCTATACCCCTGATGTCGAAGCTGTTTTCACTCAGAACACAGAATATTGGGGCGGCTGGGAAGCTGGTCAATATGAAAAGGTTGTTGCTGCTCTCGTACCTGAAGCCACCACCCGCCAGCAGATGCTTGAAGGCGGCGATGCTGACCTCGCCGAACGTCTGCCCGCTGAAAATCTTGACACTTTCAAGAACGATCCCAAGTATACGGTATTCATAGAACCTGCATTCTTCAACTATGTGGGTATTTTCAACACTTTGCGCGCTCCTTTGGATGATGTAAAGGTGCGTCAGGCGCTGTCCTATGCCATTCCATATCAAGATATTATTAAGATCGGTGCAAATGGATATGGAACACAAAGCTTTGGTCCAGTGCCAGCTGGTGTCTACCCATGGGATGATAGTGTCGGCCAATATTCTTATGATCTTGAGAAAGCCAAAGCGCTTTTGAAGGAAGCTGGTCACGAAGGCGGCGGTTTTAGCCTCAAGTTGACTTATACAGCCTCGAATGCTTCAGAAGAAGCCTTTGCTCCGTTGATCAAAGATTCCTTCAAGGAAATCGGCGTGGATGTAACCATCGAAGCGCTTACTTTGGGCGAGCAGTTGAAACTTGCACGCTCAGGCAAGGATGCTCAGGATATGACCTTGATGCTCTACTGGCCTGCATATGCAGATGCTGCCGCAGATAACTTATGGTCATTGTTCTACTATACCGAGAAACCCTCCTGGAATCTTTCCTACTGGAACAGCGCCGAATACAATACACTTTGGGATGAAGGCAGCGCTTTGAGCGGCACAGATTTCGCAGCCTCCAAAGATAAGTATGTTGAAGCCGTGAAATTGCTCGTTACAGAAGCACCGGGTGTCTATCTCTACGACACGATGGAAACTGCGGTGATCCCAAACACAATCACAGGTTTTGAATACAATCTCAATTACCCGTTCCTGCATTTCAATTACTACGAATTGCGCTCGGCCAAGTAACTCGTTTTTTCCTCCATATAGTTTCGTCAGAATTCCCCTTTCCGTTCATAGCGGAAAGGGGAATTCAAAAAAATCAAATGCGCATCTTTGAATTCATCTTCCGCCGTTTACTAACAGCCATATTCGTCTTGGTCGGTGTTTCGATCATCACGTTTTCCATTTCGCACGTGGTGCCGACGGATCCCGCTGCTCTTTATCTTGGAATCAAAGCGCGCCCAGAAGACCTTGAACGTATCCGTAGAAAATTGGGACTCGACCGTCCGCTGCCAGTTCAATACGCGATTTATATGGGTGACCTGTTGCATGGCGATCTGGGCACATCCATCGCAACAAAACGCCCTGTGCTTCAAGAACTTACAGGCCGACTGCCCGCCACGCTCGAATTACTTTTTTTGGGAATGTTCATCGCTACCTTGATTGGCGTCCCACTTGGGGTGCTCAGCGCGCGTTGGCAGGGCACCTGGGCCGATATTTTTGTCCGCATCATTTCCATCGTCGGTGTTTCGATGCCCGCCTTCTATCTTGGATTATTGATGCAGATCGCATTTTTTCGCAACCTGCAATTATTTCCCCTTTCAGGACGTGTGGATTCAGACCTGCGATTTACGAGTCCGATCGACCCGATTACATCTTTCTACCTGATCGATTCACTTTTAACGTTGAACTGGGTTGCACTTAAGGATGTTTTTCTACACTTGATTCTTCCAGCATCCACCCTTGCAGCCTATCCCATTGGCTTGATTGCGCGGATGAACCGCGCCGCCATGCTTGAAGTACTCGGACAGGATTACATCCGCACTGCGCGTGCATATGGAATTCGTCATTGGATCATTACTTATAGATATGCGTTAAAGAATGCCATCAGTCCCACGCTGACAGTTATTGGGCTGACCGTTGCCTACGCATTGACAGGCACATTCTTCGTTGAAGTCATTTTCAATTGGCCCGGACTAGGCTTGTTTACCGTCCGTTCGCTGCTGGCTTTGGATTACCCCGCCATCATGGGTATGACTCTACTTGGCGCAAGCGGATACGTGCTCATCAACTTGATCGTAGACCTTCTGCAAACAGCGATAGACCCGCGCATTCGTTTAAAGTGAATCCTGCATGAATATACCTGTTCCCACCAGCACCGAATCTCAAAACACGCGCACAACACGCCATGTGCTTAATGTCATTGCGCGTGATCCGTTGGCATTGATCAGTACAATCATTATTCTTTTATTTATTCTTGTCGCGATTTTTGCTCCGCTCGTTGCACCTTATCCCGAACAGGGGCAGGGACGGACCAATGCATCTGACACTATGTTTCCGCCCTCAGGAAAGTATCTGCTCGGCGCAGATAGATTGGGACGTGATATTCTGAGCCGAATTATCTATGGCGCACGACCTGCATTAGTGGTTCCCATCGGCGTAGTTTTATTTGCAGTGTTAATCGGCGCGCCACTAGGCGCATTAGCTGGTTATAAAGGCGGCTGGGTGGATGAAGTCATTATGCGTATCACTGACTTGTTCCTTGCATTTCCATCTTTACTTTTGGCGATGGCAATCGCCGCCTCTATCGGCCGCGGATTGGACAAAGCTGCGATTGCGCTCGTCATCTCTTGGTGGCCATGGTACACGCGCATTGCGCGCGGAGCGGCAGTCAGCCTCAAGGGGCAATATTTTGTTGAGGCTGCGCAGGCTATCGGTGTGCGTGATTCGGTCATCATCTTTAGACATATCCTGCCCAATACCATTTCTCCCATCCTCGTGCAGGCAACTGTAGACCTGGGAACCGTCATTCTTGCCATGGGCGGGCTGGCGTTCATCGGATTAGGTACCCAGCCTCCATCACCAGATTGGGGATTAATGATTAGCGAAGGCCGTACTTTTATTTTAGATCAATGGTGGATCGCCACTTTCCCAGGTATTGCGATCTTTATCGTGGTACTTGCATTCAACCTACTCGGCGATACACTGCGAGACATCTTCGATCCGAGGCAATATAAATGAACTATTTATTGTCCGTAAACAATCTGGCAATTGATTTCAAAACTGCGCGCGGAGTGCATAAGGCATTACAGGATGTTTCGTTTGGTGTGAAACGCGGCGAGATTTTTGGCATTGTCGGTGAGACGGGCTGCGGTAAAACGATCACAGGGCTTTCCATTTTACGTTTGCTGCCTAAATCTGCGACGATACGTGGTGAGATTATGTTTGAAGGCAGGAATCTGCTTACTCTCTCCGAGTCTGAAATGGATACAGTCCGTGGCGGGCGAATTTCGATGATCTTTCAAGATCCAACTTCATCACTTAACCCCGTCTTTACGATTGGAGAGCAAGTCACACGTGTGGTCCGTCAGCATTTAAAGCTGGATAAAAAAGGGGCGCAGATTCAGGCGGAAGAAAGCCTCGATGCGGTTGGTTTACCCGATGTGAAACGCGCGATGACATCCTATCCTCATCAGCTTTCAGGCGGACAGCAGCAACGCGTCATGATTGCCATGGCTTTGGCTTGTCGTCCGTCTCTGTTAATCGCAGACGAACCGACCACAGCGTTAGATGTCACTATTCAGGCGCAGATTTTGAACCTGTTGCGCGACCTGCAAAAGAAATTTGACTTGTCCATTGTGTTGATTACGCACAATCTTGGCGTTGTCGCTCAAGCCTGTGACCGCATGGCTGTACTTTATGCTGGAAGTGTTGCTGAAATTTCACCGACATATTTTGTTTACGAAAAACCGCATCATCCATACAGCAAGGGATTGTTGAATGCCATTCCACGCCCGGGTTCTCGCGGACAAAGAATGGCGGCTATTCCTGGCACGGTGCCATCCAACCCCGGCGAGGTAATCGGGTGTTCTTTCGCGCCGCGTTGCGCAAATGTGTTTGACCGTTGTTTGAAGGAAAAGCCATCTTTGGTATCTGTGGGCGAATCTCATGAAAGTGCCTGCTTTCTGCCCGCCGGCTCGTGATGTTATATGACAAATCAACCTTTACTCACTGCGCAAAATCTTAAGAAACATTTTCCACTGCCCGGGGGATTTATTTCGCGCTTCAAACCTGCTGCCAGACGTTACGTTTATGCAGTGGATGGAGTGAGCCTTGAAGTAATTTCTGGTGAAGTGCTTGGCTTGGTGGGTGAGTCAGGTTGCGGCAAGACAACCCTCGGAAGAATGTTGATGCGGTTGATCGAGCCAACGGATGGAAAAGTTATTTTTGATGAACGCGAGATCACATCCTTCTCCCGCAACGAGATGCGACAAATTCGCCGCGAAATGCAGATTGTTTTCCAGAATCCACTTTCTTCATTGAGTCCGCGTTTGAAAATTGTGGATGCGATTTCAGAGCCATTGCTCACCCACCATATCGTGCAAAAAAAAGAAGTCCGCGCACGTGCGCTTCAGTTGTTGGAGCAGGTTGGGCTGGGCGAACAACATTTGGATCGCTTCCCGCATGAACTCTCAGGCGGGCAATGTCAACGGGTAGCGATTGCGCGCGCCCTGGCGGTCAACCCGCGCTTGATCGTGCTGGATGAACCGACATCCGCGCTGGATGTTTCTGTGCAGGCGCAGATCATCAATTTACTGCAAGACCTGCAAAAAGAAAAAAACCTGACTTATGTATTCATCTCACATGATCTGAATGTTGTTCAACATATCAGCGACCGCATTGGCGTGATGTATTTAGGAAAATTAGTTGAACTTGGTCCATCGCAGGATGTATACAACGATCCTTTACATCCTTATACAAAAGCGTTGTTTGGAGCCATCCCTTTGCCTGTAGTGGATATTCTGAAACGTGAATTAACTGTGCTGGAGGGAAACGTACCCAGTCCGGTCAACCCTCCTTCAGGCTGCCGCTTCCATACGCGCTGCCCGCTCGCCCAGGGAATTTGCAAGGAGACAGAACCAGCTTTCCGTGAAGTAAGAAACGGGCGTTTTGTCGCCTGTCATTTTGTTGAATAATGAGGAGCCATTTATGACTCGGTTGTTTGGAATCGCAGGTGTGCAAATGTCGGTCTCGCCCTTTGATGCAAATGGGACGATCGATAAAATGTCTGATGTTGCATTTAATATTGCAAAAAATTTACCCTGGGTAAATATGGTTGTCTTCCATGAGTTGATCGTGCCCGGGTTGGTTCAGTTTGTTACGCCGGAAGATAAAGATTGGTATCTAAAGAATTCAGAGTCAATCCCAGGTCCGTTGGCAGATCGATTATGCGCGTTGGCACGCAAGACCAGGCAATGGCTTGTGCCGGGCTCCATGTGGGAACGTGACGGTGACAAAATGTACAACACGGCCATTGTCATTTCGCCGCAAGGGGAGATCGTTACAAAATATCGCAAGATGTTTCCCTGGCTTCCCTATGAAGCGGGCACCTCGGCTGGAAATGAATTTTGTATATTCGATATTCCAGATGTTGGCCGATTTGGTTTGTGCATTTGTTACGACATGTGGTTTCCTGAAGTCTCGCGGACATTGGCGTGGATGGGGGCAGAAGTGATCATTCAACCCACACTGACTCCCACATCAGACCGCGAACTTGAACTGGTGATGGCACGTGCAAATGCGTTATTCAACCAATGTTATTTTGTGAGTGTAAATGGAATTGGCACCTGGGGCGGTGGTCGATCCACCATTATCAATCCCGATGGACGTGTTCTGCAGGAAGCGTCCACCAATCAAACATTCATGACTGAGTTGATTGACCTTGACCACACCACTCGTTCGCGTGAGTATGGCACATTAGGACTGGCGCAAACCATAAAGCAATTGCGCGACTCAGGCCATACATTTCCTATGTATCAAGACGGTGCGTTGCAAAAAGGAAGCTTTGAAAAACTTGGGCCATTAAAATTTTTTCGGCAGTCGGATCATTTGAATCATCGATGATTTAAGATAGACCCCCACCAACTTACCGCTCGCAAAGTGTGCTCGGGTACGATGTCCCCAAAGTAGGGCTCACAGGGTGCTTCGCAAAGGCTCTTTGCACAAGTTATTGTATGTAGGTCGCAAGGCTCATCGGGCAGAAAAAATCCCAAAGTTTGGCTTCCCCCAAATCGTTTTTATTTGGGGGAAGTGTCCAAAGGACGAAGGGGGCGATCATTGGTTCTGAATATTCGCGGAAAGATTTATCGCCGCTTGTTTGAGAGGAGATCAAGACCAACGTACTATTTGACTTTCTTGTCCTACTTTACCTTCACCAAAATCAAATCATACTTCTTATCTGTTGGCATCACAAACAGACACTGTCCTTTACTTCGCTTTTCCCAAAGCTCGCCAATTTGACGTTTTTCTTCGGCTTCCTTATAAAGATGCCCGCCTTTGTATTCGACAATCAGATAGCGGCTATCTTTTAGTTTGCAGACGAAATCAGGATAGAAACGGCCTGTGGATGTTTGAAACCAAAAAGAGCGGGTGGGTTGACTATCGATATTTCTGACCCAAAACTCAACTTCATCCAGTGTATCGATAAATTCAGCGCATTGTTTTTCTTCATTGCTGTCGAAGCGGCCAACTTCTGGATAGTAATGCTTCTTGAAATTGTGTTGACCACGATACAGCGAATTGACAGGGGCGGGGTATTCCAATGAGTCAAAGGAAAAGACCAATTCAGGCGTTACTTCTACTTTACTTTTTGCTTCAAAAAATGCTTTGAATGCTTGCACATGTGCGGACTTGCGGTATTCGTCAATCTTTCTGATTACGGCATCACGTAGACGATATTTTTCACGGACAAGCATATTCAACGGAAATTTTCGTTTCTCAATCAAGCCATTCACCAGTGCAGTGAGATACACACCTGTTTCACTAGCGGTTAGGTCGTGATGAAGGAAGTTGCGATCCAGCCAGTGGACAAGGTCGGAGACTTTCCAGCCCATATCCACTTTGAGGAGGGTGAGTTGGTCTTTTAGGTTTTGAATAAATTCCTTGTGAATATGGCCGCTTTCGTCAACATCGACTTCGCCTTGTTTAGCGGCAGGGCGTGAAGTGGTGAATTCTTCTTCGGTGAGAAATGCATTTTTCTTTGGCAATTCCCAATCGAAATCAAGGAAATGTGTTTCTTCCAATTGTTCAAGATAATCATCCTGGCGATAGGCAAGCACAGGGATTGAAAAGACTTCGCCGCGTTCAGATGGAGTGGACTTTGTTACGATATATCGTGCCTTGCCATCTTTCACGTTTTGTGCGAAAGCCAATCTTGATTCTTTGTTTTTGAAGGCGGGCTTAATGGCTTCTATTTCTTCTGCCGTAATATCAGCAGGAAGTTCAAGTGTTTGTGTCTTGGCGTCATACCTGACTTTACTTGCCAGTTCTGCGGAAATCTTTTCGAGCGCAGGAGCCTCAACGATTTTGAAGGCGATTGTCTCCCCGCTGGTGGCACGATAGTCAAACAATGGACCAAAATCTTGCGGCTGTGCCTGTGTAATTAGTTGCGCAGCTTCCTGCTTTTCAAAACCATTTTCAACCAATGCATCGGCAAGAGTGCCGAGTGTTTCGACGAAGTTGGAGGAAGCGATATACGCATACGCTAAATTCAATTCAGGAGTTTGCTTGCGGGTGGCTTTTGGCATACGCAGCACACGACCTACAATTTGTTCAACGGCGGTTGCGCTGTGTTGTTCAGCTACCGAGCAAAGCACATAGGCAAAGGAACAGTCCCAGCCTTCGCGCAGTTTTTGGACCGTGATGATGTAGCGGACTTTGCAATCGGGCGCGGTTAGATCGTCAATTTCGCTGAGTTCATCGTCCTTGCCTGTGGCGCGAACAATTTGCTCGGCGGGGATGTTGTAATCCTCTTTCAGATAGGCTTCAACCACTTCGACAGAGACAGTTTGTCTTCCAGTACGAAGCGGTTGTGCTTGCAGGAGCATAATCGGGCGGATGTATTCGCTAGTTTGGGCGCGTTCCGCTTCGGCTAATCCTTCCAATTCCTTGAGCTTGAGGATGGCATCGCCGATGAGTTCCTTCCATTCGGAACGGGTTTCGAGCCGCAACGGCAGCTTAATCATCGACTCGGCTTTGAGTTCACGCGCTGAAATGCTGTAGAGCACATTGCTGGGATGTTCGTCGCGGTGCGGCGTGGCAGTGAATTCCAAAATGCAGGAAGGGTTGAAACGCGCAAGCGTATCAAACGAAAGCGTAGTACGCGCGTTTTGTGCCTCATCCACAATCACAATAGGACGGTGCAGGCGCAGAAGATTGGCAAGTGAAGGAATGGGCTTGCCGTTGTCGTAACGATCCACCTCCGCAGAAGTGGACAGGTTTTCAAAATGACCCATCAATGCGCCCGAGGCTTCATAGACCTTGCGGAGTTCAGGGTCGCCGACGCGGAAGGCTTGCGTGGTGGAAACGAGAATGACGGTGTCGGTTCGCAGCGTGGACGGTGAAAGATATAAGGCTTCGCTCGAATCTAAAATGGTAAGGCTGCCTACTGTGGTTTCAAGTGCCTTACGATAGGGATGATTTCGGTCTTTGAGAGCTTTGAGTGTTTGGTCGCGAATAGTAGTGGAAGGCGTGAGCCACAAGACAAAAGAATGATCTACAAATAGAAATTCTTTGGCGGCAATTCCAACCGCATAAGCCGCCATGAGCGTCTTGCCGCCGCCTGTTGGCACGCGCAGACAGACATAAGGCAAGCCAGGCAGTTCGTCCACTTCATGATAGTTGACGCCTTGCCCCATGAGTTCAAGCGTGGTGGAATAAAAAGCGACATTGGCATCGCCCAATCGTTTGGTGTTCTGAAAATATTTGCTCAGTGCATCCAGAGAGCGTTGCTGATAGTTTTTTAGTTGCATGGGTTTATTCCTGTACGATGTCATTGCGAGCCGCCGCTCTTGCACTTCGGCGGCGAAGCAATCTCCCCATTAACAAAGGGATTGCTTCGCCAAAGTGCGGCTCGCAATGACAACTAACTAAAGTATTCCTCGAACAAATCTTTCCACTCAGGATTGATGCTGTTTATCAAATCAATTTTCTTCTTTCGCGAACCTGCTTTGATTTGTTTCTCGCGTGCAATGGCAATATTGACATCATTTCCGCTTTCGTAATAAACCAGTTTTGTCACGTTGTATTTCTTCGTAAATCCACTTCCTGTGCCTGACTTGTGCTCCAACACTCTGCGTTGCAAGTTGTTGGTGATACCTGTGTAAAGTACTGTGTTGTTGGTATTGGTCATAATGTAAACACAATATTCTCTTTCAGGCATGATTTTTCCTTTTTTTTCATGTCATTGCGAGGGCGCTCCTGGTCTTTGCCCGAAGCAATCTCCTTATCAACGGGGAGATTGCTTCGACGGAAGAGCGCCGTCTCGCAATGACACCATCTTTACATTTCCCTGATTTCATACGGGATTTGCTTGAACACAATCCCAAGTTCCTGCAAACGATGCTTGCCAATGCGCGAACCATTGCCGTAGATGACCTTTTGTCCTGCATGTTTTGGTAAAGATTTCAAAACCTCATGCGTAAGTACATTCCCGCCGCCCACAGACTTATCTTTTAGAATGCCGTTATACAACAAATAAACCGCTGTGCCATTATGGACGCCTAACAATGGGCTATCCTCCTCAGCAGACTTCCGAAGTCTCAAAGACTTCGGAAGTCTTGAAGGCAAAGGCTGACCTGTTTCTACAAAATAAACATGCTGTGCAAGATCGTTGTATTTCACTTCCTCACGAATTTGACCGTCGCCATCAAACAAGGTTACCCCAAGTTCGCAATAGCGGAAGCCACCACCTAATTTGGCTACATCTTTATAGCCATTTATCGCACGCTTTACTCTTTCTGCGGTAATGTTTGAGGCAATATTGCCATCCATTTCTACTAAGATAAAACGGCGCTGTCCTTTATCTTGCATATTTTGTTTGAGAACCGCATGTCCAGTTGTGCCACTCCCTGCGAAAGAATCAAGTATTAGGTCATCTTTATTTGTGGCAATTTGAATAATTCGTTGTATCAATCGTGTTGGTTTAGGTGTGTCGAAAGTTGATTCGAAATCAAATAAAATCTCTTTGATTTCTTGTTTAGCTTCTTGGCTATGTCCAACTTCACCATTGCCCCACCAAGTCCAAACGGTTACGCCTTCTGATTCCGAGAGAAAAGTTTTTCTCCTAGGGACGCCATCCCCATTTTTCCCGAACCATATTCTGTTATCGGCAACAAGCTTAAGAAACACATCCTCTGTGTTTTTCCAACAATTCCCTGATGGTGGCGAAACAGCTCGCCCAGATGGTGTTTTGATTTCGTACATCTGATTCGGACGAAATCCTTGTGCAGAAAAATCACTTGAAGCCCAAGGTCCACGAGAGTCATTGTCTGGATTTTTGTAATTAGCGAGTTGTGCCGATGATTGGGGAATTTTGTTGAGAGATAGGTTTTCGCTTTTTTTTGCGTAGCAAACAATGTTTTCGTGAGCATCACTTAGTTTCAAGCGAGCATCAGGTGATGTTCGCTTTTGCCATAATATGTTTGCGACAAAATTATTAGACCCAAAAATCTCATCCATGAGCAATCGCAGTTTTGCCACTTCATTGTCATCTATGGAGATAAAAATTGCGCCATCTTCACTTAACATTTCATGCAACAATGCCAAACGTGGGTACATCATACAAAGCCACTTGTCATGACGGGAAAGGTCTTCGGCTTCTCCGCCCACTACTTTGCCCAGCCATTCACGCATTTCCACGCTGTTTACATTATCGTTATATACCCAACCCTCATTGCCTGTGTTGTAAGGCGGGTCAATGTAAATGCACTTCACTTGTCCCGCGTAATAGGGAAGCAGGGCTTTCAAGGCTTCGAGATTATCTCCCTGCACCAATAGGTTGCCCGAATCGTCGCCAACGGATAACTTGTCATTGCATTTGAGCAGGCGAAACGGCACCTGCTTGTGATGGTCAACGACGGCTTCTTTACCGATCCAGTTTAAAGTGGGCATGTGGTTAGGAGTCTCCCATAATGAGTCAATTATACAAGCGTTGTGCAAAATTGTCGTGATTTTTACTAAAAGTGGCAGTCACCTGCTTGAGACTTCGGAAGTTACTCGCTACTCTCTTCTTTCCTCTTTCTTCTTTCCTCCTTCGGGTATAATTGCCCTTCGGAGGCTCTACTTTATGGAAATTACCTGGTACGGACATTCCTGTTTTCGGCTCACGGAACGAAACTATATTACCGTGGTGACCGATCCATTCGATAATAAAGTGGTTGGTTATGATCCCTTGAAACTAAAGGCTGAGATTGTTACCATTAGCCATGATGCACCCGGTCACAATAATAGTGATGCGGTAAAAGGCACTACCCACGTATTGACGGGTCCAGGTGAATTTGAGATCGGCGGCGTATTTATCACAGCAGTTCAAACCGATAGCGCTGGCCGCTCCGCGAAAGCAAAAGATATCGCTCACAACACGATCTATGTATTTGATTATGACGGCATCACGGTTGCGCATTTGGGCGATCTGCAAAAGATCCCCACCCAGAGCGAAATTGAACTGCTGGGTACTGTCAACGTGGCGCTTGTCCCAGTGGGTGGCGGTAACAGCCTAAACGCTGCGAAAGCTGCGGAAGTTGTCAGCATGCTTGAACCCAACCTCGTCGTCCCCATGCATTATGCAACGCCAGATGCGAAAATAAAAATGGACGAGATCAATAAATTCATCAAAGAGATGGGCCTGAGTAAGCTGGAAGCCCAGCCTTCTCTTAAAGTTTCGCGTTCGAGCCTGCCAGATGAAACGCATGTCGTTGTTTTAGAATATCAAAAAGGATAATATGTCGGTCAAAGTTATTATGACTTGGGATATCGCTCCTGAGCGTGATCAGGAATATTTTGAGTTTGTTATTGGCGAATTTGTTCCAGGGGTTCAAAGGCTTGGATTGCAGCCATCTGAAGCGTGGGCAACTATTTACGGCTCCTATCCGCAAATTCAAGTTGGCTTGCTTGCCTCCGACGAAACCCAGGCGCGGCGTATTCTTGCTTCGCCAGATTGGGCAATTTTACAAGATCGGCTTTTCGGTTATGTAAAAAACTACTCATATAAGGTTGTGCCTATTCGTGGCGGTTTCCAGTTTTAGTAGATCTTGTTCAGAATGTAGTTCAACAGCCTTACAAATCCTAAAGATGATTAACTCTTTCAACAAATACTGGCCGTGGTTTTTCTTTACCGCGGCTTTTGAGTCTCTGCTTGCAGTGGTTGCATTGTTGCTTGTCCCATCCGAAGGCGGATTTTCCCTCGCACGGATTAGCTTGTTCGCGATTCTACTTAGTTTCTTTTTTACAGGAATTTATTTGGGATTCATTGCCCGCCGTGACTCATCCCGATTCGACTCGTTTTCCCGCACATCTTTCATTCTCTCCTCTGCGCTTCTTTCTCTAACCTCAAGCTTGTTCCTGTTTCTTTTACGTTATCTCAACCCCGAGCGATTGCTCCCATACTACGAGCGCCTGAGTCCATTGCTTTGGTATTTGCTTGCCCTTGGAATTCAATCCTTAATATTTCTCCTTCTCTTGAAAAATGGATTCCATACGCAGGAAATTTACAAGCGTAAAGCAGATTACACTTCTTCGCTAGTTGCCTTCTGCCTGCTGCTTTCTGTTTTTTTCTTCGTGATATATACCAAGCTGGGCATCAAACCAGATACTGGTTACTGGGGTGAACCCGGTGTGGCGATACTCGGCTGGCATTTCGTGCTTTCCATTCTTATTGGTTTTTTTATACTAATTTACCAATTGCAAATTACTGATCCACCTCATACAAATGTCATTCTGAGCGATAGCGAAGAATCCCTACCTATGAAAGTACGAGACTCTTCGGTCGCGAAAAGCGCTGCCTCAGAGCGACATGGTATTTTTGAAGGAGATTCTAGTCATCGAACAGCTCGCTTTGAAAATATTTTTCTCCCTTTCACACTTTATATCATCGCTGCCATTCTCTGGCTAAGCGTGCCCGTGGATGTTTTGCAAAACAGTTTTTACGCCCCGATCTCTCCGCCTGCAAATATGCCTTTCCCGTATTCAGATGCAGGCTTTTATGATTACCTCTCCCAAAGCCTGCTCATTGGCGCGAAATATCTCGGAGGGATTCCGCCTCGTCCGTTATACGTACTCTTCCTCGCTATCCTACATTTCATCTTCGGGCAGAATTACCCCGCCATCATCACTGCGCAGACTCTTGTGCTGGCGCTTTTCCCAGTCACTCTTTATTTTCTTGGGAAGAAACTTCACTCTCCCGCCGCGGGTGTGATCGTTGCTTTGTTTACCACCTTCCGTGAGCTTGTGGGGTTATGGATTTCGTCCAATACGCGTGTTGCGAATTCAAAGATATTCACCACCGATTTTCCCACCGCGATGGCGCTTGCTGTTCTTTGCCTCGTCTTTATCTGGTGGCTCGAACGGCGTGACTTCAAATCTACGATGGTTGCTGGTGGATTTTTTGGCCTCATCCTTTTATTCCGCACTCAATCCCTGCTTGTTTTACCAGTTGTTTTTCTTCTCGCATGGTTTGTATATCAACGTAAACTAAAAGACTGGATTATGGCAGGTATTATTTTTGCGATCAGCATGAGCTTAACTGTCCTGCCATGGCTGACGCACAACTATACTGTAGTGGGCCAGTTTACTTTTGACGATCCGCGCCAAACTGCGATCATTTACAGTCAGTATTCATTTACGGGCAATTTGGACCTCAGTCAATTTGACCCTGAAAAACAAAGTGTAGGGAAGCGCATTGTCTCATTCACACTTGAAAACCCTGCCTATGTTGCTGGTTTTATAACTTCGCATATTTTGAATACTGAAATCGGTGGGCTGCTGGCGCTTCCTTTGATCGAGAGGTTTGATAGTCTCGCAGCGTCGAT
Source organism: Anaerolineales bacterium (assembly GCA_043788255.1). Lineage (GTDB taxonomy): Bacteria > Chloroflexota > Anaerolineae > Anaerolineales > Villigracilaceae > Villigracilis. The sequence continues at coordinate 3,937 of JAYVUA010000124.1, read as the reverse complement.
TAATTTGTATTGGGTCACATGGGATGGAACACTCGCTTGGTATAACCTTGTGCTGCTTATTATTTATCTTGCGATTATCGCTATTGGGTTTGGTGCGGTCTGGCGGCATGCAGGCTGGATCGGTTTACTACCCCTTGCTGTTAATTTAGGATATACATTAGCAAATGGCATTTCCCGCTTTTCCAGTTGGCGCTACAACCTGCCCGTGGACTGGGTTATTTATTTTTATTTTGCCATTGGAGCAACTGAGATTTTAAGCGGTCTTACTCTTCTATTTGGCGCGAAGCCTGCAACTCTGGAGTCGGGCAGCTCGCTGCCTGATAAACAAAACGATGAGGAGATCGCTTCGTCGCAACGAACGCTCCTCTCAAAGACATTACCCACAGGGAGAATTACTTTTATCCTCCTCGCCTTCATTTTTATCGGCTCACTCCCATGGCTTGCAGAGGGATTGGCTAAACCTCGTTACACTTCTTCGCAAGAACAATTGACCGAAAAACTTGTGTCAAGCGGATATGACAGTAAAGAGGTTCGATTTTTCCTTTCACAGCCTGATGCAATATTAATGGAAGGACGTATGTTGTATCCGCGAATGTATCGCCGAACCGAAGGGCTGGCCTCATCAAATCCATGGGCGGCATATGCGGTGAGAGATTATGCGCGGATAGGTTTTATTTTGATCAACGATCACCGTTATGATTTGATCTTCCCTACAAAAGATGTGCTCGATTTCCCGCAAGGCGCTGATGTGGTTGTGCTTGCCTGTCAGCGCGAAAAATATCTTGAGGTGCTAGTTATAGATTTTGGGGATAAATCTTTTCAAAGCGCCCCGCTTTCTCAAACTTGTAACTGATGTCCAGGATTTCTTCAAGGCTTCTAAATTGGTATCACCAACACGGGCGGAAAAACATGCCCTGGCGCGACCATCCCGATTCATATGCGGTTTGGGTTTCAGAGATCATGCTCCAGCAAACTCGCGTGGAAACGGTCATTCCTTATTTTGAAAAATGGATGAATTTATTTCCTAATGTGAGATTGTTGGCAAATGCTTCCGAACAGGATGTCTTGAACGTCTGGGAGGGACTCGGCTATTACAGCCGCGCGCGGAATTTGCATAAGGCCGCAAAAATAGTCGTGTCAAAATTTAACGGGGAACTGCCTCGTGATCTGACAGAATTGCGCAGCCTGCCAGGGATTGGCCGCTACACCGTCGGCGCAATTGCTTCCATGGCTTTCGGCATGGACGAGCCAACTTTGGATGGCAACCTGCGCCGTGTGTTTGCCCGTTTATTTGATGTTGATGAATTTGCTGATTCACTTGTGGGTGAAAAGATATTGTGGGGCTTGGCTGCTGAAAATTTACCCAAAGGAAAAGCAGGTGATTACAACCAGGCGCTTATGGATTTGGGCGCGACGATTTGCGTCCCAAAGAATCCGCGTTGTTTGATTTGTCCGCTTATGGAAATTTGCGCGTCTCGCAAAAATGGGACTCAGGATTTACGCCCTGTTCTGAAACCGAAGAAGTCTGTGCCGCACTATGTCCATGCGGCAGGAGTGATTATTAATCGTGGACGAGTGCTGTTGGCACAGCGCCCTCCTGACGGATTGTTGGGTGGGATGTGGGAATTTCCGAATGGAAGAGTCAAAGCTGACCCTGCTAAAGAGTTATCAAAAGTCCTTAACGCCGCATACAGGCTAAAGGCCCGCATTGAGCCGAGTCGAAATGTCAAGAAAAGAGAAGCGTTGGGAATTATTCAACACGCGTACACCCATTTCAAAGTGACAGTCCATGCTTTTCACTGTGACTGTGCTCCGATCCCCAAAAATAAAAGCTTGAAATGGGTGAAGCTAAATGAATTGGACGATTACCCAATGGGGAAAGTGGATCGGCAGATCGCTCAAAAAATAAAATGACCGTCGTTACGACGGTCATTTTATTTATGCTTTGCTCAATGTGACAAATACCATTGGCCTGCGTTTTGTTTCTTGATGCAGGTAACTTTTGATGGTGTTGATAATGTCTTTCTCGCTGCTCATTCCGCCGCCGTTGACGGCTTGCATCACGCGCTTGCGGACTTCGGGCAGAAGTGTTTCTGCTTCTTCAGGAGAGACAAATCCACGTGTGAGGATTTCTGGGTCGTGAAGTAATTTGCCTGTTTGTTCATCCAAGCTGATATCGATCAGCAGGATGCCATTGCGCGCGAGTTGACCGCGTTCCTTCATAATGTCGTGATCGATATCGCCTATGGATTCACCGTCAACAAATACGTAGCCGCCAGGGATGCGCTCACCGAGCAATATCTTATTACCAACTAATTCAACGACTTGTCCATTCTCAACAACGATGATGTTCTGTTCTTCAACGCCGACTTCCTTGGCAAGCTGGGCATGGCGCCGCAGTTGACGTAATTCTCCGTGAATAGGCATAAAGTGTTTGGGGCGTACCAGGTTGATGAGTAGTTTTTGCTCTTCCTGTGCCGCGTGCCCAGAAACGTGAATGGGTGCAATCCCGTCATGAATCACATTTGCGCCGCGACGCAGCAAACGATTAATGGTCTTGCTGATGGTTTCTTCATTGCCAGGAATCGGGTGCGAAGAAAGCACAACTGTATCACCGGGCTTGAGGTCAAATTGACGATTCGTTCCTGCTGAAAGTCTGCCAACGATGGACGATGGTTCGCCTTGCGAGCCAGTGCACATGATGACCACTTTATGATCCTGCATGTTCATGGCCTGTTCGATTGGCACAATGACTTCATCTGGAATATCCAAATATTTCATCTTGCGCGCGATCTTTACGTTATCCACCATGCTTGGGCCAGCGAGCGCCATTTTGCGTCCGCTCTTTGCAGCTGAGTCGGCCACTTGTTGCACACGTGAAATCAGCGAAGCAAAAGTAGCCACAATGATGCGGCCTTTGGCTTCAGCAAAAACTTTATCGAAAGCGGGGCCAATGATTTTTTCGGAGGGGGTCCAACCTGGGCGTTCGGCATTGGTTGAATCAGAAAGGAGGAGGTCTACACCGCGAGCGGCGAACTCTGCAAGTTTTCCAAAATCTGTTGGCCAGCCGTCCACGGGAGTATGGTCAAATTTGAAATCGCTCATGTGAACGACGAGTCCTGCGGGCGTGGTAATGCCAAGGGCAACTGCATCGGGAATGGAATGACTCACGTGAAAGTATTCCACTTTGAATGGACCAATGTTCGATGACTCGCCAGCTTGAATTGTTTTGAAAGTAGCTTTGTGCTGGGAATTATTCCTAAATAATTTACCCTCGATCAATCCGCGGGTGAGCGGGGTGGCATAAATCGGCACATTGATCTGATCGATCACGTGTTGAATTGCGCCGATGTGATCTTCATGTCCGTGGGTGATAATCAGCCCGCGCACACGATCTGCTCTTTTTATTAAATACTCAAAATCGGGGATGATGTAATCCACCCCCAGCATGTCGTTTTGCGGGAACATAATTCCTGCATCAACAACGATGATGTCGCCTCCAAATTCATAGGCCATCATGTTCTTGCCCACTTCGCCCAGACCCCCGAGCGGGATAATTCTTAACTTGTTTTTCTTGCTCATATTGTTTTTATATACCTCTTTAATAATGCATTTTAAATTAAACCGCTATGCGGTTAAAAGTCATGGTTGATGGTTTTATGTTTTCTAGCGTCTTTCCCGCAAATAAAAAAACCTCCGCTGACTTGCTCGCGAAGGATCGGTACTTGTAAAACACGATTGTTCCCAAACAAACTGTCAAACTTGCGACAGAGAAAAGTCAACTTAACTCTCAATAGTATAGCAGGGCAAGAGGGATTTGTCAAAGTAGGTATTTACTCTGTTAGCCCAAAGTAGAAATGTCCCTTTTGGCCAAAGTTAAAATGTCCCCTTCGGAGGACAGGAAAATGGAGACAATTCTGAAAATGAGCAGCAAAGA
>JAYVUA010000123.1:0-3807 GCA_043788255.1 Anaerolineales bacterium | reverse complement strand
AATCATCAAGACGGGCAAGCATATCATTTAGCGTTTGCGTTAATCTTCCAATTTCATCATTTACGATGGGGATATTTAATCTCGCTGAAAGGTCTTCGGCCGAAATTTGGCGGGTTGTTGAAGTGATTTGGTCAATGGGAGCAAGGGCGCGGGATGCAAGAAAGTAGCCGCCCAACCCTGCGGTAATCACAAGGATGGGTATGCTGACCAGCAAGGTGGCAAACAATCTTTCAAGCGTATCTTGTATGTCATCCAGTGATTGCGTGACCTGTACGATGGCAACAAATTGATTGTTGTCGTAAACAGGCTGGTTATAAATTCGCAGGGTTAAGTCGCTGGCAGTATCTTGATAAGTTGTAAACGATTGATTAAGAGTGACAGGTAAATCGTGATATAGCCCAAACTCCTGTAATGTTTTTCCCTGCGGTGTGAGAATGCGAATTGCGAATCCTCGTTTGCGCAGGTCGGCGTTTTCAGTATCTTCCGTCAAACTGTCTGATAAAATTACTTTGCCGTTATCAATATTCAATCCCGCCGCGACCTGCGAGGCGTTGAGAGTGAGTGAGTTGTCTACGGCGGTAGATAATCCATTCGACATATTGAAATAGACAAAGCCGCCGAAAACTGTCAGGATGACCAGAAACAGGCTTGAGGTCCAGAGCGCGAAGCGGGCGCGCAGTGTGTTAAGTCGCTTCATTTGCATTTTCCGCTGAAAGACGATATCCCGTGCCGCGTATGGTGTGAAGCAATTTCACTTCAAATCCATCGTCTATTTTTCGGCGCAAGTTTTTGATATATACATCCACTACATTCGATTGATTGTAAATGTCATAATTCCAGACATGCTCGGCAATTTGTGTTCGGGAAAGAACACGGTCGGGTTCGCGTAAAAGGCATTCCAAAACGGCATATTCTTTTGAGGTAAGCTCGATTATTTTCGCTCCTCGTTTTATGCGCCGCGTTAATGTATCCAATGTCAGGTCGGCAATTTTGAGCGTTGAGTTTTTTGGAGCGTCTACAGGTCGGCGAGCCATGGCTCGCATACGCGCCAGCAACTCTTTGAATGCAAATGGCTTGACCAGATAATCGTCCGCGCCCGCGTCAAGCCCATTGACTCGGTCGTCGACCGTATCACGGGCGGTTAGCATAAGAATTGGCGTGCGGTTATTGCGTTTTCGTAATTCACGGCAGACGGTCAGCCCATCTATTTCTGGCAGGAGAATATCGAGAATGATCATGTCGTATGGCGCTGCTTCAGCCCAATCCAAGGCTTCACGCCCTGTAAATACTGTATCCACTGCGTAGCCTTGTTCTTCCAAGCCGCGTTTGACATAGGTTGAAATTTTTCTTTCGTCTTCGACAACCAATACACGCATAATGTACTCCTGCCGCAAAGTATAGTGGTAAAAGATGAAGTTGACATGAAATGCAATGCGCCCCGATCAAAATCGGGGCGCATTTTATTGTATTAGACTTACGGATTATTCTTCAGCAGGTTCTGTGCCAAGCATATCGCCTGTCGTGGCATCCACGTTGACATCTGTGCCGCCGATCTCAACCTGATAAATGAGTTTGCCGTTCTCATCATCCAATTCCACTTTGGTGGCTGACCCCGCGTTCAAATAGGTCTCGGCAGTTTTCTGCGCGACTTCGGCAGATATGGCGGGCGTGCCTGTCGGGGCGGATTCAGCGCCATCAGCGCCTTCCTGCTCATCGGTAGAGTCCGCTTCATCCTGCCCGTCAGTCTGGTCGCCACATTCGACATTATCCGTGTCTGTATCGGGTGCATCCTGAATTTCCGTAGAGTCATCCTGCTCGTTGCAGGTTTGTGTTTGCGCATCAGTTTGAGCAAATGCTTTCATACTGACTGCGCCCATTGCGCCTACAACGAGCAAGGCAATCGCGGCTAAAGCAATAAAACGATTAATTTTCATGTGTATATCTCCTTTTTGATATGGTGTCTGCGCAAAATTGCGCTGATCACAATTTTTATTTTAGATGTTCACAATGAAGTAACAATGAAGCAAGCATGAAGGTTCACAGCCAAACGTATGAACCCTTGTTCACCTTGACTTCATGAAGGCTTCATCATTGATGGTTATATTCTCATCCAATAGCTCTCTTTGGAGGCTATCAAAAGGAGAAAATATCATGCAAAGAATTGTTCGTGCTTTCCTCCCAATCACACCCCTCTTGCTCGCGGTTTTCCCCGCCCTCTATCTCTTTCAACACAATCAGACGGACTTACCCTTGAGCGTCCTCTGGGGTCCACTTGCCATGTCGGCGGCAATAGGCGCAGCCCTCCTCGCCATCTCTAGGATTATTTTCAAGCCTATTCTCAAAGCCTCCTTATTTGCCTCCCTGCTCGTTGTTGCAATCTTCTATTATGGGTTCCTCTATGATGTCGTCGCTGCATGGGGTCTAAACAATCTGCTGATACTTGTAATCTGGTTAATTTTGCTCACTCTCGGGATTGCAAAATTACTGAAAACAAATGACCTGAGCCTGCTCAGCCAAGCCTTCCTTGTGACTGCCACATATCTAATCTTGGTTTCTATCTTGCAGATTAGCTTTTATCGTATCCAGAATCCACCCGTCAGTGTTTCTGATCCACGTCTCTGGTCTGCGCCTCTCGAGAAACCAGTTAAAAGCGGGAGTGAACCGTTCCCTGACATTTACTACATCGTGCCCGATGACTATGCCCGTACAGATGTATTGAAGGAGTACCTTGGCTACGACAATTCGCAGTTCATCCGCGAACTTGAGAATCGTGGATTTGTAATCCCAGAGCAAGGTCGGAGTCCATATTCCAACAGCATATCGAACATGGCTTCAGCGCTGAACTTGGATTACCTGAATCACTTTGCGAATGTTTTGGGGGAGAACTCACAGAATACACTCATGGTCACCCAAGCCCTCGCAGACAATCGAGCGTCTCACTTCCTGGAAGCTCTCGGATATCAATATATTCACATAGGCTCCGACCATACTACTTATCCAGGAGAAAACCCGACTATATCGCCAATTGCCGCACCAGATTCCATGACCTACTTGTGGTTGCGGGCAAGCATATTGCGGGCCTTCGGTGGAGAGTTCGGCTTCAACGACGCCGCCTCGGACGAGCGCTTTCGTCAAAGCGTTCTTTCAGCCTTTGACAGGCTTAAAGCTACATCTGAGATTCCAGGTCCAAAGTTCGTCTTTTTCCACACATTAATTCCGCACGATCCCTTCGTGTTCGGTCCGGATGGTGAGAAAGTGACATTTCCCGACTCTACAGGTACGCGTCATGATACTCAGGAAGGCATCCCTTTCTATGTTGGACAACTCCGATTTTCCAATCAGTTGCTCATGGAATCCATTGACGCAATCCTTGCTAACTCCAATACGCCCCCAATCATCATCCTCCAGGCGGATGAGGGTCATGAATTGACCGAAGAGACCTTCGGCATCGAGATTACCCAAGACATACGGGTTAAGGGGATCAGTGCTTTCTACATTCCTGGAAAAGATATATCAGGCTTGCCTCAAAATCTTAATATTGTGAATACGTTTCGATATCTCTTTGACCTTCGCTTTGGGACTCATTTTGGGATGCTGGAGAACGCCAGCTATCGAGACGGCGATTTTCTGTTCCAGCCTGTGAAATTGCATGTCATCGGAGACCCCAATCCAACGATACCATAGGAATCACAAGATAGAACGTAGCAATTTTGGTAGTGGGTTTCTCTAAATGATGTTATAAAAGAGTCATGATAAGCAAAGTCATAGTTTTTCACTGTCCAGAGTGCGAGAGTACGAATGTTGTTA
>JAYVUA010000122.1:0-12262 GCA_043788255.1 Anaerolineales bacterium | reverse complement strand
CACGAGGCATTACAGGGCTTATCGCCCCGCCAATACGCAATTCAAAATGCCTGATTTTGTCTATTTATCTTTGGTATATAAAATGGGTACTTGACACTTGTAGTGATATGTTTTGTGATTCTTGCGCTGACGCTTTATCGTTCGAAATCTTTATTGGAATTAATAAGCATATCATTGTTAGTATCTTTCGTCATAACACCTTATGCCTTACAGTATGATTATCCTCCACTTGTGATTGTTCTCTTTTGGGCGCTTTCCTTATGTATTTCAACCCCCAAATTAAGATGGGGCGGACTATTGTTGGTAATGTTTATATTTAGTGTAAGTATCTGGCAACAAAATATTGCTTGGGGATACTGGATTGTAATTGGTTTGGTTGTTTTGACAATTTTGGGCGGTTCTCAAAAAAATCAATTACCAGATTTGTCTTCAAGTACTTAATATCTTCTTTATTCGTAATTCAAGTCTTGCCCACGTCCACTGGGAGAAGTAAACTTCAATCTCCAATTACTAATCACCAATTACTTGACACCTGAAACCTGACACCTGAAACTGGAGAACCGAAATGCAACTCAAAGGAATCTACGCCCCCATCGTCACCCCCTTCAACTCGGACGAATCCATCAACTACCCCGTCCTTGAACAACTCATCGAATACCTGATTCAAAACAAGATCGCGGGACTCGTCCCTGGCGGCACCACGGGCGAAGTCTACGCCTTCACCGAAGCCGAACGGCTGGAGATATTCAAATTCACCAAAGAGAAAGTGAACGGGCGGGTCGCGCTCATTGCAGGTACGAACTCTGGCGCCACGCGCGACGTTATCCGCTATTCGCAGATCGCCGAGGACATGGGCTATGACGCGCTGATGGTCGCCGTCCCGCCGTATTCACGTCCCAACCAGCGCGAACTGCTCGCGCATTATGAAGCCGTCGCCAAAGCCGTCAAAATTCCCATCGTGCTTTACAACTTCCCCTGGCGCGCGGGCACCGAAGTCAGCTACGAAGTGATGGACGGTCTGACCAAATACGATCACATCATCGGCATCAAAGAAGCCAGCGGCGACATGTCGCGCGTCTATGAGTTCCGCCTGCGCTACGGCGACCGCTATCAAATGATCTGCGGCTCCGACGATCAAGCGCTCGATTACTTCCTGTGGGGCACCACCGCATGGATCGGCGGCGCCGTATCTTGCGCGCCTGTTCAACATCAACGTGTGGTCGATGCCGCACTCGCCAATGATTTTGTTACCGCCCGCGCCCACATGGATAAACTCTTGCCTCTGCTCCGCAATATGGAAAGCGGCGGCTACACCCAAAAGGTCAAAGTCGGATGTGAACTGCAGGGCATCCCCGTTGGCAACCCGCGCCAGCCGTTGTTGCCGTTGTCCGCTGAAGACCGCGCGGAGTTTGAGCTTATCTTCAAAAACATTTAAACCACAAAGGGTCACGAAGGTACACGAAGGGGAAACCCTTTAAAAACCTTTGTGACCCTTCGTGACACTTCGTGGTAAAAAAATGATTCGAATCCCCTTTTTAGATTCCCACACTGGCGGCGAACCCACGCGATTAATCACCTCGCTTCCCCTCGACCTCGGAGCTGGTTCCGTTGCTGACAAATTATCCAAGCTGAAAACGCATCACGACGACCTGCGCCGCACCGTCCTCAACGAACCCCGCGGATCAGACGTGCTCGTCGGCGCGTACCTCGTCCCACCCGCAGACCCGACCTGCCAGTTCGGCGTCATCTACTTCAACAACGTCGGCTACCTCGGCATGTGTGGACACGGCACCATCGGTCTCATTGCATCACTGGCATACTTGGGCAAGGTGCAACCTGGAATCATTCGGGTGGAAACTCCTGTTGGGGTTGTTGAAGCAACTCTCCACAAGAATGAAGCGATTGATCTATATCCAAATAAAGTCTCAGTGCAAAATATTCCCGCTTATCGCCATCTGACTCACATCCCCGTCACCGTTGACGACAAAACCATCCACGGTGACGTAGCCTATGGCGGTAACTGGTTCTTCTTGACTCACGACCACGGTCTTGATGTCAACATGCAAAATCTCGAAGCGTTGACCGATTTCTCATGGCGCGTGCGCGAGCAATTGACCGCCAATGGAATCACAGGTGCGAACAACGCGGAGATTGACCACATTGAACTATTCGCATCCACACCCGATGCAGACAGCAAAAGTTTTGTCCTCTGCCCGGGCAAAGCCTATGACCGTTCTCCATGTGGCACAGGTACAAGCGCAAAACTAGCTTGTTTATATTCTGATGGAAAATTGCAGGTGGGGCAGTCGTGGAAACAACAAAGCGTCGTCGGCAGTATCTTCGAGGGCAGTGTGCAATTAGATGGCGATAAGATTATTCCAACAATAACAGGCGAAGCATGGATCATGTCCGAAGGGACGATTTTGGTAGATGAACGCGACCCGTTTGCAAACGGAATTTGACCTTTGACTTTTGACCTTTGACACACACTCGTCGAAAGTCTATTGGAGACTGAATGAATTCAAAACATGATGTATTAATTATCGGCGGCGGACCGGTAGGCTTAAGTTGCGCGTATTACCTTTTGAAATCTGGGCGCAAAGTCACCATTCTCGATGCAAAAGAAATTGGCAAAGGCAGCGGCTCGGGCAATGCGGGGCATATCGTGCCGAGTCACATTATTCCGCTGGCCGCGCCTGGTGTTGTGACCTCTGCTCTTAAGTGGATGCTCGACCCCGTGCACAGTCCGTTTGGGATGCAGGTCAGCCTCGACCCGAATTATCTTTCATGGCTATTGAAGTTTGTGCTTGCTTGTAGCAATGCGAATGTTCAACGCAGTATAAAACCCTTGAATGAACTTGGTCAATTGAGTGCGAAGAACTTTGCACAAATGATTGCTGAAGAAAAATTCGATTGCTCGTATCAGGAAAAAGGTTTGCTGTTTTTATACAAAACCGAAAAAGCCTTCCACGATGGACAGCACGAAGGCGAGTTCATGCAAAAGCATGGAATCCCCGTCAGCGTGTACGATAAGATGAAAATCCATGAAGTTGAACCCGCCGCGTTGGATGATGTTATCGGCGGCGTGCATTTCACGGGAGACGCACATCTCAACCCTGCGGTGTTTCTCAAATTATTAAGTGACCGAGTCCGTGCGATGGGTGCGGAGATGATTGAGCATACACCAGTCACGGGATTTGAATCAGCGGGGCAAAAGGTCAGGGTTGTGAAAACAAGTCGGGGGGCTTTTGAAGCGGAGCATGTCATCTTAGCGGCGGGCGCATTGAGTCCATCTGTCGCAAAAGATTTGAAATTAAATATTCCCATCCAGCCTGCGCGCGGATATAGCATGACCATGTCTGCAAATAAAAAAATGCCGAGTCATGCGCTGATTCTCGGTGAACGCAGAATCGCTGTTTCACCGATGGGGAATATCTTGCGCTTCACAGGTCGACTCGAAGTGGGAAATTACAGTATGACGCCGAACCCCGTTTGGATTCAACGCATTGAAAAGTCTGCGCGAGAATATTTACATCTCGATGAAAAACTCGATATCAAAGAAACCTGGGCTGGATTGCGCCCGACGACCCCCGACGGCGTGCCTATCATTGGACGTTCGCCGAAGCATAGCAATTTGATTCTTGCCACAGGTCATTCTATGTTGGGGCTTTCACTTGGCCCGGGCACAGGTCAAGTGGTGGCAGAGTCGGTCAATGGACAGAGCACCACGTTTGATCTCAGTCTGCTGCGGTTGGAACGATTTTAATTTACTAAGCTGAACAGAGCTGAACAAAGATTTTTTATTCATCTCTGTTCAGCTCTGTTTATCTCTGGTTTAATAGTCACTTGAATTCCTCCCTGATCTTCATCTTCATCACAATATTCGTGGACATGCTCGGCTATGGCATCATGCTGCCTTTGCTTCCATTCTTTGTGCAAGCTCAAAATGGTGGCGCGGCAATTGCGGGTGCGTTGAGTTCGTTATATGCATCCGCGCAATTATTTGCAGGACCAGTGCTCGGCGCCCTTTCTGACCGTTATGGGCGGCGGCCAGTTTTGCTCATCTGCCTGCTTGGCACATCGTTTGGATATCTCATGCTTGGGCTGGCAGATTCTCTTCCGTTGATTTTTCTAGCGGTTTTAATAGATGGACTGACAGGCGGAAATCTCACCACTGCCTATGCCTATATTGCAGATGTAACCAACTCCGAGAATCGTGCGCGCGGCATGGGCATGGTCGGTGCTGCGTTTGGTTTGGGACTCATGGCAGGACCTGCGCTCGGCGGATTGCTCAGTCGTTATGGATTGTACGTTCCTGCATTCACCGCTTCTGCAATTGCATTGGGCAATGTGGTCTTTGGATTTTTTGTTTTACCCGAATCGCTTCCCCTTGAAAAGCGCGAAATCAAACCTGTTTCAGAAATGTTCAAATGGACAAAATATTTTGTGGGACTGTTCAAACAGATGGACATTCAAAAATTGTTGATCGCGATGTTTCTGCTTAACCTTGCCTTTGCAGGGCTGCAATCCAATTTCCCGCTGTATTCAAATCACCGTTTTCATTGGACACCCACTCAAAACAGTTTCTTCTATCTTTATGTCGGCGTGTGTGCCGTTTTCATTCAAGGATTTTTATTTGGCAAACTTCAGCCGCGATTTGGTGAACGCAAGCTCATAGTTTTTGGATTAACTTCCATGGCGATCGGTCTGGCAGGTATGGCGTTGGTACGTGAGTCCTGGATGCTGTTTCCCGCTGTGACTATCGTTGCGCTTGGCACAGGTATGAGCATTCCCTCACTCACTGCGTTAGTTTCTTTGCGTGTCTCTGAAGGCGAACAGGGACGTTTGATGGGTGGCACACAAACTTTACTCAGTCTCACTAATATTTTCGGTCCCATGCTCGCAGGCATTTCGTTTGAAGTCATCGCTTTCTCCGCGCCGTATTGGTTGGGCAGTGTTTTTTCTTTGATTGCCTTGGGCGTGGCATTTTCATCATTGCGAGAGAGTGCGACAGCACGATGAAGCAATCTCTTCGTGATTAGGAGATTGCTTCGTCACAAAGAGCAAGGGCGTTCCTCGCAATGACATCATAAAATATTTCGTATCTGACTCACCGCAGCCTGGACTCCGTTCTCCAGGCTTAATATTGTGCTGATGGCTTTTGCTTTCGCACGCATCTCATTATCTGTTAGAGATTGTTGAATTGCGCTCGCGAGTTTTTCTGCATTCAATGCACGCTGTGGAGCTGGCTTTGGCCCAATGCCAATTTTGTAAACCCGCTCGCCCCAAAAGAATTGATCAATCGCCAGCGGCATGGTGATGGTGGGAATCCCTGCATGCAAACTGGCAGAGGTTGTCCCTGCGCCGCCGTGGTGGACGGCGACTTTCACATGGCGATACAACCAGTCATGCGGCACGTATTCTATGGGAAAAATATTTTTGGATTTTATTTCTCTGTGCCACTTGGACGGAATCGTTAATACTGCCTGAGCGTTGGATAAATTCAATGCATCTTCCAATATTTTCGCAATATTTGTAATTCCTTTTGTGCCTGGGCTTCCAAATCCAATGGCGATTGGGTTGCGGGATGAGTCTATAAAATTCTGGAGTCGAACAGCTTGCTGTTGGGTGATTTCAGCAGCGAGCTGCCTGACTCCAGAGTTGCGCCAATAGCCCGTGATGACTTGCTTTTCGTTCCAATCCTGCGGACGAGGTACGACATGTTCGCTGAATCCATTTAGCGTGAGAGGTTGGCGGGAAAAAACCTGAACCGAAGGGTCTGTCCATTGGGCAGGCGGCAGGCCAAAGTCTATGTGACGCGCATGGTTGATCTCATGGCGCCACGCAAGCCATGTCGCCTGAGTCACAGCCCAATGGGTGAGCCAATTTCCAATCTCTAAAAGAGGAATACGAAATGGTAATAATGCAGATGGGAATTGACGTGTGGGTGCGAGGGGTTGCAGTACCGCGCGGACGGCGGGGATGTGTAACCCTTCGGCGATATGTGCGCCCCAAATGGTAGGCAGGCCGTGGATAAGTACGTCTGAACCGCGGCATGCTTCGGCTGCGGCATGGAGCATGTGTCTGTAAAGCGGACGGGCCTCGTGTAGAAAATTTTGCGTAGCATGAATGGAGCGGATAATATTGCTGCCAAGAGTGAGAGGAGATTGATCGCCCTGTTCGATCATGAGATCAGACGGATTGCCTTCGAATGGAGCAAAAGTCAGGCCGCTAGTTTCGATGAGATTCGCAAACCCAACAGGTGCAGCAATGCGGACGTTATAGCCTGCGTGGCGCAGGCCGAGGCCAAGCGCAATGTAAGGCGTTACATCGCCGCGTGTTCCGCTGGTAAGGAGGGTGATTGTTTTAGGCATAAGGAGTTTTGTGTTCATCACTGAATCGGTGGTGATGGGCATTGTGAAATTATAATGTAAGGGTAACCCGTCAATGATAATCAGATATTTTGCTATACTGGGTGGGTTGACCCTACAACTAAACTACTGAGGAGAACCTAATGAATCACACATCTTTTGCTACCACTACCCGCGGACTTAACCGCGATCTGCCTCCCATGCGTTTGTATGAGAAAGCCAAGAAACTTGGCATCTGGAATCCGTCTGATATTGATTTCTCAAAAGACAAACAGGATTGGTCAACCTTCAAAGATGATGAAAAGGATTTGGTCTGGCTGTTGCTTGCGCTTTTTGTTGCAGGCGAAGAGGCCGTGACTTTAGACCTGCTGCCGCTGATTGAAGTAATCGCCCGCGAAGGCCGCATCGAAGAGGAAATGTTCCTGACGACTTTTCTTTTTGAAGAAGCCAAACATACCGATTTCTTCCGTCGCTTTCTCGATGAAGTCTGTGACTCGCCTGCGGATTTATCCTATTTCCATACAGATAACTACAAAACTATTTTTTACGAAGCCCTGCCTGAGGCTTTACTTAACTTGAAGAGTGACCAAAGCCCTGCCGCGCAGATCCGCGCTTCTGTTACCTATAACATGGTCGTGGAAGGCGTCCTCGCGGAGACGGGTTACCACGCCTTCTTCACCATGCTTGAGCGCAACGACCTCATGCCAGGTTTACGCAAAGGCATTTCATTGTTGAAGTTGGATGAGTCCCGTCACATTGCTTATGGTGTGTTTTTGCTCTCTCGCCTCATCGCTGAGAATCCGCAGGAGTGGGAAAATCTTGAAATGCACATGAACACGCTGCTTCCCATGGCAATTGGAGTGATCGGTGACGCGTTCGCACGCTATGAAGTGGTCCCGTTTGGTTTGGTGGAAGAGGACTTTGTTAACTATGCCATGTCCCAGTTTAGCAAACGTTTCGAGCGCCTGGAAAAAGCAAAAGGCGTGAGCCTCGATGAAATTAATCGTATTGCCAGAGAAACGGAGGACGCGTAACAAAATGTCGCTTAAGCCATGGAAAGTATTGGAGTCGAAATATTTGCAGCCTCGTTTTCGCGTTGATAAATGTGAACTTGCGAATGGCAGGCTGCTGAATGCAACAGTAATGGAATTTCATGCCTGGGCAAATGTTCTGGCGATCACAAAAGATGGACAAGCGGTTCTGGTCAGGCAATATCGGCATGGCGTACAGGAAGTATTGTTGGAACTCCCCGGCGGAATCGTGGAAGATGGGGAAGACCCATTGGTTGGTGCCAAACGCGAACTGCTTGAAGAGACGGGGTATGCAGCTTCAAATATTGTTGAGGTTGGGGTAATCTATCCAAACCCAGCCAATCAAACAAATCGTCTATACTGTTTTCTTGCATTGGATGTGGAACAAGTAACTGCACAAGACCTGGATGACGGAGAGGAAATTGAAGTGCAACTTCTTCCGCTGGGTGAATTAACCGCTGTTATTAAACGCGGTGGATTTCCTCATGCCCTGCATGTGGCGGTTTTATTTCATGCCTTTGCTTATATGAATCGCTTATGAATGTAAACTTTGGTTTGACCGCAGAAGACTATGCCAAACATCGCACAGGATTCCCAGATGCATTCTTTGAGCGTGTATTCAATGAAGGCATTATCAAAGCAGGCGCTTCAATCGTTGACCTGGGAACGGGTACAGGTACACTCGCGCGCGGATTTGCCCAGCGCGGATGTAATGTGATTGGGCTGGATATTTCTGCACAAATGCTGGAGCAGGCAAGAGACTTGAGCGAAAAGGCGGGCTTGAATAATATTGATTTCCGTTTTGCAAAAGCTGAAGCTACAGGCCTGCCTGATGACTCTTGTGACGTTGTCAGCGCAGGGCAGTGCTGGCATTGGTTTGACCGCCCAGCCGCAGCAGAAGAAATGAAACGTATTCTTAAACCAAATGGGCACATTGTCATTGCTCATTTTGACTGGCTTCCCTTGAAAGATAATATTGTGGATGCAACTGAAAGATTGATTCAAAAGTACAATCCGAAATGGTATGAAACTTCTGCAAATGGATTGGGTTTGTACCCAGAATGGCTGCGTGACCTGGGTGAAGCAGGTTTTCTCGAAATTCAAACATTCTCCTTCGACATGGATGTTCCGTACAGTCACGAAGCCTGGTGCGGACGAATCCGCGCGAGTGCCGGGATGGGGGCAAGTTTGTCTGATGAAGATGTGAGTAGATTCGACCTGGAGCTAAAGTCCATGCTTGAAGGGCAGGAGCAGGCTGATGGCAGGAAAGACACGGGTTTACATCATGTGCTAAAAATTCCTCATCGAGTCTTTGTCGCTCATGCGCGCAAATCAAATTAAGGAGTATCCATGCTGAGTATTTACAAAACCACTGAGCAAGGGCTTGAAAAGGTCGAAGCAATTTCAAACGGAACCTGGGTTAATGTTGTGGACCCAACGCCAGACGAGATCGAAAAGTTGATCGATTGGGACATGGATGTGGATTTTATTAATTACTCCCTTGATCAGGATGAAATCGCCCGCATCGAACGCGACGAAGAATATACATTTATCCTGCTGCGTATTCCAGTGCATCGGCCTGAAAGCGATATTCCTTATACGACCATGCCGCTTGGTATTATGATTTTGGGAAATAAGGTTGTCACCATTTGCCGTAATGAGAGCAACATCTTAAATGTGCTGGCCAGCGGAAAATATCGCATGTTGAAGACGGGCAAACGTTATCGATTTGTGCTGTATCTTTTTCTGGAAACCTCGGTTCATTATCTGAATTTTTTACGCGAGATCAACCACACCACTGAACTTGTGGAAGACCGCCTAAGAAAATCTCCGCGTAATCGTGAGGTATTGGAACTTCTCAAATATCAAAAAAGCCTGACGTATTTTGCAACTGCCTTGCGTTCCAATGAAGTAATGATGGAACGCCTGCAAAAGATGCAGCTTTTTAATTCGTACGAAGAGGATCAAGACCTGCTTGAAGACGTGCTGACGGAAAATCAGCAGGCCATTCAAATGACAGGTATCGCTGCTGAAATTCTTTCCGGCATGATGAATGCTTTTGCATCCATCATTTCCAATAACCTCAACGGCGTAATGAAGGCGTTGGCCGCACTTGCCATCGTCCTGAATATGTCAGCCATTGTTGTATCTTTATACAGCGTGAGTCTTTCTATATCTGGGGAAGGTCGTCCGCTTATGTTTTTATCGGTTATTGGGTTGTCACTCGGGCTTACCGCAGTCGCAACATATTTTTTCTATAAAAAGGACTGGCTCTAGAATGAAAACAGAATTAATACTTGATGCAAAAGCCACGTTGGGCGAGGGCCCGGCCTGGGATTCCAAAACACAAACTCTTTACTGGGTCAGTATTCTTGATAAGCGTGTTTATGCCGGTACTCGAATCCTTGCTGAACTGGATGAGTTTATCGGATGCATTGCCCCGTGCAAAAATGGACATCTCATCCTGGGCACACGCTTCAACCTTGTAGATCTTGAGCCTGCTTCTGGCCAATTAACAGTTCTTGCAACTTTGAGCGCTGAATTTCCTACCAATCGCATCAATGATGGCAAGTGTGACCCCGCTGGCCGTTTCCTCTTGGGTACAATGGACATGAATGAGAAAGAACCAAATGGAACTTTGTATTCGTTTGATGGAAAAGATATTACTTCACTGTTTCGCGGTGTGACCATCTCCAATGGTCTCGCCTGGAGCCCGGATCATAAGACTCTTTATTATATTGATACCCCCACGCGCGAAGTGAAAGCTTTTGATTATGAGGTTTCCACAGGCGAGATCGTGTATGCTCGTACTGTGATTTATGTGAATGAATCTCTCGGCTGGCCTGATGGTATGACCTCAGATACAGATGGCAACTTATGGATCGCCATGTGGGGTGGGGCACAGGTGACAAAGTGGAATCCAAATACTGGTGAATTACTTGAGCAAATCTCTGTGCCAGCTTTGCACACATCTGCGTGCGTGTTTGGCGGCAGGGATATGAATGAGTTATATATCACCTCAGCCAGAAAAGGCATGAGCGATGCGGATCTTATTAAATATCCGCTTTCAGGCGGGCTGTTTAAAGTGACTACAGGTGTAACGGGGATGCCAACGTTTGAATTTGGATAAATCTTTGGAGCGCAGACTTCAGTCTGTTTCATATTATTAGCAGACTAAAGTCCACATTCCTTTGCCAGATTTACAACCTCCAGACATTGGTTTTCCGATAACCCAACAAAAGGGGAGTTCTCCACAACAGTATCGCGGTTTTCCACGATCAGCACACGCGCATCCTCGCTGAAGGTGTGTGAATGCCAGACTCCTTTTTTCATGTTATAGAGTTTGTACAACTCCATATCCACAGCGTGGACTTTGGTCACACTTGCTATACCTTCACCGATAAATAAAATACAACGGCCTTTCATTAAAACAAATACTTCATCCGTCTCGGTGTGCTTTTGCATGCGGTTGATCTTTTTAGGCAGCAGGTCTGCTGTGTAATTCATTAATGCCACCCGCCAAGATTGATAGTCAATAAGCGGCATGTAATCTGGCTCGTTATGTTCGCGGATTTCGATAAGAGATTCTGAAAGTGCGCTCATTGAATTCTCCAGCTTATATTTGGATTGTATCGTTTATTAATTCGTCTATGAATTTCCAGCGTTTTGTTTTGGCGTAATCCCCGCCTTCGGGGTAAAAATAACGGGCATAGTCAGACCAGTTATCGGCAATGCCGTAAATTGGGTCTTTTGTTCCGTTGGGGAGCAGATATCTTTCAATTCTGCCATGTGCAGTTTTTGAGAGCGGATTTTCCCGCCGCCAGCCGCAATACATGACCACTGATTCTGCAAAATCTTCTTTGCGATTAAAACGCCAGTTTGCTCCGCTGGGCTTATCTCCATAGAAATACCCCGCAGCGTTAACGCCGGGTTTCCTGCCGCAATACCCTGGTTTGTTCTCTGCGCCACGCAAGCCTGCGTCCCATTGACTGGGTGTTATCTTTTTCATGGATGATAATAATGGATTGGTGTACCCGTTCGTATATTTTTCCAAAGCCTGGGACAGCCTCCATTGATTTTTTGCATCCCAAACATGTGCGAGCTCGTGAATCACAGACCAAGCGTTGAGCTGGCTGTTTTTACTTAACTTGATGCGATCTTTATAAGCCAGTCCGAGGCTTGTCCCTGTATCCGTTCTTTCGATTAATACTTCCCCGAGTCGACGCTTGAAACTTTCACTTCCGCCCATGATTTTTGCAAATAACATAATCGATTGGTGTAGAAATTCCAGGTCCTGAGCTGCCCAATTCTCATTGCTTGTTTTGACCTGAAAATCGGCGTAAAGGCGGATGGATAAGTCCATTTGTTTTTCTTCCATGTTGAAAGTATAAACCAACATGGTAAAAGAAAAAAACCGCCTGGCTGGCGGTGGTGTGGGCCCCATGGGGCAGCCACGAGGACTGCCCCTTGATTGAATTTTCCGAGGCGGTTTCCCCTTCCCATGGCGCTCTCGGCTGCAGTGCTGAGGAATTCAGTATATCGCTTCCCTGTGATGTGATTACCTGAATATTTCAGGGCGATTGCATCTAAATTCGATTTTTGTGATTTTTTTTAACGCTTTGTCGCCTTCTTGTTACAACCAAGAATTTCAAGCATTTGGCCGAAGATTCTGGCATATATTTGGTGTTATTACGTCATTCAAAGAGTAGTTTGGCATACAAAATTCGAGTAAATTCAACAAAAATTGTTTTTGTTGTGTTTTCGGTAGTGGGTTTCTCTAAATGATGTTATAAAAGAGTCATGATAAGCAAAGTCATAGTTTTTCACTGTCCAGAGTGCGAGAGTACGAATGTTGTTATG
>JAYVUA010000121.1:0-12973 GCA_043788255.1 Anaerolineales bacterium | reverse complement strand
GTTGAAAGTCGAGGCTTGGATCTGTGGTGACTCGTGTAGTATTCGTACCGGCAATATCCATATAGAAAATATCATTATTCTGACCAGATTCCCCGCCTTCGTAAGTGAGGAACAATCCATCAGGAGAGTAATTTGCGTTTTCTATGGTAATTACGTTTAATTTCAAAAGCGTACCTTGTTGAACAGAACGATCTGTAGATGAAATGGTCATAAGATAGGGCGCACAAAACTTGACGGCACAGCGTTGATTAAACAAAATCAGTTTACCATCCGGCGACCAGGTTGGCAGATAGTCTGTAAGCGCAACGCCGCTGCGAACGATCTGCTTTTGCTCAGTTCCATCTGCATCCATAAGCCATAGCTGATAGGCTCCATCAATTCGATCTACAGAGTATGCGATTTGAGAACCATCCGGCGACCATGCAGGCTGGCGAGATCCTACACTTAATGCGCCTTTGGTAATCTGAACTGGGTTGGTTGGGTCATTCAAATGCAAAATAAAAATTTCCATTTGCTTGGTACGTAATGAAGTAAATGCAATTGATTTTCCATCTGGAGCCCAGGCGGGGTCAAAATCTCCACCAGGGACAGTTTCAATTGGTGTTAGGCCGCTGCCATCGGCGTTGATGATAAACATTCCGGCGTTGTAATAAACCGCATCCATACCACCACACGGAGAAATGAAAACCAATCTTTTCCCATCTGGAGACCATGAAGGCTGGCAGGCACCTGCCGGCACGTTTGTAATTTGTGTATCGGTTCCACTTGCAATATCAAACAGATAAATTTGCGGGTTTCCTCCGCCGCGTGTGGATACGTATGCAATTTGTCCATATCCACCTCCCATTGGGGTGGCAGGTATGATCGATGTTGCTACTGGAACAATTTCTGTTATTCCTGCCGTTGACGTAGCAGTCGACTGCGCCACTTTGGTTGGGGTGGAAGTTTTTGTTGGCGGAATTGGTGTGAATGTTGGTGTAAACGTCGGCGTTTGTGTTGGTGGTATAAGGGTTTTCGTTGGAAGCGGTGATGGAGTTACTGAAGGTGTAGGCGTGTTCGTAGGCAACAGGAAGGGTATCATCCCGCGTATGTTCGCAGGCAGCACTGCCGGGGCAAAAAACGGCACACTCGCTAGCAGCAGAAATAACAATAAAAATACAAAACGTATCAAGGCAAAGCGCCGTTTGCGTTCACGTTCTTTTTGTTTCTTAAGGGGAGAAACAAAAGGCTGGTCTTCCATTACAACTGCTGCTGCGCGAGGGGGAGTCGGCGACTTTTCAATTGAAGTTACAGATTCATTAATCCCTCTGCTTTCCGGGAGAGAATCCTGGGGAGGAGGCACAACTGTATAAGTACCTGCTATTTGCTGGGTTTTGGCTTTTGCCCCAAGCAGGGCATTCTTGAATTCATCGGCAGTTTGAAAACGGTCACTAGGGTCCACAGCCATTGCTTTTTCAATAGCTGCAGCCAAACGCCGCGAGACTTTTGTGTTTCTTTTTCGAAGCGGAGTCAGCTGTGCGTTATCCATCGCACGTGCCAAGCCGTCTTCGGGGATGACACTGCTCAAGGCTGCATATAATGTTGCACCCAGGGAATAGATATCCGTTCTGGGGTCAGTCCGTGCGGTTCCGTATTGTTCTGGCGGAGAATAACCGGGGGTCATTGCACGCGCACCAGTCGTCGTAGCCTGGCTGGCGCTTTGATAAATCTTGGCAAGGCCGAAATCCACCAAAAATATATGGCCATCGGAAGTGATTTTTACATTACCTGGTTTAATATCACGGTGCAGGATGGGGGGTTTTCGTGTGTGTAAATAAGTAAGCGCATCACAAATCGCAGCACCAATGTGCACGGCATCTTCTTCCGTCAACATGCCGAGCCGCTCCATGCGATTTCGCAGATCTTCTCCTTCAATAAAGTCCATTACCAAATATTGCCCCTGGTCTCCCAATACAATATGATCTGAAACACGGGGCAAATTGGGATGGCGAAGATTTGCCAAAATTACCGCTTCAAGGCGGAACTGACGGGCATATTCATCAGTAGTAAATAGGTTTTCCTTGAGAGCTATTTCAACGCCCAAATTTTCATCCACGGCGCGATAGACAGACCCCATGCCGCCCTGGCCAAGGATTTCGATAATACGATAACGATTATGAAGAAGAACATTTTTTTCGAGCGTCATCTGGAAAAACCTTAAACCCTGCAATCATTAAGATTTACTTGCGCATATAAACAAAAAACACAATCATCTCTTTTGAAGCTCAACTGTGATTTCCTATTGTAGACGAAAGTGATTTTTATTCTATATTAATTATAATTCGATAAGCAATTGCGATTATATCAGATTGAGTGCATATTGCTATTTTCACGTTCGGCAAGCCCAAAACGGATAAAAGTCCAAGGCGCGCCACCTGTCACCCACCAACCCACCAGTGAGTAACGGATAAATCGCAGGGAATAGAAAATGAATCCATCGCCGCGCGGCAGGACAGCGCCCAAACCCATCCATAATATGAGGATGCCGATCAATCCGATTACGTAACGAATGGCACGCTTCTGCAGCGGACCTTGAGCCTGATACCCTCCGAGTGACATTATCCAGGCTGCACCAACTGCCAGCCCAAAGAAAGTCCCTGCTGAGGTGAAGATTCCGTTTACGTCAACAGGTGCAGGCACATCGGTCCCGATAAGAAGCGTATTGTTAATCCAGGCGTCAGGAATTTGAAAGTTGCTTCGTAATGATGTAGTTCCCAATCCTAACACGATAAAAACCAATGAACCAATAAATGCAATGATAATTTGATAATTGAAAGTCTTGCTCCCAATCCAGGCTACGGCTGTATCCCAATAACGGACAAACAGCCATAAGAGAACTGCGCCAAGAAACCATCCAAAAAGAACATCATGCGGAAAATGAGAGCCGAGGTAAAGGCGCGAAAAACCAATTAAGAATGCCAGCAGGATTGCGGTAACCCAAACCCAGGTCCGTTTGCTATAGGCTGCGATCATTCCCCAAACAACAACTGCGTTTTGCGCATGCCCAGATGGGATACCAAATGTAGTTTCCGGCCAAAAAGCTCGAACATGCGCACTTACCCAATAAGGACGCGGGCCGGCAAATAATAATTTACCCATATTATTAAACATGTTACTTGTGATAAGAATAAAACCGATACGTAACCCTAAAGAAGCATCAACACACCAATAGGCCAGCGGCAAAACAAGGAAAAAGAAATTTTCTGTACCTAGATTACTGAACAAGCGCATCGGTGGGAGCAACCAATCTCCCAAACCCTGAAGGGCAACGATAAAGGAAATGCCAAACTGAATTAGGGTCTGCATATAGTTCTCCAGTAGGGTTTTATAGGTATTTCAATTGACGGACTTGCTGCCTTTATTGTACACTCAATGAATGGAAAAATCATCCACGCCGATTGCTTCTAATCTACAGAACGACCGCTCCTGGGATTGGAGAGCAGCACTGTTGATGATTGTCCTTGTTGAAATATCCAGCACCAGGCTTGTCATCACTGAATGGGTTCCTTTTTTATATTTCACTCAAACAATAGCATTTATTGGTACCGTACTAGGGCTTGCCCTTGGGTTTAGTAATTTCTCACGGAAAGTAATCATTCGCCTGTCATTCGGCTACACACTTATTTTACTTCCAGCTCAATTACTCAATGCAATAGAGAGAACAGACTGGGTATGGGAAGATATTGTCACTTTGGGGACTCGCTTATTTACATCTCTGGGACAATTTATTAAAGGTCAGCCTGTTTACGATCAGTTGTTCTTTGCTTCGTTTGTCACCCTGGGCTATTGGATCATTGGCATGTGTGCGGGATATTGGCTGATTCGGCATAAGGATTTTCTAAGTGCGATCCTGCCTGGCGGCCTTGCAATGTTGATCGTACAAAATTTTGATGCTGGAAAAACCATACGGATTTGGGGATTGGGATTTTATATTTTTATGGCCTTGCTTCTACTTGGCAGAATGTATTTCCTTCAGAACCAGTCATTCTGGAAAAAAGCGAACTTTTTATTAACAATGGAAACAAATGCTAATTTGGAGCGGGGAGCACTTACCGCAGCCGCCCTCGTAGTCTTTATCGCTTGGTCGTTACCAGGCTGGATCTCGAGCATCAAACCGGCAGCCAAAGCATGGCGTGACTTTTCTCAACCTGCTCTGGAGCGCTTATCAGATGCTGTTAGCGCCCTGGATTCTCCCTATGGAGCAAGCTCAGGCGGAGATTTTTACAGCAATGAGCTTGCGCTTGGGGAACAAGCCGCAGTAGGAGACAGCCCGGTTTTCTTTGTTGATGTTGAGCCAAATGATTTCGTTCCTGTACGCAATTACTGGAAAGGCAGATCTTACGATCTCTATATTAATGGGCATTGGACTAACACGACCAATCTAAGTGTTAAATTTTCTCCGAATGTTGACGATGTTGTTTTGGAATACCCGCATAACCGCAACCAAATGCAATTTACATTTATTTATCAATTTCCAAAACAAAACCTGTTATATGCACCCGCAGAAACAATCTGGGTAAGCCGGGAGGGCAATATCTCTTCAACTCTTATCTCTGCGGATGTAAGCGACATTACTGCCTGGTTTGCTGACCCAGCCCTGACAAGCGGCAATAAGTATCAGGTCCGCGCATTGATCGCTGACCCTACAGTCGAGGAATTACGTGCAGCCGGGTTGGAATATCCCGATTGGGTTACAGAAAAATATTTACAAGTCCCGGAAAACATAAAGCCTCAGTTGCAAAAACTTGCTGAAGAAATAAGCGCACCCTACGACACTGCTTATGATAAGGCACAAGCTATCACTGCATACTTAAGAAAAACCATTGAATACGAGACAAAGATAACAAATATTCCCCCTGAAAATAAAGATCCAGTATTATGGGTTTTATTCGATGTCAAAAAAGGGTTTTGTACGTATTATGCCAGCGCAGAAACCTTGATGCTTCGCTCAATCGGAATCCCAGCCCGTATGGCAGTAGGCTTTGCAGAAGGCACCTTCGACGAATTGGAGGAGCGTTACACCGTTATCCAAAGTGACGCACATGCATGGCCGGAAGTATATTTTCCTGGCATTGGCTGGGTGGAATTTGAACCGACAGGCAACCAGGCCCCATTGGAACGCCCTGAAACAAAAAATAATTTAGCTGCCGAGGAAACTCCCAACTTGAGTGTTCCAACAATCATTTCAACGGCTACTTTAGCGCCAATACAAATATTTGATAAGACGAATTTTTCACTTCTGGAAAACATCGGCTCAGGACCAACCAGAAATAATACAAACAATAATATAAAAATGGTGATTTTTATCCTGGTATTAATTACAGGTGGTTTTGGCTTTTTAATGACTCGTCGCTACTCACTGGATAGGCAATTGCCAGTATACTTGGCAGGTAGGTATATTCGAAGCGGAGGCACCCCACCGCGTTGGCTGGAAATCTGGATACGTTGGACTAGTCTTTCCAACATGGAACGTTCATTCCAGGCTATCAACCTAAGTTTATACTGGTTGGGTTCTCCTCAACCTGTTTATAAAACTTCACAAGAGCGCGCAGACACTTTGATCAAACGCCTGCCTTCCATCGAAGCAGCAACCCAAACTCTTTTGCAGGAATATCAAATTACCATGTATACTCGGCAGGCAGGAAACCTTGCAAAAGCCCGTCGAGCAGCGTTTACCATTCTGCTCAAAACCTGGCAAAGTCGTATTAAGGAAGCCTTACAATTTCTCGATTACCGTTATAATCAATTAAGATAACCTTTATGAACAACGATCAAACCCGCCAACTTCCCGTGCATGACCAACTGCTTGCCCTGAGCGTGCAAGCAGGAAGAATTCGCACCGAACTCGAAGCAAGCAAACTAAAACTCCCCAAAAATACAACTGAAGATCTCCATAACCTTCAATCTTCGCTAACGCAAATTGGTGAAAAGATTGATGCCTTTCAAAGGGAGCACAATAATATGCTTGCCCTTGCAGATGTTGGGCAGGTTATTAATTCATCTCTTGAGCTTGATGAAGTTCTTCGCATCGTGATGGATAACATTGTGCGCCTTACAAAAGCTGAACGCGGGTTTCTCATGCTGCGCGATGAAAAAGGCGAAATGGTCACACGCATGGGCCGTAATTGGGAAATGGAATCGATCAACCCATCCGAGTTAACCGTAAGCCGTTCTGTTGTAGGACGGGTGATTGAAACTGGCGAACCCATCGTCACAACCAACGCGCAGGAAGATAAAAGATTCGTTGGACAGGAAAGCATAGTTGCCTTCAATCTGCGTTCAATTTTGTGCGTTCCACTAAAAGTAAAAAATGATCTGATCGGTGTGATCTATGCAGATAATCGCATCCGCACCGGTATTTTTGCCGAATCAGAAAAAAATCTTTTGAATGCCTTCGCAAATCAGGCTGCAGTAGCAATTGAGAATGCTCGTCTATTCTCATCTCTTAAACATACTCTTGAAGAAGTGACTGGCCTTAAGAACCTGATGGAGTCCGTCTTCGCATCCATTGCGAGCGGCGTGATTACTGCTGATGTACAGAATCAGGTAACTCTCGCAAACCGAGCCGCGCAAAATATCCTTGGACAAGCCCAACTCGAAATCGTCGGTCACCACCTGGATGAAGTGCTTGCCTCTGTTTCGAAAGAAATTGCGCCTCACCTTTTAGAGGTGCGCTCAACTGACAAACCGATCACAGACCTTGAGATTAGCCACAACCTGCCAAAACGCGGCAATGTAGACTGGCGTTTAAATTTCTCCCCGCTCAAAGATGCAGGCCAAAAAACACAAGGCGTTGCCATTGTGCTTGATGATCTAACAGAAAGAAAGAAACTCGAAGCCCAGCGCAGACTTTTCGAACGTATGGTCTCCCCCGCTGTAATCGAACAACTTGACCCAAACAGCCTGCAACTCGGCGGCAAGCGCGTGGATATTACTGTGCTTTTTGCAGACATCCGCGGTTTTACAACCTACAGTGAAAAAAATTCCCCAGAAAAACTCGTGAGAACTCTGAACAAATATCTGGCCGCAATGGCAGAAGCCGTATTGGCCCAGGAAGGCACGATAGATAAATTTATGGGTGACGCGATCATGGCCTGGTTCAACGCCCCCGTGCCACAACCAGACCATACCCTGCGCACTGTAAAAACCGCATTGGCCATTCGTGCTTCAATTGAGAACCTTTACAAAGAACTTCCCGAAGATGAACATCTCGCATTTGGTGCAGGTATTCACTATGGAGATGCAGTGTTGGGCTTAATCGGAACTGAAAAACGCCTCGAATACACCGCCATCAGTGACAGCGTCAATACCGCCAAACGCATTCAAGAGAACTCGGCGAAAAACCAAATTCTTATTAGTAAAGATGCCTACGAACGCGTAAAGAATGAAATAAAAGCCAAGCCTCATACCGAAATGTCTGTGAAGGGTAAATCACAGCCACTTGAAGTTTTTGAAGTGTTGGGATTGAAGTAACATCAAAAGTAGTGTCAGCCGTAATATTCAGGAAGCTTTTTTTTCAAAAGCTTCCTGAATTTATTTAACAGAAAAAACTTTTTCTACAAATTCTATAACACTTTTCATACCATTTTCTACTGGATTAAGATTAATATATTCATTCGTGGTGTGCGCTGACCCGCCTGTTGTGATTCCCATAACCACTGCAGGGATGCCGAGACTTAATGGGATGTTTGCGTCAGTAGAACCTGCTGTGAGAACCGCACTTAGATTTTGCTCCCGCGTGCAAGTCAGGGCCAGTTGAACCAATGCATGATCTGCTGAAATCTCTCCAGCGGGCCGCTCCCCGATCACCTCTGCTGTGACTTTCACCCCTTCGCGGCTGGCATGTACCAACATTTCTTCAACCTGATCCACAAGTTTTTTGAGGAATTTCGTATCCTCAGAACGCAAGTCAAGTTCACATTTTGCTTCTGATGCAAGCACATTGATACCAGTTCCACCGCCGATCGTACCCACATTTAAGGTAGTTCGCGGCTCACGCGGCAAACGAATTGCTGTGATTTGTGTAATCAAAGAAGCCAGCTCATGCACAGCCGAAGGTTGACCGTAATCAGACCAGGAATGTCCGCCTGCAGTTTTTATATTGACCCGATAACGCCGAACGCCAATTGCACGATGATAGACATGCCCCAAAGCAAGCCCTTCCAAGACCAAGTAACAGATCACATGATCACCAAAGCGATCCACAACGCCACGCATTCCACGCAAATCACCAAGCCCCTCCTCCCCTACATTGGCGACAAACCAGATGTCGTGCTCCAATTCAATATTTCTTTCATGTAAAGACCAAATAATCCCAAACAAGGCAGATACGCCCAGAGAATTATCGCCAATTCCTGGAGCTAAGATTTTTCCGTCTTCTTTTTTAAATTGCAAATTGACGCTGACTGGAAAAACAGTATCCAAATGAGCTGAAATAATTAATGGTTTTACTTTCTTTTGTTTTCCTGGTAAACGCCCATATACATTTCCAAGGGAATCCACAGAAACATCCTTGAGATTCTCTTTTAGAAAAAGTGCCTTTATAAATTCGCCGCGCTGCTCCTCTGCAAAAGTTGGCGCAGGGATTTGTTGAATTTGAACGGCAAGGTCAATAACTCTATCAGCAAGATTATTCATAACTACTCCGATATTCAATAAATAATTATTTACTTCGAGCCTGATTACACTTCACGCACCATTTCTTTGATGGAATGCAAACGTGCTTCAGCAAGGCCGGGCATTACATCCAATGGATAAAAAGGACCACTTCCTTCTATTTTCAAGGAAGCAGAAACACTTCCATAACAGGCAGCTATGATGGGGTCATTTGTTTTTTGAAAACCTGCCAGAAAGCCGCCGGCAAATGCATCGCCAGCGCCTGTTGGATCTGCAAGGCGGGAGGAATATGCAGGGATTTCATAACGATGTTTTCCAGCCGCATCGTAGATCATTTGGCCATGTGAGCCGCGTTTAATAACAATCACTTGCGGTCCATATTCACTGATTTTTTGCGCCATCTCCCACAGATCGTTGGTCTCACCCCAAAACAATGCACGCAACTCTTCCTCTGAAGGTTGAAAAATATTTACACCCTGAAGTACCAAGCGCAGGTCACGCCAAAGCTTGGGAAGCATATAGCCGGGAGCAGGATCCAGGCTAACAGTCTGATTTGAACCGCCACTAAAAAGGTGGACCATCTGACTCTGGCTGATAAAGTCAAAGGGGCAAATATGTACATAGCGGACATCCCGATATTCTTTTGGCACATCTAACGCGGCAGGAGAAAGCGGATCTGGCTCACGCACATCTTTGCTTGAGTCATTCGAGGCTTGGTATCCAAGCAATGATTTTGGGAATGTAAGCTGGCGGCGTGCAAAATGCGAAACCGCATTGGAGTTGCTGTGTTCATAGGAATCAGTGAACGCAATAAATGCACGCACGTCCATACTTTGTGGTTGAATTTGAATCCCGCGCGTATCGTATCCGCGCGCTTCCAAGCCGCTCAACCATTGATGCGGATAATCCTCGCCCACACGACTGATCAAACCTATATTTTGATCCCACACAGCAAGTCCGCCGGTGGCATATAGCAGACTACCGCCCGGCGCATCCACAATGGGATTGCCTGATGGAGGCAGAATATATTCCCGATTTAATTTCCCTGCGATGACAAAGGTTGGCGGCATTAATTTATTTCCGCATCCACACTGGGCGCAAGCTTGCCACCTTCCGATAAACAGGGCAGCCAGCTTCATGCGCTCCTGCCAAATACCCCGTAGACATGAGGAACTCGTTCACGATCTCGCCGCCAGTAAATACAAAATTTTTTTTGAACAACTTGGTCCATTCTTCCTTAGTGAGCGGATGATGCTTATCGAGCCAGTCTTTGAACGAGCCGAATTCTTTTTTTAATTCAAGAATCTTCTGTGCATTGACAATCGCCGCATTGACCTTTAACCGATTGCGAATAATTCCCACATCCGAAAGTAAACGGGCACGGTCTTTTTCAGTGTATTTCGCAATCTTCTCTATTTTGAATCCGTCATACGCTTTATGAAAATTATCCGCTTTTTTCAGGATCGTGATCCATGAAAGCCCAGCCTGGTTGATCTCCAGAATCAAACGCTCAAAGAGTTCATTATCATCTTTAAGGGGAAAACCATATTGGGCGTCATGATAGTTTTTGTTGAATGTATCTTCAGGATGAGTAAGGCAATACTCACAGTATGTTGAACTCATAAATTAATCTCCATAATTGGAAGAACTCGCATTTGTCCATCCACTTCGCTATGATATTCGTCAACTTTGCGAGCGCCCATCTTTTCATAAAAGCTTTGGGCGTTAGGGTCTGCTTCGATTTTTATAGTAGAAGCACCGTGTAAACGACTTTTTTCAAGAACATGCTGAAAAAGTTTTCTACCAATCCCCTGCCCCATGTAATCAGGCAATACCCAAAGGTTATCCAACCACAAATCTGCACCGTTTTGTTTGAGAGAATAATAAGCAACTGGTTTGTCATTTATTATTGCCAGCCAAGTCTCATTTTCAGAAATATATTCTGGAGAAATGGTAAGAGCAGGGATCCATTGTTGCATCCATGCTTCAGGATAACCCCAGTAACGCTTTGCAGCAATTGTGATATGAGTTAATTGACTCGCATGTTCTGGCAGAGCAAGAAGAATTTTAGCCACAGATTTGCCTACGGCACAATGTTACAAATTTATAGAATCAACCCACAACACGGATTTCACGCGGCATATCACTTAAACAATCTGCGCCGCTTTCTGTGATGACCATGTTATCTTCAATACGCACACCGTTTCGGCTGGGAAGATAAATACCAGGCTCCACTGTATATGCCATACCAGGTTCAAGCAATTGCATATTATCGCCGCGCATGTATGGGTCTTCGTGACCTTCCATGCCGATGCCGTGACCTGTACGATGCGTGAAATATTTTCCATACCCAGATTTTTCGATCACTTCTCGTGTAGCAATATCCACATTGGCACATGGCACGCCGGGCTTGCCCGCCGCGCGCCCTGCGGCATTGGCTTCCTGCACGATCTTATGGATCTTCTTACATTCGTCATCCACCTCACCCACCGCAAAGGTACGCGTCAGGTCGGAGATGTAATGATTGTATGCTGCGCCCCAATCAACCACCAAAAGATCGCCTGCCTGCAATTTTCTGTCAGTTGGCGAAGCATGCGGATTGGCGCCATTCGATCCACCGGAGACAATAGGGGCAAAAGGTATTGCAGGGTCTGAACCATGTTTCAATAATTGGATCACCAATTCAGAGGACAGTTCACGTTCGGTCATACCAATCTTAATTGATGGAATCGTCGCCTCTAAAGCATCCTGCGCGATCTTCACTGCGACACGCATCTTATCCACTTCGGCTTTATCTTTCTTCAACCGTAATCCTGTCAGCACTTCACTTGCATCTGGATATTCTGCCTCAGGTGCGCCCGCTTTTACATGACCAAATTCCAGTAAACGCAATTGACGCGGTTCGACTCCAATACGCTTCCCATCTAAACCCAAAGCCTGCGCGGCCTTTCGAAAAGCATCATTCCACTCTGACGGATTCTCACCATACGGAACAGCCTGCACTTTATATGGGAACATATCTACCTTGAGCATTTCGAGTTCAGGCAATACGAGCACAGGGTCTTGACCGGGCGCAACGAATAGCACGATAGGACGTTCCATCAAATGGAAATCCACGCCGGTAAGGTACGTCAGCGTGGGACCGGGATTCAGAATAACGGCATCCAGGTTCGAGGTCGAAAGAGAAGCGGTAAGTTTGTTAAGTCGGGCGAGTGTCATGAGAGTCTCCTAATTCAATTTATGATTCTTTTTTGTAAAGATGTATGAAATCCAATCCACAAGAACGGGAAAGAGCATGTCAATTGCTGTGACGATACGGAACCACCATGGAATAACCAAACTACGGCGCGGATGTTTTGCAACATCCAACACACGCTTTGCAACATATTCGGAGCTCAGGCGTTTTTTGAAGGATTTCCGAAAAGATGAATAGGTCTTGCTCCTGCCAATATGCTGACCAAATTCAGTGGCGGCAGGGCCGGGATAAATTCCACTGACCTTGATGCCCAACGGCCTGACCTCACGCCGAAGTGAATCAGTAAATGCACGCACGCCGAATTTACTGGCTGCATAACTGGTGATGAGCGGAGTTGCAATCAACCCTGCAACCGAAGACATATTAATAATATGACCTTTGCCGCGCTTCAACATATGCGGAAGTACTACGCGTGTGACTTGCATTAAGCTGACCAGGTTCACATGAATAAGCGTTTCAATATCCCGTTCAAGGCTGATGTTCTCAAACCAATCCACGCGGCCAATGCCTGCATTATTGAAGAGAATATCAATGTGATCATATAGATCAATTGCGGCTTTCACCATGTTATTGATATCTGCAAGATTCATTACATCGACCGGGATGGCAATTGCTTCACCGCCCGCATTCTGAATTTTCGCAACAAGGTTTTGCAATCGGTCTATGCGGCGCGCAGCGAGAATTACTTTGCAGCCTTCTTTTGCAAAGAGCAACGCGGCTTCCTCCCCGAAGCCCGAGGATGCGCCTGTAATGAGTACAACTTTATTTTGAAGATTCGGCATGAATGATTAATTCCGTTTTATAGTTTTTCGTAGGGGGGGTCAACCCGCCAATTCCCGTGCTTCAAAAATTGTCAGGCTGCAAGCCTGACCTACACAAGGCTTTCGCAAGCTACCTAATACAAAAAAACCGACACAGGTAATTTTATCACCCGTGTCAGTTTCAAAAGACTTTGTTATGAACAGGACTTTCGCTCAGCCTCGCCTTTCCATGTCTCCCTGAGCGGTAGCGAAGGGTCTCTACCCCTGAAATCAGAGATTCTCACTGCACTGGTGTGCAGCA
>JAYVUA010000120.1:0-75144 GCA_043788255.1 Anaerolineales bacterium | reverse complement strand
TATTGGTAATGCTGGATCGTGGCCTGATACATCAACTATGGATTGTCATGCTCAAGGTGAAAATTGGCGTTGTACGGGTGTTGTAACACAAGTTGATCAGCATGGAACAGTGGATTATGGTGAAGCCGTTTATTTTCACGCCACGGGTGCAAGTAGTTTATATGTCTCTGGTATGACTGATGTATCTTATACGGTCTATGGGGATTATCCCAATTCTGTAGCAGTTTATACGGGCAATGGTTATTTCGGGTCTGCCTTTCTCGCTTCTACTGGTGTTACGTTTGCAGGTAGTCAGTCAAATTATGATTTTAATGTAGCTATGGCGGGTGGTGGTGTTGCTGGTACGGTGATTACATATACTTATGATTTGCTTTTCTCTCGTTCGTCAAGTTGTGCTCTGGTTCCCACTCCTGCCGCTTCTCCCTCTCCTACTCCTGCATCTCATACATATTGCTCTTCAATTGATGTTTCCTCTGACACTCAATCCTTTACTTTGCCTGTGATTATGACAGGTGAACCTCGTTGCTCGGAGGTAGGTGGTTATAACTTGCCTTTTTCATGGTTCGGTTTGATAACACAAGCTCTGCTAGGTTTCACTCCTCCCGATATGTATATTCCTAAATTGCAGGTTTGCTATCAGCCTACATCATTCGGTACTATGGTACTTGCAAATAACACAATTGATTTAGATGAATTTGCTTTTGTTATGGGTGCGTTAATTCTCTTTTGGTTAGTCGTATAAAGGATAAAAAAAATGCCTGATTTTTCTTTCACTATTCCTTTTCCAGCCGCTCTTGTCAATGCGGCTCTCTCTGTGACTACATTTGTATTATTGCGTACTATTTACCGTATCGTTACGGGCAAGGGCTAATATGTTGATGGGTGGCGGTGTTGCCGTTTCTCAAGTTCGCGGCTTTCGTATGGTTTGGTTACCTGGGCGTTTCTCTGGTGGCAAGTCCGCTTTAGCTTTTCGTCTCGCTTATGAGTTAGCAATGAAATACGATTATCGTATTGTCTCAAATCAGGAATGTGTATGGAATGAGCAATCCCCTCCTGATTGGATGTATGACGATAAAGGCAATATGACGCTTCGTACTATTGCCGTGATTGATGAAGGCGGTCTTTATCTAAAAAATGAAAATGAAGCAATGGATTTTTTAGCCTTTGCCGCAAAGATGGATATTATCGCGTTGCTTCCTTCAATTACTGAGCCTTGCGATATTTTTCAAAGTTTATCAATGCAACCTATGTATAACTTTCGTTCAATTGGAGTACCTGTCAATGCGTATGAATGGCGTGTCAATCAGCAAAAAAGTAAATTCTCTGGCTCTTTCTATTGGGTTGGTATGGAAGAAATTTATGGTACGTATAGCACTCTCAATCCTTCATCTGATCCCCGTGGTATCACGTATTACATTCGTGAGAAGGTGCAAGAATATAAGAGATATTACTTTGACAAGCAAAAAATTCCTTCTTGGATGGAGGAGTATGCTGTCCGTGCTCTTGCAGAAGCAGAACAGGCGAAAGGGTCTAAAAGAGGGCGCGGTACTGGCGCAAGTGTGGTCACATCATACGAAGATGGATTATTGGACAGTACTTTATCAGAAGCGGCTAAAAAGTTTGTCAGAGTATCAGATGACCTTGCGTCCGTTCTTGCACGAACGGAGAAGAGAAACGAACCTAGACGCCGCTGGTTTAGTTAGGGTTGCCGCTTTGATTGCTCTGCTCATGACGTGGAAAGCAGTACTTACTCCCATGTTTAGCCATGTGACTTGGATTACTGAGGAACATAAAAATGAAATGCTCGGACTGGTTACACCAACAACTTATTCGGCGCCTCACTCATCTAATTTTGGCATATCTGACGCAGTTTCTTATACTGGTACTCCTGCCGTTGTGTCTGTTCTTCCTGTTGATGTTCTTCCTACTTATACGCCTTTACCTACATACACGCCTTATCCTACTGCCATGAATTATCCACTTTCAAATTATCGCTTTAGTTTTTACGATCCAATGATTGGCAAGGATAAGCCTGAAATAGCATATATAAATTGCGAGAAATGGAATGAAGTTACACAGTATTGTGATAGTGCTTTGCGTGGCGGTCAATCGTGGGAAGCAAGTTATTTTCAGGCCGCAGCTTGTCCGTATGATTTGTATTTGGCTGGAGCTCGTTTTGAGGTAGTATCTCCTGAATGGTTACAAAAGCTTTTTCCTAATGGATTTGTTTGTATGGATACTGGAGACGCAGTGACGGGATTATTTATTGACTTTTTGATACCTTGGCAATCTATGCCTATGTCTTATGACCAAACTCCATGGGGTACACCGATTACATTGATGAGGTTGCGGTAGTGCTGGTTTTATTTCTTCTTTTTTATCTTGCCTTTCTCATGCCTGGCAATTTTCTTGATCGCTTTTTATGCAATTCTTTTTAAAGTGAATGAGCGTAGGGAGGAGCACCGCGCGGACGTGAGGAGCACGGAGCGGACGAACGAAGCGAGTGAATGTAATACTTTTCCCGTGCATGATGAAGCGGGTTTTTGTATGTGAGATTGCTTAGTGAAGATGTCGGGAGTTTTTCTTTTATTGGTTTTGAATTCTTTACGGGTCGCCTAGAGAGATGGGAAATATCTGCAAGACCCGCACGGGTAGAAAATCCTAGTCGTGTCCGAGTAAAGGGTCGGCATCTTAGGTCACATCACAAAACGCGCTTTTGTTCTTTGCGTTTTGAGAGTGACCGTATATTCCACTGTTCCTTTGATCGGGTAGTGTTTTCGGCGTACTTGGTCTTTGCCGAAAACCTACGGAGTATTGATCGCGGTGCGCGTGGAAAATCTAAAAGGTAGGATGATTTTGATTGTTGTTACGACGCCCCCACTACTGATAGGGGGGCGGAGTTTCTAAAATAAAAAAAGGATGTAATTATGCGTATACATTGGTTTGCTTTTACCGTTCATGCTTCGGAAAATTTTGGTCGTCAATTATGGCATAAGTTTTTCTTTCATTCTCTCGGTGATTTGATTGACTCTAATCGTAAAGGTCGTGGTTTTGAAAATATCGATATTGCTTTGAATGAAGCGAAATTTTATTACAATCCTATTCAAGATAAAAAAGAGGGTGTGGAATTGAAAGAGTATTTTCATATTGAATTGACTGGTGAAGCGTGTGACGCTATTGCTCCTGAATATTTTTCATATCTGTTTGATTTTCTTTCTTTCTCTGGCTTCCGTTTTGCTGTAAAGCGTATTGACTTTGCTTTCGATAATATGCCGTTTTCACCTGTTGAATTTTGCAAGGCAATTATGAATGAATTTTGTACTACTTTGGCGAAACGTGAAAGCTTGTCAATTATTCAGGCTCCTTATGCTTTGCGGGATGATGGTCAAATGGGTTGTGATACTTGCTACATCGGTGATAAATCATCTCAACGTTTTATTCGTGTTTATAACAAGCGCGGTTTTACTCGCCTTGAAATGGTTTGTCGTGATGAACGTGCTCATGTGGTCTCAGAAGATATTTTCAAGCATGAATATTCTTCTTGGGATTTTGTCGCTCGTGGTCATGTAGTTCAATATATCCGCTTTGATGAATGTTTTCCTCAATGGTCAGAATTTATCGATAATGCTCTTTCGGCCAATATAAAAATTTCTTCTGCTCGTGTTGTTTCATTGTCTCGTATGGAAGGCTGGTTTGATAGACAAGTAGCTGTTGCGCTCTCTGTTTATAGAGAAGTTTGGGGAGAGCTTGAGGCTAATCATCGCTTGAAGAAAATTATTGATAAAGCTGAAAGTCGTGACAGGTCTCGATATTCGGCGGTTCTTCAACTTGCTAATGCTGGTGGGATGTTGTGATTTTACGAGGTCGCCTGAATGGGTTTCAACGAAACAAACTGAAAAGCCTGTTCGATATGATGTACTCTCCTCGTGAGTTGGCTTCTGAAATTGGGGTCAATGTAGATCAGATTTATAACGTCTATATTCCTTTGGATTGCCCACATGAACGGGATTTACGAAACCATATTTTAATCAATGGTAAAGTCTTTTCTGAATGGTATATAAAAAATTATCCTAAGCTAGTTTTGGCTTCTGATGAAACATTTTGTAAAACTTGTAAAACTGGCGTGAAGGTGTTTCAACCAAAGCAAAAAGTCAAAGGTAATCTTATTTATGTTTTGAGTGTCTGCGGAAATTGTGGGCGTAATCTTACTAAAATTTTATTTTTTGAAAAGAGGTGATTATGAATGATTTTATGCTTCATGGGGTTTCTTATCAGTTGCGTTATCGCGTTTGCAATAAGCTGCCTTGTAAATGTCATGGTGGTAAAAAACACGGTCCATATTGGTATGCTTACTCTGATAGACTTGTTTATATTGGCAAGGTTTTACCTGATAGTGTTCTTGTTGACCTGGTACAGCTCAAGTCTAAACAAGATGACATAAAAAAGAAGATAAAGTCTTTAGAAATTCAAATATGTTCTTTATCTAAAGAACTTCGGAAATTGGAACAGTTGAAGATGTCTTTATATTTATATTCTGATGGCCGAGGTGATCCTTCTTGTTTGAGATATCTTTAGCCAGGTCGAACAAGATTTCTTGTTTTAGATATCACGTCCTCGAGCGTACAAGAAAATAGGCTTATATAATGATAAATCGTCAAAATTGGAAACTTACAAAAACATATCTTGATTATCGTTTGTCGGTGGATCAGGTGTCGAAGGGTTCTCTAAAAAAAGAACAAACCCATATGCGTTATTTGCTTGAATGGTGTCAGGAAACATCATTTAGGGATGTTGGTACTGTTAGGCCTTCTTTCCCTGAATATATGCTTGTAGGCCGTCTGGATGGTGAACAAAGGCAACTTTCAGCGGTGTACATCAAAAAGATTTTGTCTACTGTTCGATTATTTTTTTCTTGGCTTTCCGATCTTAATACTGGATATACACATATAAAACGGTCATGGATAAAGACAATAAAAGTAAAAAGACTGTCGGATGTTCCGAAGGTAAAAGAAGCCGTTACTCTTGATGAAATTTTATTGATTGCCTCTCAGCCTGTTCATAATATTTTTGAACGTCGAGCGCGTGCAACTTGTGTTTTTCTCTTTTTGTCTGGTATTCGTATTGGTGCTTTTGTATCCTTACCCCTTCAAGCTGTGGATATATCTAATAGAACAATTATTCAATATCCATCTTTGGGAGTTCGGACTAAAAACAGGAAATTTGCAATTACTTATTTACTGGATATTCCTGAGTTGTTGAAAGTTGTTCAAGATTGGGATAATGAGGTTCGACGTGCATCCTCTTTATTTTGGTTTGCTCCTTTTTCTTTTGAAACTGGTCAGATAGATAAAAAAGTGGTTTCGATTGGTGAACATCGGTCAATACTTGCAACTAGGAATATAAAGCAATGGTTACAGGCTGTTGGCTTACCTTACCATTCTCCTCATAAATTCAGACATGGACATATTCATTATGGGCGTGATCGTGCTGTTACCTTGGCAGATTTCAAAGCGATAAGTCAAAATGTAATGCATTCAAGTATGAAGATTACTGATGAGGTTTATTCTGTTTTGGATGATGTTGGGGTAGCTGAAAAGATAAAAGCCTTGGGGACTGGTAATAAAAAAGGCGTCAATCAAGATGTTATAAAAGCCTTGAAAGAATTGATTTCTAATATGGAAAAGTAAAAGGAGTTTTGTTATGTCTCGTATTTCTATGAAATTATCTGTTTGTCGTTATTGTGGATTACCTTTTTATAAAATGTATGTACGGCGTAATTTTATCTTTCATTCAAAACGTGATGTTTATTATCGTCGTTCATATTATTGGGCTAATTTGGTTTGGGTTGTGCGTCGTTCTGGTAAATTAAAAAAATCTGCCCTCAGTCAAAACACTGGGGCAAATTTTTCTTTCAAATAGCTCCTTGCCTAGGACTTGAACCTAGAACCTAGCGGTTAACAGCCGCTCGCTCTGCCAATTGAGCTAGCAAGGAATGCGAGCGACATTATACGGGTCAGCATGGGTAATGTCAAGGTGGTAATTGGAAGTCACGGTTGCACTACACATATTATCAAAAATTAATAATGGATCGAACTTAAATTATCAAGTTTCTCCGAACTATGTGTGGCGTGAATACGACGAATGGTTCCCGTCAAACCACGGACAACCAGACTCTCAGTGGTAATATGATTTCCATAATAGTGCACACCTTTAAGCAATTCACCATCTGTAATGCCTGTTGTTGCAAAGAATACATCTTCTGATGAAACCAGGTCGTTCATGGTCAACACTTTATCGAAGTCATATCCAGCTTCATGTCCACGGCGTAATTCGTCTTCATCACGTGCATAAAGCTTTCCTTGAATTTCACCGCCCATAGCACGCAGAGCACAGGCAGTGATCACGCCTTCAGGTGTGCCGCCAATGCCAAGTAATACATCCACACCTGCATCAGGCCATGAGGTCATCAACGCAGCTGCCACATCCCCATCAGGAATCTGGCGGATGCGGGCACCCGCCTTGCGTATCTCAAGAACCATATCATCATGACGCGGACGGTCAAGAATGATCGTGGTTAGATCCTCGATATGTTTTCCCTTGGCCTTTGCAATCGCCCTAAGATTATCAATGATGGGTCTCTCAATATCAATGACTCCCTTCGCTTCCGGGCCGACTGCCAACTTGTTCATGTAAAGAAATGGGCCAGGGTCAAACATTGTACCGCGCGGAGCAAGAGCCACCATGGCAAGTGAGTTTGAGCGGCCAAATGCCAAAGGGCGAGTCCCATCAATTGGGTCCACCGCAACATCCACGTCAGGTGATGAACCGTTACCCACCTTTTCACCGTTGAACAACATCGGCGCCCTATCCTTCTCCCCTTCCCCAATGACGATGACGCCGTTCATATCCACCGTGCTGAGGACTAAACGCATCGCATTGACCGCAGCCTGATCGGCCCCTTCTTTATCACCTCGTCCCATAAAGCGACCTGCCAACATTGCCGCAGCCTCAGTAACACGTGCCAACTCAAGCGCGAGGTTTCGAGTAGGGGTAGCGCCGAGAACATCCATGACAGCCTCCAGATTTTATAAAATAAAAAATATAAGGAAGTAATACCCGATGACCGCTCCCCAGAGCCAGGAGTCAACGCGATCAAAAAATCCGCCATGGCCTGGGATGATATCGCTCGAATCTTTGATACCCGACTGGCGTTTAATCATGCTCTCGCCAAGATCTCCCAACGGAGGTAACGCGCCAAGGATCAAACCGAGAATCGCCCCCTGCCAAATGGCAATATCGCCAGTCAGGTTTCCATACTTGGTGAAGGCATATACAAAAAATATCCCTGACAACATTCCAGTGAATACACTGCCAGCATAGCCTTCCCAACTTTTCTTCGGGCTTAGGCGTGGCGCTATTTTATGCCTGCCATACGCCCTGCCCAGCGAGTATGCGCCAGAATCGCCAAGCCAGACACAGCACATAACCAGCATCAACCACCAACCGCCTTCAGGCAGGTTTCGCAAATCAAAAAGATATGCACCTATCCAGCCAATATAAGTCACACCTGCGACAGTAATGGCAAAATCAATCGCAGCCTGATCTCGGCCGCGTTCATAAGCAATAAGGTGATATGCCAAAGCAATAAGAATGCTAGCCGCAAAAATAGGCATCGCAAATTGCGGAAAGAACATGCGCGAGAAGATGATGAAGGCCACACCGCCAACGGTGATAATAATTTGCGGTTCAAACTTTACCGCGCGGAATAATTGAACATATTCCCATGCAGCGCCGATAAGGAAAGTCCCCATCAATAAAAAATAAAAGATGCCGCCAAATAAAATGGCGGGCATTCCTATTAGAACCAATCCAAGGGAAGTAATTAAACGTCTACGCATTTGATCCTTGAAGTTCGCCTGAAGACACTTTCCCGAAACGCCTGTCACGCTGCGCGAATGACTCCAATGCATGGCGATATTCTTCCTTGTCAAAATCAGGCCAGAAGGTTGGCGTAATATACCATTCAGAATATGCTGCCTGCCAGATGAGGAAATTGCTTACGCGTAATTCTCCTGATGTACGGATAATTAAATCGGGATCCGGCACATTGGCGGTAAACAAATACTTCCCAACCATCTCGTCAGTAACTTCATTGGCAGGGATGCCGTCATTAATGATCTTCTGTATCGCACAAACGATCTCATCCCGCCCACCGTAATTGAATGCAACATTCAAAATAAGGCGGTCATTATTTTTTGTTAATTCGATGGCTTTTAAAACCTTTTTCTGAATACGAGGGTCCAAGCCTTCGAGACGACCAATATGACGCAGTTGAACACCCTCTTTATTGAGTTCGTTAAGTTCACGATCAATTACATCCTGGAGAATCAGCATCAAACCTTTAACTTCCTCAGGCGGGCGTCCCCAATTTTCAGTTGAAAAGGCATAGATAGTTAGATACTTTACGCCAAATTCAACCGTGGAGCGAATCACACGGCGCAGGTTTTCTGTACCTGCCTTGTGACCTGCCAAACGCGGTAATCCGCGCTGAAGCGCCCAACGGCCATTACCATCCATGATCATGGCAACATGTTGAGGAACTTTTTCGAGGGGTGTCGTAACGAGAGTTTCAGCCATATATGATTCCCTTTTTTGATTCCTTATAGGAATCAAAAAAGAAATTGAAACTATACTTCCATGATCTCTTTTTCTTTGTTATAACCATATCGTGAAATATCTTCAATAAATTTATCAGTCAGTTTCTGCAGATCTTCTTCGCTGCGTTTTAGATCATCTTCCGTGATTAATTTTTCCTTTTCATAATCACGAATATCGTTATGCAGGTCACGGCGGATGTTACGAACAGCGATACGTGCTTCTTCAAGGCGCTGGGTCATCTGTTTTACCAGAGCACGGCGGCGTTCTTCATCAAGCGGAGGCAGATTCAGGTGAATGACTTTTCCGTCAGAATTTGGATTCAAGCCCAAGTTTGAAGATTGAATCGCTTTTTCAATATCCTTAAGAGATGACACATCAAACGGCTTAATCATAATTGACCGAGGTTCTGGAACACTAATCGATGCGAGTTGCATGAGCGGTGTAGGGGCGCCATAGTACTCTACAGAAAGTTTTTCCACTAACGCAGGGCTGGCACGCCCTGTACGTATACCTGCAAGATCATCTGAAAGGGAATGGATTGCGCCATTCATACGAGATTCAGCATCTTTTAATAAGCCCTTTACTTCTTCAGTACTCACAATCTTCCTCCTACCGCTTTTTGTATAATTTACTAAATTTGCTGGGCAAAATTATATGTGCATAACACAATTTTTGGTTAGCTATTATGCGGCGCTCTATAAAATGATTACTCATCAAGGATACCTTAAAACAAGAATTTGTGCTATGGGAGCACAAATATATGATAGGAAATGTAAAAACTTGAGAGACTCTCAGGAAAATTATCGGAAGAGATCCTTAGTAAAGCCTCTCCATTCACCTTTTAATGGCTGAACGGAGAGGTATATTGCCAACTATTTTATTTATTCCCCGCTTACAAGTGTACCTATTGCCTCTCCGCGCAAAGCAGCATGCAAAGCATTTGGATCCCAAAGGTTAAGAACAAGAATGGGAAGGTTATTTTCCATGCATAAAGTAATAGCAGTACTATCCATCACTTCAAGGCGGCGGTTTAAAACTTCAATATAACTTAATTGATCAAATTTTTTCGCATTTGGATTCTTCTTCGGGTCAGAATCATAAACCCCATCCACCTTAGTGGCTTTTATGACAACCTGTGCATCAATTTCAGTGGCTCTCAAAGCTGCAGCAGTATCGGTGGAAAAGAATGGATTCCCTGTTCCTGCGCCGAAAATTACCACCCGCCCCTTCTCAAGGTGACGTACAGCACGGCGACGGATGTATGGTTCTGCAATGGCACGCATTTCGATGGCAGACATAACCCGTGTGAACACTCCCTGACGCTCCAAGGCATCCATCAAAGCCATGGCATTCATTACGGTGGCGAGCATGCCCATATAATCGGCAGTAGAGCGATCCATGCCGCGCTCAAGTCCCTGCTTGCCGCGCCACAGGTTGCCAGCTCCGATCACAACCGCCACATCCACGCCCATCTCGCGGACATCTTTTATACGGCTGGCAATAGATTCAGCCTCATCTACATCTATGCCAAAGCCAGATTTACCACCAAGAGCTTCGCCACTTAACTTGAGAAGGATTCGTTTATATTTCAGGTCTGCCATTTTGCCTCCAAACTGAATTAGTTACGCAAATTACTAAAAAAAAGCCAACCCGAAGGCTGGCTTTTTAAAACTTAGTCCTAGTTTGTGCTTTCACCCAATTCCCAACGTTGGAAGCGGCGGACAATCACACTTTCGCCAATCGCTGCAACCTTTTGCAGGATAAGCTTTTCGATAGTAAGTGATTCGTCGCGGATATAGGTTTGGCGCAAAAGACAAACTTCGTCTTTATATTTTTCCACACGGCCATCTACGATCTTTGACATTACGTTCTCAGGTTTGCCTTCCTCGATCGCACGGGCACGAGCGATTTCTGCTTCGTGTTCAAGCTCTGCGGCAGGGATTTCATCTGCCTTAATATATTTGGGAGCACTTGCTGCAATCTGCAACGCGATCTCATGAGCAAGGTTTCGGAACTGTTCATTGCGGGCAACGAAATCAGTTTCACAGTTAATTTCGACCATTACACCTACGCGTCCACCACCGTGGGAATACATTTCAACCACGCCGTTTGAGGCCTCTCGGTCAGCGCGCTTGGCAGCGGTAGCCATGCCTTTTTCGCGCAGCCAATCGACCGCCTTTTGGTAATCGCCATCCGCTTCCTGCAAAGCTTTGCGGCAGTCCAGCATGGGAGCACTGGTTGCTGCGCGCAATTGCTTGATCATCTCAGTTGTTATTTCCATTTCACTATCCTTGATTCGATTTCTTATTCAGCTTTTTCCACAGTATCCGTAACAA
This sequence comes from Anaerolineales bacterium, assembly GCA_043788255.1. Taxonomy (GTDB): domain Bacteria; phylum Chloroflexota; class Anaerolineae; order Anaerolineales; family Villigracilaceae; genus Villigracilis. The sequence goes on along the minus strand of JAYVUA010000120.1, from coordinate 64,150 downwards.
CAGGAGCATCAGTTGCTACAGGAGCATCATCTACTTTGCGGGTGACATTTAATTTTGCAATTGTGGCTTCACCGAGTAATGCGTCTTCACCCATATTTTCATCCTGTTCAGCTTCAACAACAGGTTTACGGGAGGGGCGTGACTTCGGCTTGTCTGATGCAGAATCAGCCTGTTCTGGTTCATCTTCCTTGCGTGCAGCCTTGCCTTCCAAAACAGCGTCCGCCATCTTGGAAACCAGCAATTTGATGGCGCGAATGGCATCATCATTGGAAGGGATCACATAATCAATATTTTGCGGGTTGCAGTTGGTATCCACCAAAGCAACGATCGGAATATTGAGCAGGTTCGCTTCGCGGACAGCGGCTTCTTCGCGACCCACGTCAATAATAAAGAGCATATCCGGGCGGCGCTTCATAATACGCGCACCAGATAAACGAGTTGTCAGGCGGGTGATATCACGTTGGATAAGCAAACCTTCCTTCTTGGTAAGTTTGTTAATTTCCTCAGTATCACGCAATTTCTCAAGACGTTCCAATTCCTGGATGCGCTTGTACATGGTTGCCCAGTTTGTGAGCATACCACCCATCCAGCGTTCGGTAACATATGGCATGCCGCAGCGAGCAGCTTCTTCAGCCACAGTTTCCTGTGCCTGGCGTTTTGTTCCAACGAACAAAACATTTCCGCCATTTGCAACAGCGTCACGAATCACGTTATAGCCTTGGTGCAGCAGCTTAACAGTTTGCTGCAGGTCAAGAATATGAATACCATTACGCTCTGTGAAGATATATGGTTTCATGCGGGGGTCCCACTTGTTAGTACGATGTCCAAAGTGGACGCCGCTCTCAAGCAGGGCTTTCATAGAAATGACAGCCATGTAGTACTCCTTAACTTTTGCCATTCACCAACGCGCAGTATTCAACAGGCGTGGAACGGAATGAGTTTAGCGGGGATACAGCTTTTCAGCCTGACCCGCTCAGGGACGCTTATTGCCCGTCCCAAGCAGAATGTTGCCCAATCTTCAGAATAGTCGAAGGATTTGAGGCGCCGAGATTATAACACAGGATACTCTGCCTTAAATAAAAATTTTCCGTTGACTGTACTTGAACAGTCAACGGAAATGATATTTTTACCCTACGTAATCACACCAGCTTTCATACTTCGCTACCTTGCCGCGAATCGCATCGTGATACACGTTCTGGATCTCACGAGTCACCTTGCCAGATGTGCCGTCTCCAATCGTGCGGAAATCAATTTCACTCAAACCAATACACTCGGCAGCCGTACCACAGACAAAGACCTCATCGGCAATATAAAGTTGGTCACGGGATACAGGCTGTTCAAGCACTTCATAACCAAGGTCTTTCGCAATCGTATAAATGGAATTTCTTGTAATACCTTCCAACACAGGTGCTGTGGACGGAGTAATGATCTTGCCCTTTCGCACCAGGAAAAGGTTTTCGCCCGTACACTCTGCAATATATCCTTGCGGATCAAGCATGATGGCTTCTTCAAACCCCAATCTCTGTGACTCTGTCTTCGCAAGGATGCTATTGGCATAATTACCAGCGATCTTTGCCTTGGTCATCGAAACATTGGGGTGATGGCGTGTAAAAGATGAAATGTTTGCACGGATACCTTTTAAAAGAGCCTCATCACCAAGGTAATTATTCCATTGCCATACTGCAATCATCAACGATGGTTTGCCGCTATCTACATTTAAATTCCAGCCGCCGCCATCAAGATAAATTAAAGGGCGCACATAGCAATCAGTGAATTCATTAGCACGTACCGTGTCTTTATGCGCTTTACAGATATCATCCACCGTCCACGGAAAATCACGAAAGCCCAATACGCGTGCTGAGTCGAACAATCGCTCCACATGCTCACGCAGGCGGAAGATGGCTGGTCCCTTCGGCGTGTTATACGAGCGAATACCTTCAAACACAGCCGCGCCGTAATGCAATGCTGGCGTAAGAAAATGTATAGTCGCTTGCTCGAACGGCACAAGTTCGCCGTTCTTCCAGATGAATTTTGATTCCATTCCCATAACTTAATCTCCTATATTTTTAATAATTTCATCCGCCATCTGACGGGTTGTTAACTTGCCACCAATATCCGCAGTGCGCGCGCCTTGAGTAATGGTACGGTCAACGGCATTTTCAATTGTGACCGCTTCTGCTTCAAGTTTTAAAGAATGACGCAGCAGCATCGCAGTTGAAAGAATCGTCCCAATCGGATTTGCGATTCCCTTGCCTGCAATATCCGGTGCGGATCCATGAATCGGTTCATATAACCCGACGCCTGCTTCTCCCAAACTGGCAGAAGGCAACATCCCCATTGACCCTGCCAAAACCGAGGCTTCATCCGTCAGAATATCGCCGAACATATTCTCAGTGACGACTACGTCCATCCACGCGGGACCAGTGATCAGCCGCATCGATGCGGTATCCACCAGCATGTGATCGAGTTCCACATCCGTATTTTCCGCTCCAACTTTGGTCGCGATCTGACGCCACAAACGCGAAGACTCCAACACGTTGGCTTTATCCACAGAAGTCACTTTTTTCTTGCGGCCTTTTGCCAATCTAAAAGCCAATTCCATCACGCGGCGAATTTCGTAATCGTAATATTCAAGCGTATCCACAGCGCGTTCGCGGCCATCTTTGATGTCACGTCCCTTGGGCCAGCCGAAATACAGACCACCCGTGAGTTCGCGCACCACGAGAATATCCACGCCCTGCAATTTCTCAGGTTTGAGCGGTGACCATTCCATCAGCGCAGGATGCACTTTGACCGGGCGCAAATTTGCAAATACGCCGAGCCCCTTACGCAACGCAAGTAACCCGCGTTCAGGTCGATCCTTTGCTGTTGGGTCATCCCATTTCGGGCCGCCCACCGCGCCAAGCAAAACTGCATCTGCAGATTGGCAATCAGCAAGAGTTTCATCGGTAAGTGATGAACCATATTTATCGATGGAACAGCCGCCCATTAAACGTTCGGTAAATTTGAGGGTGTGATTATATTTGCTGGTAACGTAGTCCAGCACGCGCACGGCTTCACCGACCACTTCAGGGCCGATGCCGTCGCCAGGGAGGAGGGTAATTTTGTATTCCAAGATAAGTCTCCAATTTTGACCACAGACCGCTGACGACAGACCATAAAAACGGTCTGCGGTCGGTCGTCTGTGGTCGTGATTTTAGTGTGCCACCATTAGCCCATACTCAAAAGAGTCAGCCAATGCGCGCCACGATGCTTCAATAATATTCGTACTCGCACCGACAGTGCTCCAGCGGCCTGTGTCATTACGTGTGTCAATCAATACGCGCGTGATGGCTTCCGTGCCGTGATCCGAATCCAGAATACGGACTTTGTAATCTGATAGATGAAATTTCATAACCTGCGGATAATAACCAACCAGTGCTTTTCGCAAAGCATTATCCATCGCATTGACTGGGCCATTGCCTTCCGCGGCAGTATGCAGTAACTCACCTTGCACACGCACCTTGACCATCGCTTCGGCGAAGATGCCGCGTCCCTGACGATGCTCAACGTTGACGAAAAAATCGACGAGTTCGAAGGGCGCTTTGTAGCCATATTCCTGACGCTTCAACATGATCGCAACAGAAGCTTCGGCGGCTTCAAATGAAAAGCCGCGCGACTCAAGTTCTTTGATGTCATTCAAAACACCGACCACTTCTTCGCCTTCCACTTCCACGCCGTGCTCTTCGGCTTTGCTCAGCAAATTTCCACGGCCTGAAAGGTCAGAGACCACCACGCGCATTTTGTTGCCGATGATCTCAGGCTCCACATGTTGATACGATTGCGGTGAACGTCTCATCGCCGCGACATGCACGCCGCCTTTATGAGCGAATGCAGATTTCCCAACGAAAGGCAAATGCTCATCGGGTGAGATATTCGCCACTTCTGCAACAAAATGCGAGAGATCATATAGCTTGCCAATGTTTCCCTTTGGCAAGCATTGATAACCCATCTTGAGTTCCAGGTCAGACATGATGGAAACAAGATTGGCATTACCGCAACGCTCCCCCACACCGTTGATCGTACCTTGTACTTGCATTGCGCCTTCCCGAATCGCGATCAACGAATTGACCACGGCGCACTCAGAGTCGTTATGGGTATGAATTCCAAATGGATGATTTATTTTTTGCTTCAAATCACGCACAATCTGTTCCACTTCCCAAGGCATTGTTCCGCCATTGGTATCGCATAAAACAACAGTCTCTGCGCCGCCACGAATTGCAGCCTGCAAGGTCTCAAGCGCATAAGATGAATCTGCTTTGTAGCCATCGAAGAAATGTTCGGCATCATAGATGACACGTTTGCCATTGGCTTTGAGATAGGCAACCGATTGCTCAATAATGCGCAAGTTGTCTTCATTCGTGGTCAGCAAAACTTCTTTGACGTGCAAAGTCCATGATTTGCCGAAGATGGTGCAGACTGGGGTTTGTGAATCAAGCAAGGCTTTGATATTGGCATCGTCTTCAGGGCCGCCTTTGACACGGCAGGTGGAACCAAATGCGGCGATCAATGCATTTTTCCATTGCATGTCTTTGGCGCGTTCAAAGAACTCAACATCTTTTGGATTGGAACCCGGCCAGCCGCCTTCGATGAAGGCCACGCCAAGATCATCCAGCCGTTGAGCCACGCGGACTTTGTCATTGCTCGAAAGCGTAAAACCTTCAGACTGAGTCCCATCACGCAGGGTGGTGTCGTATATCTGTATAAAATTCATGATCTTTCCTGATTTCAAATGCAGAATGATGAATGCAGAATTTGAATTCTGCATTCATCATTCTGAGTTCTGCATTTCATACGCCGCGATATCTTTTTCAAAGCCAAGGATGTAACCAAGTTCATCCACACCATTGAGCAAACAAGTTTTATTGAATGCATCAATCGGGAACGTGACTGAACCTCCGGGGAAGGATAATGTCTGTGTCGCAAGATCAACTGTCAGTTCGGCACGAGGCGCTTCTTCCACAAGGTCGAAGAGCATCTTGTGAGTCGCGTCATCCACAATGATCGGGATGAGTCCATTCTTCAAAGAGTTGTTGCTGAAGATGTCTGCGAAGGAAGTTGAGATGACGGCGCGGAAGCCATAACTGGTGAGCGCCCACGGCGCGTGTTCGCGGCTCGAACCGCAGCCGAAATTATCACCAGCCAATAAAATTTGACAACCCTTTGACTCGGGTTTGTTAATGATGAAATCTGTTTTGAGAGATTTGTCATCGTTGTAGCGCCAGTTGAAAAAAAGCGCATCGGCAAGATTATTTTTGTCGGTGACTTTCAAGAACTGCGCGGGGATGATCTGATCCGTGTCAATATCGTTGACAGGCAGAGGCATGATGCGGGAAGTTAATGTTGTAAAATTTGGCATTTTGATTTCCGATTTTTTATTTTAGATTTTTAATTAATTGGGACGACGGCCGCCAAAGACAGCGAGTTCATAGACGCGGAAGTAACAATCCACTTCTTCGTAGCCGATCTCGCGCAGCCAATCGCATTGCGTGTTGACCGATAAAAGAATATTCGCATCCTTATCGGGGCGGTTCATGAAGAACTCTGAAATTTCTTCGCGGGTCTTGCTTCCGCCGTTTGCTTTTTCAATCGCATATCGTCCATCGATAATATGCTTGTCGAACAGATCAACAGATGTCTGTGATTCTGCGGCGATGTGTTCAATGTTGATGAACCAGCCGCCAGGTTTGAGCAGTGAAAATATTTCTTCATAGATGGGACGCTTGCGCGCATCAGGTTGATGATGAATGGAATAGCCTGAGACGATCGCATCAAACGGCGCTTGAGCCTGCATCCTGTTTACCCAGGCAGGGTCACCATAATCAAGATTCTCAAAAATAAGTTGACTCGCATACTCCTTCAACTGCTCACGCGCCTGATCCAGCATCGGCTCGGAGAAATCCGCAAGGATGCCGCGGCTGTTAGGATAGGTTCCTAAAATCGCCGCGCCGAGAATTCCGTCACCACAGCCGAGGTCTAGAAATTTTTCAACAGGCTGTGAGCGTGTCTGTAGAATCGACATCATGATACTGATCTGTTCCTGCGCCAAAGGTATCGCGGCACGATAAGACAGAAAGCGATTTACGATTGCGGGCAGTTTCCAAACTTCATCAGTGACCATTTTGATTTATTTTTCTCCTTTCTAAATTCGTTTATACTTATTTTTTACTTCTTATGTTTTAGCCAAAGGAATTAAAGCAATGGCAATTATCTATCAAAACGGTATTGCGGGAAAAATCTGCGCAAATCCTGAGTGCGGATGGAAACCATTAAGCGAGTTCCATTCAAAAAGATTGCTTGGTATACCCGTTGGCGATGGGTACAAGTCGCGGTGCAAAGATTGTTTCAATGCCCAAGCACGTGGTGAACGTGCTGCAAACCTTGAACAATATAGGGCTCGAGAGCAAGAGTATGTTGAAGCCAACAAAGAACATTATCAAGAACTCAAACGCGCTCATCAAAAAGCCAATCCTGAAAAGTATGAAGATGCTCTCCGCAAATATCGTGAAACTCATCGCGAAGAAATTAACGCCAAAACAAAAGAACGCCGTCAACAAGATTTGGAACATTATCGCGAAATTGGTCGAAAATCCCGTGAAAAACATGCTGAGGAACGTAACGCCTATCAACGAGACTACGGTAAAGCAAATCATGATAAATTGACCTTGTACACAAATAATCGTCGTGCTAGAAAACTTGAGGCCGAAGGCTCACACACAGACGAAGAGTGGAAAGAAATTAAAGCTTTCTACAGTTTCAAATGTCTATGTTGTGGAAAACAGGAACCAGAAATCAAGTTGACTCGTGACCATGTGATTCCACTTACACAGGGCGGTACTGACTCCATTAATAACATTCAGCCGTTATGTGCCCGTTGCAATAGCAAAAAGAATTACAAGCACATTGACTATCGATAACATCATACCAAGAGTGTTCGTGGGTCTGTGACTACACCACTGATTGCAGATGCTGCGGCGGTGACAGGGCTTGCGAGGAACGAACGTCCACCTTTGCCTTGGCGTCCTTCAAAGTTGCGATTGCTGGTTGAAACAGCATATTGGCCTGGCAATAAGTTATCACCATTCATTGCGATACAGAGTGAACAGCCTGCTTCACGCCATTCGCCGCCTGCTTCTTTGAAGATTTTATCCAGGCCTTCCTGTTCGGCTTGTTTCTTCACATCTTGAGAACCAGGGACAACCATCAGGCGCAATCCATCAGCTATTTTTTTGCCTTTTAGAAACGAGGCAGCCAAACGCAAGTCAGAGATGCGTGAATTGGTACAGGAACCGATAAAGACCACATCCACTTTTTGGCCGAGCAAAGATTGGCCGGGTTGAAGTCCCATATAGTTCAAGGCTTTTTCGAAAGCGGCTTTTTGGGAAGGCTCGCTGAATGATTCAGTCATGGGAATGCGATCTGTGATCTTCATACCCATGCCGGGATTTGTGCCGTAGGTAATCATCGGCTCAAGATCAGATGCGTCGAGCGTGATGGTCTTGTCGTAGACTGCGCCTTCGTCACTGGGCAACGTTTTCCAATATTCAACCGCTTTATCCCAGTCGGCGCCTTGGGGAACAAACTCACGGCCTTTGAGATATTCAAAGGTCACTTCATCCGGAGCGATCATACCTGCGCGCGCGCCGCCTTCAATCGACATGTTACAAACGGTCATGCGCTGTTCCATCGTAAGTCCACGAATGGCTTCGCCGGTGAATTCAAAGACATGTCCCGTTCCCCCACCGACGCCGATCTTGGCGATCAATGCGAGGATAATATCTTTGGCAGAAACGCCGTTTGCTAATTTACCCTCAACACGGACTTCAAAAGTCTTGGGCTTATTCTGCAACAGGCATTGAGTCGCGAGCACGTGTTCCACTTCACTTGTGCCGATGCCAAACGCCAGCGCGCCGAATGCGCCATGCGTGGCAGTGTGACTGTCACCGCAGACGATGGTCATACCGGGCTGAGTGCGCCCGAGTTCGGGGCCAATGACATGCACAATGCCGCGATGCGGGCTGCTCATGCCATGCAAAGTGATTCCGAATTCAGCGGCATTCGTTTCCATTTGCTTGATCTGGGCGGCGGCCATCGCGTCAGCAATGGGAACATCTATCGGCGTGGTGGGAATCGAGTGATCCATCGTCGCAAGAGTCTTATCGGGGCGGCGGACTTTTAATCCGCGCTGACGTAATCCCGTAAAGGCTTGCGGCGAGGTGACTTCATGCACGAGGTGCAGGTCAATATAAAGGACAGCGGGAGATGCAGGTTGTTGTGCAACAACGTGTATATCCCAGATTTTTTGAAAAAGTGTTTTTGGCATAGTTTCCTTTTCGTTATGTCGTTGCGAGGAGCGTTCTTTGCGACGAAGCAATCTCCTATGGTCGAGGAGATTGCTTCGGGTGAAAGAGCATCACCCTCGCAATGACATATTTATTCATCCCAACATCACACCGATATTATCTTTTACTTTTTCGGTGCCTTCGGTTTGTGAAATGATGAGTTTATTTAAAGCATTGATATAAGCTTTGGCGCTGGCAACGATGATGTCGGTATCCGCGCCGTGGCCGCCATAGACGCGGGAATATTCAACTTCACTTTGCGGATCCATGCTGGTGTTGCCGCTTTCACTTTGTATGCGGACAGTGACTTCGCCGAGCGCATCAATGCCTTCGGTGATGGAGTGGATATTGAATTCCAGTAACGTGCATGGCACATTGACAATTGAGTCAATCGCCTTATACGTTGCATCCACGGGGCCAGTGCCAATTGATGCGACAGTATGAATGATGCCATCCGGTCCACGCAAACGGACGGTGGCGGTCGGCATGCCCATCGTGCCGCTGGTGACTTGCAAGCCATTCAACAAATATACATCGCGCGGTTTATAGAATTCGTCAGCGATGACGGCTTCAAGGTCAAGGTCAGTGATGACCTTTTTACGGTCGGCCAATTCCTTGAAACGCGCAAAGGCTTTATCGAGTTCAACTTCATCAAGCGAGTGTCCCATTTCGGCGAGACGATTTCGCAGCGCATGACGGCCTGAATGTTTACCCAACACAAGGTTCGATTGATTCACGCCCACATCTTCGGGGCGCATAATCTCATACGTGGTTTGATGTTTCAACATTCCATCTTGATGAATGCCCGCTTCATGTGCAAATGCATTCGCACCCACAATGGCTTTGTTCGGCTGCACCACGATGCCCGTGTAATTGCTGACAAGTTTACTGATGCGTGAAAGTTGTTTCGTCTCAATTCCCGTTTCCAAATTAAAAACAGGATGACGTGTCTTCAATGTCATCACCACTTCTTCAAGTGAAGTATTACCCGCACGTTCGCCAATTCCATTGACAGTCACTTCGGCCTGACGCGCACCGGCGCGAATCCCAGCCAGCGTATTCGCCGTAGCCATACCCAGATCATCATGACAATGCACAGAAATCGTAATGCCATCATGCATTCCGGGCGTGTTCTTGATAATGCCATCGATCAAAGTATAAAATTCATCGGGCGTGGTGTATCCCACCGTATCAGGAATATTCAAAGTGGTCGCACCCGATTTGATGGCTTCGGCCAGCACCACATACAAAAATTCAGGATCAGAACGGCCTGCATCTTCGGGGCTGAATTCAACATCCTCGCAAAATGTTTTTGCATACGCGACCATTTCAGAAACACGCTGCACAACATCTTCGGGATCCATCTTCAACTTGTGTTTCATGTGAATCGCAGAAGTGGCAAGAAATGTGTGAATACGCGGCTTCTTCGCACCTTGGACGGCTTCCCAAGCTTTATCGATATCAGGTTTGTTTGCGCGTGCCAATCCTGCGATGATGGGGACTCTCGCATCAGACTGCGCGTTGGCAGGGTTGCCCACTTCAACAGCAATTCGTCTGACAGCTTCCAGGTCATCGGGCGAAGCGGCGGGGAATCCCGCTTCGATGATATCCACGCCAAGACGCGCGAGATTATGAGCCACTTCCAATTTCTCAGCAGAAGTCATCGTCGCGCCCGGGGATTGTTCGCCATCGCGTAAAGTTGTGTCGAAAATTTTGACGTAATTGGTCATGCGAACTCCTACACTTGGTAAATGGTAATTAGTAATTACCATTTACCAAGCACTATTTACTTCTTCCAATTTTCAGGGCGTAATGATCTCACCGCAGCGCCAGCACGCCACATTTCAGAATCACGAATAGCAGCGAGTTCCACTTCGAGTTTTGCGCGATAATCAGGTTGACCATTGGCTTCGAGCGTAATGCGGGCTTCGTTGCCGGTAACTACACTTTGATACAAATCCTTGAACACGGGCGCAGTCGCATCGCGGAACTTATCCTTCCAATCCAGCGCGCCGCGTTGAGCAGTGGTCGAACAGTTGGCATACATCCAGTCCATGCCATTCTGACCGACAAGACGAATGAGGGATTGGGTAAGCTCTTCCACAGTTTCGTTGAAAGCTTCGGAGGGAGAATGTCCATGCTTGCGGAGTTCGTTATATTGCGCTTCCATCACACCCGCCAGAGCGCCCATTAGAATGCCGCGTTCACCTGTCAGATCAGAATGAACTTCCTTTTCAAAAGTAGTCGGGAATAAATATCCCGCGCCAATGGCGATGCCCAACGCAATCGCACGTTCCTGCGCGCGGCCTGTCGCATCCTGATGAACGGCGAAGCTGGCATTGATACCCGAGCCTTCAAGGAAGTTAATGCGCACACTGCGACCAGAACCTTTTGGCGCAACCAAAGCCACGTCCACATGCGGAGGAGGAATGACACCGGTGTCATCTTTGAATGTGACAGAGAATCCGTGTGAGAAGTACAGCATATCGCCTTCGTTGAGATGCTCCACAATCTTCGGCCATTGTGAGCGCTGACCTGCATCAGAAAGCAAATATTGAATGACCGTTCCTTTTTCGGCGGCTTCTTCAACATTGAAGAGAGTCTTACCGGGCACCCAACCATCTGCAATGGCCTTGTCCCAATTGGATGTGCCTTCGCGCTGACCTACGATCACATTGATGCCGTTGTCGCGCATGTTCAACGCCTGAGCAGGTCCCTGTACGCCGTAGCCAAGAACAGCCACCACTTCATTCTTCAAAACCTCACGCGCCTTATCGAGTGAAAACTCGTCACGTGTTACCACTTCTTCTTCTGTACCGCCAAAATTGATCCTTGCCATGATTATGTTTCTCCTAGTTTTATTTTATTCAGATTTTAGTTTTAATTTCAAGATGAAGGTTTATTCTTCATTCTGCATTTTACATTCTGCATTCTGCATTCTGCATTACTTACGGCGCCATCTCCGCCAGTTCAGATATATCTTCGTAGCGATGATTACCTGTCACACCGGGAACGCGGCGCACGCCATCGTTGACTCCACGAGTCATGGCGATTTGTCCTGTGCGTACCATTTCTACAATTCCCAGCGGACGTAACAACTCAATCATACCTTCGATCTTATCTTCCGTACCTGTAATTTCAACGATGACCGAGTCAACTGCCACATCCACAATATGCGCGCGGAAAATTTCGGCGAGGCCATTAACTTCGGCGCGTTTCTCGGGGCCGACTTTTATTTTGATCAGAGCCAGATCACGGGTTACCGAAGGTTGACGCGTGACATCCTGCACGTCGATCACGTTGACCAGTTTATATAGATTCGCCTCAATCCGATGCGCATCCATATCGCCATTCGGACAGCCCACCACCACGGTCATGCGTGAGACGGCTGGGTCTTCTGTGCGCCCGACCGCGAGCGATTCAATATTGAAATTGCGGCGGCGAAATAAAGATGCCACGCGATTCAATACGCCGGGTTTATTTTCTACTAATGCGATGAAAGTGTAGTTCATTTGATTCTCCAGGTTTAAGAGAGTAGTGAATAGATGATTAAGAGAAGAGTAGTGAATAGTGAGTAGAGACAATAATTCTCCACTCTATTCTCTGCTCACTTCTTCCTTCTCTCTTTCCTCTTCTTGAATTGAGATATTGGCGCCAGGTTCGTTAAGTCCCTGTTTGCTTTTCTTGAGATAGCCGATGTAACCGTTTAGCATTTTGTCAATTTCTTCGCCTTCGTTTTCCAGTTCTTTGTAAAGCGCGTCAGGGATGAAATCTGCCTCAAAGGCAAAAACTAAATGACTGAGAGTTTCATCCAGAGAGCCGCGCGCGATATAACAAAAGCGAACGTTATCCTGATAGTAGAAGCGTCCATGTCCTTCGGCAATATTCGCCGAGATGCTCAAAGACGAGCGTCGAAGTTGCTGGTTCAAATTCCATTTTTCTTCGGGCGGCAACAAAGGCAAGACTCGTTTGTAAACCTTCAGTCCAAAATCCTTCGCCCGCGCCCAAACCTGCAACCTCTTCAAATTTTGAATACTCATCTCTTCTCTCTACTCTCTTATTTCTACTTCTCTTTAATCGGTCTCTGTATCATTTGATCCAAGGCCGCACCTGCGGGAACCATCGGATAGACCGCGTCTTCCATTTCCACTTTGAACTCAATCACAGTTGGGCCTTTAATACTGCGCGCCCATGCAATGGCTTCGTCCACTTCTTCACGTTTGGTAACGCGTCGGGCTGGGACTCCGTGCGCTTCGGCGAGTTTCACAAAATCAGGCGAGAGCATGTTGACCGCCGAGTAACGCTTCTCGAAGAAAAATTCCTGCCACTGACGCACCATGCCGAGAAAACTGTTATTCATGATGGCGACTTTTACATTCGCATTTTCCTGCACAGCCGTTGTCAACTCGGCAGAGGTCATTTGAAAACCACCGTCACCCGCCACAGCCCATACTTCCTGATCTTTATCGGCAAACCACGCGCCGATGGCAGATGGCAGACCAAAACCCATCGTGCCGGCGCCGCCTGAAGTAAGCCAACGATTCGGTTTATCAAATGTGTAATATTGCGCCGCCCACATTTGATGTTGACCCACGTCAGTGGTCATGATCGCGCCGCCGCCTGTGGCCTTCCAAATATCCGAGATGACATGCGGCACATATAATTTTCCGTCATCAGGCCAATTCATAATACTGCGCGTATCGGCTTCGGCCTTCCAGCCGTTGATTTCCTTTTTCCATTCTTCGTGGTCATATTCATCCACCAAAGGAACAAGATCCGTTAATACGGTTTTCAAATCACCCACCAGCGCGGCATCCACAGTCACGTTCTTATGTATTTCGGATGGATCAATCTCAATATGGATTTTCTTCGCATGTGGCGCGTAGGTCTTCAATGTACCTGTGACTCGGTCATCGAAGCGCATACCGAAAGCGAGGATCAAATCGGAGTTTTGAATCGCCATGTTGGTATGGACTTCTCCGTGCATACCCATCATGCCGAGGCTCAACTCATGTGAAGCAGGGAACGCCCCAAGACCCAACAATGTACTCGCGACAGGCGTCTGTGTCTTGACTGCAAATTGCATCAACACTTCTTCAGCCTTGGAAACTAAAACGCCATGTCCGCACAGGATGACTGGGCGATGTGCCTTCTCAATCAACTTGACCGCGCGCTCCAAGGATTCCTGTGGTGCGTGAGCTACTGGTTGATAGCCCGGCAACTTCACATTTTCGGGATAGATAAACTCAGTCTGTTCCACTTGCGCATTTTTGCAAATGTCGATCAAGACAGGGCCGGGGCGTCCACTGCGGGCGATATAAAAAGCCTCGCGCACAACTTCTGCAATTTCATCGGCGCGTGTCACAAGATAATTATGTTTCGTGATCGGCAAAGTAATACCGGTCACATCCACTTCTTGAAACGCATCGCCGCCGATCAGATGCGCGGCAACCTGTCCCGTAACAAAAACTACCGGCACAGAATCCATCATCGCCGTGGCAATGCCCGTCACTAAATTCGTCGCGCCCGGCCCGGAGGTTGCCATCGCTACACCCACCTTGCCAGATGCGCGTGCGTATCCATCCGCCATGTGCGCGCCGCCCTGCTCATGCCGCACCAACACATGATGAATGGGATAACTCAACATCGCATCATAGATCGGCATATTCGCCCCGCCCGGATACCCGAAGACCACTTCCACGCCTTCGCGCACCATACACTCCCACAAAATTTCAGCACCTGTCTTTTTCATAAGTCTCCTCATTTTAGTCAAAGGTCAAAAGTTGAAAGTCTTGCGTCCTTGACTTCTAACCTTTGACTTTTGACTTTCAACTTTTCTTAACTCGTAATCGCACCTTCAGACGCAGACGATACGCCGCGTGCATATTTTGCCATTACACCCCGCGTGTAATGCGGCGCAGGCGCCTGCCAGCCTTTTTTACGTTTCTCCAATTCACTATCAGAAATATCAACGCGCAATTCACGTTTTTCCACATCGATCGTGATAATGTCACCATCTTTGACGAATGCAATCATCCCACCCACAAAAGCTTCTGGAGCAACATGACCAACAGAGATGCCGCGGGTTGCACCGGAGAAACGTCCATCGGTCAACAAGGCGACGGTATCGCTCAGGCCCGCGCCGGCAATTGCTGCCGTGACCCCAAGCATTTCACGCATTCCGGGCCCGCCCTTCGGACCTTCATAACGGATGACCACGAAATCTCCAGCCTTGATCTTTTGATCCGTGACAGCTTGCATGGCATCCTCTTCGCGTTCGAAGACACGCGCCGTTCCGCTAAAGTATTTGATATTGTTGGCTGCTGCCTTGTGAACTCCGCCTTCTTCCGAAAGATTGCCATGCAAGATGACCAAGCCGCCATTTTCCTTATACGGCTTGTCCAATGGATAAATCACCTTCTGGCCCGCGGTTTCGATGCCAGTTTGCGCGGCTTCTGAAATGGTCTTTCCAGTAACAGTGATGCAGTCACCATGCAAATAACCGCCATCCAATAAAATTTTCATCAAGTAGGGAATACCGCCTGCGGCATGCATGTCTGCGGCCATGTACTTGCCAAATGGTTTGATGTCGGTAAGGACTGGCACCTTCGCGCAAAGTTTATCGAAATCATCGATATGCAATTCGACATTCGCTTCGCGTGCCAATGCCAAAAGATGGAGAACTGCATTCGTCGAGCCACCCGTTGCGGCTACAGAAACAATCGCGTTCTCTATTGCTTTACGGGTATAAATTTTAGAGGGTCGTAAATCATTACGCAGCATTTCCATTACTATTTTCCCCGTTTCAAATGCAATTTGATCTTTCTCTTCGGACGTGGCTGGCACGCTGTTGAAACCAATGGGCGAGATACCGATGAATTCCATGATCGTGGACATGGTGTTGGCGGTAAATTGTCCGCCGCACGCGCCTGCACCGGGGCAGGCAAAATTTTCCACGTCGGCAAATTCCTGGTCTGTCATCTTGCCAGCCGCATGAGCGCCGACTGCTTCAAACACGTCCTGAACAGTTAATGACTTCTCACCCAATTTGCCGGGGTTGATCGAACCACCATACAAAGCCAGCCCGGGAATGTCGAGCCGCGCCAATGCCATCATCACACCGGGATTGGTCTTGTCACAGCCCGAAAGGCAAACAATCGCATCAAAATGATTTCCGCGCGCAACGAGTTCAATTGAATCCGCAATCACCTCACGGCTGATTAATGAAGCTTTCATTCCTTCTGACCCCATGCTGATTCCATCAGAAATGGAAACTGTATTGAATTCCATCGGAGTTCCACCCGCGGCGCGAATTCCCTCTTTGATTTTTTGCGAAAGCCGCCGCAGATGATAATTGCACGGTCCGATCTCGATCCACGTACTGGCAACACCTACAATCGGTTTACGCAAATCCTCATCGGTAAACCCAACCGCCTTGAGCATGGCGCGCGCCGGCGCGCGATTGGGACCGGTCGTGATCGCATTGCTGTTATTTTTCATATCTGTCATAATCTTCTCCATAATTTCTTAATTTATACAAAAAAAGCCGCCCGTGGTTAGGGCGGCTCTTCGTACTTACTCAGTGATTTACTTCGTTCTCACCGCTGCCATCCTAACCAGAAATAAGTCCTTAATAATAAGGACTACAAGGACGACTACAATAAGGGAGAGGTTGAATATAGATGGGTTCATGTGCGTGTGATTTCGCACGATTATAGGCGGAAACGGAAATAAGTCAAGGGGAATTTGTGGGATTCGGTTATGGAAATCGATTTCAGTTTAGTGTTACTCAGTTGCGAGTTGGTTGCAGAAAAGATATATTGAATCAATATCCAATCAGGACAATTCCTTCCAAAGGCAAACTTAATCTACCATTGATATAAAGTGTTTCAAAAAATTGGAAGATTTTATTAAAGTCATCATTACCACGATAATCATTCCTTACAGCCAAAATTAAATAACGTACTGATGGCATCATACAAGCTTGAAACACATCTTTCAAAAATTGATTATTTGTATAAGCTCGACCTGCTTCAACCTCTAAAACTATTTCCCCATCTGAGCTTACTGCATCCGCTTCAAAAGATTTATCAATTTTATTATTTAAGCTAAAAAGAACAGGGATTTTAATCTTATCAACACTAGCTTTACTTTCTTCAACTTTAAAATTCAGTTTTTTTAGGTCTTGAGAAATGCATTTCAAAACGCCATCACTACTCAAGTTATTTTCGGGCGACTTAATTTTATCGTAGCTTACATCAAAACAATTAATAACAGCTCTTGCTTCTTCTGTAATGCCAAACGACCGTGGAAACAATTGATATTTCAACATATATTAATCCCTTATCTAAAACAAAGTGGGTGGAAAAACAAAATCGAAGTTTCAAATTTTCAAAAGTTACACTATTTTTTATTGTTTATCCCATTTCGATATCAGGTAATTATACAGTCACAATCAGTAATTTCATATTCCCCCTTGACCAATCCCCTGCCCTCGCATAGAATACCGACCAATATGAACAACTTCTGTTTCGGCACTATGATGACCATGTCCACTACCTTCGGTACATTCCGTAAGGCAATTGCGCTTGGTCAAAAGTAAACGAAACAAAGTTACTTTCAGAACGCACAACGCCTCACAGAAAACGTGGGGCGTTTTTGTTATCAAATTAAAAGTACAGACCTGACAGGTTTCATAAGCGCCATTCCTATTAATCAAAGTATCGTGAAAACCTGTCAGGTCTTAAACCAAGGAGAACAACATGCCAGAAAAACAAACGCTCGTTATGAAATTCGGAGGCACATCAGTCGGGTCGGCGGATGCGCTGATGAAGGCGACGCAGATCGTGAAGGACGCGCACGCGCAATATCCGCGTCTGGTGGTGATCACGTCCGCAATGTCTGGTGTGACTAATTTATTACTGGACTCTGCCGCATCCGCTGCGCAAGGGAAAACTGATTCGCTCGCGAGTGTAGAATCAACGCTGAGGGAAAAACACTTCTCCGTTGCAGATGTGCTGATCCAAGATGAAAAACTGCGTGAAGCGACCAAGCAGGAAATCAATATATTGATTCTCTCACTCGTGGATTTATGCAAAGCGATTGCGATTCTTGGCGAAGCCAGCCCACGGACGATAGACGCGGTGGCATCCATCGGCGAGCGGATGAGCGTGCGCTTGCTGGGCGCGGTGCTTGAAAGCGCGGGAGTCAACGCCAAAGCGATTGAGTCCACTGAGTTCGTGGTCACCAACGCGCACTTTCAACACGCGCATCCTGACTTCAAAGCCACCACCGAAAAGACACGAAAATTATTAAATCCACTGATGGACGCGGGCATTGTCCCAGTCACAACGGGATTCATCGGTGCGACCCCTGAAGGCGCCATCACCACCTTGGGACGCGGCGGCAGTGACTACTCGGCAGCCATCATCGGCGCTGTGCTCCCCGCTGACGATGTTTGGATCTGGACCGATGTAGATGGAATTATGACCACTGATCCACGCATTGTGAAAGAAGCGCGCACGTTATCTGAAATCACATACAACGAAGTGGCAGAATTGGCCTATTACGGCGCGAAAGTTTTGCATCCCAAAACGATTCGTCCCATTGTGGATGCGGGGATTGGACTGCGTATCTGTAACACATTTAACCCATCCCATGCGGGCACACGGCTGATCGCCAACGTCCCATCCGATTTCAAGCCGCGTGATGGGCAGGTTGTCAAAGCTGTGACCGCCATCCGCCATCAAAGATTGGTGACGATTGAAGGGCGTGGTATGCTGGGCGTCCCTGGCGTGGCGGCGCGCGCGTTTGGCGCAGTCGCATCCACGAAGACCAGCGTGCCATTGATTACACAGGCGTCATCAGAACAGTCGATTTGTTTTGCTGTGCCCACTGAATCTGCCATATCTGTGATTAACGCGCTGCAGGCAGTTTTCGCCGCCGAGATCGAAGATGAAGACATTGACCGGGTCTGGATGACGGAGGATGTTTCCATCATCACTGTGGTCGGCGTGGGAATGCGTCACACGCCCGGCGTGGCGGGGCAAGTCTTCTCGCAATTGGGTAACAGCAAAGCAAATGTATTAGCCATCGCGCAAGGTTCATCAGAAGTTTCGATTAGTATGGTTGTCGCCGCGGCGGATACAGAGTTGGCGGTGCGGTCTTTGCATGAGTTGATTGTGAAATAATAAAACAACTCTGGTGGTTGAGTAGCCCCGAATACTCTTTGAGGGGTGTATCGAAACCACCCATTGTATGTATACTTGAAATTAAAAGTTTGTTATTTATTGGTGGTTTCGATACGCCTTGCGACGAACACGCAAGGCTACTCAACCACCGACTATATAAAATCATTAGGAGTTATATATGTCTCAAATCCCCGTGGCAATTCTCGGCGCGACAGGTTCTGTCGGCCAGCGTTTTATTTCGTTATTGGATAATCATCCGTGGTTCAAGGTGGTGGCGCTGGCCGCTTCGGATCGTTCGGTTGGACAAAAATATTCACAAGCCGCGCGCTGGGTATTGGATACGCCCATGCCTGACTACGCGCGCGATATGCTCGTTGTCCCCGCTAATACGGATGCGGTGCAGGCGAAGATTGTCTTTTCAGCATTGCACACTGAAATTGCAGATGAACTCGAACCATTGTTTGCGAAGGCGGGCTCAGCAGTTTGTTCGAATGCGTCATCGTATCGACGCAGAGTGGATGTGCCGCTGCTGCTGCCAGAAATCAACGCGGATCATATTCAACTGATCCATGAACAGCGTAAGAATCACGGCTGGAGCGGATGCATTGTCACAAACCCGAATTGCACCAGCACGGGCCTGACGATTGCACTCAAAGCACTAGATGATGCTTTTGGTGTGAAGAAAGTTTTTGCGGTCTCGCTTCAAGCTTTATCAGGCGCGGGTTATCCTGGCGTTTCGTCACTGGATATTATGGACAACGTCATCCCCAATGTGGGCAACGGCGGCGAAGAGGAAAAAGTGGAATGGGAGCCGCGCAAAATGCTCGGCAAATTGAAAGACAATAAGATTGAAATGGCAGATATTCAATTCAGCGCGCATACCAATCGCGTGGCCGTGATTGACGGTCATACGTTGTGCGCGAGTGTGGCGTTGACAAATCCCGTTGAGCCTGAAGTTGCGATTCAAGCCTTACGCGAATTCACGGCTCACCCATCAGCCAGAGAACTGCCTTCGTCACCACGACCCGTTATCAGCGTGAGAGATGAAACGGATAGGCCCCAGCCAAGACTCGACCGATTAACAGGAAAAGGCATGACGACAGTAGTCGGCCGGGTGAGGCGTGATCCCATCCTTGATTTGAAATTTGTTGTACTTTCACACAACACGATTCGCGGCGCGGCGGGCGCATCTATTTATAATGCCGAGTTATTGGTTAACGAAGGGCTGTTATAGCAGCACTCAACACGCTGACCGATTTTTGATAATCGTTTAGATCAATATGTTCATTGGGTGTATGGTCAAGCGCAGAATCTCCGGGGCCATACACAACGGCTGGACATTTCCAAATTGGCGCGACGATATTCAAATCGGCTGTGCCTGTTTTATAGACGAAACGCGGCTCTCCGCCCTGTGACCTGATTCCGCTTAAGAAAGCACGCACCAGCTGAGTGTTTTTCTCACACCCCCATGCAGGGATGGCGAATCCAACTGGCTCCAAGTGACAGTCACCTTTACCCACAGGGGGCTGTGCCAGGTGACTGTCACTTATTATTTCATTCAACTTAACATACCAGGCTTCAGGCAAAACTTCCACAGGCAAACGCACACCCACTTTCAGCCTTGCCCATTGTTCGAAATCATTTGAATCAGAATCCATGCCGCGCAAGGTGAGCAATAATTTATCAAATACTTTTTGTTTATCTGCATTGAACGAATCAACATACGCTTTTATCTTCAACCAAATTTCAACCGCCGCTTCAGCCGCGGTTTCTTCACCGCTTGCGGTATGAGCTTGTCCGCGTTTGACAGTGATGGTCGCCCACGCGCTGCCTTTATAACCAAGCGCAACTCGATCCCATTGATTGGGTTCGCCAATAATTGCGTAATCAGGTTTGTATTGGTTTGCCGCAAAACGCGCGCCTTCAGAATTGCGCTCTTCTTCCACAGCACCGAGGACAACAAATTGCCAGCCATCTTTTGCGCCGACTTGTGCCACTGCATCCACAAAACACGCCAGCGGACCTTTCGCATCTACAGAACCGCGGCCGTATAAAACATTATTTTCCACACGCACAGGAATTTCGCCCGGCACCGTATCAATGTGACCTAGCAACACTACCTGCTTTGGCCCCTGCCCCATCACGCCGACAGCATTTCCAGCTTCATCAATAAATGAATCGGTATAGCCCAGCAATTTCATGCGGGTTACCAGCCACTCCACTGCGCTACGTTCCTGTCTTGAAGGACTGTATTGCGAAACCAATCCAATTAAAGTATCACTCATATAAATTCCCTGACGCTAGATTACTGTCCGCCGTCTGCGGTCTATCGTCCAACGTCACTCAGCAGCTTCCTGTGCCAAGACTTCGGTCAACACTTCCACCACATGATTGATCTGTTCATAAGTAATTACCAGTGGTGGCAATAATCGAATCACAGTCATGCCTGCATTCAAGGCGATGATCTTCTTTTCCTGCAAAATACGGATATAAGCTGCAACCTTTTGTTTCATCTCAATACCGATCATTAATCCCATGCCGCGCACCTCGCGGATATTGGGTGAATTGATCTCCTTCAACTTATCCATCAAATATGTACCTTTAGCTTCGGCCTGACCGGGAAGGTCTTCCTCTTCCATTACAGTCAACGCTGCAACTGCTGCCGCACAAGAAAGCGGGTTGCCGCCAAAGGTGGAGCCGTGGACACCAGGAGTTAGGTTCTTTACATTCTTGCCGATCAACACTGCGCCCATCGGCACACCGCCAGCCAGCGACTTGGCACAGGTTAGCAAATCAGGGGTAACGCCAAAGTGTTGAATTGCGAACATTTTTCCAGTGCGGCCAAAGCCTGTTTGAATCTCGTCCACGATCAACAAGGCTCCACGTTCACTGCAAATCCTCCGTGCGGCTTGTATATATTCTGCTGTAGCAGGGTACACACCGCCTTCACCTTGAACCACTTCCAAAATCACAGCGGCAGTCTCTTCATTCACAGCTTTGTCCAAGGCTTCAACATTGTTATAAACCACATGGCTGAAGCCCGGCACAAGCGGTTCAAATCCTTCACGGTATTTTTTGTTATAGGTCGCGGATAATGAACCATAGGTCCGACCATGAAAAGCGCGCATGGCCGCGACGATATTTTTTCGTCCTGTGGAAATACGTGAAAATTTAAAAGCCGCCTCAACAGACTCGGTCCCTGAGTTACAGAAGAAGACTCTGTCCAATCCATCCACTATGGCTGTGATCTTTTCCATCAACTCGGCGCGCTTATCATTTGGAAAGGTCTCGAAAAGCGTGATCAGTGTATTCGCCTGCTTGTAGAGCGCCTCAGCAATTTTCGGGTGAGCATGACCGAGATTGGCAACGCCATGTCCAGAGGAGCAGTCCAAATATTCCACTCCGTCAATGTCAAACAACGAAGCGCCCTGTCCGCGCACAATGACAAGGGGTTGTTTGGCATACGTGCCCGATGTGTGCTTGTTTTCAATTTCAATGATGTTTTGCATAATTATCTCCTACTTGGAATGTTCAGAAAAATGACTCTGTAAACTTCGATACTTCAATTCATTCTTTCGCAAAGCTTGTATGGCTGCGACCGCCGCCATCGCCGCGGAAAGCGTTGTCAACAATGGGACGTTCATCGCGATTGCTGCCGAACGGATCTCTGCGCCATCGGTATGCGCGTGCGGACCAAGCGGCGTGTTCAACACCAATTGAATTTTGCCCGCGCGAATCAAATCCACAATTTGCGTGGAACCATCCTGCGCTTTTTCAACAACTTCGACGAGCAAGCTAGCCTTCTGGCACATATCCGCAGTGCCAGGTGTGGCGTACAGCGCGAATCCCATGCGGTACAAATCACGTGCGAATTTCAAGCCCGCGCTCTTATCATAATCATTGACCGTGATCAACACTGCGCCGCTTTGCGGCAAACCCACTCCTGCCGCGATTTGAGATTTGGCGAACGCGTGACCGAAGCGTGAAGCATGTCCCATCACTTCGCCAGTCGAATGCATTTCAGGTCCGAGTAAAATGCTCGAGCCGGGCAGCTTCTTGAATGGAAGCACCGCCTCTTTAATGAAAAATCCATCCACGCGCGGTTCTTCGGTAACATTTAATTCCTTCAATGTTTTTCCCGCCATCACTTGCGCGGCGACGTATGCAAGATTCAATCCCGTGGCTTTGCTTGCATATGGCACAGTCCGCGATGCACGTGGGTTTACTTCCAGCACACACACCACTTCATCTCTCAACGCAAATTGCACATTCATTAATCCGCGCACACCCAATGCGAGGCCGAGTTGTTCGGTATATTCGCGCATGATCCCCAAATGAAACGCGCTGACTTTATACGGAGGCAGGACACAAGCCGCATCGCCCGAATGGACGCCTGCTTCTTCGATATGCTGCATGATCGCCCCGACAACGACTCGCTCGCCGTCTGCTAATGCATCGACATCTATTTCGAAAGCGTCTTCCATAAATTTATCAATCAGAATGGGTTGACCAGGAGCCGCTTCAATCGCCTTTTGAATGAAGCCTGCCAAATGAGGTTCAGACTCCACTAAAGCCATTGCCCGCCCGCCTAAAACAAATGATGGACGTACCAACACAGGATATCCGATTCTTTCGGCAATAACACGTGCTTCTTCAATTGAACGTGCAATTCCGTTCTCGGGTTGTGGGATATCCAACTCGCGCAGTAATTTTGCAAATTCTTCGCGGTCTTCAGAAAGTTGAATGGCATGGGGTGACGTCCCTAAAATTTTAACACCCGCCGCTTCAAGCCCTGCCGCGAGATTAAGCGGAGTCTGTCCACCAAATTGGACGATGACACCAACAGGTTGTTCACGGTCAATGACGTTGAGTACATGCTCAAGTGTAAGCGGCTCGAAATACAATCTATCGGCTGTGTCGTAATCGGTGGAAACGGTTTCGGGATTGCAGTTATACATGATGGTTTCATAACCCATCTTTGACAAAGCAAATGCCGCCTGACAACAACAGTAATCAAACTCAATCCCCTGACCAATACGATTCGGTCCGCCGCCGAGAATTAAAATCTTTTGTTTATCCGTTGGGCGTGATTCATCGTCCATTTCGTAGGCGCTATAAAGATATGGAGTCTGCGATTCAAATTCGGCGGCGCAGGTATCTACTCTTTGGAATGTAGGTAATATGCCGAGACTTTTGCGAAGTTCTCTAAAGGATGAATGATGAAGGGTGAAGGATGAATGTAAAAGACGGGCAATATGCGAGTCGGCGAAGCCCATTTGTTTTGCGAAACGTAAAATAGATTTGAGCTCAACTTCCGATTTGCAATTCCTAATTTCTAATTCCAAATTCCTGATCTCCTGCATTTGAGCAAGAAACCAAAGATCGTAGCCACAGGCTTGAGAAATTTCTTCCAATGACATTCCTTGTTGAATGGCGCAATAGACGCGGAACAATCTGTCGGCGGTGGGAATTTGCAGGGTGGCGAATGTTTCAGGTTCAGCAATCAATTCTTTGTTAGGCCCGGAACCGTCGAGTGCGTCCACGCCAATTTCCAAAGATTGAATCGCTTTGTTCAAGGCTTCAGGAAATGTCCGTCCGAGCGCCATCGACTCGCCCACTGATTTCATTTGCGGGCCGAGGGTCGAATCTACACCGGGAAATTTTTCGAACGCCCAGCGCGGAATTTTTACAACAACGTAATCAAGCGAAGGCTCGAAGGCGGCTTTGGTTTGCCCGGTAATATCATTTGTGATTTCATCGAGGGTGTAACCGACAGCAACCAGCGCAGCAAGTTTTGCAATCGGAAAGCCCGTGGCTTTGGATGCGAGCGCAGAAGAACGACTGACACGCGGATTCATTTCGATGACCACGACGCGACCTGTTTTGGGATCAACACCGAACTGCACATTCGATCCGCCTGTTTCCACGCCGACAGCGGTCAGCACGCGATGAGCAAGATCACGTAGGATTTGATATTCGCGATCGGTGAGCGTTTGCACAGGCGCGACAGTAATGCTATCACCAGTGTGTACACCCATCGGGTCGAGGTTTTCGATAGAGCACACAACGACAAAATTATCGGCTTTGTCGCGCATCACTTCGAGTTCGTATTCCTTCCAACCCAAAACAGATTCTTCCAGCCAAGCCTGACCAATCGGCGATTCGGAAATTGCACTGCGCACCGCTTCTTGAAGTTGTTTCGATTCATACACCCACGATGCGCCTGTGCCGCCCATCGCAAACGAAGCGCGGACTAAAACAGGATAACCAGTTTGTTTGGCGAATTCTTCGGCTTCATTCAATGAATATGCCGCTCCACCGTGCGGAATGGGAATGCCAACCTTTTGCATGGTCTCGCGAAACAGCAAACGGTCTTCGGCGGCTTTGATGGCATTGAGATTCGCGCCGATGAGTTGCACGCCATATTTTTCAAGCACGCCATTTTCACTGAGCGCAAGCGCGAGATTTAATCCCGTTTGCCCGCCGACAGTTGGCAGCATGGCATCAGGCTTTTCCTGCGCAATAATTGCTTCCAGTGATTCAACGGTGAGCGGCTCAATGTAGGTCGCATCCGCAATTTCAGGATCGGTCATGATCGTGGCAGGATTTGAATTAACCAATACCACACGATAGCCTTCGGCTTTCAAGGCCTTGACTGCTTGCGTGCCAGAGTAATCAAACTCCGCGGCTTGACCGATGACGATGGCTCCAGAGCCAGGGACGAGGATGGTGTGGATGTCAGTTCGTTTCATAGTAAATAAATGAAGAAGTTAGAATGCAGAATGATGAATAGAAAAGCAGAAATTCTGCATTCCTCATTCTGCATTCTTCATTTTCAAATTCCTTTTTGAAGTGTTGATGGATGAGACAAAAATGGCTGTTAATTCGTTCGTTTCTTTTTGCAGGTCAGTAATCTTGGCGGCAGGAAAAATTTCACCTTCCACAAGTAATTCAAGCCAATAAGCGGTTTCGTCAAGTTCTTTTAATGCGCCGCCCATCATGTTGACAAAGTCAGCGGGGGATTTTGCCCGACAAGCCTCACGGTATTGCGCGCCAACCGAAGTTCCACTTCGTAAAACCTGCTTGCCAATCACCTGCGCTTCGCCAGATTTTGGCAGGCTTTGATACAGTTTAATAACTCGCAAAGCAAATTTCTTTGTCCTGACCCGCAAGTCCATCACATCATGCGCCATCACGACCTCCATTTTTTATTCCGCATTTTTCATTCATTATTCTGCATTCCTCATTCTGCATTCTGCATTCTGCATTAAGCGGAAGAATTCCGCAAAAATATCATGTGCGTCATGCGGACCAGGCGCGGCTTCGGGATGAAACTGTACACTAAAGACAGGTTTGTTTTTCATTCGTAAACCTTCAAGTGAGTCATCGTTCAAACTTTTATAAGTGATTTCCACTTCACTTGGATTTAACTCGCCAGCAGTCACACAATAATTATGATTCTGCGCCGTGATTAACACTTCGCCCGAAGATAAATGTTGAACTGGATGATTCCCACCGTGATGTCCAAATTTGAGGCGGTGTGTATCCGCTCCCAAGGCGCGCCCGATAAGTTGATGACCAAGACAAATTCCAAATATTGGCACGCCACTTTGGATTAATCCACTGACAGCTTCAACGGCGTAGGGCAAACCCGCAGGGTCACCGGGGCCGTTGGATAAAAAGATTCCGTCAGGCTTTAGTGCCAGCACTTCATCAGCAGTTGTGTCCGCAGGGACAACGGTCACATTTGCGCCATAAGATGAAAGGTGGCGCAGGATATTTTCTTTGATCCCAAAGTCGTAAGCAATAATCCGATATTCGCGAGTCGATATTCGAGTATCTAATATCGAATTGTCGTTTCTCGTTATCCACTTACTTCCCGCATCTCCCACCCACCGATAACTCTCTTCGCAGCTCACTTCCTTGACCATATCGCGCCCATCAAGGCCGGGCCACTCACGCGCCATTTGCAAAAGCACATCCGCAGATGTTCCTTTTGTGGAAAGTGCCGCTTTTTGCGTGCCGCCATCACGCAGTTTGCGAGTCAGCCAGCGCGTGTCCACGCCGCTGATGCCTGGAACGCCATGTTGATTCAGCCAATCAGAAAGCGAAAGCGCCGAACGCCAATTGGATACAACGGGACTTAATGAACGAATCACCGCCGCCGAAACTTGCGACTTGGCGGACTCGTCATCTTCCAAATTAATTCCCACATTACCAATATGCGACACGGTAAACAACACACCCTGTCCGCGATAGGAAGGGTCGGTGAGAATTTCCTGATAGCCCGTCATGCTGGTGTTGAAGACCAACTCAAACACGGCATCTGTTTCTGCTCCGAAGGCCTGACCTTTAATGATGGTTCCATCTTGTAAAACTAATGTTGCCAATTTCATGAATTCACCACACGATCTGTTAATTGGACGGCAAGTCCGATATATGTTTCGGGCGAAAGATTTTTTAAACGCCTGCGCGTTTCCTCGTTCACGTCAATAGAATTACACCAGGCCATGTAATCCGTTTCGGTCAAAACCTGCCCGCGGGTTTGTTCTTTAAGCGATTCGTATGCGTCTGATTTTCCAGCCGCGCGCAGGATGGTTTGTGCGCCTTCAGAGACGACTTCCCAATGGGCATTTAATTCGGCTTTGAGTTTTTCTTCATCAGGAGCAATGCGCTTCAATCCGCGCTGGAAGTTGGTCCACGCAATCAGGCTGTGACCTAACGCCGAGCCAAACGTACGGCGGACAGTTGAATCGGAGAGGTCGCGTTGCAAGCGCGAGATGGTCAACTTTTGGGCATAATGCACAAAAAGAGAATTTGCGATGCCGAGATTGCCTTCCGCATTTTCAAAGTCAATCGGGTTAACCTTTTGCGGCATGGTGGACGAACCCACCTCCCCAGCAACGATTGCCTGTTTGAGGGTCCCGTCACTGATGTAACGCCAGATGTCTTGAGCGAAATCAATGAGAATGGAATTGGTCAATCGAATGAGGTCAAAGTAACGCACCCAGTTATCGTAGGGCAAAATTTGAGTGGTGAATAAATTAGGTTCAAGATCGAAGTGAGAGACGAATTCTTCGCTGAAAGAAAGCCAGTCCACTTGAGGAGCGGTGGCTTGCAAAGCGTTGAAGTTGCCAACGGCGCCTGTCAGCTTGGCTTCGAAGCGAAATACGGATATTTCATCGCGAGTCTTTTTGAGGCGGGCAATGTAGACGGCAAATTCTTTTCCCAAGGTTGTCGGGACGGCGAACTGTCCATGCGTGCGGGCCAGCATGGGAACGGATCGGGAACGGATAGCCGAAACGGATAGAGCGGATATTAGATTGTCGAGTGCAGGAACAATGACTTTATCACGGGATTCGTTTAGTGCAATGGCTTGACCGATGCTGTTGGTGTCTTCGGAGGTTAAGCCGAAGTGAATCCACGGGAGTAAATCATTCAGGGATGTGTTCTGCAATTTATTTTGAATAAAGTATTCAATGGCTTTGACATCGTGCCTTGTTTTACGTTCATATTCCAAAATCGATTCAGCGTCTGCAGAGGAAAAATTTATTTTGATGGATTCAAGTTGAGCAGACTCGGAGTCACTCAAAGGGCGGATCAAACTGGTTTTGGAAAGAGTAGCTAAAAAGTCCAACTCGACGCGGACTCTGTCGCGAAGAAAAGCGAACTCGGAGAAGAATTCGGCTAGAGGCGCGGTCGCTTCCGCGTAGCGGCCATCCAAAGAAGAGAGCGCGTGAAGGGCATCAGTCATTCTTGAGATATCCTGAGATCATGGCATCATAATGCGCGGTGGATTGAAAGCCTTTGACGGCAAGCTGCTTGCGCGTTGCGAAGGGAATTTCGCCATTCTGTAGCGCTGACAAAATTGCTATGTAATCAGCAGGGTCGCAAACGAGAGTAACACGTTCATGATTTTTCGCAGCCGCGCGAATCAACGTGACGCCGCCGATGTCGATGTTTTCGATGACATCCTCATACGCGACATTTGCCTTCGCAATGGTGGCCTCGAAAGGATAAAGGTTGACGGCAACGAGGTCGATATAATCCCAGCCGAGATTAAGAAGTTCAAGATGATCAGCATCGGTTGGGCGAGCGAGAAGGCCGCCGTGAATGGCGGGGTGCAAAGTTTTGACGCGCCCGCCAAGAATTTCAGGCGACCGAGTGTAATCGGCAACTTCAGTCACTTCTATTTTATTTTCACGCAGAAGTTTGGCGGTGCCACCTGATGCGAGCAGGGTCCAACCAAGAGCGGCGAGACCTTGAGCGAATTCGATAATTCCAGTTTTGTCGTGAACGGAGAGGATGGCTATGGGCATGGGAAAATTCCTTTTTGTAGCGGATTAGAGAAACAAATAAGCGGATGGCGAAACAGATTTTGTGATTAATGTTTTTAGAGTTTTTATGAGAAGGACATGTTCTATTTGATGAATGCGTTCTTCAAGAGATTCTAATGTATCGGTGGAATGAATGGGAACAATCTCCGTTGCAAGTACGGGGCCATTATCTACGCCTTCGTTTGGAACGAGGTGAACCATGACGCCTGTGTGTTTTATTTCGCCACGTTGATAGGCTTGATAGGCGCGTTCGATGGCGTGCGTGCCAGGAAATGTATCTGGCAAAGCAGGATGGAGGTTGATGACGCTGTTTGGAAAAGAGGAAAGAAAGGAAGACGAGAGAATTCGCATCCAGCCAGCCAAAATAATATAGTCTGCTTGTTTGCTAGTCACCTCGTCTGCTAGTCGCGTGTCATAGTCGCGGCGAGATTCGGTTTCGAGTTTGGGGAAATGGATGGCTTCAACTCCTGCATTTTTGGCGCGGACGAGTCCATATGCATCTGCTTTGTTGGAGATGACACAGATAACCGATGCAGATAACTCACCTGATACACAGGCATCAAGGATGGCTTGCAGGTTGGAACCATTGCCAGAGATGAGAACGATGAGGCGGGGGAGAGTAGTCATCAGTAATTAGTGAGTAGTTATCAGTTTAATGGTGAAAAAGTCTCACGCCGCTAAAGATCATTGTCATGCCGTACTCGTTCGCGGCTTGGATGACAACATCGTCACGAGTGGAGCCGCCTGGTTCGAGGACATATTTCACACCGCTGGCGGCGGCGCGGTCCATGCTGTCACGGAACGGGAAGAAGGCGTCGGAGCCGAGAGTGACAGAGTCAAGCTTGGAGAGCCACTGTTGCTTTTCGTCGAGAGTCAGTTGTCGGGGAGCATGAGCGAAGATGTTTGCCCAGTCCGCTTTTTCGGTGGGAGTCACATCGTCGCGTAGAAATTGGTCAATGGCGTTATCACGGTCGGGACGTTTGATGTTTGCTTTGAAGGGCAAATCCAATACGGTAGGGTGTTGACGCAAAAACCATAAATCCGCTTTTTGGCCAGCGAGGCGCACGCAATGAATGCGGGATTGCTGACCCGCGCCAACGCCAATGGCTTGACCGTCCACGACGAAACAAACGGAATTGGATTGGGTGTACTTCAGCGTGATCCACGCGAGGGTGAGGTCGCGAAGCGCAGCATCGGGCAAATCCTTTTTGGTAGTGACGATGTTTGTGAAATCAGCGGGAGTGACGAGGCGGTCGTGACGATGTTGTTCAAAGCGGACGCCAAAGACTTCACGAATTTCCTGATTGGATGATGGCTCGTAGTTCGGGTCAATTTGAACGACAGCATATTTGCCTTGCTTTTTATTTTTGAGAATCTCCAGCGCAGCAGGCTCATACGCGGGAGCAATGACTCCATCGGAAACTTCGCGAGCAATCAGTTTTGCAGTAGAAACATCGACGGTATCAGACAAAGCAATGAAATCGCCGAAAGAACACAGGCGGTCTGCTCCACGGGCGCGGGCGTAGGCGGTGGCGAGCGGTGAGAGTTCTATGTCATCGACGAAATAAATTTTCTTGAGCACATCGGTCAATGGATTTGCAACTGCCACACCCGCAGGGCTGACATGCTTGAACGAAGCCGCAGCTGGCAAATTCAGCGCGGACTTGAGTTCACGCACAAGCTGCCATGAGTTGAGCGCATCCAATAAATTGATGTAGCCAGGCGTACCGTTGAGGACGGTGATGGGCAGGTCCACATCGGAGGGCATAAAGACGCGGGCGGGTGCTTGCTGAGGATTGGCTCCGTAGCGGAGGGGAAGAGAAGATGGCATAAATAATTCCTTGCGAACGGGTTTTGGGTAACGGATTTTGAAAGCAGATAAGCGGATTCGGATTAGCTGATAATGTGAACTTTTTTATCACCTTTGACCAATTCACCAATGATAAATGTTTCTTCAGGAATTAATTTCTGAATTTCAGCAGCGGACTCTTTTTCTACTACTGCGACAATGCCGATGCCCATGTTGAAGACGCGATACATTTCGTCGGTGGAGATGTTTCCTGTTTGTTGAATGAGATTCCATAATTGCGGAATAGTCCATGAGCCAATTTGAATTTTCGCATCCAGAGTCTCTGGCAAAACGCGTGGAATGTTTTCAATGAATCCACCGCCTGTGATATGAGCGAGAGCTTTGATTTTAGAGAGCAGAGAATAGAGAACGGAATAGTAGGAACGGTGTGGAGCAAGAAGGGCATCAGCAAGCGTAGAGTTGAGCTCAAGAAAAAATGTATTAAGAGGTATATCAGCAAAGACTTTGCGGATGAGGGAATATCCATTGGTGTGCGGCCCAGAAGATGAAAGCCCGATCAATATATCGCCCGCTTTGATATTTTTTCTCGGCAATATATCATCCCGCTCCAACACACCGACGATTGTCCCCGCCACATCGAATTCACCTATCTGATACACACCAGGCATTTCAGCGGTCTCGCCACCAAGCAAGGCCGCACCAGATTCTTTGCAGGCTTCTGCGATGCCAGTGACCACCTCCGCAGTTTGTTTAGGGTCAAGTTTGGAAGTGGCGAAGTAATCCATAAAAAATAATGGACGCGCACCTTGTACGAGAATATCATTGATGCAGTGATTGACGATGTCATGTCCGATGCCGCGATATCTTCCAACGGATGAGGCCAGTTTTACTTTTGTACCGACTCCATCCGTGGAAGCTACAAGAACAGGCGACTTCATTTCTTTTAAGGTGGACACATCGAATAATCCGCCGAAGGAACCGATACCCGCAAGAACGGATGAAGTGTAGGTTGACTTGACCGCGTCTTTCATTAAGTCGACGGTGCGGTTGCCTGCGTCAATGTCAACACCTGAGGAGGCGTAACTCTGGGGAGCGGATGGCTGGCGCGAAGCGGATAAACGGATGGCGGCACCTGAAGGAGATGGAATTTCGACGTGAAGTGGTCTACCGTTCATAGCTTTGAAACGGATAGAAGGAATGGATAACCCTTTTTGGGTCAAAGGCGGCAAAACCATACTTGGGCTTTTGTGGATAAAGCGATAGAGATGCTTTTGCCATTCCTGCACATCTTTGGGTTTTAGGATTCGCTTTAATTCAAGTCTTCTTCGGCCAAAGTTATACAACATTCCAATTGCGCTGGTTGTGGCGGCAAGATAGGTCAGGACTTGCCCAACTTCATCCACGCCAAGGGAGTGGGAAAAAGACTTACATTCAACAACAAGGCGTTCATCAATCCATAAATCTAGTTTGAGATACCCGATGGATTTACCATCCACCCAAACTTCCACGCGCTTTTCCATTTCGACGGGAATCCCCGCCTGTTTGCAAAGTTCATCCAAACGGCGCTGATAAAACTTTTCGGCATGACCCGCGCCCAGTTCGTTATGCACCTGCATAGCCAATCCGTTGACCGTGTATGTCAACTGATCTGTTGGGAGTTGGACAATTTTCGAAACACGATATTCTGCCTGTCCCTCCGAAATCCGTTTATCTGTTTCTCCATCCGCTTCTGCATCCGTTACTTGATCTGGGAACAATGCGCGATATGCAATATCGTTTCGATATTGAGCATCATCAAATGAAACCTTATGCAGGTTGGCATATACCTGTCGAATTGCAGAATTAAGAGTCTTTGCCCACGCGGTAAGTCCAAACACACGCCCGCCAGCAGTGACAATATTCCCATCTTTCATCTTCGTGCCTGCGTGAAAACAAACCACATTCTCAGGCAAGGGAGCGAAGCTGATTATCTTTCCGTTTTCCACCTTTTCTGGATACCCTTCGCTCGCCAGCACCACACTCACTGCTGCGCCATTCTTCCAATGGATATTCACATCTGCCAAAGTTCCATTGATACAAGCCTCGACAATTTCCAACAAATCCGTTTCAAGTAATGGAAGCACGGCTTGTGTTTCAGGATCGCCAAAGCGGCAGTTAAATTCCAGAACGCTGAGTCCGTTCTCCGTTAAGATCAGACCCGCGTACAAAACGCCAACGAATGGGTTCCCTTCCATCTGCATCCCGTTAATTGCGGGTTGCAAAACGGATTTCATTGCTTCATTCATTAAGTCCGCTGTGAAAATTGGCGCGGGTGCATACGCTCCCATGCCACCTGTGTTTGGCCCTTCATCTCCATCCAGCAAGCGTTTGTGATCCTGGGCAGGCAGCATTGGGACAATCGTTGTTCCATCGGTAAACGCCATCAGCGAAACTTCCTGCCCGACCAATCGCTCTTCAATTACAACCTCATCCCCTGCATTACCAAAAGTCTTCTCCACAAAAATCGCTTCGAGCGTGGAATTCGCTTCTTCAAATGTATTCGGCAGAATTACGCCCTTGCCCGCTGCGAGTCCCGAAGCCTTGATAACAATCGGATGATCAACTGACTGCACATAACGAATGGCTTCATTCAATTGAGAAAACGTTGCATAACGCGCCGTTGGGATATGATGCCGCGCCATAAAATCTTTTGCGAAAACTTTCGACGCCTC
Source organism: Anaerolineales bacterium (assembly GCA_043788255.1). Classification (GTDB taxonomy): domain Bacteria; phylum Chloroflexota; class Anaerolineae; order Anaerolineales; family Villigracilaceae; genus Villigracilis. Next base: position 30,721 of record JAYVUA010000120.1, on the reverse strand, counting down.
TATCTGCGCCGCAGCTTGCTTCGGCCCAAAACAGCGAATACCATCCACTGACAGTGAATCCACCAATCCGTCCGCAAGTGGAATCTCTGGGCCAACGATCACCAGGTTAATCTGTTTCTCTTTACAAAAAAGCAGAACGGTTGTGTGGTCGCTGACATCCATTGAAACATTTTCACCGCAAGACATTGTCCCTGCGTTGCCAGGTGCGATATAAAGTTTCGTCAAGCGCGGAGACTGTACCACCTTCCATGCCAACGCATGTTCCCGCCCACCCGAACCAATGATCAAAACATTCATAATATCCATCCGTTTATCCGTTTCCAATCCGCTCCTTATTTCGTCACCTTTTCAAAACCCGTCTTCACATTCGACAGATCCACAGAAATTGGATACTGCCCCGTAAAACAAGCCTGACAAAATCCATCGTTTCGTTTGAGCGCGCGCATCATCCCATTAATAGACAAATAATATAAGCTGTCCGCGCCAACATATTCTCGAATTTCTTCCACAGTTCGTTTATGTGCGATTAGGCCTTCATGCCTACCCATGTCTACGCCCATAAAACACGGATGCGCAATCGGCGGACAAGTGATTGCCACATGTACTTCCTTTGCGCCAGCATTTCTAAGTAATTTTATCAACGGTCCCGTTGTATTGCCGCGCACAATGCTGTCATCAATCATCATCACGCGTTTATCTATTACATTATCGTTGATTACATTGAACTTCAACGCAACACCGCGTTTGCGAAGTGAATCGGTCGGCTCGATAAAAGTCCGCCCAACATAACGATTCTTGATAAAGCCATCGTTATAAGGAATCCCACTCACATGCGAAAAACCGATTGCCGCAGGCACAGATGAATCTGGAACAGGGATAACCACATCCGCCATCATCCGTTTATCCGCTTCATGTCCGTTCCCAACTTCACGTGCCAATTCTTCACCCAATCTCTGACGCACATGATGAACGTTGATGCCATCCCATGTTTGATCGGGACGAGCAAAATAAATATGTTCGAATACGCACATAGACGAAGGCTGCACAGAAGGAAGCGCCTGCATTACCTTAAGTGCGCTATTAGAAAGCGACACAACTTCGCCAGGCTTTACATCGCGAATGGCCTCGCATCCCAGTGTTTGCAGCGCACCCACTTCTGATGCAACGGCATGCCCGCCGCTTGGCAGCAATCCAATACACAGCGGACGGAATCCCCACGGGTCACGCACTGCATAAACACAGTCACGAGTCAGGATCACAACTGAATACGCACCCACCCATTTCTTCATAGCGTGTTTGATGCGCTCCTCCCACGTTCCCTCGCCATTTCGCGCCAGCATCATCGTCATCACTTCAGAATCCGAAGAGGAAGAAAAGCCAACGCCTTGTTCCATCAACTCGTTTCTAAGTTCTGCAGAATTAATTAAGTTTCCATTATGTGCCAGTGCCAGCGGTCCGTGCATGGTTTCGATCATGAACGGTTGTGCATTCCGCAACATTGATGAACCTGTTGTGGAATAACGAGTATGGCCAATTGCATAGTGACCTTTTAGATCCACCATCACATTGGGCGTGAAGACGTGCGAGACGAGACCAACTCCTTTGTACACAGACATCGTTTGCCCATCCGCCACAGCCATGCCCGCCGCTTCCTGTCCGCGATGTTGCAGCGCATACAACCCAAAGAACGTCATGCGCGCCACATCCTCATTTGGCGCAAAAATTCCGATTACGCCGCATTCTTCATGCGGATGATCATCCTCGAGTCCATAATTTATTTGACTATCGAACACTGGCATCGTCCTCTATAATTTTTTCAGCAGCCCGCTTCTGACTCGCCTTGACCTGCTCCCGCACTTCGGCATTCGTTATACCGAAAATTTTTGCCGCCAATAACGCCGCGTTGAAAGGCTCCAGCACAACAGCAGGCGCAATCCCCGAAGGCATCCGCAGGGATGAGTACACATCTGCGCCGCCAAATGACTCCGAGGGTGGCGGGCATGCAATCACTGGCGCGCTGACCGAGCCATCGGTAAATCCGCTCAATGCATTGCTGCGCCCCGCCACGGTGATATACACCTTCGGACGTTCGTCCGTTTCATATTCATTCAAAATGGACAGTGCATGTTCGGGTGTCTTGTGCGCTGACCCAATCCGCACCACTGTATCAAGACCAAAACTTTTGCATGCGTCAGATATTTTTGTGCAATGCTCCATATCCGCTTTGGAACCCATGAGAATAACAACCAATGGCCTGGACATTATGAAATCACTCCTGTATTCTTCAAGTTGGCAAGCAATCTTGCTTCAATCGGATAACTACCACCTTCAAACTTCTCACCAGTCAGCAATTCATAAATCGTGATGTAGCGTTCGCTGGCCGATACCCATAAATCATCAGACATGGACGGAATTTCTCCATCCCCGCGATAACCTTTGTCTGCATACGCAATGCGGACAAATTCCTTGTCAAAGTTTTCAGGATCTTCACCAGTAGAGAAACGCGCATTATACGAATCTGCTTTCCAAAAGCGGGAAGAGTCGGGCGTGTGGACTTCATCGATCAAAACCACGCTGCCATCTGCTGAACGGCCGAACTCATATTTGGTATCGACAAGAATCATGCCTGCTTTACGCGCCACTTCCTGTCCGCGCTTGAAGATGGCGAGCGCCGCGTTTTGTACCTGCTCCCATGTATCAGCATCCAGATGACCTTGCGACACAACTTCTGCACATGTCAGGCGTTCATCGTGACCAGTGACACCGCCTTTGGTGGTTGGCGTAATAATCGGCTCGGGCAGCATGGAATTTTTTTGCAGTCCTTCTGGAAAATGATATCCATAAATATCACGCTCGCCAAGCGAATAGCGATACCACAAAGCCGTGGAAGTTACGCCCGTAATATATCCGCGCACGATGACTTCCACAGTAAACGGTTCAGCTGTCCGCACGAGTGAAGCGTTTGGATCTGGCAAAGAAACAATGTGGTTAGGGATAATATCCTTTGTCTGTTCGAACCACCAGTTGGATAATTGATTCAAAACCTGTCCCTTATATGGGACTTTTGCCAGCACACGGTCAAATGCAGACAGGCGATCTGTTGTAACAATCAGCCTTTGCCCGTCTGCCAGATCGTACCAATCACGCACCTTGCCAGATTGCTTTCCTGAAAGTGGTAAATTCGTTTCATTCAATGCGTGGGGAATCAATTTCAACAATTCATTTTGTGAGATCATTTTTTTATCCTTTAGAAAAAACTCTGGAGTCGGGCAGCTGCTGCCCAGTCTTAGCTCTTTGGGTATTTCTAGAGTCAATCAGCAAGCTGATGAACTCTAGAATCTTAATCATATTTGCCTTGCATACTTCACGCCATTTTCAAATAATTTCAAACCGCTTCCACTCGTCTCGCCGCGTGTGTGACGAGGATGCTGCCATGAGTAAATGTGATTTTCGGGATGCGGCATTAATCCCAGCACATTACCTTGCGTGTTGCAAATGCCCGCAATATTGAGAATGGATCCATTCGGGTTGATGGGATATTCTCTGCTGGCAGGCAAGCCATCTGCATGGACGTAAGCAAGGGCGATTTGATCTTGTTCGATGAAAGAGGAAAGAGGAAAGAGTTCGTCCGTTTGAAAATTTCCTTCACCATGCGCAATTGGGCATGTAATGCTTTCGCTTAAATCCTTTGTCCAGATACAAACCTGAGATATTGGTTTGATAGTCACCCAGCGGCATTCGAAATGTCCCTGAGCGTTGAAAGTCAGTGTTGCTTGGCCTTCAGAGTTACCAGGCAAAATGCCCGATTTCACCAATGCCTGAAATCCATTGCAGATTCCAATAACAGGTTTGCCAGCCGCAACAAACTCTGCGACTTCATCAGCAAAGTAGGATGTCAGATCAAGCGCAAGTAGCTTACCTGCTCCTAATGCATCCGCGTAGGAAAAGCCGCCAGGAATAGCGAGCAGGCTAAAGTCTGCAAGAAGCGTTTTATGAGTCCGCAATTCGTTGAGGGGCATGCCAATCGTGTCTGCTCCTGCGAGGGTCAGCGCATCCATAACGTCTAGATCGCGATTGGAGCCGTGGGCTTGGAGAATGAGTGCTTTTGGTTTCATAGGTGTGTTGGAAAGTTGAAGGCGCGGACGAGGTTGGTAACGGATATGGAAACTGATTCACGGATTTTGAGTATTGCGTCTTGTGTAACCGTGCCAATGTGTTTGAGTGGAAGATTGGCAAATTGCTTTTCAAAAGCGGGTATGCTTGCTGGCGTAACTTCGACAAGCAGACATCCATTGACTTCGGTGAAGAGAGCAGCTGTTTCAATGTTAAGTTCCATGCCAAGCCGCCCGCCGATGCACATTTCCGCAGCAGTGACAGCGAGACCGCCTTCGCTTAGATCATGTGCAGATTTGACGAGTCCGTTCGTGATGGCTTCATGCAAGGCACGATACATATATGGTGTGGATGCTGGAACATCGGGAACAGGTTTTTGCTCCGTTGAAAAATCCCCCACTAGATAAATAAAATTACCTGCGGCTTTCAAATCCATGGTGACGGCTTGGGTAACATCGTGAATGATACCAATAGATGAGATCAATAAGGTAGGTGGAATCGAGTGACGTAAACCATCTGCGCCAAGATATTCATTATTGAGCGAGTCTTTTCCGCTGATGAAGGGTGTGCCATAAAAGAGAGCTGCGTCATGACAGCCGCGACAGGCTTCGACGAGCGAGCCCATTGTCTCAGGGCGGAGCGGATCACCCCAGCAAAAATTATCAAGCACGGCAATGCGTTCGGGGTCTGCACCGACAGCGACAGCATTTCGAATGGCTTCGTCCATTACAGACCATGCCATTTTGTAAGCGTCACGTTTTCCATATTCGGGATTAATTCCATTTGAAAGCACGATACCTTTGACACCTTTCGTGCCAATTGGTTTGATCACCGCCGCATCAGATGGCGCATCGGCTTCGATACCCGTCAGCGGTTTGACGACGGTTCCGCCCTGCACTTCATGATCGTAAATGCGGATGATGGATGCTTTGCTGGCGATGTTGGGAGAGGAAAGAAGATTGAGTAAATGTTCTTCGATATTCGATATTTGATGTTCGATATTTGATACTTGAGATTCGAATATCAAATTATCGATTATTGCTTTCAATTGTCTTTGCGGAATACCTTCATGCAAAAATTCGTTGTTTATATCGACGACGATGGTTTCGCCATAGCGAACTACAAGGCGACCTTTACCTGTAAATATGCCGATATCCGTCAGTTCAGTGTCGAAGGTGTCACATAATTCTTGCAGCGCAGAAATTTTTTCTGGCGCAACGGCTAACACCATGCGTTCTTGGGCTTCGGAGAGCCAAATTTCCCATGGAGCAAGTCCTGGATATTTCAGGCGGACACTGGTCAAGTCCACATCACAGCCAATGGTGGAAGCCATCTCGCCCACTGCAGAAGATAATCCACCTGCACCACAATCAGTGATGTCATTATAGAGTCTCAAATCGCGGGCGCAGACGATAACATCGATCAATCCTTTTTCAGTGATGGGATCTCCAATTTGAACAGACGCGCCAGAGACTTCACCTGTTTGTGCATCCATGGTCATGGATGAAAAAGTTGCGCCGCGCAATCCGTCACGTCCCGTGCGACCGCCAAGCACAATGACTCGATCTCCAACTTGCGGATTCTTGCGATGCATTCCTTTGGGAGCAATTCCTACACATCCGCAAAAGACCAGCGGGTTTGCTGTATAGCCTTCGTCATACAAAATCGCTCCGTTGACCGTTGGAATGCCGATCTTGTTTCCATAATCCTGCACGCCTGCGACAACTCCTGATTGGATGCGTCGCGGATGCAACACACCTTCGGGCAATGATTTGGGATCAAAATTCTGCGGACCAAAACAAAGGACATCTGTATTCGCTATGGGCTTCGCAGAGACGCCGAGAATATCGCGTATGACTCCGCCGACGCCTGTATTTGCGCCGCCAAATGGTTCCACTGCAGACGGATGGTTATGCGTTTCAGCTTTGAATGAAATTTCGAATTCATCATCAAAGTCAATGATGCCTGCGTTATCCACAAATGCGGAAATAACCCAGGGTGCATTGATTTTGTCCGTTGCAGATTTTAGATAAGTTTTTATTAAAGAGTCGATATTCGATGTTCGAGATTCATCCTTCGAGTATCGAATATCGATTTTCGCTTTAAACGTTTTATGCCCACAATGTTCGCTCCATGTTTGGGCGATGGTCTCGAATTCAACATCGGTTGGATCACGTTGTGCTTTGGTGAAATAATTTTGAATGGCTTGCATCTCAGCCAGGTCTAATGCGGCGCGGCGTTCTTTGGAAAGAGCTACTAATTCATCATTAGTTAAGTCACGAATAGAAATCACTTCCACAGTACCACTCGATTCAATCTCCTGTGGAAAGGATGGGGTGATTTCGCCTATTGTCCAGTGTTGAATCACGTTGTTGGCAAGCAGGGTAGCAGATAATGAAGCAGCCAAGCGGATGAAATCGGATGATGTGAAGCGCAAAAGAAAACGCTGACCTGTGGCAGCCCGATGAACTCCGTCGAAGCCAAGTTCGTGAGAGGCGCGTACTATTTGCTCAGCAACGGGGTCGGTCACACCGGGGCGAAGAGCTACTTCCAGAATAACCGAATCCAGATCGGTCGAGGGAAGAGCCGATGGCAATTCCGTCCATATAGCAGATTGGGTAACAGGATCCGTTAAAAGTTTGAGAGCCAACTGCTGCAATCCTTCCTGCGACAGTTGGCCCTCAATGAAGTAGAGGTCCTGGACAATGATACTTTGCAGGTGTTGAAATCCAAGGGCATGGGCATCGCACAAATAGCCAGCCATTCGGGGGTCGTTATTATTGAAGACAAGAAATTTATATATAGACATGATTAACCTTGTTTGCAAATCGGTGTCATTTTACCTCTGCAAAGTTGTCTAGTCAACACCAGGATTTCGAGCTCATTCGATGACCGTTCCGTTGCCTGATAGTGCACTTGAGATCGGGTTTTGAATTCGCCCATCTGCGATGATAACGCGACTCACACCGCCTTTGAGAGCTTCTTCCGCGCCAAGCACTTTTTTCTTCATGCGACCTTGCGCCGCTTCACTCGCCGCCGAAAACTGACTCTGCGGCAGCTGCCGAATAAGCGTGGACTCGTCTGGAAAATTTTTCATCAGCCCAGGCACCGCCGTCAGCAACAGTAACGTTTCTGCCTTGAGCGCGGAAGCCACCATCGCCGCCGCACGATCTGCATCCACATTCAACGCCTCCCCTTTTTCACTGACAGCCACGGGCGCAATCACTGGCATGTACCCCGCGTTGAGCAGCATCAATAACAACTCACTATTGACCGTGTCAATCTTACCCGTGTAATCATCGCGGATAATTTTGCGTTTGCCACGCTCCGCGTCCACACTCTGCACAGATTCTTTTCGCACAGCTTGTAGAAGTCTTCCATCAAGCCCACACAATCCAAACGCATTGACTCCCAGCATTTGCAATTGCTCCGTCAACAAAGAATTGACCTTGCCATTCACTGCCATCAAAAAAATCTCAAGCGTTTTTCTATCCGTATAACGTGACGTATACCCCGAAGGCGAAGTAATCATCTTGGGCGGCGTGCCAAGCCCCTCACCCAGTGCATTCGCCTCCGCAGATCCGCCATGCACAAAGACAAGTTTTTTGCCCTGCTTCAACAATTCCACCGCATCCGCGCAGATCGCAGAAAAATCCACGCCCTCGGTGCCGCCGAGTTTTACAACGATAATTGATTCAGCCATAATTTCTCCAAGTGCAATGCAGAATGATGAATATAGAATGCAGAATTTAAAATTCTTCATTCCTCATTCTGCATTCTACATTTATATCGGGTGCAACCCTGCGAACTCCAACCCAACGGTCTCATCCCAACCCATCATCAAATTCATACACTGCACCGCCGTACCAGACGCGCCCTTCATGAGATTATCAATCGCGCACATCGCCACAATGTGACCGTTGCTCTCGTCCAGTTCAAATCCGAGATCTGCATAATTTGAGCCAGCCAAAATCTTTGGCTCTGGCACGCGATAAATTCCGCGCTGTTCCTTGACCACACGCACGAACGGATTTTCATTCGCCACCACTCTATAAGCTTTCCACAAATCTTTTGTCGCCACACCAGGCTTGACCTTGGCATGAGCCGTTGCCAAAACGCCGCGCACCAAGTCCACAGCAGTCATGGTCAGCGAAATGTCTTTGACACCCAACTCCTGAATCACTTCTGCTGTGTGACGATGACCAAAGGCTGAGAACGTCCGAATCACATTGGCGCGTTCCGCATGAAGCGAACCCGAATTCCCCTCTGCGCCGCCTTCGGATGAACCCACTTTTATCTCAACAATAATCGGCGCAGATAAATCAATCAAACCTGCTTTGACCAATGGCAGTAACGCAAGATTGCTCGCCGTGGCATTGCATCCCACACCGCTGATGTAGCTGGCTTTCGAAATCTCTGCGCGATGCAGTTCGGGCAAACCATATACAAACTTGCTCAACCACTCAGGCGCGGCATGTTTCTCGCCATACCATTTTTCATAAAACGCCGCATCCCGCAGACGAAAATCCGCAGCAAGATCGATGACCTTCGTTCCTAATTTCGCGTACTGTTCAATATTATGTTGCGCCTGTCCATGCGGCTGGGCGAGGAACAATATATCCACAGGCTCCAGTTGCGAAGGGTCGCTAAATTTCAACTGTGTCTTCTTTCGCAGGTTGGGATGAGTCTGGTAAACATACTCGCCGACCCGTGAACGTGAAGTGACCTGCTTCACTTCCACATTGGGATGACCCAACAATAATCGCAGCAATTCCCCACCGCCATACCCCGAACCGCCAATAATAGAAACTGTAGTCATCAATAATTGCTCCTCAAAACTTAAACACAAAGGACACAAAGGAACGCCACTAGGTTTTGTTCTCCTTAGTGACCGTTGTGTCCTTTGTGTTAATTCTTTTCCTTCACCACATTCATAGTGTATTCCACGATCTCACCCGCAATATCAATGCCGCTCACGGGTTGCATGGTGTGAAATTCCATTGTGTGGTTGATCTCGTTGACCAGATAACCGCGTTCGGTATGTTCGATTAAGTCCACGGCCAGCACACCGCCGCCGACAGCCGCGGTTGCTTTCAAACACATTTCTTCGATCTCAGGTGTGATGGGACATAACTCCCCTTCTCCGCCGCGCGCTGTGTTCGTGATCCAATGTTCAGACTTGCGATACATCGCCGTCAACACACGGTCACCAATCACAATCGCGCGGATGTCGCGCCCGGGTTTTTTGATGAATTCTTGAATGTAGAAAACAGAATGCTGCACCGAGCCAAGCGTTGCCTTATGTTCCAGCACCGCTTCCGCCGCATCGCGATCATTGATCTTCGCCAGCAGCCGTCCCCATGAACCAACGACAGGTTTTAAAACAACAGGATAGCCAAATGCTTCAATCGCTTCCAATGCGGCCTCAGGTGTGAACGCCACCACATTGCGCGGCTGCGGCACGCCCGCCTTCGCCAGCATCGCAGACGTGGTTAATTTGTCGCCGCAAATCTCAGCTACCAGCGCGGTATTGACCGTCGGTACATCGAACGAGTTTAACAATCGCAGAGCATACAATCCGCTGGTGTAGCTGATACTACGCTCAAGCACCGCATCAAACGCGAGCCACGGTTCAGGATTTTCCAAGTCAAATGAAATCGCGCGGTCATCGAGTCGTTCATAATCAATGCCGCGTTTTTCCATCGCCGCGAAAATCCATTTTTCTTCCACCCGCACGCGGGAATAAAGAACACCAATTTTTAATCGTCGTTGCATAAGACCTCAGAAATACAGAATGATGAATGAGGAATGCAGAATACAAAACCGAAATTCTGCACTCTGCATTTTGCATTCTGCATTTACTCTCCCCAATCTTCCTGTTCCATGGGCGCGAGTTGCACAGCCGCAGGCTCGATTGAGGTCACTTCGAGATCAACACCGCAATCAGAACACACGATGATCTCACCAGCTTCGGTTCCAGCATCCAATCCAATTTGAGCTTCACATTCAGGGCAGGTTACGGTAGACATAATTATTTCTCCTTATATTTTGAGTAGTTGGATAATACAGAATGATGAATGAAGAATGCAGAATAAATACTGCCTCCCACATTCTGCATTCCTCATTCTGACTTCTTCATTTCTTGCTGACATTTTGCAATCTGCATTTTCACAGATTGGAGACTTGTACCGCCAATCGCATTTCTTTTTTCAATAGACTTCATCGGGTCGAACACCTGATACACATCCGCTTCAAACGCTGGACAGAGTGCCTGATACGCTTCGAGTGACAGTTCCTCCAACCCAACATTTTTCTCGTTAGCCGCGCGGACAGCTTTTCCTGCTATCGCGTGCGTCTCTCGAAACGGGATTCCTTTTTCAACCAGATAATCCGCAAGATCAGTTGCCATCATGAATGAGTCAATCGCATTTCGCATTCGGACAGGTTTCGCTGTAATTGTATTTATCGCGCCCGCAATGACAGGCAGAATTGCAAGCAATGTATCGGTTGCTGTAAATACAGGTTGTTTATCTTCCTGCAAATCTTTATCGTATGTGGATGGCAAGCCTTTGAGGGTTGCCAACAAACCTGTCAACATGCCAATCAACGTACCTGATTTTCCGCGTGTGAGTTCAAATACATCTGGATTCTTTTTCTGTGGCATCAAACTCGAACCTGTAGAAAATGCATCCGAGAGTTCGAAGAAACCAAACTCAGAACTCGTATACAAAACGATTTGCTCCGAGAGTTTACTCAGGTGAATACCCGTCATTGTGGCGCAGAATAAAAATTCGGCGGCGAAGTCTCTATCTGAAACAGAGTCGAGGCTGTTAGGTGAGGCAACTGCAAAGCCAAGTGACTCAGCCAACGTGGCGCGGTCCACTGGGACGGGCGTGCCAGCGAGTGCGCCAGAACCAAGAGGTAAGATCGAAACTCGTTTCACTAAATCGGCGAGTCGTTCACGATCACGTTCGAGCGGATGATAGTGACTCAACCACCAATGAGAAAGCAAGATCGGCTGGGCGCGTTGCAGATGAGTGTAGCCAGGCATAATGATTTCACCTGCGAGTTCGGCCTGGGAGAGCAATGCAGATTGCAGAATTTTGAATGCAGAATCTAATTGCGGAATAATCTGCAACATCCAAAGACGAAAATCAGTGGCGACTTGGTCGTTGCGACTTCTTCCCGTGTGGAGTTTGCCAGCGGTGACGCCGATCAATTCGGTCAGGCGGCGCTCAACGGCGGTGTGAATATCTTCATCGGAGGGAACGAAGGAAAACTCTCCCGAAGCGAATTCTTTTCGGACAGTATCAAGCCCGAGTGAGATCGAAGCGTGTTCTTCATCCAAAAGAATATTTGCCTTGTGCAAAGCATTCGCCCAAGCGATGGAACCATCCACATCTTGAACCGCCATGCGCTGATCGACAGGCAGGGACGAATTCAAATCCCAGGCGAGGGAGTCTAGTGATTGAGTAAATCTTCCGCCCCAGAGGGTCATATGATCTCCTTTTGTTATATGTCTTTGCGAGGAGGGTGCTCTTCCCGACGAAGCAATCTCTAATGAAAGAGGAGATTGCTTCGGGCAAAAAACAAGTGCGCCCTCGCAATGACATCAATCTCTTTTGAATTTCGAATAATCAGGCTTCGCCATATCAAGACCTGAGATCGGCAAACCATTCATCGCGCGGACTTTCATGCTGAGGCCATAAAGACGAATGAAACCCTCGGCGTGACTCTGATCGTAGACATCTTCTTCGCCGAAGGTGGCGAAATCTTCGCGATACAAACTGAACGGAGATTTTTTGCCAGCGGTAATGATGTTGCCTTTGTAAAGTTTGAGGCGCACCACGCCAGTGACAGGGCCTTGTGTAGAATTGACGAAGGCGTCAATTGCTTCGCGCAAGGGTGTGAACCACAGACCGTTGTAAGTGACTTCGGCATATTTCACCGCGACCATTTCTTTGAAGTGCATGGTCTCGCGGTCAAGCACAAGCGACTCGAGTTCGCGATGGGCATACAGCAAAATGGTACCGCCCGGAGTTTCATACACGCCATGCGATTTCATGCCGACGAGACGATTCTCAACCAGATCCACACGGCCAATGGCATGCGCGCCGCCAATGACATTGAGTTTTTCAACAATCTTTGCAGGTGAAAGTTTTTCGCCATCCACTGCAATCGGATTTCCGCTTTCAAATTCAATCTCCACATATTCGCCCTGCTCGGGAGCGCTCTCTGGCGAAGTGGAAAGCTGGAACATGGATTCTTCGGGTTCGTTCCACGGGTCTTCGAGCAGGCCACCTTCGTGTGAAAGATGCCAGAGATTTGAGTCGCGGCTGTAAATGGATTTGATCGTGGCGGTAACGGGTACGTTATGTTTCGCTGCATACGCGATCGCATCTTCGCGGGAGCGAATGTCCCACTCGCGCCACGGAGCGATGATCTTGAGACGCGGGTCAAGCGCCATGACGGTTAATTCAAAACGAACCTGATCATTCCCCTTGCCTGTTGCGCCGTGCGCAATCGCATCCGCGCCAACTTCGTGAGCTACATCAACAAGATGTTTTGCAATTAATGGACGGGCCACCGATGTGCCCAATAAGTACTTGTGTTCATAAACCGCCCCCGCCTTCAACATTGGAAAAAGATATTCAGCAGCAAACTCTTCTTTCATGTCATGAATAATGCACTGACTCGCGCCGCTGTTAATGGCCTTTTGTTCGAGTCCGCGCATGTCTTCATCACCCTGTCCCACGTCTGCGCAAAAGCAGACCACTTCACAGCCGTAGTTCTCTTTGAGCCACGGCACGATCACGGATGTATCCAGTCCGCCTGAATAGGCGAGGACAACTTTCTTCACTTGCGGTTTTGATTGCGGGTTCATTTGTTTCTCCTATATAGAAAAGATTAAACACAAAGTACACAAAGGTCACGAAGGAAAACCTTAATATCTTTAAACCTTTGTGTACGTCGTATCCTCACCTGCACTGCACAAAACGCAGTGCGGTGCAAGTGTCGTGTTTAAAGATTTTTTAACTAACAAATAAAAACAGCCATCCAAGAAGGAGGGCCGTTTGGGTTGACTTGTGACTATGCCTTAGCTCACTGTGCGTTTGTTATCGCGCCGTCAAAACAAAAAAATCCCAACCTTCTGGAAGAAGTAGGCTTCGGACGACGTGTACGCGGTGACTTGGAAAAGCTAAACATGATGGGCGCTATTCTACTTGAAAAGTGAAATGTGTCAATGCTTTTTTGAAATCGACTCAAAAGAGTACCCAAATGGGTAGCGTTTTTCATCGAAAGAATAAAAATATCGAAATGTTATTCAAAAAAATCCTGCTTGCCGGTGATCAGCGTAATTATTATTTTTGATACTGTCCATGAAACGCCATCTCTTGACGCAACTTGAATCACCATGATATAAACTGCTCAATTAAATATTTAGCTCTTATCCAGAGAGACTGAGGGAACGGCCCTTTGAAGTCTCGGCAACCTGACCAATACACAAGTCAAGGTGCCAACTCCGACAGAAGGATGGCATTTGTCATTCAAACACTGGAAGATGAGAGGATGGTATATGCAAATACCTCTTCTTATACTTTTAGAAGGGGTATTTTTTATTCTTATAAATCAAGGGAAAGTTTCAAATCAAGAGGAGAAACATTATGTCTACAAAAGAACATCAATTTGGTTTTACAAGCCGCCAGTTACATGCAGGCTACACTCCTGACCCAACAACGGGCAGTAATGCAGTTCCGTTATATCAAACTGCGGCATATAATCTTCAGAGTACCGAACGGGCAGCGCGGCTTTTTGCATTACAAGAGGGCGGGAATATTTATACACGTATTTCCAACCCAACCAGTAATGTGCTCGAAAGAAGAATGGCTGACCTTGAAGGCGGTATTGGCGCGTTGGAAGTTAATTCAGGTCATGCGGCTCAGACAACCGCCATTCTGACTATTTGCCAGGCAGGAGATCATATTGTTTCTGCATCCACCCTGTATGGTGGCACGGTAAGCCAATTTAAATATACATTTCCGCGTTTGGGAATCAACGTAACCTTGGTTGATCCATCAGATCCAGAAAATTTTCGGTGTGCCATTCAACCCAACACGAAAATCATTTACGGTGAAACCATCAGCAACCCGTTGGTGAATATTTTCCCATTTGAGGAAGTAGCCAAAATCGCGCAGGAAGTCCACATCCCCTTGATGATCGACAACACTTTTGCAACCCCATATTTGTGTCGTCCATTTGAATGGGGCGCGAACATCATTACTCATTCCACGACAAAATTCATCGGCGGACATGGCACCTCCATTGGCGGAGTGATTATCGACGGGGGAAACTTCAACTGGGCCAAAGGTGACCGTTTCAAGAATTTCACCGAGCCTGATCCTTCGTATCATAATGTTTCCTTCGCTGACGATTTCGGTCCGCTGGCGTTTATTTCAAAAGCACGCGCGGGCATCCTGCGCGATATCGGAACATGTCAATCACCATTCAACTCATGGCTATTCATTCAAGGTTTGGAGACTTTATCGTTACGAATGGAGCGGCATGTGAGGAATGCACAGTCTGCCGCCGAATATCTGGAGAAGCATCCAAAAGTTAGTTGGGTAACATATTCTGGCTTGCAAAGTCATCCAGATCACGCGCGAGCAAAAAAATATCTTCCAAAGGGTCAGGGAGCAGTTCTTGGTTTTGGAGTTATAGGCGGGCACGAAGCGGGCGCACGTTTTATAAACAACTTAAAAATGTTCAGCCATGTTGCAAACATCGGTGACGCAAAATCTCTCGCAATTCATCCTGCCAGCACAACCCATTCTCAATTGTCACCCGAAGCCCTCATTGCAGCTGGAGTAAGCCCCGATTTTATCCGTTTAAGCATCGGCCTTGAAGATATCGAAGACATTCTTTGGGATCTAGATCAAGCACTCAATGCATGATTTATTAAATGCTTAACACATCAACCAAGGTTATTATTTCGTTAACAAATCAAGGAAATCTTAAAAACACTTGACACATCTTGAATCACTATGATATAACCTGCCGCTAATAACAATTGAATAACTCGCTCTTATCCAGAGAGGTGGAGGGACCGGCCCTTTGAAACCTCGGCAACCAAACCAAAAATTATGGTGCCAATTCCGCAAGTAAGAATAGCTAATTACTATTCGTATCTGGAAGATAAGATGATGGTGTAGACGTATACCTCTTCTTTAACTTCCGGGAGAGGTATTTTATTTTTCTCTTCCGGGGGCGGGTAAATCCCAATTCAGTTGTAGAGGAGAACGTCCATGTCCACAATCAAAGATCGCAAGTTAGGTTTCGCCACCCGTGAGCTTCATGCGGGCTATTCCCCCGACCCCACTACGGGCAGTCGCGCGGTGCCGTTGTATCAAACAACGAGCTATCAGTTCAAAAGCACAGAACACGCCGCCAATTTATTCGCACTCAAAGAGCTGGGAAATATTTATACCCGCTTGATGAACCCCACCACTGACGTGTTGGAGCAGCGCATTGCTTCACTCGAAGGTGGAGTTGCGGCGCTGGCTGCGAGTTCTGGTCATGCCGCACAGGCGCAGGCAATTTTCACCTTGTGCAGTGCAGGCGACCATATCGTTTCATCGTCGCGTTTGTATGGCGGCACGTACAACCAGTTCGCCTACACATTGCCCAAGTTGGGAATCGAAGTTACTTTCGTTGACCCAACCGACCCGAAGAATTTTGAAGCGGCCATCCAGCCGAACACCAAGATCATCTACGGCGAATCTTTGGGTAATCCTGATCTTGCCGTATTCCCAATCGAAGAAGTTTCAGAAATCGCAAATAAACACAAACTGATTTTATTTATCGACAACACTTTCGCCACGCCGTATCTCTTTCGCCCGTTCGAATGGGGCGCGCACGTCATCACCCACTCCACCACCAAGTTCATCGGCGGACACGGCACATCCATCGGCGGCATCATCGTGGACGGCGGCAACTACGATTTCAGCAATGGCAAATTTGAAAACTTCAACACGCCCGATCCTTCCTATCATGGATTGGTCTACTCCAGCCTTGTAGGCGCTGGCTTGCCTCCATTTGCGATCAAGGCACGTGTGCAGGTTTTGCGCGATATTGGCGCTTGCCAATCGCCATTCAACTCATGGCAGACCATTCAAGGTGTCGAAACCTTGAGCCTGCGCATGGATCGTCACGTGCAGAACGCGCAGGAAGTTGCTGAGTATCTTGAGAAGCATCCCAAAGTAAGCTGGGTCAAATATCCCGGACTCAAAAGTCACCCAGATTATGCGCGCGCCAAAAAATATTTACCCAAAGGCGCAGGCGCGATTCTCGGCTTTGGAGTCAAAGGCGGCGCAGAAGCAGGCAGGAAATTCATCGAAAGTCTGCAACTCTTCAGCCACCTTGCCAATGTGGGCGATGCACGCAGTCTCGCCATTCACCCAGCCACCACTACACACAGCCAGCTGACTGATGAACAGCAAATCACCGCTGGCGTCAGCCCCGATTTCGTCCGCTTGAGCGTTGGTCTCGAAGACATCGCAGATATCAAGTGGGATCTAGATCAAGCGCTTTCATAAATGCAGAAGTGAGAATGAGGAATGCAGAATAAAAAATTCTGCATTCCTCATTCAACATTCCTCATTCAAATCCCATGCCAGTAAAAATCCCATCCACCCTTCCCGCACGCGCCATTCTTGAAAACGAAAATGTCTTCATCATGGATGAAGAACGCGCTCAAGAACAGGATATTCGTCCGCTTCAAGTTGCGATCTTGAATCTTATGCCAACCAAGATCGCAACTGAAACACAAATTTTGCGACTGCTCTCCAACTCCGCGTTGCAGGTGGAGATTACCCTGCTCCACACCGCCACACACGAATCCAAAAACACCGATGCCGAACATTTGCTCAATCATTACGTTACATTCGAAGAAATAAGAAATAAAAAGTTCGATGGCCTGATCGTCACAGGTGCGCCCATCGAACAAATGCCATTCGAAGAAGTTGATTACTGGAATGAACTGACTCAGATCATGGACTGGTCTGAAACTAATGTCGAATCAAATTTCTATATTTGTTGGGGAGCACAAGCTGCGCTCTATCATAAATATGGCATTCCAAAATATGACCTGCCCCACAAAATGTTCGGCGTCTACGAGCACCGCATTCTCTCGCGGACCGAGAACCTGCTGCGGGGATTCGACGACATTTTTTTCGCCCCACACTCCCGCCATACCGAAATCCGCCGCGAAGATGTGGAAAAGGTCAAAGAGATACAGATCCTTGCAGAATCGGACGAAGCTGGCATTTATATCGTAGGGTCAAAAAACGGACGTGATATCTTCATCACAGGCCATTCTGAATACGATCCTCTTACCCTTAAATCAGAATATGACCGCGATGTAAGCAAGGGACTCTTGATACATGTCCCTCAAAACTACTATCCAAACAACGACCCAACGCAAACCCCTCATGTCCGCTGGCGTGGTCATGCTAATTTGTTATATGCAAACTGGCTGAATTATTATGTCTATCAAGTAACACCGTTCGATGTGAATCAAATTCCAAAAAAATAAAACTTCTAGCGCCATTGTAAAATACGTTCAGGGATTCGGTTATCTCCCAACTCGTGACAGAGTTTCTTCAAGCGTGGATAGGCCCCCGACCACTTCAAATCGTTGAGAGTCTCTTTCAACGGAACATCCGTGCGAAGCGTGGATAGTTCTCTGAATAGCAACGCATCTTTATAATTTCCCTGTAAATTTTCAACCAGAGTTGTTGCACGCCCCAGCCCAAATGGGAGTTTGTTTGGATCTTTTGGAATAGACTCAATATGTTTGAACTTCGCAATCACCGTTGAAGTGGACTTGGCTCCCCAACCTTGAATGCCAGGATACCCGTCCGCCGAATCGCCAACAAGCCCAAGATAATCAGGAATGGATTCAGGACTGACACCAAATTTTTCATTTACGCCTTTTTCATCCAGCATAATTTCACGGCGGCGATCCCAACAAATGACACGGTTAGCGTCCACCATTTGTGTCAAATCTTTATCTACCGAACAAATCACGATTTGCTCAACTGATTTAACTTTTTTGAATTTTGTAACAGCCGTGGCAATCGCGTCATCCGCTTCAAACTTGACCTGAGGCCAGATTACCAACCCTAAAGCGGATACCAACTTTTCAGCCAGAGCGAATTGATTCAAAATGATCGGGTCAACACCCGCGCTGGATTTATAGCTTGCATACATCTTATTGCGAAACGACTCGATCACATGGTCAAATGCAACCGCGACATGAGTCACCTCAGGGTCAGACAACAGCAACATCATGCTGCGAACGAGTCCGAGCGTGGCGCCGATCTCCAAACCATCGGGAGATTTTTTCGGAGGTGCGCCGAAGTGTGCGCGGAATAATTCGTAAGTGCCGTCAACGAGGTGGATTTTCATAAGTGAGTCCTTGATCCTTGACCATAGACGATGGACGATAAATCGTGGTCTATCGTCCATCGTCATTTTATTAGCCGCCTGCCATTGCGCCAACGATTCGAAAAGGTTCGTTGCCCGTTACAACTGCATCGGGCAGTGCAGTATCGAGCGTATCAAGTGACATATCTTCGCCGCAAGCAAAGAAGCGGATAAAGTCGCGCCGCTTGCCTGTGGAATAATCGCGGATTGTCCCATGCAGCATTGGATATTGAGCCTCAAGCGCATCAATGACTGACCCGAGAGTTGCCACGCCTTCAACGTGAACTTCAACTTCCCTGCCGACTCGTGCCAGAGTCTGCAAATGAAACGGCAGCATAACCCGAATCATGGCAGGGTCTGAACTTCCACAGATAAAACAGCGGGGAGATTGCTCGCGATGGGCATCCAACTGTCGCCTGAATCAGGAGAAGCGTAGACTTGTCCGCCCGTGGTGCCGAAATAAATTCCGCATGAATCGAGTGTATCCACGGCCATGGCGCTTCTTAAAATATTGACATAGCAATCGCTTTGCGGCAATCCTTTCGTCAATGCCTCCCATTCATTTCCGCCAGTGCGGCTGCGATACACGCGTAGTTTTCCATCGGGAGGGAAATGTTCCGAATCACTTTTGATCGGCACGACATAAATGGTGTTCGGTTCATGGGCATGGACTGCAATCGGAAAACCAAAGTCGCTCGGCAAGTTGCCGCTGACTTCATTCCACGAATCGCCAGAATTATCACTGCGCAATACATCCCAATGTTTTTGCATGAACAATACATTTGGGTTCGAGGGATGCATCGCGAGATTATGCACGCAATGACCCACCTCAGCCTCGGTATCAGGAATTTCACCAGACTGAAGTCCTTGATTGATCGGTCTCCAACTCTTTCCACCATCTTCGGTACGGAACGCGCCCGCGGCTGAGATCGCAATAAACATGCGCTGCGGATTACTTGGGTCGAGAATGATCGTGTGTAAACACATTCCACCCGCGCCCGGCTGCCAGAGATGACCTTTTGTTTCGCGCAAGCTGGCAAGTTCTTCCCAATTTTGTCCGCCATCTGTGGAGCGGAACATGGCAGCATCTTCAACTCCCGCATAAACCGTATCCACTTCTGTCAATGAAGGTTTGAGTTGCCACACGCGTTTAAATTCCCATGGATGTTGTGTGCCGTCATACCATAAATGTGTGCCCGGCGTTCCTTCATAAGCAAATTTATTCCCCACAGGTTCCCAGGTTGTGCCGCCATCGTCTGAACGCTGGATCAATTGCCCGAACCAGCCAGAGGATTGCGAAGCGTACAACCGATTCGGATTCACGGTTGATCCATTCATATGGTAAATCTCCCAGCCCGCGAACAGCGGTTCACTCACCTTCCACTTCTTGCGTTTTTCGTCTGATGTAATGATGAACGCGCCTTTGTGTGTTCCAACCAATACTCTTATACTGCTCATTTTTATCTCCTTTTTTCTAAACTAACGGTTGGTGAAATGGTATTATCTTTTATTTTTTCCAAATAGTTGCATATTTCTTTTGGTGCTTCAAATCTTTTTCAGTTTCGTTTAATTCCAACGCCTTGTCCTTGATTTCACTCGACGTGGTGGCATCATAAAGGTTTCGCAAGGATACATTGATGTCGTAACGGATCAAGGTACAGTTCTTTTCCTCGATACATTCTTTAAACCTTTTTTCCAAACCATCCACAACCAACTTCTGATGTTTTTTTCCGCCGAGGCCAACCTTCCAGATGTTTTGCATGGTGTGGCGCGCGGTTACAAACTTCTCATCTCTCGTCACGTTGAGCAGTTTGTCGAAGTCCTTGAACATTCTGCCCTTTGAATCACTCTTGCCGAGATTTCCCATTAATTGTCCGCAAATCGCGCGGACGTGATTATCTTTATCGGTCAGCCCTGCAACAAGTTCATCCCACGCTTCATATGCCCAGTCGACAGGCTTTTCGGTTTCTTGCATGAGAAACTCATAAGCTTTGTTTTGCAATTGATCATCTTCCGAACGGATGTTGTCCAAATGTGTGCGGATGGTTTTATCCATTTAATTTTCCTGTAATTTGATCAGGTCTTTCAAGACTTTTTCCAACAATGATTTCTTCGCCATTACATCCTGCATGTCTGCAAAGTAAGCCATACGCCTGTCTTTATAATCGCCTTCCAATAATTTACTTTTGACTTTGGAAATCATCGGATTATGAAAGACAAGGTGAATGCGTTTTTGCTCGCGCAAATTAAACGTCACCAGATATTCGCCTTTGTAATTAAAAGATGGAGCCTTCCATTTGATCTCTTCTGCGATATTTTTATTCACGCCTTTGATGATGGAACGAACCGCTTCCACCTCCGCCTTGAGCGGATGACGGAGATCCTTGAGAAATTCATTCACCTTATCCGTGCGGCTCACGGGCGAGCCTTTCTTCTTTTTCGGCGTATCGCCTGCCACCTCTATCTTAAACAACAGTCCGTTTTTCTTGAGCGCCTCACGCAGTTTGCCGAGCGCGTTTGGTCCCATACCGTGTAGTTGACCTAATTCAGTCTCGGTGATTTTTGTCAGTTGTTTCAAACTAGTAATGCCCGCGCTTTGCAGCGCTCGTTGTGCGGGTGCGCCAATCTTTGGAAGGTCACTCTTGTAAATATTTGTACTCATAAGGAAAGCTCCTTTTGGCTATTATTTCTTTTTGCCACCAGACATATTGTAGGCAACTGCAGCGCGGATAAGTTCCTTTAAAGCAGCCTCATCAATCTTTTCGTCTTCGCTAATATCAATGGCCCGCGTTGCTTTGGCTTCCAATCCAGCATTGAATAATTTCTTCGGGTCTGGCAAAGATGCACCCTTAAAAAAATTTAGTTTCACATGATCCTTGAAAACGCCGCTGGCAACCACATTGCCTTTATACGCCCACACGGGTACGCCCCACTTCCAATCCTCGGTCACTTCGGGCGCGGTTTTCAAAATCAATGCGCGGAATTTCGCAATCCATGCTCCACGCCAGTCAGTAAGCTCCTTGATAAAATTGTCGATGTGTTGAGATGGACTTAAGTCTGCCATTTTATTTCTCCTTAGTTTTGCAAATATTGACTTGTCAACGAACGCTTCGCACTTAACAGTTGTTTGGGCGTGCCTTCGAAGATCACTTCCCCGCCTTTACTTCCACCTTCTGGCCCCATATCAATGATCCAGTCCGCATTTTTGATGACGTGCAGATTATGTTCAATGACCACCACCGTGTTACCTGTATCCACCAGGCGATTAATCACTTTCATCAAATGCCCAATATCAGACATATGTAAACCCGTCGTGGGTTCATCCATGATATAGATGCTGCCTTTTTTATGCAGTTCGCTGGCAAGTTTGATGCGCTGACATTCGCCGCCCGAAAGCGTAGTCAACGGCTGACCGAGTCCGAGATAATCCAAACCCACATCACTCATGGCTTGTAACTTTTTCGTGACTTCAGGAATCTTAAAGTACTCAAGTGCTTGTTGAACATTCATCGACAAGACTTCCGAGATATTTTTTCCGTACAGCTTATATTCCAGCACTTCATCCTTGAATCGTTTGCCGCCACAAATTTCACAGGGCGATTTCACGCTATCAAAAAATGACAACTCGGTATAAACCACACCCAGTCCCTGACAATTTTCACACGCGCCCTTCGAGTTGAAACTGAACAGCGAAGCTTGCACTTTGTTCGCTGATGCAAACGCCTTGCGGACATCGTCCAAAATGCCCGTGTACGTGGCAGGATTGGAGCGGCTGTTAACTCCCACAGCCGATTGATCAATCACGATCGCATCGGGATGTTGATGTTGGAAAACTTCATTGATGAGCGAACTTTTCCCAGAACCAGCTACGCCTGTGATTACGGTCAACACGCCCGTTGGAATATTCACGCTGACATTTTGCAGGTTGTTGACCTTCGCATTTTTGATCGGCAGTTTGCCTGTTGGTTCACGAAACAAATCTTTAATTGGGACAGATTGCTTCATGTGCCTGCCCGTGATCGTATCTGCCTTGAGCAGGTTGGCATAACTACCTTCGTAGACAATCTCACCTCCACGCGGACCCGCAAGCGGACCCACATCCACGACATGGTCTGCCACTTTGATCACATCGGGGTCATGCTCCACAACAATGACCGTATTACCCTTATCACGCAGTTTCTGCAACAACTCATTCATGCGATGCACATCGCGCGGATGCAAACCCACGCTCGGCTCATCGAAGATATAGATTACATCGCTCAGGCTGCTGCCAAGATGCTTGACCACTTTTACGCGTTGTGATTCTCCGCCTGATAACGTGTCCGTCTCGCGGCTAAGGCTGAGGTATTCCAGTCCAATATCCACAAGGTTTTGTAATCGTTCGAGCAGCGCTTTGACGATTGGCTCGGCGGCAGGCGTTTTGATCTTTTTCACGGCTTCGATCAATTCAGGAATTTCCATGCCTGTCAGATCGGCAATGTTGTATCCGTTAATCTTGCATTTAAGGATGTTCTTGTTCAACCGTGCGCCATTGCATTCGGAACAAGGACCCATCGTCATGAATGGCTCGATCGACTTTTGAGTCCGCTCGGATTTGGTTTTAAGATCCTGTTTGATGTACTTGTTGGTAAAGCGGTTGATAATGCCTTCGTAGGTCAAATTAAAGTCTTTTGCTCCCATCTTGGTCTTAACCTTGATCGGTTCGCTATGTAAAAGGTCGTGCATTTCCTTCTGGGTGTATTTGGATATTTTCTTATCAGGGTCGAACAAACCAGTATTGATTAAATTACTCCAGCCCCAACTATTCACGGCATATTCTGGGTATAAGATTGCGCCGTCGTTCAACGATTTGGATGTGTCCAAAAATCTGTCCATGTCCACGTCCAATTTACGCCCGAGCCCGTTGCAGTTCAGGCACATCCCTTGTGGGTCGTTGAAACCGAATACGTTGGTGGGTCCTACATGGGGTTGCCCGATGCGCGAAAACATCATACGCAGGATCGTGTTGATATCGGTGATCGTTCCAACGGTCGAGTGTGAACCGCCGCCCATCCTCTTCTGATCCACCACAATGGACATGCTCAAATTTTCAATCGCATCCGCATCGGGTTGGGCGTACTTCGGCAAAAAATTCCGCACGAACATGCTGAAGTTTTCGTTGAGCAGGCGCTGTGACTCAGTCGCAATCGTATCAAACACAATCGACGATTTTCCCGAACCCGATACACCTGTAAAAATCGTGATCTTCCGTTTTGGGATACGCAGTGAAACATTTTTTAAATTATTTTCACGAGCACCACGTATCTCAATATATTCCTGGGGCATAAACCTCTCCTTTATATTTCTGCCAAATAAAACGGGTGGGTAAAAGCAAAATTGCTTTTTACCCACCCATCCCATTTTAGAACGTCTATTCTAATTAGTCAAGACAAAAAAAGTCGTCATTTTACCGCTTCCTTCACGAGCGCGATAATCTTTGTCTCTTCAGCATTGGTAAACAATTTGTGTTAGCGGCAGGTTGCCACGAGAGCCAATCCACGAAACGGAATAATGTTATCGAGCGAAAAAAGCCATCAAACGGTGCGTGGAAAACCGTCATTTACAAACAATGTTTGGCAGGTTTTACAAGGCAGTTTTGAACTTGAGATTTTCAATCATTACTGCATATATCGGTGGGCAGGCTTTCAAACTCTTGGGCAGCAAAGCCTATTTTTGTGCAGTTTGCCATAATATTTGGTGTATATGCCCGTCTTGAGACTTTATATTCTCATAGGACTTTTGCAAGATTTGCTCAAGGATTGGCAGCTCTACATCGCTGAGCCGCTTGATATAAAGACATTACCCAGTAGTGGTATGTTTACCTAATCTAGCCAGTAATTCAGAGTAGCGTGCTGTGCCGTCCATCAAGTAAACGGTAGTCTTACTTTTTCTTGGATGAAAGCCAATAATATGACCGTCGCCTTCGCGCCCACTTTCGTATTTGTAGTGGTAGGTATCAAACCCGATAGTTCCCGCATTCCAGACCTTTGGCTTATGCCCACTTATGCGCTGCATTATTTTAATAAGCACTTGGCTATCTTTTACGGTTTGCTCATCATCAAGTGAAGCAATATAGTCTTTGACTGAGCTGTCGTTTTGAGTAGTCATGGTTTTCTCCTCTGCCGGGTCTACGCTTATGAGATCAGCCTGCAACGGGGGCAATGGCGGCCCACTTCATCTATGCACGTACTATTAAGTAGCCCTTCAATGCCTTGTTCGATAACGCAGGTAAACTGTACCATTGCCAAAGCGGCGTTCCTCCAAAAGCTTGAGCTCCAATCGCAGTTTGTCAGGCAGGGCCAATTTGCCGGCTCCCAGGATAATGGGGGCAACGAACAAATGACACTCGTTGATCAACCCGGCGCGGAAGGCATGAGCAGCGAGTTCAGGGCCCCCAATGAGGATGTCATCTTCGCTGGCCGCTTTCAGATGTCGAATCGCTTGCGGATCGAACGTTTGCTCAAGCTGCGTTTTGCGAGTGGAGATGGTCTCCAACGTTCTGGAGTACACGATTTTGTCCGCCGCCTGCCAGATCTCAGCGAAGTCGCGCATGAACACAGACTCCGCGGCCAGATTGGGATCCGTCTCCCAGACCATCATGGTCTCATACATTCGCCGGCCGTAGAGATGAGTACGCGTTGTCCCTACAAGGTTGTTGATGAAGGTGTGCACTTCCTCACTTGGTTCTGACCAATCAAAATTACCATCCTTGTCCTCGGTGTATCCGTCAAGTGACGTGTTTGCCACGTAAATCAAATTACCCATAATCGACCTCCATATTCATGCCTGTAATTAAAATTTCTTCAACAAACCGCTCGAATAGCCTATGAGCCACCCCTGCCCTGCTAAAAAACATTAAGCCTTATGACCAGGTCGCCACGGCTCATCCGTGTGCGCGAGCCAGACCAGCTCGGGGTCGAGCGCAAGCACCCGCAGCTGACCTTCGGTTTGCGGATCGTCGAGCTCGCCGAACCAAACTGCCACGTCACCGCCGACGATCATCGGACGCCCGCCAGTCTCAATGACAACCATCTGCATCCCGTCTGTGTGGCCCGGTGCCGGAACAAGCCGTAGCCCGGGAAGTAGTTCGAACTCGCCATCAACCGGCACGTACTGCACGCCGGGCGCATCGACCCACTCGCGAATCGTGTAATCGTCCTTGCTGCGCGCGTCGTCGAGCTCCCGACGCTGGACGTAGACCGGCTTGCCGGCGAAGAGATGATTGCCGCCACAGTGGTCGAAGTGCAAATGTGTGTTGACAACGATGTCAATGCCGGCGAGGTCGAAGTCCTGCTTGCTCAGTGGAAGCAGGCGGGGATCCATATCGGCAACTGCTGGGTGCAGCTCTGTCATGCCGGTGTCGACCAGCACATGCGCATCGGGATGATCGATAACGTACACATAGACCGGCATCCGCTCGCCCTCGGCGAGCAGGTCGGCAACGCGGATTGGTGTGATGGTGATTTTCTTTTTCATGGTAATTTTCCTTTATTAGATGATAGAACACGCATTCTAATTTGTCAAGACGAGAAATTCACTTTTTTCGAAATTGGCGAAGCGCCTAACGATTTACGGCTTGCAGGGAACCACCAACGCAGGTTTTGTAAGGCATTTTTTGCGCCCATTTAATCTAAATCTTGACAAGACCAAACCAAGGGTTATTTTTTCGATTCTTGAGACACTCAGTTTACAAACAAAAAATCAGCCTCTACGTTGATAGAAGACTGATTTTTGTTTTCAGTTACTGATCTTCAGGAAGAGCGGCAAACTCCCTCTGTGTTTTTATATACCACCCCATCCCTTTCAGGGGATTTTTCCACCTAGCCTGCATCATCTCCAAGGCACTTTTGTGCGCTTCATCACCACTTTCAACCATTTCTTTTAAATGCTTATCTTGCGCTTTTATAACATCATCAGCCGTTTTTCCATGGAATGGAATCTCACAGGGTCCACCCATTTGACTACAAGTCATTGTTTTCATAAATTCCATCTCCTTTAATATTGTATATGCTTATGTTTGAGGTCTTACTTGATGTTTGGTTTCTTATACATCTTACAAAGTATTAGCGCAGTGCTTTCTTCACGAGCGTGATGATCTTTGCCTCTTCAGCAGCCGTCAACTTGATCAATGCGAAAGAAGCAGCCCACATATTACCTTCGTCCAGTTTCGCATCGGGTTGGAACCCAAACGTTGCATACCTAACACCAAACTTGCTCGCGGCCTGAAAAAAGCAGATGACCTTTCCATCTTCGTTGGAATAAGCGGGCATGCCATACCAGGTTTTCGGCATGAGGCTCGGCGCAGCAACTGTAACGATCTCATGGATCCTCTTCCCCATTGAACGATCCGTTGGGTCTTTCATCCCAGAAATTGCTGCAAGGATGGCTTTTTCACCTTCCGTTCTATCTTTGCCCGCACGCGCTTCCGCCTTTATCTCTTGAGCGCGAGCCTTCATCGCAGCTTTTTCGTCGGCTGTGAATCCTTCACTGGATGCCTTAGTGAATTTTTTCGTATCTGTCTTTGGGCTCATAATAATCTCCTGGGTAGTTTTGACACTTGCATAGAAACCAATTTATCTTTATAATAAAGATACTTCAAAATAAAGGCAATGTCAAGGGTATATTTCTATGACCAAATCAACAAAACCAGAATTAAAGAAACGAGCCTTGATGGCAGTCAGGGATTATGGCGTTAATTTGACACTATTTCGAAACGCGATGAGTGAATGGGCGGGACTCAACGTAACCGACATGGAATGTCTCAGGCTGCTATTCCAAAAAGGAATTGCCACACCGTCTGAGCTTTCCAGGTTTACAGGTCTCACGTCTGGCGCAACGACCGCCATGCTTGATCGGCTCGAAAAGGCTGGATTAATTGAACGCCGACCTAATCCCGATGACCGCCGCGGGACTCTGATCTCTCCCGCAAAATCGAGCGCAGAAAAAGCCGCATCATGGTTTGAGTCGG
The DNA here is from genome assembly GCA_043788255.1 of Anaerolineales bacterium. Lineage (GTDB taxonomy): Bacteria > Chloroflexota > Anaerolineae > Anaerolineales > Villigracilaceae > Villigracilis. The sequence goes on along the minus strand of JAYVUA010000120.1, from coordinate 3,117 downwards.
CGCGTAAGGCTCAAGACGAATTGATCTCCAGTTACTCTGAAAGCGAACTGGAGATCATTGCTGATGTTTTTGAACGATTTGCAAAACTATGGGACGATGAACGCGCAAAAGTCCAAAAGTAGCGCAGCAGTTTCCTATCGCAGAATCTTTTCCATCGCTTTTCCCTTTGCCAGTTCATCAATCAACTTGTCTAAATAACGAACTTTTTGCATCAGCGGATCTTCAATTTCATCCACACGAACGCCGCACACCACACCCTTAATCAGGATACGATTTGGATTCATCACAGGTGCTTGCGCAAAAAAAGTTTCAAAACTATTTCCGAGTTTGATTTGCCGTAGCAGTTCTGTCTGGTTGTAACCAGTCAACCACGAAATAATTTGATCCACTTCTGCTTTTGTACGGTTTTTTCGTTCTGCTTTTTGAACATAGAGTGGGTATACGTCTGCAAACTTCATTCCAAAAATACGGTTATTAGATTTGTTATTCATTGGTAAAACTCCTCACGCAGCAGCTCGCATTGTGATTGCACCCGCACGTTCATAATTTACCACCATGACGCCGCTCGAAGTGACCAAGCTATCCGTCACCTTGAACGCCATCGGAATCGTGCCATCCGAAAACAACCGCTTCCCACTGCCCAACGTTATCGGATAAATCATCAGCCAGAACACACCCACCAGATCATGCTTAATAAGTGTTTGAACAAGATTACCACTTCCCCAAACGTGGAGATCTGGTCCCTGTTGTTGCTTGATTCTGGCAACTTTTTCTGCAATATCTCCGCTTAAAAACACAGACGGTTTCCATTCACTAGACGTGATGGTATTTGAGGCAACATACTTGGTCGCCATATTGACACCCGGCCATATGTCCGCATGGTGTGGCCAGTACGGCGCCCAAATGTCAAAGGTTTTGCGCCCGATCAGCAGGTCAAAGGACGAGTTCATCTGATTTCTCAGAGCCGTTCCAAGAGCCGTGTCGGAAAATGGCGCAATCCAACCGCCATGTACGAAACCGCCGCTGGTATCTTCCTCTGGACCGCCTGGCGCTTGTATAACACCATCTAAAGAGATATGCTCAAGTACAATAATTTTTCTCGAAATAGGATTCATTGTTTTGTCCTTAGGCACTGGGTTTCGCTTTAATCGTTGGCGTACGCCTTCTGCAAATCAGCGACAATGATCTTCTGCATCTTCAACATGGCCTGCATCACCCGCCCAGATTTTTCAGGGTCGGGGTCGCCCATTAACTCGCCTAACTGCTTCGGGATAATCTGCCACGACAGCCCATATTTATCTTTCAACCAGCCGCACTGACTCTCTTCGCCGCCATTGGCTATCAGTTTGTTCCAAAAATAATCCACCTCGTTTTGATCTTCACAACTAACGAACATCGAAATGGATTCATTGAACTTAAAATTCGGTCCCGCGTTCAACGCTATAAAGTCCTGCCCTTCGAGTTGGAAGTTAACCGTAAAGACTTTCCCATCGGGTCCACGGGAAACATCGCCAACCTTGGAATTCTTGAAAACGGAGGCATAAAAATTCATTGCATCCTCGGCTTGTGTATCGAACCATAAAAACGGGGTAATCTTGCTCATTTTATTTTCTCCTTTAGTTTTACTCCCTCTCCTTTTAGGAGAGGGTTGGGGTGAGGTCATTTTTCTTTTCATTTTTCAAATTATCAGCAACTCGATACTTCACAATTTGCTGAATCAACTTCAAAGGCAACGGCTCATCTAACATAAATTTAGTTGTGCCTTTTCCGCCTGCGTATTTCGATATTGCTTTGTTGAAGGCTTCAGAACCAGCTGGAGTCGGATACATCGAAACATGACTCTTCCAGCCTGCAAAATGGATTAAATTCTTCCCATTTAATTCAAAACAGGCAATTTGATAACTGATCTTTTGTTTTGCTTTTGGTGCAAGCGCTTTGATTGTTTTGCGAATGGTTCGTAAAAAACTTTGTGATTGCTCAGGGCAAGCCGCAATGTATTCGTCGATGGATTGAAAATTTGTCTTTGCCATAGTTACTCCTTTTTCATCATTTCTAAAAGTTTGGAAGTTGTGTTCCAATTACGAATCGTCATATTTTGATAAACAGGCAATCCGATAATTTTTGTCAAATAACTTGATGAAGCTTTGCTAATGAGACGGGAAAAGTAAAGCGCCTCTTTCCCAGCGTGAGCAGAATCTACACCTTCTTTTTTTTTCACGCTTTTCATCGCTTCTTTTGAAGTTAATGGTTCTTTCAAAAAAATCACATCGTAACGATACATTTCTGGGTCTTTGCCAAATCCGCGTGGAGCTTCTTGAACAATATCACTAAATTCTTTCTGCGAAATAATCACAAGTTTTGCTTGATACTTAAAAGTTTTAGAAAGCCCTGCTTCAATTTTCTTGGTCAATCCTTCTTTATCTTTAGAATCAGATTGAAACAAAACATTTCCACTTTGGAGGTATGTGACCACATTGGAAAACCCAAGTGATTCAAAGCAAGCCTTCAAATCTATCATCTTGATGATGTTTTTTCCGCCGACGTTGATACCGCGTAGCAAAACCACATACTGAATACTTTTCATATTTCGTCTTTCAATTTTAAATAATGTTCACGTTGTTTTTTATCAAATTTTTCAATCGCATATCTTAAAGTCACACGCGGCATGGTCTTTGCATGTTTATCTAAAAATTTCACCAACTTCTTTTTATCTTTGTCACCTGCAAAACGCAGCGCCCAGCCATTTGCTTTGTGGACTAACTCCTCTTTGTCATACAGCATTATTTCCGCCAGCTTGAAAGAATCTTCCACGTCATTCATTTTAATAAAATAAAGCGTAGCGACAATCGCCGTGCGGCGTTCAGGCATGTTTTTAGAATGCGCCAGTTTATACAAAACTTTACGTGATTTATCAAACAAATAACTGCCAACCACATAAATCGCACTGCGGTCTACCAGATCCCAGGTATTGATGCGGTCATGGCGGCGGATATACATTTCGAACAATTCTTTTTTGCGTGCTTCAGTTGTCTTTTTACTGCGCGCTTGAAAATCCATAATACTGACCGCGCCAACCCGCATCTCATGAATCGGGCTTTCAAGTATTCTCTCAACTTC